>NZ_VFIA01000010.1 GCF_014282275.1 Spirosoma utsteinense
TGCTCAGTGCCCGTTTCATTCGATTTGGGAGTGCAAAGGTAGTGGTTCTTATTTTGATTGTCAAGAGAAAGTTTAAAATCTTTTTCGAGTCATTCGCCACTCACTCTGTTTTGTTTATCCTCGTGGGGTCAGCCGTTGCTGATCAGGAGGCCCTGTTTCGTTCGATTTGGGAGTGCAAAGGTAGGCAAAAAACAGGGTTTGTCAAGGGCTCGGGTTAAACATTTCGGAGTGATTTGCGTCGCCTGCGGGTAAGTCGCTGATAGCGTCTAAGTTACCGTATAAAAATTTTTTAAACTTTTTTTAGTTCATTCAGATACTACTCCTTCTATATATATGGTATTGTATTTTACCTATATTGAATTGACAGCAAAAACGTGATTTTACGCCAACCAACCGCTCTCCATGCGTTATATTGCATCTTTGTTTTAAGGTTCTATTTCTGGAACAAAGTAGTAAGCCATGAAAATATTGCACACAGCAGACTGGCATTTGGGGAAACGCTTGCAGGATTTTCATCGGTATGAGGAGCAGGTAGCTGTTCTGAATGAAATTGTACAGATCGCCGACGAACAAGAGATCGATCTGGTTCTGGTGGCTGGCGACCTGTTTGATACGTTCAATCCAGACCCAAAAGCAGAAGACCTATTATATAGTACGCTCAAGCGACTGTCCAACGGAGGACAACGAGCCGTAGTAGCCATTGCTGGTAACCACGACAATCCCAGTCGGCTCGAAGCACAGGACCACTTTGCCCGGGAATGCAGCATTGTACTGATGGGTTTTCCACAAACCGAGTTTCGCCCGTTCGATTGCGACATCAAAATTTCACGATCGGCACCGGGTTTTGTAGAACTACAGTTGCCCACGCTTGATTACCCCATTCGTATTATATTGACGCCCTATGCCAACGAGTCCCGAATGCGTACGTATCTCGGTCTGCTTACCGTTGAAGAAGAGTTGCGCCAGCATTTACAACGCCATTGGGAGAACCTGGCTACTGCTTATATGGATACAGCTGGTGTCAATCTGCTTGTTGCTCATTTATTCGTTATGAAGCGTGGGGGTGAACAGCCCGAAGAATCCGACGATGAACGAAGTATTCTGCAGGTTGGTGGCGCGTCGGTTTTCTATACGGATATGATTCCGGAGCAGGTTCAATACACAGCACTCGGGCATTTACACCGTTATCAGCAGTTGGATGGCGGTCATGCTCCCGTCGTATATAGCAGTAGCCCGCTGGCCTACAGCTTTGCCGAGGCCGATCAGCAGAAGTACGTAATCATAGTAGATGTAGAACCGGGCCAACCGGCTGCTATAACTCCCGTACCGTTGAAGGTAGGAAAGCGGTTACTACGGCCACGGTTCACCCAGGTTGAGGAAGCGGTGGAGTGGTTACAGCAAAACCAGGAGTGTTATGCCGAAATCACGATGCAAACAACGTCGTACCTCACCAGCGAGGAGCGTCGACAACTTCAGCAGGCACACAGCGCACTGGTAACAATCGTGCCCGATGTGCGCGATATAGATAAGACAGGCGAGACCGAAGCTAGCCAGACCATCGACCTGACGCAGAGCATGGAGCACCTTTTTACCGATTACTTCAAAAACAAGAACAAAGGCCAGGAGCCGAACGAGCGCCTGAAGCAGTTGTTCAAAGAGATTTTAGCAACAGATTCCGAATGATACCCATAAAACTGTCCATTCAGGGACTATACTCTTACCAGGGCTTGCAGGAAATTGACTTCCGTCAGCTCGTCGGGTCGAGCGTGTTTGGTATTTTCGGAAAGGTAGGCAGCGGGAAAACCTCCCTATTGGAAGCTATCAGCTTTGCTTTGTATGGCGAAACCGAGCGCCTGAACAGCCGCGACAATCGACAGTATAATATGATGAATTTGAAGTCGAAGCATCTGATGATCGACTTCGAATTTCAGGCGGGACCCGATGAGCAGCTTTACCGGTTTGTTTACGAAGCGAAGCGACATCCCAAAAAACACCAGGAGATCAGTTCGTCCGAACGACGTATGTTTATTCGTCAGAGTAATGAATGGCATCCGATCGGTAATGAGAAGGAAGACGTAGCCATACTGTCGAAGCAGATCTTGGGGCTGGACTACGATAATTTCAAGCGGACGATTATCATCCCCCAAAACCAGTTCCGGGAGTTTCTGGAGCTTAGTCCGACCGATCGGACCAAAATGATGAACCAGTTGTTCAAACTGGATCAGTATGACTTGGCGGCACGAGTGAGTAAACTCAGCAAAGCGAACGACGACCAACTCTCTGAACTTCGTGGCCTCCTGGCTCCTCTGGCGGATGTAAACCTGGAAGCCATTGAGCAGGCTGATCTCGATATTTCGGCGGTTTCGGTTTCGTTACGCCAAAAAGAGGATGAAATTAATCGGCTGGTGCCGGTTGAAAATCAACTGCTCGACAATCAGAAACGCAGCAAAACGCTGGTTTCTATGCAGGAAGAGCTTGCTTTGTTGCTTACCAAAGAGCCTGCTTACCAGCAACGGGAGCAGGACCTCGCAGTATTTGAAAGCTGCCTGCTCATTTTTCAGGCTGATTTTGCCAACCTCGACAAGCTACAGGCCAAAAAGCAGAAGCTTACTGAGTCGGTGGGATCTGCCCAACAGCAACTCAACTTGGTTACGAAACGGCTGGTCGGTTTGCAGAACGTCTTTGAAGCAGCCAAACAAGCCTACGAGACGCGGGAGGAACTACAGCAAAAGGCCGATGAGTTGGATACCGTTCAGCAAATCAGAACGCTGCATCAGTCGATTGGACAGCAAACGCGCAACCAGACTTTACTGACCGGCCAACTCAGTGAGTTAGTCGGTCAGCTTGATCGCTTCAAAACCGATCGGGCTAACCATCAGCGATTACTTGACGCTGCGATTGGTCGTACGTCCGATATGGAACGCTTTTATAAAGTAAAAGACTGGTTCACGGCTTATAAACCGCTAAAGAAGCAGGCTGACGATCTACAGCTGGCCGTCGAGAAATACGATCTGGCCATTGCAGCGCTTAAGCAGGAAAAGGATAAAGCGCTGGAGGGTTTTCCATCCGACTGGGCTGCGTTAAATCTGAAGACATTGCCGGATGCCATTGAGCAGGCCCTTGTCAAATTCAAAGCGGCCCGGCAGGACCGGGAGACAAAACACCGGCAACTGATGGTTCAGGATGGGTTACGGAGGTACGCGGATGCGCTGCACGACGGATCGCCCTGCCCCCTCTGCGGATCAGAACACCACCCGAACCGGCATACCGGTGATGCCTATACCGTTGATGTGCAGCAAAGCGAAGCCGCGCTGAACAACGTAGACCGAAAAATTGAGGTAACAACTGCTCTGCAATTAATCATCAAAGAGCTAACGACGAAGCTGCGTAGCGAGTTGGAGAACGGCAAACGTTTAAATCAGGAACGGGGCGACGTACTCCAGCGATTGATCGAACACGAGGATACCTTCATCTGGCCCGAGTTCTCCAGAGATCAAGAAGGTCAGGTTGTTGAGGCAATCCAGAAAGAAAGTGATACGCAAAAGCAAATTCAGGACGCTCAACAGGCTATTCGCACGATCGATGCACGGATTGGAGAAACGGAAACAGCCCATAATCGACTAGCGCAACAGGTCGTTGACGTGGGTAACGCCATCTCAGGCTTAAACGGCCAGTTGAAAACCGCTGCCGAATCGCTGGATCATTTTCGGTTGGATGAAGTGAAAAACTGGGCTATAGATCAGATCAATGATCTACGCAACTCGCTAACCAAGGCCTATGCGCAGGTGAAAGTCCATTACGATAATGCGTCGAAGCAGAAAGGAGATACCGAGAAAGAACTGGCAACGGTTGAGGAACAGATTCAGCAGCTACAAAACCAGCTAGCCGAAGTGATTGCGGAACTGGACTCCCTGGAAGCAACCATCGAGCAGAACCTGATTCATCAAAACCTGACCCGCGACCAGGCCAGACAAATTTTGCGATCGGGGCTGGATGTTACCCAGGAGAAACAAGCCATAAAGGAATACAACGAGCGACGTAGCGGTTTGCAGTTACAGGTCGGTAACCTGGAGACCGAACTGGCCGAACACCCCTTCGACCCGGTTGCGTTAGAGACGATTCAACAGCAGCTGGCCGTAGTGCAGGCCGAAAAAGATGCGCTGAACAAAGAGCATGGCCGGGCAACCAGCGTATTGGAATCGCTCAAAACCCAGTGGAAACAGAAGAAAGACCATCAGAAACGGCACGATGCGCTCGAACTACGTCGGCAGGATCTAAAGAAGATGGACGAGATGTTCCGGGCGCAGGGCTTTGTCAACTACGTATCGTCGGTCTACTTGAAAAACCTCTGTGAATCGGCTAACGAGCGTTTCTTCAAGCTGACGAACAATCAGCTGAAGCTTGAACTCGATGAGAAGAATAACTTTCTGGTGCGCGACTACCTGAATGGGGGCGATGTGCGAAGCGTGAAGACGCTGTCGGGCGGGCAAACGTTCCAGGCCGCTCTATCGCTGGCGCTGGCGTTGTCGGATAATATTCAGCATTTGACCAAAGCGAAGCAAAATCTGTTTTTCCTCGACGAAGGCTTCGGTACTCTCGACAAAGACGCGCTGCAAACCGTGTTCAAAACGCTGAAAGCACTACGTTCCGAAAACCGCGTAGTCGGCATCATCTCCCACGTTGAAGAACTCCAGCACGAAGTGGACAACTACATCCGGGCAGAATCCACCGACGAGGGAAGTAGGATCTTCAGGAGTTGGGAAAAATAAAAAAGGAGTAAAGGGAGGGGGACGAAAGGGAAGAAGGGGGCATGTACGCGATCCCTCTCTTCCCTTTCGTCCCCCTCCTCCCTTTACTCCCTCAATTTATTCCTTATTCACCAGCGCCATTATCTCTTCCGAGATACCGGTCATGGAGAAACCGCCGTCGTGGAACAGGTTTTGCATGGTTACCATGCGGGTCAGGTCCGAGAACAGCGTGATGCAGTAGTCGGCGCACTGGTCGGCGGTGGCGTTGCCTAGGGGAGCCGTTTTATTGGCAAAATCGTAGAACTTGTCGAATCCACCGATGCCGCCACCGGCTGTTGTTGGCGTTGGCGACTGCGAAACGGTGTTTACCCGCACCTGTCGGTATTTACCATAGTGGTAGCCAAAGCTTCGGGCAATGGACTCCAACAAAGCTTTTGCATCGGCCATGTCGGTATAGAACGGGAAGGTCCGTTGAGCGGCCATATAGGTCAGCGCCACAATCGATCCCCCTTCGCTGACGGCATCAAGCTTATAAGCCGTCTGCATCATTTTATGAAAGGACAGCGCCGAAATGTCGACGCTCTGCTTGAACCACTCATAGTTCAGGTCGGTATACGCTTTGCCTTTACGGATGTTCGGGCTCATACCAATGCTGTGTAGGACAAAATCAGCTTTACCGCCCAGAATTTCGGTCGACTGGGTAAATAGGTTCGTCAGGTCATCGACCGACGTAGCGTCAGCGGGGATAATTTCGGCGTTGCAGTGTTGAGCCAGTTCTTTGATGGCACCCATACGCATGGCAACGGGCGCGTTGGTGAGCGTAAAGGTGGCGCCTTCTTCTTTCGCTTTCAGCGCGACTTTCCAGGCAATTGATTTTTCGTCGAGGGCACCCGAAATGATGCCGCGTTTTCCCTTCAGTAATCCGTAGGCCATAATAGTTAATAAGTAATGAATAATGAACAATGCCTAGCAAGGGCTGTAGACCGCACATTCATGCAGGCTACCGTATTCATTATATATGGGTCAAAGTTAATTATTTTTTTGTCGGTCTTTCGTCGCTCCGAACCGCTACCAGCGATGTCGGGGTAGCCGGTACGACCGGCAGCTTCAATACGTCGACAATGAATTTCTCGGTTTGGTTATATACACCATCCAGATCGCCCGATGTGAAATGGGACGCAATGACGTGCTGTCCGGCATTGGGAAACGCCATTTTCCGTTTGTTTTCGGCTGGCGTGCCTAAGGCTTCGTACATATCCAGCATAGCCTCCACCGACACAACCTTATCCTGATTATCCTCATCCTTGTAGTAATACCCCATGAACAGCGGCTGTTTTACTTTTGCGAACTGCTCGGGCGTCATGACCTGGTCGAGCATGGTTTGCAGCGTGATCAGGCCATTGATATGGTACTGCGGAAACCAGTAACGTGCACGACCTCCTGTATAATTGGTATTTACAACATGGTCGCCCCCCATGGCCGTCCGCACGATTTGTTCACCCCATGGTTTGGTCGCGAGTTTCAGGGTGGGATTAGCCACCGCAATACAGGGCGAGTAGAGTACCAGCCCATGAATTTCGGGGTGATGAGCGGCCAGATATAGCGACAGCATACCCCCCGCCGACGTACCAATGACCACGACCTTATCGCCTAGTTCCTTACCGATAGCCAGGGCGCGCTCAGCCGAAGCCGCATAGTTAGCAGGGGTAATGTCTTTGAGTGCATCAGGCGAGTCAACGCCATGTCCATAGGTACGAGCGAGGTAGAGGTTACAGCCAAAGCGTTTGGCCAGCTGCTTATGAACGGGGTCGCCCTCGGCCCAGCTAGCCGAATAGCCATGGATGTAGACCATGCTGAATGGCGTTTTTACCTTCTTCGTACTATCGGCCCAAATGATACGGGCCTCGTTGTCGGGACGCAGGTTTGCTTTCTGTTCCGACGCTATGATATCCTGTTCCAGTTTGACTAAATCCGGGTCGAGTTTGATGACTTCGTTCGTAACGCCCTCAGGATGAGCAGTGGGACCAACCATATAACCAACAACGAGTAGAGCCAGTACCAGGCCCGTAATAGTGAAAAACCGTTTCATAATGTGTATGGAATAGGTGGGGGGTTACGCTTACTTCTCACTGATGTCCATTCTGATTCGCCAGTCTTTGGGCAGGTAGTTGTTCACCCGGTTGCCAACGCCTTTCATCCAGCCAATGTTTAGTCCGTTATACCGGGCCAGGAGCCAGCCTGTTGCGGGTTCGTCGAGGATCAGGTTCTCTTTCTTAAAATACCGCAGGGCATTTTCTTTACTCAACGATACGGCAGGCAGATGCTGGTTAATGGCCGTACTCAGCGCCAGGGCATGCGAAGGGATAAAGTCCGTTCCTTTAAACTGGCCGATCTCCAGCCCGAAGCCTTTGTTTTTCAGCGCGACATCCAAACCAAGAAACTGCTTCTCCAGCGCTTTGGGCAAGGCCATGACGTCGCCGTTCGGCTTTTCCCAGAGCGAGAAATCAGCCGGGTTCTGTAGCCAGGTTGCCGCCGACGCAGCTTCCCGCGTCCGTAGTGCCCGGATGCTGCGAAACGTGCGGGCGTCTAGCTTGGGTGGGGCCGTGAAGGCTGTTTTTTTGAATACGCTAATGAAGAACCCTTCCCCCCGCACCCGGTGCGGATAGCATTGATACCCTACCGAACCGTCGATATCTTTCTCGACAATATTCCAGTCGGGCGGTAACACGAGCGGGTGATTCCGGAAGCCGTTTTCCGTCAGGTACCGGATATTGTCCAGGTTCTCATCATCATTGTAGGTGCAGGTGCTGTAGATAAGCGTCCCGCCCATATCGAGCAGGGGAGCCGCAGCCGCCAGAATACGTTTCTGGCGGGCCGAACACAGTTGCACGCTATCTTCCGACCACTCGTTCATGGCGTCGGGGTCTTTCCGGAATAACCCTTCGCCCGAGCAGGGGGCATCGACAACGACCACATCGAAAAAGCCCGACAGGCTCAGCATATCTTCGGGGTCGTGGTTGCTGACGACAACGTTAGGAAAGCCCCACTTATCGATGTTCTCGCGCAATACCGATACCCGGCTGCGGATAACCTCATTACAAATCAGCAAACTATCGGGATGCAGCGCCGAGGCCAGCAACGTGCTTTTGCCACCCGGAGCCGCACACAAATCCAGCACCCGCAGCGGCCTCGTCAGGTTAGCCGACTGTTTGAGGGCTTCGTTCAGCAGCATCGACGAGGCTTCCTGAACGTAGTAAGCGCCCGCCTGAAACTGAGGATCGAGTGTAAAGCTGGGGCGCTCGGGCAGGTAAAATCCGTCGGCGCACCAGGGAACGGGCTGCAGACCCGACGTATCGAATCCACTCTTGCGCGGGTTCACACGGATACTCACCGGCGTTTCCTGCCTTAAAGCCGCTTCAAATGCGGCATAGTCATCACCCAGTTGAGCCCGCATCTGTGCCACAAATGCCTGAGGCAGTTCGGCGGTTACCACTTCCGTTCGGGCTTCATCCGGTTGACCGCTCCCTGTTTCAGTCGGTCCATTTATAGACCCATCCGATCTGAACTTGCCAGCTGACTGTCGGTCTTGGCGCGGCCGCTTGTGTTGCTTCATTGGTCAAAAATACGGAACTGTCGGGCGGTTTTTGCTAAACTTGCAGCATGCTCAACAAACAAGCCCAATTTGCCCGCGTCAAAACCCTCATTTTCGACATTGACGGTGTATTTACCGATGGCCGTGTCCATCTGCTATCATCGGGAGAACAATTCAGAACCTTCGACATCAAAGATACGTATGGTGTCGAGCAGGCCCTGAAAGCGGGTCTTCGGGTTGGTATCGTCTCGTCGGCCAATGCCGATGGTATTCGAAAGTGGCTGGATATTATCGGCATAAAAGATATTTTCATGGGTGGACCACCCGACCAGAAACTGAACGCTTTTCTGGGTTACGTCACCCGCGACGGTCTGGATGAGTCAGAAATCCTCTACATGGGCGACGACCTGCCCGACTGCCCTATTCTTAGCCGCGCCGACGTCCTGGCTGCGTGTCCGGCCGATGCTGTCGACGAAGTCAAAGCAGCCTGCGCCTATATATCACCCAAAGCGGGTGGCTGCGGGGCCGTGCGGGATGTTGTTGAGCAGGTATTGAAAGCGCAGGGCAAATGGCCCGTCATTTAACAGTTATGACAAATTTATCGGTTCGTGATCAGGCTGTCATCTGGCATCCGTTCACACAAATGCAAACAGCTCCCTCGCCAATACCCATCGTGCGGGGTGAGGGCTCAGTCCTATTCGACGCCAACGGCCGCGACTACCTTGATATGGTTTCGTCGTGGTGGGTGAATCTTCACGGTCATGCCCACCCGTACATTGCCCGGCGCATCTCGGAGCAGCTGAACACCCTCGAACATGTCATCTTTGCCGGGTTTACCCACCAGCCCGCTGTCGAACTTGCTGAGCGCCTGTTAACTATTCTGCCCCCGAATCAGGCAAAGATTTTCTACTCCGACAATGGTTCCACAGCCGTTGAGGTCGCGCTGAAGATGGCGTTTCAGTACTGGCACAACCTGGGCAAGCCCCGGCTGAAAGTAGTAGCGTTCGACAGTGCTTACCACGGCGATACGTTCGGGGCTATGGCGGTGAGTGGCCGCAGTGCCTTCACCGCGCCGTTTACGCCTTTCCTGTTCGATGTTACCTACCTACCTGTTCCGGTGGCCGGTCAGGAAGAGGCCGTACTGAAACAGGCCGCCGAACTGTTTACCGATGAGGTAGCAGCTTTCATTGCCGAACCGCTCGTTCAGGGGGCGGGCGGCATGGTGATGTATGAGCCCGCGCTGCTCGACCAGTTAATTCAACTGGCCCGGCGCAACGACACCCTCATCATTGCCGACGAAGTCATGACGGGTTTTGGGCGAACGGGTCGTTTGTTCGCGTCGCATTATCTGGCCAACAAACCCGACCTGATGTGTTTGTCGAAGGGGCTGACGGGCGGAACAATGGCCCTGGGCGTAACGGCCTGCACCCAGCCCATTTACGACGCTTTTTTGTCGAACGATAATTTCAGGACCCTGTTCCACGGACACTCCTTCACGGCCAATCCCCTTGCCTGCACGGCGGCTTTAGCCAGTATGGATCTGTTACTGGCCGAGGAAGCCCAAGCCAGTATACAGCGGATTGCCGAGCAGCACCAGGGGTTTGCCAATCGCCTGGCCACCCGGAAGAACGTAATCAATATCCGTCAACACGGTACGATCATCGCCTTTGACATTTACGTGGGAGAGCAAACTTCGTACTTCAACACCATCCGCGATACCGCCTATAATTTCCTGCTGGATCGGGGGGTGTTAATGCGACCGCTGGGTAATGTGCTGTACATGATGCCGCCGTACTGTACTACTAACGAGCAGTTACAGTATACCTACGTGCAGGTGGAGGACTTGCTGGATACGCTTGCGAAGAGAACGGAACAGGAATGAAAAAACGAATGCCATTACTTCGAGTAATGGCATTCGTTTTTTCATTCCTGTTCCGTTCTCTTAACTGACCGGGCGGGTCGTATACTGATCCATGACATCGCTCGGGTGAATTTCCAGCACATTGGCCAGCACCAGCAATACCAGCGTGCGGGAAGCGATTTTCCGGGATATTCCCGCGATCGATGCGAACAGATCGACCGTAATGTTATCATGCTCGCCGAGGTGCTGCATTAGTTTTTTCTCCTTCTCGCCGTAGCTGAATCGGATATCACGATCGGCCTGCGTTCCCTTTAAAATTTCGCGCACCTCCCGACTGGCCTGCACCGATTTGTCGGCCACCCGAACGTAAGCTTTCTTGATTTCCGGGTCAGCCGGGTCGGGCAGGATATAGTGGGGTTTGCTAAGACTGGGCGGTACCCGAATGACAAGCACCTCGCGCTCGTCCAGGAGCTGAACCCGGTCGATAGTGTAGCTGATGCGCGGGAAACAATGTTTGTGTATGGCCCGAACGAGCAAGTACTCGTCTTCGTCGGCATATTTGAGGCCTGGAATTTTTTTGTCGTCGCCGACGCCGATGAGCATGATGCCGCCATATGTATTGGCGAAGGCTACCACGCCCCGGATTATTTTTTCAGGGTGATTGGTTTTCAGTTTGAACTCTAAACTGCTTCCCTCTCCCCGCCTGACCAGGTTCTTGAGCGCCTGATAGTCCATACCCGATGGGTTCATCTGGTTGAGCACTGAATCGTGATAAAGATACGGTTTCTCCACAAATTTGCAAGTCTAACCGGTGTATCTCTACTTTGCGCTAAAAGTTGAATTAAACAAGCCAACTTTTACGCATAGCAAACCGTTACTGAATACAAAACTTACCTACTGTTGTCATTTTAATAAACGCAAAAATGCTGCTAAACGTTGCTCTGGTTCTTGGTACATTCCTTTTTATGGAAGGTGTCGCCTGGTTCACACATAAGTATGTAATGCATGGCTTTTTGTGGAGCTGGCACCGCGACCATCATAACCATCATGCCGGTTTTTTTGAGATAAATGATTTGTTCGCCGTTGTCTTTAGTTTGACGGCTATCAGCCTGATCGTTACAGGAGTGGAAGTGCCAGAGTACAATTACCTGGCCTGGGTTGGCGCGGGCGTTACGCTCTATGGCCTATTTTACTTTCTGTTTCATGATGTCATTGTGCATCGGCGGGTGAAAGTGAAACTCGATACCAATGGACGGTATATGCAGCGTATTATGCGTGCCCATTATATTCACCACAAGGTGCACTCGAAGGAAGGTGCCGAAGCATTCGGCTTTCTATACGCCCCTAAAAAATACGACCGGCCCGTAAAAAGTAAGCCAGTCGATGTCGATTCAACCACAGCCTGATCAGGTACTGCCTATAGATGCCAGGATGGTATCGAACTTATCATCAAAAAAGGGAGCCATTCTAGCGAATGGCTCCCTTTTTTGATGATAAGTTCGGCAGGTCAGTACTCGTCTTCATTGAAGAAGAAGTCATCCTTGGTTGGATAGTCGGGCCAGATCTCTTCGATGCTTTCGTAGGGTTGTCCATCATCTTCGAGTTCCTGCAGGTTCTCAACAACTTCCAGTGGGGCGCCGGAACGAATCGAATAATCGATTAATTCGTCTTTGGTTGCAGGCCAGGGAGCGTCTTCGAGGTAGGATGCTAATTCGAGTGTCCAGTACATAGTGTGTTCCGTATTTAATTACTACTTTTTCAATGAGGGTGCAAAAGTAAAAAAATCGTTATTATCCAAGCTCTTTTCTACAAAAATGTTCTGTAGTTTCGACCTGCTGGGGTTTAGGCCATTAACCCGGAAGGCGTATGTTTGTTTTCAATAGCGAATTAAACGTATTCTGTGATTCATGGATACGAAACGTCACTATCTTTTCAATTATTTTACCAAACATCATTTTACGCACGCTAACTCGCTCATGACCATTGAAGTATGTGCCTATTCGCTCCAATCCTGCCAGACGGCGCAGACGGCGGGCGCACACCGTATTGAATTGTGTGGCGGACTTGCCGAAGGAGGTACTACGCCCAGCGCAGGCCTTATCCAACTGGTCTGTCAACAAATAACTCTTCCGATATACGTTATGATCCGCCCACGGGGTGGCGACTTCCTCTATACCGATACCGAACTGGCCGTTATGGAAGCCGACATCCGACTGGCCAAACAGCTGGGTGCCGGTGGCATCGTGCTGGGTTTGCTACACGCCGACGGTAGCGTTGACGAAGAACGAACCCGGCACCTGATTGAACTGGCCCACCCGCTGCCCGCTACCTTCCACCGCGCCTTCGACATGACGAACCAGCCACTGGAAGCGCTCGAAGCCATTATCCGCACCGGGGCCGAACGTATTCTTACCTCTGGCCAGCAACAAACCGCCGAAGCGGGTCTGCCTCTGTTACGCCAGTTGGTTGAACAGGCAGCCGGGCGAATCGATATTATGGCTGGGGCTGGTGTCAACGCCACGAACGCCGAAGCACTCCTCGAAGCCGGCGTCGACGCGTTGCACCTCAGCGGCAGCGTTCGGTATGACAGCGGTATGATCTACCGGCATCCCGCCGTTTCCATGGCCTCGGCCGTACCGGGCGAGTACGAACAGCTAGAGACGGCCGAAGAGAAAGTACGGGCAGTTCTGCAAAAAGCCGGACTTACAACACAATAGCCCGGTTGCCAGAGATGAACACCCGATCGCTGAATACCAGTTTCAGCGCCTGCGACAGCACAATTTTCTCCACATCCTTTCCCTTGGTAGCCATATCCGCAGCCGTGTGCCGGTGATCGACCTCCTGCACATTCTGCGCGATGATGGGCCCTTCGTCCAGGTCGTTGTTGACAAAGTGTGCCGTGGCCCCAATGATTTTAACCCCCCGCTCATACGCCTGCCGGTAGGGATTGGCACCCACAAAAGCGGGTAGGAACGAATGGTGGATATTGACGATCCGGTTGGGAAAATTGTTGACAAAGTCCGGCGTCAATACCCGCATGTACTTGGCCAGTACGAGGTACTCGGGTTCGTAGATAGCCAGCGTACGTAAAATGGCTTCTTCGTGTTCTTCCCGGCTGCGTCCCTCGTGGGAGACGTAATGAAACGGAATCCCGAACTTGCTCACCAGCGGTTGCAGTACATTATAATTACTGACCACGGCCAGAATATCGGCATCCAGTTCATCGAAGGCGTAGCGAATCAGTAACTCACCCAGGCAATGATGCTCTTTTGTCACCATCACCACGATGTTCTTCTTACGCTTCGGATTCAGCCGGAACGTAATGCCCTCGGCGTTGGGCAGGGTCGAGTTGAGTTCGGTAAGCAGGGCGTCGCTCTCAAATGTCCCTTCGAACTCCGTCCGCATAAAGAAATGCCCCGACGGGCTAACGTACTCGTCGTTATGAATAATGTTGAGGTTGTGCCGGTACAATACGCCCGTCACGTGGTAGATCAGTCCCTTACTATCGGGGCCATCCATGAGTAGAATATGTTTTGTCGCGTCGGGCATGAACGAAAGGTCAATTGTGCGGCAAAGTAAGCGAAAGACCCGCATTTACCGCCAGCCTTCGGGTTGCTGAGCCGTACGATATAAGCTTTCCCTGCAAGGTTCGCAGGTGGTCCAGACGGGATACACGTTTCTGGCGAATGGCAAACCCGCTCCGCTTAGTCTATTCACGTATACAATTCGCTGCTTACGGGCCGAAGACCAGAAACCGGGTTTGCGAGTAGGTATAGCTGAGCCAGCCCGTCAGCAGTCCGACGTTTTTGCGGACGTAGAGTTCCAGCCCCCGAGAAAAACCGCTGCCCTGTAAAAAAACTGTTTCAGGATAGGGGTTCAGCAGCAGTGTAGTGCCGCCTTTAAAATCATTAACGTTGTTCAGCCGCTTATAAAAAACCTCGACCGACACTTCAACAGCATCGTTACGCAGGTTCTGAAAATACCCCAGCGAAGCCTGATCCGCAACTTGCGGTTTTAAGTACGTGTCAGCCACCAGCCAGCGGTCGGCAGGAAGGGCGGCAGTGGTATTGGTAAGCTGTTGCAGATACTGAATCATACGGCTCAGTCCAGCCTTAATGGACGCCCGCTCACTGAGAGCCAGCCGGATAGACAAACGGGGTTCCAGACCACCGTAGGTTTTGGCGAACCGCCCCGCCCCGGTCAGGACCGAATCACTGATGGTTTCGGGCGACCGGGAAGCACCCGTACGATACGTGTAAATTTTGGCAGGTCCCATGCGCCCAAACCAAGAATACCGCAGTCCCACCTGCGCTGATAGTCGTTTCGAAAGCGTCACCTCAGCCTGCCCGTACAGGCCAGCTTCAACGGCCTGTACGTTGGGTAAGAATAACGGGTTTACCTGCGAAGCGGGATGGTTGGGTTCAAGCTGCCCCGATCTAATAGCATACAAGATTCCGCTCAGCCCAACTTCGGTCTGCAGACGTGTGCTACTTGCATAGCTTAACCCTGTTTTGACCTGTTTATAGTCGATACCGGATGTTAGCTTGTAGGCCTGCGCCGAATCGGGAGTACTAATAGTGGACCGGTAACGGCTACAGACACCTGTTGTCTGTATCTGCCAGCGAGCCGAGAGGTAGTGCGACCAGCCGAGTGAAACCATCTGTGTTTGCCAGTTGAACACAGACTGGGAACCGTCTAATTCGACCTGCCGCAATGAATCGCCGGGGAGACGAAAGCGGTCGGCACTGCTGAATAGCGTCAGCGACAGTTTGTTTTTGGCATTGGGGAAATAGTCAGCCCGCAGGACGCCATCCGTAAAACCTGCCTTGACGCCCATAAGCGCCTTTATCGGAAATAATTTCAACAGCTGATCAGGATAGGCCAGCCGCCCCGCTGCGTAGAACGCTAGTTTATTCCTGATGAGTGGTGCTTCGATCTTTAGCCGACTACTGATTAAGCCCAACCCGCCCGACACACCAAATCGGGTAGCTTTAGCTTCCTTCAGCCGCGTGTGCAGCACCGAAGCCGCCCGACCGCCATAACCGGCGGGTACGCTGCCCCGGTAAAAGTTTATGTCCTGCACCACGTCAGGATTAAACACCGAGATGAACCCCAGCAGGTGCGAAGCATTAAACAAGGGTGCATCATCCATTAAAATGAGATTTTGGTCGGCATTGCCGCCCCGCACGTTAAAGCCCGAACTAGCTTCACCCACATTACTGACGCCCGGCAAAAACTGCACTGTTCTTAAAACGTCAACTTCGCCCATCAGGGTTGGTAACTGCTTCAGTGTCCGAACCGATAGCGTTGTTACGCCCACCGAACTACTCCGTACGTTTTGTCCCGGCTGACTGCCCGTTACGGTTGCTTCGCGCAGCAGTGTAACCCGCTCCGTCAGCCGGAATGTCAGCGACATGTTAGCCCGTGCCGTAAGGGTACGCTGTTGGGTCTCGAAACTCTGATGTGACACCTGTATGGTTTGATTGCCTTTGGGTAGCGAGAGGGCGAAATACCCCATCGAGTCAGTGAGTGTGCCTAATCCTACGTCCAGCAGCAGTACCGTCGCGCTGGCTACAGGAGCGTCGGTCTGGGCATTACGCACGTAGCCTGTTACCTCAAAGCGGGGCTGTGCAAGGCAAAAACTCACAAAAAACACATTCAACAGCACACAGCCTAAAAGTATCTTCATTCGATCGAAGGATTTCTGGTTACTTAATGACTAAGCACCCTTACTCGTAAGGACGTTATTATCCCCATCCAGAGGCACATGTAACACTTGTCTTTTGTGGAACAGGTAATTTCTCCGCTTATTGCATTGTCGTTTGAGCGCTGAATGCACCCAAAATCGCCACTATCATCGTCGTAATGACAACTTGATAAGAAGTCTTAAGACCAGTTCTCATAGCTTATGTTTTGAGTTGGAGAGTAGTAAAGCGGTATACCAAACATAAGTAATTCTACTCAGTACATACTAGTTGGTTATTCAGCTTATACTAACAAGTAGCCTCATGTTGCCTTTAGCGGAGTTATCAAATCAATACAATTTTTCACCTGTCATGTTAAACCGTCGTCGTTTTCTAACCCTCAGTTCTCTATCAGGCCTGTTCCCATCGCTGGCCTTTCAACCCGGCAGCGTGGCTCCCGCTCCGCTGGTTATCTCGACCTGGAAACAACCGAAAGCCAACGCAGCCGCTCAGGCCGTCCTCGACCGGGGTGGACGGGCGCTGGAAGCCGTAGAAGCCGGGGTTCGTATACCCGAAGCCGACCCGAACGATACCAGTGTTGGTTACGGTGGCCTGCCCGACCGCGACGGTCGCGTAACGCTCGATGCCTGCATTATGGACGAGAAGGGGAATGCCGGTTCGGTTACTTATCTCGAAAAGATCATGCACCCCATTTCGGTGGCGCGTGCTGTTATGGAAAAGTCGCCCCACGTCATGCTCAGTGGCGAAGGTGCCCTGGCGTTTGCGCTGGCACAGGGATTCAAGAAAGAAAATTTGCTGACCAAGTCTTCCGAAGCGGCCTGGCGCGAGTGGCTGAAAACGGCCAAGTATAAGCCCATTATCAACATTGAACGGCACGACACCATAGGTATGCTGGCGATGGACAGCAAGGGCGATCTCTCAGGAGCCTGCACCACCAGCGGGCTAGCCTACAAAATGAACGGCCGCGTGGGCGACTCCCCCATCATTGGTGCCGGCCTGTTTGTCGACAACGAAATTGGCGGTGCCTGTGCAACGGGCCTGGGTGAACTGGTCATGCGTACGTGCGGGTCGTTTCTGGTCGTTGAGCTGATGCGGCAGGGCCGTAGCCCGCAGCAGGCTTGCGAAGAAGCTGCCCTGCGCATTGTTAAGAAGCAGGACTACAAAGAAGTACAGGTTGGTTTTCTGGCTACAAACCGCCAGGGCGAGGTTGGCGCATACAGCATCCAGCCCGGATTTAGCTACACCGTTTCACGAGGTGGCAAGACTGAAGTGCTAGAAGCTAAATCTTTTCTGGGTAAATAGTTTGGGGTTTGTGGTTTGTGATACGTAGTTTGGGCCTACTTTTCGTAAGGTAAGTGCTCAGACTCGTCCAAACCGGTACTTCTCATTCTACCACAAAACCACAAACATTAACTTGGAATCGATATTCTCAACGTCAAAGCGGAAACTTCTACTCGAAGTTGCCTGGGAGGTCTGCAATCAGGTAGGCGGCATCTATACGGTCATCCGTTCGAAGGTTCCGGCAATGGTCGAGAAGTGGGACGATAACTATGTAGCGATTGGTCCTTATTTTCCCCAGCGGGCCGCTTCTGAGTTCGAGCCTATCACCGAACCTGACGAAACCGAAATTGGACAGACCGTTCGAAAAATGCGGCAGTTAGGCTATGGCGTCGAGTATGGCTACTGGCTCGTAACGGGTCGGCCGCGGGTGGTGATGTTCGACATTGCCAGTTTCAGCGCCGATCAGCTCAACCAGGTTAAAGGATTGCTCTGGCAAAATCACCAGATTTCGACATTAAACGTCGAGGACCTTGTCAACCAGACACTCATTTTTGGCGAAATGGTCCGGCAGTTTGTGACCTTACTGGCCGAAGATCATGCTAAACGAATTGATATTGTTGCTCATTTCCACGAGTGGATGGCCAGTTCGGGATTACCTGACTTACGCCGGGACAACGTTAAAGTAGCTACGGTCTTCACTACCCATGCAACCATGCTTGGGCGTTATCTGGCTCAGAACGAACCCGGTTTCTATGGTAAGCTGCCCTTCTTCGACTGGAAACGCGAAGCCCAGCACTACGGTATTGAAACGCAGGCCACCATCGAACGGCTGGCTGCCATGCAGTCCCACGTGTTCACGACGGTAAGTGATGTTACAGCCCGGGAGTGCGAAGTATTCCTGGGTCGGAATGCAGACCTGGTACTACCCAACGGCCTGAATATTACCCGCTTTGCGGCCGTTCATGAATTCCAGAATTTACACGTCCGGTATAAGCAGAAGATCCACGAGTTTGTGATGGGGCACTTCTTCCAGAGCTATTCATTCGATCTGGAAAAAACGCTGTACTTCTTTACCTCGGGCCGGTTTGAGTTTTCGAACAAAGGCTATGACCTGACCCTGGAAGCGCTCGCCCGGCTTAACTACCGCATGCGTGAGGCTAAAATGGACATGACCGTCGTCATGTTCATGGTTACGAAACAGCCCTATACATCCATCAATCCTGACGTACTTCACTCGCGGGCCCTGCTCGACGAGATCCAGGAAACCTGCGAAAACATTGAAAAGCAGGTTGGCGAACGCCTTTTCCAGGCAGCAGCATCGGATCAGGGAATTACCCTGCCCGACCTGAACAACTTCGTAGACGAATACTGGCGGCTCCGGCTTCGGCGAACCGTTCAGAGCTGGAAAACCAAACGGTTGCCACCTTTCGTGACCCACAACCTGGTGGAGGAGGATGATATGACCCGCTTTATTCGTCAGGCCAATCTGGTCAACAACGAGTTTGACCGTGTCAAGATCGTGTATCACCCCGATTTTATTGCTTCAACCAACCCCCTATTCGGGCTGGACTACAGTCAGTTTGTGCGCGGCTGCCACCTGGGGGTGTTCCCAAGTTATTATGAGCCCTGGGGCTATACGCCCCTGGAGTGCGTAGTACGGGGAATTCCAACCGTCACCAGCGACCAGTCGGGTTTTGGTGATTTTATCATGCAGATCATGCGTGACTATGAGAGCCGGGGTATCTACGTCATTAACCGCCGGACGCAGAATTTCAACGAAGCCGCCGACCAGTTAGCCAGCGTCCTGTTCCGATTTGTTAAGATGGCGCAGCGTGACCGCATTGCGCAGCGTAACCGCGTCGAAAGCATCGCGGAGGTATTCGACTGGAGCAACTTACGTTCCTATTACGATACCGCACACGATCTGGCACTGAAGCGAAAAAAACCATAAACGGGTTCAGAATGTATGATATAGGGTGTATGTTTTTTTAACATGCACCCTATATTTTATACCTTACAGTGAATACTTATGATCAACATTGGCATTATTAACGTCTCAGACCGGGCCAGCGCAGGCGTTTACGAAGACATTCCCGGTAAAGCCGTTGTCAGTTTGCTAACAGAGTGGCTTACCTGCGACTGGCAACCGGTCTATCGGGTTATTCCCGACGAGCAGGATCAGCTTGAGGCCACTATGACTGAACTGGCCGATACAGAGGGGTGCTGTTTAGTCGTCACCACCGGCGGCACAGGTCCTGCCCTACGCGATGTAACGCCTGAAGCGACGGAAGCCGTCTGCCAGAAAATGCTGCCCGGTTTTGGGGAGCTTATGCGGCAGGAAAGTCTCAAGTATGTTCCAACAGCCATTCTTTCCCGGCAAACTGCGGGTATCCGCAACCAGACACTCATCCTGAATTTGCCGGGAAAGCCGACTGCCATTGGCCAGTGTCTATCGGCGGTATTCCCCGCTATTCCTTACTGTATCGATCTTATTGGCGGCCCTTTTCTGACAACAAACGAAACGCTGATGAAGGTATTCAGGCCTAAAAGTTAGGTAACCCAAACTCAGCCAGGAAAACTTATCTTGCCCATCGACACCGTTGGTACCCCTTGACGGTCTCCAAAAGAGGTAGTTCCTCCCACCAGACATTCGTTGGCTAAAACGGCAAACAGGACCGCTTCCTTAGCATCACCGTCGATGCCGAGTTCATCGGTTCGTTTAAACAGGCAGTTGGGCAGCAAGGTCTGAATAGCCGTTGTCAGGGCTGGATTGTGCGCTCCGCCCCCACTCAGGTAAACGACATAGGACTCGCCCGATTGCATCAGTTGTCCAACAGCATCGGCAATGGTATCGGCGCTGAACTGAACGAGTGTGGCCATCAGGTCGGCAGGTGCTACAGCCGTTGTTTGGCTTGCCGCTTGGGCTTTCTCAACATAGCTGGTATTGAACACCTCCGGCCCGGTAGTTTTGGGGAATGAGGTACCAAAAAAAGGGTTGTCTTTGAGCGCATTCAGCAACTCAGTATTGACATTTCCACGAGACGCCAGTTGACCGCCTTCATCGTACGGCTTGCCTAGCACACGCCTTGCGTAGGCATCCAGTAGTGTATTACCCGGTCCGGTATCGGTCGTAAAAACAGTTCCCGCATCCTGATTAGCGGGCAGGTACGTAAAATTGGCAATCCCCCCCATATTCAATAAGATGCGATGCTCGCCCCTGGCAGAGAACATAAAGTAATCGCCGTAAACCGCCAGTGGAGCGCCTTCGCCCCCCAAGGCAATATGTTTCTGCCGAAAATCGCTTATCGTGATAATACCCGTTGTAGCAGCTACGTGGTCGCCATCGCCAATCTGTAGCGTAGCATTGGGGAATTTAGCCCGGCCATGCTGCCGTTTGGGGGCATGATACACGGTTTGTCCATGGCTGGCTATAATGTCTATATCGGCAGGTTGCAGGCCCCACAAGGCCAGACAATCAAGAATCAGCTGACCGTGAAGCCGACCAATGTAGGGATTGAGCAAACAAAGCTGCTCGAATTCGATTTCTCTTTTGGCGAAGATGGTGCGAATTTCGGCTTTCAGTTCCTCATCGTACGGCACAGTAGCGAAACGTTCGAGGAGTACGGTCGTATCAGGTCCACTTCCCGACAGGCGGCAAAGCGCCACATCAAGACCATCGAGCGAGGTCCCGGACATAAGACCAATAATCCGACGCTCGGTTTTACGGGCAATAGTGTAAAGCTGTTGGATTTGTACGTTCATAGGAAAACAACTGTCTGGCAAAAGTATTTAATTCACAATAAACGTTCGTGGGAACGTTTGCTACCACATGGATTTCTGGGGCGACGAGCAATTTTCCTTTTTTGAGTCTATCCTTTTCCTGGCTCTTGGTCAGACCGTAGAGGTTATTGGAACACAATTTTTATCGGGGGGCGATATCAGCACGGCTGCGCAGGTATTCACGTCGGAGGGTGTCTTTTTCATCAAGTGGAATCATGCCCGCCCTAACGAATCAGACGCTATCGACATGTTCGAGGCCGAAGCACGGGGACTCGATCTGCTTCGGCAGACTGACGCCCTTTACATTCCGCAGGTTGTTGGTTTTGGACAGCAGTTGGATAAATCCTATCTGATCCTCGACTACATTGACCCCGGCCAGCCCGACCACCGGTACTGGGAGACACTTGGCCAGTCGCTGGCCATACTGCACTCGCACACACAGGCTACGTTTGGACTGAGTTTTTCAAACTACATTGGTTCGCTACAGCAGACGAATACCCCTACTACCAGCGGAATCGATTTTTTCTTCGAGCATCGACTATTGCCTCAGGCCGGGATGGCTCTTTATAAAGGGCTCCTTACAAAAACTACCTACGAGGCCCTGTTCCGACTGCGTAACCGGTTACCCGATATCCTTCCCCACGAACGCCCGGCGCTGCTCCACGGCGATTTATGGTCCGGTAATGTGATGGTTACTGAGCAGGGGCAGCCTGCCCTGATCGACCCGGCGGTCTATTACGGCTTCCGCGAGGCCGACCTGGCACACACTCGATTATTCGGTGGTTTCGATCAGCGCTTTTACGATGCCTATGACGAAGCGTTTCCGCTTCATGATGGCTTCGACGAGCGCGTGGCCATCTACAATCTGTATCCATTACTGGTCCATGTGAATCTGTTTGGCTCAGGTTACGTTAGTGGCGTGGAACGGGTGCTGAAAAGGTTTTAATCAGTCGATCAGTTAGTGAGTCAATCAGTTGGTGAGTCGGTCAGTCAGTGAGTCGGTCAGTCAGTCAGTGAGTTGTACATTTACTGGCCCACCGACTGACCGACTCACCAACTGATTGACTGAGTAACTGTCCCCGGCCCCCTTATTTATTTTTATGGAAATTACGTCTTTCGAGCAGTTTGACCTAAATCGGCAGTTGCTTAACGCCATCGCCGATGCTGGCTATACAGAACCCACACCTATACAGCAGAAAACTATTCCGCTGAGTCTGGGCAACCATGATGTGCTGGGTATTGCCCAGACAGGCACTGGAAAAACAGCGGCCTATCTGCTGCCCTTACTCATGAAGGTCAAGTACGCGCAGAGTAATAACCCAAGGGCGTTAATTCTGGCACCAACGCGTGAACTGGTGATGCAAATCAATGAAGCGATCAGCCAGCTAGCGAAATACACGGATCTGCGCCACCTGGCCTTGTATGGGGGACTCGGTCCAAAAACGCAGATCGAGATGCTTCGTAAAGGAGTCGATATTCTGGTTGCTACTCCCGGCCGGCTGATGGATTTGTACAGGACGGGCGAGATTGTGATGAAGGAAATCCGGACGCTGATCATTGATGAGGCCGACAAGATGATGGACATGGGCTTCATGCCCCAGATTCGGTCTGTTCTGGAGGTTATCCCGTCGAAACGGCAAAACATGCTCTTTTCGGCTACCTTCGGTGCCCGAGTTGAGCGGTTGTCAGGCGAATTCCTGGAAGCCCCCATCCGGGTAGAAGTGAGCCCTCAGGCTTCTACCGCCGACATGGTCAACCAGATTCTGTATCTGGTACCAAACTTTCGGACAAAAATCAATCTGCTCGATTATCTGATTCGAAAAGAAGAATTTCAGCGTGTCATCATCTTTGCCCGCACCAAAGGCACAGCCGATAACGTCTACAAGTTCCTGGCCAGAAAGGTACTTGATCCAGCCAATATTCGGGTTATCCACGCCAACAAAGGTCAAAACACCCGTATCAATGCCATGGAGGCTTTTCGGGAAGGCAATATAAAAGTGCTTGTCTCTACCGATGTAGCGGCACGGGGTATCGACATTGCCGAAGTCAGCCATGTCATCAACTTCGATGTCCCACTGATTTACGAAGATTATGTACACCGTATTGGCCGGACAGGTCGCGCAAACCATACCGGTGAGGCCATTACCTTTATGACAATGGCCGAAGAATACCATGTGCAAAAGATCGAGCGGATCATTCGTATGACCATTCCGCGCGAGCCAATTCCAAGAGTAGTTGAGATAACAGAGACACCAGCTGAAGAGCAGCAGGCCATGCTTCGTGAGATTGATGATCAGCGCCGGAAAGAAGATCCAACCTTTTTAGGTGCCTTTCATGAAAAAAAGGGCATAACCACTGTCGTTGGCAAAGACCGGCTGAAAGCCAAATCAAAAATGACGGCTACCAAGAAACCAGCCTCATCATCTACAGGGCCGCGTTCAGGCCCGGCACGCTCCAAACCAGGTACATCGACAGGGTCAAAAACGGGTGGTGTAAAGCGCTCAGGCACACGGGGGGGACGGCGGTAATTTCCATTTTATGTACTAACTTGGATTCCCTCTTCGTTCTACCGGAACATAGGCCCAACGGTATATAGATTATATGAGCGTTCGGATAAATCTGATGCACTTGAGTTTGGTTGTTTTTCCGCTCTTTGCGGTCGCGCAGCCCAGGCAGCTTATTACGTCAGCGCGTTCAGGCGATTCTGTCCGGCAGGCTAGTAGTGATAAACGCACCACCGAAGAACGCAAACAAGCCAGCAAAGAGACGTCTACCAATGAAACGAATACAGACGTAGTTGGCGGATCGGTCAACCTGTTACCACTCTTTGGCGAACGCCCCAAAACAGCGGCTCAGATTGATGAGGAAATTCATTTTCTGAACGATTGTGACCGGAATTTTGCCAGTCGCCCCGAAGCCAGTGATTTTTTTGCTGCCCGCGGCTGGGATTACGTCGCCGACGGACAGCTGGATACGGCTACACATCGCTTTAACCTCTCCTGGTTGCTCAATAACCGTAACCCTGATGCTTATTGGGGACTGGGTGTAGTTAGTTATCAGAAGAACGACATACCCGGTGCTATTCGACTACTGAAAAAGGGGTTAATCGTTGCTGATACCAACGTTGTGCTGATGGACGATCTGGCTGCTCTTCAGATCAAGAACTACCAGCAAAAGAAAGACCCGACCGATTTAGCCGAGTCTGAGCGTTTGTTACTTAAAATAGTTGCGCTGAATCCTGCTTCAGCTTCTTCCTACCAGAAGCTTTCGGTAGTTAATTACCTCAAAGCCGATTATGAAAAGTCCTGGGATTACTTTCACCAGGCACGCACACTCGATCTATCCATTCTCGACCTGGAATTTCTGAACGAGCTTCTGGCCAAGCAACCCGACCCCAAAGGCGTCTTTAAGTGACGTCGCAGGCTCAATTCTCGGTTTCCTCTTCCTGAATGACTTTTTCTTTAGCCCGCTCGAAGGTTATCTTGCCTTTTTCGTCCCACTCACTGATTGTATAGGGCTCGAATGCCGTGTCCCACTGGTCGCTGGCATACTGCGTCAGTTTCCGGCGCATCCGGCGGCCACTCGGATTAATTGGGTAAAATTCGGTCCATCGGCCAACCTTCACTCCATTGTCGTACTTGCCCTCTTCGGCCAGTAAACCGTTCTCATGAAAGGCCAGGTACGTACCTTTCACTTTGCCGTACTCGATGGGAATAATCTCTTTGATTTTGCGGTGTGTTGAATCATAATAGGTCAGTTTGGATTCAGCAGGTACCCCCCTATGCCAGTTCGTCTTGTCGAGAAGCATAAAATTGGCATCATACCGCTCCCATCGTCCATCTTTCATACCGGCATAGTAATAGCCTTCCTCAACGAGATCATCATTTTGGTATCGTTTGTAGGGACCATGTAAGAGAAGACCTTTGTCATCGTCTTTAATGATTGAGCTTGTAACCCGTCCACTCCGCTGGTAATACCTGAATATCTCCCGTATATAGGGTAGTGGTTTAGCCGCGTCATTGTCCCGCAGTATATAAAACTCCTCCACGATGGTCCGGTCACCACTACCTAGCTTGGTATATGCTTTTACCATCGACAGACCTTCATAATCTGTTTTGGACACTTTCGCCTTGGCCTTCCTGTCGGCTTTCAGCTTCTTCAGCTGTTTCATTTTCAATCCCAGGTCGGGCATAATGCCCGACAGGTAGGCATCTTTCTGCTCCTTCAACGAGGCTACAGTTGGCAAGCCGAGCGTGGTGAGCGAAGACGGAACAGACGTGAATGAAGACAAAGGAGACGCGGGTGCACCCGATGGTGCCAGCACAGGTGCCGATGATGTAGTAAGCGCAGCTGGTGCCGTCGTTTGCGCCCACAAGCGAGTGACAAGCAGGCCACTTAGTAAAATAAGATTGAATACGAATTTTAAGCCGGGAGTAAACATGATGCGGGCAAACGATTGATGCCTTTAGTTTGTTAAATTTGCAACGCTTTATAAAGCGCTATTATTTTGTCAATCTGCCTGTTGCTCTTATTCGACAGGCTATCACAAGCAATCATCGTGGAAAAACAGGCCCGTATTTACGTTGCCGGACATCGGGGTATGGTCGGTTCGGCCATCGTTCGCAAATTACAAGCTGAAGGCTATGATACCATCCTCACACGCACTTCGTCGGAACTGGATTTGCGTGACCAACGGGCGGTAGCTAATTTTTTTGAAACTGAGCAACCTGAATTTGTATTCCTGGCAGCCGCCAAAGTTGGCGGTATTATGGCCAACAATACGTATCGTGCCGATTTTCTGTACGATAATCTGATGATCGAGTCGAACATCATCCACAGCGCGTATAAGACCGGCGTTCGTAAATTGCTGTTTCTGGGTTCGTCATGTATTTATCCGAAACTAGCGCCCCAACCGCTTAAGGAAGAATATTTGCTGAGCGGCTTACTGGAGGAAACCAATGAGCCTTATGCCATTGCTAAAATTACGGGAATTAAACTGTGTGAGTCCTACCGGAGTCAGTACGGCTGTAATTTTATTTCGGCCATGCCTACAAACCTCTATGGTCCTAACGACAATTATGACCTACAGGGATCGCACGTGTTGCCTGCGCTCATCCGTAAATTCCACGAAGCTAAAGTAAACGACCAACCTGTTGTTGAGGTATGGGGTACGGGCTCACCCATGCGTGAGTTTCTCCATGCTGACGATCTGGCTGCGGCTTGTTTCTTTCTGATGGAACAGTACAACGACGACCTCTTCGTGAACGTCGGTACCGGTGAGGATGTCACTATCCGTCAGCTGGCCGAGATGGTGAAGGAAACCGTCGGGTTTGAAGGCGAATTGCGCTGGAATACGGATAAACCTGATGGCACCCCCCGTAAGCTGATGGACGTTTCGAGGCTGCATGCGCTGGGCTGGAAACACACAACCGAGCTTAAGGATGGATTAGAGAGAACCTACCAGGATTTCCTGGCCAATGAGGTTCTGTACGTAGAGTAAACCCAAATCCGCAACCTATTGTGGCCTGGGGCCGTCAGCTCTGTTCCAAAAACTGCTGACGACCCCAGGCCACAATAGGTTACGGATTTACAGTTTTTTCGCGGGGTTACCGAATACGGTTGCGCCAGCTTCGACGCTTTCCACCACAACAGATCCAGCACCAACACGCGCGCCTTTACCAATGGTAACGCCCGCAATGATTGTGGCACCGGTACCGATAAAGGCTCCTTCTTCCACTACAGTTCCGCTGTTGATTAAGCAGCCGGTTCCCAGATGAACATAGTCGCCCACTTTGGCGCGGCTTTCAATAATGGTCCCCGCCTGAATGATGCAGTGGCTCCCCACCTCTGCGTATGGATTCACGACAGCGCGGGCAGCAATCAGATTACCATGTCCTAGTGTTGCCATTGCGGAGACGACAGCCGTATCGTGAATAGCATTTACAGGCTGCACTTTACGCCGTTCATTAAGCATCTTGACCAATCGCTTACGCACTCGCCCGTCGGCAATAGCCACAAACGCTTCGCATTTCTGTCCGACGAACTTCAGGAAGCCATCGTCATCTGTCTCGCCCAACACCGACACATCACCGAATTCTGTACCGTGCAGGCTCTTATCATCGTCGAGTAATCCGTAAACAACTACATTATTGCGCTGAAACAGGTCTAGAGCCGTTAGGCCAAGATTGCCGGCGCCAAAGATCAACACTGGATTCTCCATCTACTATATCTTGTTAAGTCAATGTAAACAATTGTCTATTTACGTGGCAATCGTTTCCAATTTGGTAACCGTTTGGTAAAATCCAGTTCATGTACAGAACGTAATTTCGTACATGAAATCAAGTACTCAGTTCCGCACCATCGTACTATCCGACATTCACCTCGGCACGACCGGGTCAAAGGCAAAAGAGGTTACTGAATTTCTACAAAATTACTCCTGCCAGAAACTCATCCTCAATGGCGACATTATCGATGGCTGGCAACTGAAGCAGTATGGTACCTGGAAGAAAAAACACACTGCTTTTTTTAAAACGGTTTTAAAGCAAATCGTTCATTACGATACTAAAGTTGTTTATCTGCGCGGTAATCACGACGACTTTCTGGATCAGGTTATGCCGATGAAAGTTGGCAAGAACTTTTCGATCCGTAAAGATTATACCCTTACATCCGGCACAAAAAAATTCTATGTCACTCACGGCGACGTCTTTGACTCGATCACATCGCACATGAAATGGCTGGCTTATCTCGGTGATATCGGATACACATTTCTTTTGTGGGTTAACAAGTTCTACAATCAATACCGGGCCTGGCGGGGCCTACCTTATTACTCGCTCTCCCAACAGGTAAAAAGCCGCATCAAGCAGGCCGTTAGCTACATATCCGACTACGAGCAAAAACTTACCGAGCTGGCTCGTGCCCGCAACTGCGATGGGGTTATCTGCGGACATATCCACCAGCCGGCGCTTCATGAGTTTAATGGGATTATATACATGAACTCCGGCGATTGGGTTGAGTCTCTTAGCGCGCTGGTCGAAGACCACGAGGGCAACTGGAGCCTCCTTTACTACACATCCGATTTATCTGAAGAGGATGCCGAAAAAAAAGCATTGAAAAAGGTGGCTAAACAAGCCCGGCAAATTCTCAAAAACGATTCGCCCCTCTTACGGGCCGACTAACTCTCAAGGGCTATGCGTGTTTTATTTTTGGTACAGGGCGAGGGGAGAGGCCATTTGACCCAAGCGCTTTCACTGGCACAAATTCTTACCATTGCGGGCCACGAAGTTACCGGCGCTCTCGTTGGTGTTACGGCCGAACGGGGCGTTCCGGCTTTTTTTTCCGAGACGTTTACGGCCGCTATAACGCCTGTATTCAGTCCGGGCCTGGTTTATAACACGGGCACTAACGAGCTACAGCCATTTAAAACTACCCTACACGCTATTCGCCACATTCCGTCGCTCTGGCGAAGCTTAAAGCAGGTTCAGCGCCATATTAAGGAACATCAGCCAGATGTTGTCGTCAATTTTTACGAAATGCTGGGGGGCCTAACCTATGCGTTGCTCCATCCAGGCGTACCTATGGTTTGCATAGCCCATCAATATATGGCCTTTCATCCCAATTTTCAGTGTCCGAAAGGGCAATGGTTCTATCGGCAGGCGTTCAAACTGAACACCCGGCTTACCTGCCTGGGAGCCCGTGAGCTATTGGCACTTTCTTTCGATAAACAAGCCGATGAGCCAGCGCAGCGACTGCGGATCGTCCCACCACTGCTCCGTCAGGAAGTTACGCAGTTGAAACCGGTTACGGGCAATTCGCTGCTGGCTTATGTTACGCAGCCGGGACTAACGGTTGACATACAAAAGGCACACAGGCAACGTCCCGACGTACCGATCGATGGATTCCACGCTGGTGTGACTGTTCCGGATCAGGTTATCGATGAAACATTAACCTACCACGCTATTGACGGAAAGCGATTTTTAGCGTTTATGGCCCGTTGCAAAGCCGTTATCACTACGGCGGGGTTCGAGTCGGTTTGCGAAGCGGCCTATCTGGGAAAGCCGGCTCTTATGATTCCTCAACCCAACCACTACGAGCAGGCTTGCAATGCCATTGACGGAGAGCGGGCAGGCGTAGGAAAAGCATCAGCCCGTTTCGACCTTACCCTCCTGCTGGACTACCTGCCTCAGCACGATGCTCAGGTAAGCGAGCAGTTCAGGGCCTGGTATGGGCAGGGCTACTTTCTCTTTCTGGCTGCGCTCAATCGGGCAACCACACCGCGACCCAAATCGACGGGCGGCTTTTTCGGTACGCGAGTCAGGCATTTATTACGCTCGTAGGTTAGTGTCCTTCCAGTCCTTTATACGCTACTGACTGTAATAAAAATCCAGCGGATTTGGGTAGTGAAATTGGTAGCCAGTAGCTTGAATCAATTTATCAGGGCTAACCACTTTGTAAGGAACTGGTGTATTTGGCTCAACGAACGTAGGAAGGGTATACCCAAAATCCATGCAACTTCTGCGGTAAATAGCCTCCCGGGCCGGGTGTTCAGGGGCTACCGCATTAAAGACGCCAGCCAAGGGCTTTTCGATCAGATGCAACAGGAGATCGACCGCATCATCACGATGAATATAGTTTACTGGTACAGCGCCACTATCAACGGTTCGTCCGGCCACGTACTTGCCGGGAATACGATCATAGCCCATTAATCCCCCGCAACGAAGAATGGTTACGAGTCGCTGTGGTTCTAGTGCCTGTACATATGTTTCGGCTTGAAACAAAGCAGGTGCAGCTGTCTGGGCGAGCGCGGTAACATCTTCTTCCCTGGCTATACCGTTCGCTTCGGCATACACCGATGTGGAGCTAACATAAATAACGTGCGTGATGCGCGAACCCTGTACAGCCTCAACTATACTCCTGACCTGTTGCGGGTGAAAACTATCCCCCATTTTCCCCGCTTTGGGCGGTATATCGATCAGCAATGTGTCGGCCTGTACTAAGGCTGTCAGATCGCCAACCGGATCAGGGCTCAGCTGCAACAGGTGTGCATCGATCCCTTTCCGGCGAAGGAGGGTTAACTTTTCTTCCGATGTGGTACTTCCCTTAACTGAGTGGCCTGCGCCTGTCAGTCGTTCTGCCAGGGGTAGGCCCAACCAGCCGCAACCGAGTATAGAAATGAGTTTGTTAGCCATTCATTATAAGCCAATGCCGAAGGTGAGTACGCGCACGTCGGGACCCTTACCGGCAACGAACAGCGGGCTAAGGTCATACTTTACAAAGAAGTTCGCGCTTTTGATGCCCAGATGTGCCATGAGCCCATACCGGTAGTCAGCCAGATCGAAGTTGGAATGTCGTCGGTCTTTGCTACCATCGGCCTCCTTTATTTTGCGGTAACTATCGATCCGGTAATTAACATAACCACCTAGCCCGATATGGCCAATACGCCGGCCATCGCTATTGTAAAATGTCAATCGGGGCACTACGGGAATTCCAATCGTGCACACGGTTAACTTACTCTTCCGAAGTTCCCGTCCGGCATCGGTGAAAGCAATACCGGTGGGCGTTCGCTCGGGAATAACATCTGCGTCGAACATGAAATTGGTCCAGGCCAGTTCGAGCCCATAATATAGCTTTAGCGAAGCCCGTTTACCCCGAACAAGCGTTGGCATGGCGCCCATAGCCAGCGACAAGTAGCGCGATCCAATTGGCCGCAGCGCATAACTATTTTCGGGATATACCGGCAACACCGACTGTTGGAGAAAATTACTCAGGCCGATACTCAAACCGTAGTCGAAGCTACTACCACCTCCCCCCCGTTTACGTTTCGATTGGGTATAGTCTTTTTTATGCTGTATAGTTTCTGTCCATGTCGTATCGCCCGATCTATTGATCTCAATGGTCACTCCGTCTTTCTTCTTTATGACCAGTACCGTATCCTTCAGGTATTTGTCACCTTCTCGTGAAATGGCGGTTTTACCATCTGGCAATGAGTCCAGCTGCATACCCATTTCACGCACGATTTTGTTCAGGTCATAATTAGCTAACGCCTGAATCCCTGCTTTATCAGGTGCATAAATAACCAGGCGAGTTCGATTGGCAAACCGAATCACCAACGAGTCTGCCGGAATTGCCGACGCTGCCATCGGCCTTGTAGCCACTAACCCAATAACCAATGCAGTGATTAGTCGGAGTCTAGTATTCATTGTTTTATTGATTTATCCTTATCCAATGTCTGCTTCAGGCCGCTGTAAGCCCGACCAATCAGACCACGTTCATCGTCTACAGCGTCTTTCCGGGCAAATATTTCACCCTGTTTTATTCGCTTCACCTGCTGCCAGAGGGCAGCGGCTTTCGTATCCTTTTCCGGCTTATTATCCAGGCTATTGTCAAGTTCTTCACCAGACAGTACTCTCTTTGCCGTTTTACGGGCGCCAATGAGGGCTTCCGGCTCAGCAATGGTTACGACCAGCACACGCTCAGTACTTACTGCTGGAGTAGGACTAGTTACAATTTTGTCATCGGTTGCCTCTACTGAAACTGGTCTTTGCTCTGTTTTAGCAAGCTGATCGGATAGTTTAGTAGACGCCGGTACCGGCATTTCGGGCTGCACTTTTTCGGCTTCGGGAAAAGATTTTTTCTGTTTAGCTACTCGTTGACTTTTATTGCCTTTCGAGTAGGCCACTGATCGTTCAGCCTCTGTTACTGATTCCTCAACCAGAGGTATATCTGACTGATTCGAAATCGTAGGGTCAGGAATTGGCTTGGTCGCCACCAGATTGCTGTCTGTACTGTTCAACGAGCGATCCTCAAGCTGTGGCCGTATGATGGGGGCTTTAATTGTATTCGCAGCAACCGTATCATTGCCTGGTGTGGGGGTTTCGGTCGATAGATAGAACCACCCAAAGAGACATACCAAAACCAGACAGGCTGCAACAGCCATATAGCGCTGAACGGTCACGTTCTGCCAGAAAACGACGCGAGTCTTTACATCACGCTGTTCCATTCGCGCCTGTAAGCGTGCCATACCATCCCGGCTGGGTGGTAACAACATGTTTTTCAGCTTGCGGGCGAACAGGTCGTCAATTGGCTGCTTTTCGTTGTGTTCCTTCATTTTTATTCAGTTGGTTAGCTCCGCTCCTTAATCCTGTAGGCTGCGGTTGTCCGCTGGCTCCTACCCGGTGTTGCGACTCCTGTTCCAGTTTTTTTAAATTCATTTGTAACATCGTCCGGGCCCGGCTCAGTTGAGACTTAGATGTTCCCTCCGATATATCGAGCATGGCAGCAATCTCAGCATGAGCATACCCCTCAATGGCGTACAGGTTAAATACGGTTCGGTAGCCATCTGGTAATTGATTTACGAGACGCAACAGGTCATTCTCATGTACTGCCGTATCGGCCCACTCGTAGTCTGGCTCAATAGTAACTTCATCCATTGAGACCTCTTGCCGCCACTGTTTGTTTTTTCGTAGAAACATTAGCGACTCTGTAACCATCACCCGTCGTATCCACCCCTCAAAGCTACCATCCTCACGAAACTGCTCTATCTTCTCGAACACCCGCATGAAACCGTCGATCATTATCTCTTCCGCGTCATCCCTATTGGCGCAGTAGCGAGTACAAACGGCTAACATCTTGCCCGAAAAACGTTCATAAACGACTTTATGAGCGCGGCTTTCGCCCCGCTTCAGCGCAGCGATCAACTGCGTTTCAGTCGTAAAAAACGGTATAAGTCGCAGCATACATGTTCAGGTTCGATCAGTAGATGCAAGATACAGAGGGGAGGTTGCATGGCTATAAAAAAAGTTTGCAGGCTACCCTTTCCAGGCAACCTGCAAACAAAAAAAGGGCCTTTAGAGCCCTTTTACGTATTTTATGCCAGCTACATAATGAAGCCAGATTACTCTCGATATTCTGAAGTTGACGGGCGCTATGAGGATCATAACAGGTGCCACAACAACTGCGTATACCCATCCCTCAGGATCGCCTGCCAGGTAGAAGAGCATAAATCCCAGTACCAGTGCAACTCCACCCGATATAGCATAGCTGACGTACATGGCTCCGATAAAATATCCTGGTTCGACTTCGTATCTCAACCCGCAATGCGGGCAAAACTCATACATCTCATCGAAGTGCTTCGGAGAATAAAAGGGTTTGCGAAAAAGTTTACCCTTTCGACACCTAGGACAAAGCCCGTTTAACGCGGCCTGCAATTTCGAGACGTCTTCCATGTTCCTGTTTACTGTTTCGATACCACAAATAACCAATCGTGGCCACAATCAGGTATGGAATCACTAACAAATACAAAATGCCAAAATTTAATTCCGACGCGATAACGCTACGGCCATCGCTAACGGTGCTTTCAACTGTTCCCCGACACATAGCACATTGGGCCATCAGGTCCGGAGCAAGCGTCAGTAAAGCAATAACAACCAATAATACTCTGATATTTTTCATTGCCTCCCTTAGGTTAATGAAGATAATACGGCTCTATAAGGAAATACACGACAACTCCTGTTACGCTAACATATAGCCAGATCGGAAAGGTATATTTTACGGTTTTTTTGTGTCGAAGGATCTGTCCACTCAACGCAAAGTAAACGGCTCTCAATACAAACCAGACAACAACGATCGATAGAACGATATGTGACACCAGCAGGAAGTAGTAAACCGGACGAATCCAGCCCTGACCGCCAAAAGGGGTCGATTCATGGGTGATGTGATACAGAATGTAACATACCAGAAACAAAGAACCCAGTCCGAAAGCGGTCAACATAACTCGCTTATGTGCCTGCACATTACCTTGCTTGATAAAGAACAAGCCCAATAGCAACAGAACTGACGTGAGCGAATTAATTATAGCATTCAGGTGGGGTAGATAAGAGGTCCAGCTACCGAGGTCAACTTTCTGCCGAATTCCTAGCATGACGGCTACGGCAACTGGAATAGCGATAGAGAGAACATTGATCACCCGGCTTACCTTTTTCTCCTGAACCGGTTGTAGCGTTTCCATCTTGAATGAATTATTCTTTACTGTAGATATCAAGTAACACTCTGATTTCAAGCACGAGCCGGTCTACATCTTCCTTATCGGTACCGTCGTAAAAACCTCTGACAATGCCCTGCTTATCTACTAATACCAACTTTTCGCTGTGAATAAAAGTTTCGTCCGGACTGCCATCCTTAACGCCTGCGTCGACGGCTGGCAGGTAGTAACCCCTCATGGCTAATTTGTAGATATCAGCTTTGTCTCCCGTCAGGAAATACCATTTTCCTGGAATAGCTTCGTATTTCGTTGCATATGCTTTCAGCTGAGCAGGGCGATCATGTTCCGGGTCGACAGAATGGGATAAAAAGACCAGATCAGGATTATTTCGAAATATGTCCTGCACACGAGTTAGCTGAGACGAAATACGTGGGCAAACTGTGCCGCACCTTGTAAAAAAGAAACTGGCTACGTAAATCTTGCCTTCAACGATAGATTGATTTACGGTTTTGCCATCCTGGTCGATTAAACTGAAAGGCGGTATATGGTTAAAGACAGTGTCTGTTACTTCACGACCATCAGCCAGCTTGACACGGCTCATCAATGGCTCCCCACGTGCTGAGTCGATTTTGGGTAAGTAACGGGGTAAAACGTAATGATTTTCTGTAAAAAACCGAAGGAATACATACAGCAAAGCCGGGACCAGCAGCGTAGTGAGCAGGATCCCGGCTTTTTGAGGTTTTGTCATGTTACCTAAGTTGGAAAATCGAGCCGCCTTCGGTTAAAAGTGCGATCAACAACCAGACAATGAACAATACCGGAACAGTAATTGCCCAAATCAGGCTTTTGACCTCGTGCTTCAAGTGCATAAATTCACCTACGATGTAGAACGCTTTGACTAAAGTCATGCCTACAAAGATCGAGGTACGTAATCCGCCAGCTTTCATCAGATAAGCCAGCGTAAATTCAAAGGCTGTGATGACGGAAAGAATAATAAATGTCCGCCAGATCAGACCTGTATTTGCAGGCGGTATTTCTGTACCCCCCTGTGCGTCGTGGTTGTGTGCGTTGTCAGCCATTAGTGTGCGAGCTTTATCAGACCAGATAAAAGAAGGTGAATACAAATACCCAAACAAGGTCAACAAAGTGCCAGTACAGACCTACTTTCTCAACCATTTCATAGTGACCACGACGTTCGTAGAGACCCGTGGCAGAGCGATAAAATATAAGTACATTCAGTACCACTCCACTTAATACGTGTGTACCATGGAAACCTGTGATAAAGAAAAACAGGTCGGCAAATGCAGGCGGTCCATACTGATTTTCTACCAGATTAGCACCGAATATCGTACGTTGGATGGTTTGTCCATTGACAAGCTCATTAATTATAGTGCCCTGTTCCGTACCATGTATAAAGTGACTCCACTCCCATGCCTGGCTTCCCAGGAAGGTAATACCGCCAAGAATAGTCCACAGCATGTACTTATCTACATCTTTGCGGTCCATCCGGTGTCCAGCCTCAACAGCTAATACCATTGTAACACTACTAAAGATGAGGATAAAGGTCATAATGCCCACAAATATCAGGGGCAGGTCAATACCATGGAGAAATGGCACTGAGTTGTAAACTTTCTCAGGAGTAGGCCAGTACAAGTTCGAGAACTGGAATACCTCACCGTATATAGCCGGATCCCATGCAGGATAGCTGTAACGAATCAGACCATAGGTTACCAGCAAAGCTGAGAACGTAAATGTATCTGAGATCAGAAAAAACCACATCATCAACTTGCCATAACTGGCATTCATTGGCTCGACACCACCCATCCAGGCTTTCTTGTCGAACGTTTGTGTTGAATCTGTTGCTACGGGGTTCGTCGCAGTAGCCGCCATGCGTCTAAAAGATTATCAATGAAAATAAACCAAAAAGAAAAACAAATACAACCATAAAATGTCCAGGAAATGCCAGTATGCGGCTGCTATCTCAATCTGATTCAGGCTTTTTGCATGAATCGAGAATCGGAAAGCGGCTACTAACGCAAACACCAGCACGATCAGGCCAGATATCAGGTGAAAGCCATGTAATCCCGTGAATATGTACATGAACGATCCAGCCGGGTTCCCAACAAAGAAAACATTTTGGTTCACCAACTGTACCCATCCCTGAAACTGCATATAGAGGAATGCCATTCCAAGCGCAAAAGTAATGGTAATTGCTATCTTAAGACTTCTAAAGTTATCTTTTTTTGCAGCAATGTACGCCCAGTGCATAGTAAGGCTACTCACCACCAGCACAACTGAACTGTAAGAGAAAACAGCTGGAATTGTGTATTCCAGCCAGTTACCCTCTGCCCTACGTACTAAGTAAGCACTAGTCATAGCGGCAAAAAGCATAATAATACTTACAATGAACAACCAAAGAATAAACTTCTTTGGGTTCATCGAAAGAGTTTGTTCAGGCTCTTCAATCAGCGAAATATCATTTACTAACTCACTCATGGTCTGTTATACTTTATCGATCAAGTAAACAATTTGCACGACCGGCAAATACAGTAATGATCCAAACATCATCTGCAGTGCGGCCTTATCCGTGCAGGTTCTCATTAAGTGAAACGTTTGGGCCAGGAACAAGATTCCGCCAACCATAGCCACCAGTGCGGAATTAATACCCGTCATCCCCAGCATATAAGGCAACCAGCCTATAGGAATCAAAAACAGCGTATAGATCATGATCCGAAAAGCGGTATCCGTATTTTTGCTGTCGCCGGGCATCATTTGTATGCCTACTTTTTTGTATTCATCAAATGCTAACCATCCAATTGACCAAAAGTGGGGAAACTGCCAGAAGAACTGAATGGCAAACAGTATACCAGGTTCCCACCCATAATGGTTCGTTGCAGCTACCCAGCCAATCATAGGTGGGAAAGCGCCTGGTAGAGCGCCAACCCAAACAGCTATTTGCCCTTTCGTCTTTAGGGGCGTGTAAACAAACCCGTAAAGCAGCAATGATAATACTGCCAACGCAGCTGCCCTGATATTGAATACTTCAACGAACAGGTAGCAGGAGATCCCGAATAAGCAGAAAGCGAACAAGGCGGCTTCTGTCACTGTCAAACGGCCTGTTGGTAAAGGACGCGATGCAGTACGTTTCATCACCTTATCAGACTCTCTCTCAATAATCTGGTTTATGGTGTTTGCGGAGCCTGTTATTGCAATAGAAGCAATAATTAGCACAGCTAATTTCCACCATATGACTTCGTTTACTGCCAGGCAATAACCAAACACTCCCGAAAACACAACTGCCAATGTCAATTTAAGCTTTATTAGCTCCACATAAGCTTTTGCTTTGGCGTTTATTGCAGCCAAGCCAAGTACTTTATCCATCTTAAATTTTCTGTAAGCGAGTGGTGTCCACTATTCGCTTCGGTGAACTCAAAGCCGGGTGTAGCAATAGCCAAATGGTAAATTGCAAACCCATCATCAGTACAGCCAAAAATAGATGTGCAGGCTGAGCTGCCGCCGGCACAGCAAAATAGGCCATTACGATACCTGTTACTATTTCTGCTACAACCAGTGTTATCAATCCGGTTGTCAGTTGCCGCATAACACCGTCATTGAATGATTTTTTCAACTGGTATATGAAGCCAATGTGTAGCGCTAGAACGACTAACGAGAAGGACCGGTGTACATAAAACCGCCAATCCAGTTCACTAATCCATTGCTCACGCTGATCGTACCCTATTCGCTTTACTACTTCGTTCAAACCGTCACGAACCTGTGTTCCCAATACAATTTGAGCAAAAGAAACTGCCAATAGTAGTAATAAAAATGAGTTAAGCTTTTTACCATTCTGGTCACTGTGTAACGCCGGTTGTTTAACTGCACCCGACCGTACCAGGACAAAAAGTAAAGAGAATACCAGAAGAATAGCCAACAGCAAGTGAAACGTAATCATGTACTGCGCTAACTCGGTAGCAACAACACGAGAACCAAGCCATGCATTGGCCAGAATTAACAATAAGGCTAAAAAAGTACCCCAGAAAACTAGGCGATCTTTGCGAAGATAGGGAAGAGAAGCCACCAGCGTGGCCAGAACGAGGAAGCCAGAAAAGGCACCTAACAAACGATTGATGTATTCAATCCACGTTTTAACAGCATTAAACTCGACTTCTCCTTTCAATTTCGCACCGTATACCTGCTGGTAGTTAGGCGGTAACTGTGAGACTTCGGTTGGGGGCACCCATCGGCCAAAACATTTAGGCCAATCAGGACAGCCCATCCCGGAGCCTGTTCCTCTGACAATACCTCCTGCCAATACAAGCAGGTAAATAGTGACTACCGTCAGAAGAGCCAGGCTCCGGAAGCGTACTGAATGTTTATCAGTGAGGCTGCTTGAATTGATCATTTAAATTTTGTGCCTCTATCTCTTTTTCCAGGGAGATTAACTCATTCTCGTGGGGAAGATTCGATTCAGGCGTCTGCGAATAAGGAACGTTCTGAGGAATAAAATCATCCTTTGCTCCTGGTTTGCTGTAATCATATGGCCAACGATAGACGGCAGGAATTTCGCCGGGCCAGTTACCATGACCGGGTTCGATAGGCGTCGTCCACTCCAGCGTATTAGATTTCCATGGATTCTGTGTAGCTTTTTTACCTTTAAAAAGGCTATACACGAAGTTGTACATGAATACCCATTGAGCTGTGAATGTAAACACAGCCGCAAGGCTAATGAAGCTGTTCATATCGGCGAAGATGTTCTTCGTGAAATCATAGCTTGTAAAGGCATAGTACCGCCGTGGGAATCCTGCTATACCTACATAGTGCATCGGGAAGAACACCAGATAAATACCGATGAATGTCAACCAGAAGTGAATATAACCCAGCTTCTCGTTAAGCATCCGCCCGAACATTTTGGGAAACCAATGATAAACACCGGCCAATAGACCAAAGGCTGAAGCAGCACCCATCACTAAGTGAAAGTGAGCTACTACAAAGTACGTATCGTGTAATTGAATATCTAAGGCTGAGTTACCAAGGATCAAACCTGTCAGTCCCCCAGATATAAAGAACGATACGAGACCAATCGAGAACAGCATGGCCGGTGTAAACCGGATGTTTCCACGCCAGAGTGTCGTTATGTAGTTAAACGCTTTAACAGCTGAAGGTACAGCGATAATAAGCGTCAGGAACATAAAGATCGACCCTAGGAAAGGGTTCATACCTGTAACGAACATATGGTGGGCCCACACAATGAACGCCAGGAAAGCAATACCCATCATGGAGGCAATCATGGCACGATACCCGAAGATTGGTTTACGAGAATTTGTAGCAATGATCTCCGAAGTCATACCTAGAGCTGGCAGAAGTACTATATATACCTCCGGGTGACCCAGGAACCAGAACAAGTGCTGGAACAGAATTGGGCTACCTCCTACGTTTGGCAATGCCTCACCGTTGATATAAATCTCAGAAAGGTAAAAGCTTGTACCGAAGCTACGGTCAAATATTAACAGCAGGGAAGCCGATAACAGAACAGGGAACGAGATCAGACCCAACACAGCTGTTAGGAAGAAGGCCCAGATTGTCAACGGTAATTTGCTGAACGACATACCACGCGTCCGTAAGTTAATTACCGTTGTGATGTAGTTGATACCACCCAAAAGCTGAGATACTATGAACAGGGCCATACTTACAAGCCACATGGTCATACCGCTTCCACCACCGGGACTTGCCTGGGGTAGTGCACTCAACGGCGGATAGACCACCCACCCACCACCGGCAGGTCCTGTCTCGATAAACATCGAAGCAAACATGATAACACTGGCCAGAAAGAAAAACCAGTACGATAACATGTTCAAGAAACCCGATGCCATATCACGGGCACCAATTTGTAGGGGAATCAGAAAGTTAGAGAACGTACCACTTAGGCCTGCCGTGAGAACGAAGAATACCATGATGGTACCATGCATCGTCACCAGAGCAAGATAAAAGTTTGGATCTAACTTATTGGACTCATTAATCCAGTTACCAAGAACAGGGCGTAAAAAACCCATGTTCATATCAGGAAAGCCTAATTGGAGCCGAAATATAACTGACAGGCTAATACCGATTACCGACCAGATGATACCGGAAATAAGGTACTGCTTAGCAATTGTCTTGTGATCTTCCGAGAAGATATACGTGCGCAAAAAACTCTGTGGCTCATGGTGCTCATGCTCGGCTACATGTGCCACAGTTGCCTGATTATCTATTGCAGTCGCCATAGTAAGTTTGTTGTAATTTGTAAAAGTTATCGAATCGTAGAGCGAACTACTGCCAGACCACCACTTTTCTGCACAGAAGCAGTTGCGCTGTCGGCAGGTGCCGAGGCTCCATCAGCAGGCAAATACTTAGCAGCTTTTGCCTTTAGATTACCAGGAATACGTACAGCCAGTTCAGGAGTTGAGCTAAGTAGCGGCTTTTGCTCCTTACACCAGGCTTGCCAAGAGGCTTCATCTTCAACAATTAATCGTAGACGCATTGAAAAGTGTCCCCGTCCACAAACTTCAGTACAAGCAATCTCGTATCCGAAGTCCTGATTACCGGTTTCATTTCGCATTTCATCAGTCGTTTTGTCTGCTACAAACCAAAAACGGGTTGGCATTCCAGGTACTGCATCCATTTTAACCCGCATGTGGGGAATGAATACGCTATGCAATACATCACGTGCACGGATTTTCAACAAGATGGGCTTATTAACAGGAATATGCAGCTCTGTTGTCGATGTGAAGTCATCGAATGATGCCTCATCTGTATAATCGATACCTGTGTCGTTATTGTTATCGATCAACTTGTAGTTATAAGCTCCTAACTTATTATCGTCAATACCTGGGTAACGAACAATCCAGTTAAATTGCTTACCTACTATCTCAAACACCTGCGCGTCTTTTGGAGCTTCGGACATAATATCCCGCCATGCTCTCCAGCCTGTGAATACCAGAACGGCCATGATAACAGCTGGTATTACAGTCCATATTAACTCCAGCTTATGGTTTTCAGGATAGTACGAAGCCTTTCGGCCTTCCTTATGCTGATAACGCCAGGCAAAGTAGAATAAGAGAATATTCGTAACTACGAAGGCGAAGGTGATTATACTCATCGAAAGCCAGAACAGGAAATCTACCCGCCGACCATGAATGGATGAAGCTTCCGGTAGAAAGAACTGGCGAGCATATAAAAATGACCAGACAGCCCCTATCAAACCCAAAATCAAAAAGGCTAAAAAGAGCGCGCCATTTATACGATTGCTCGTACCGATACGATCTTCGCTAACCGGTCCGTTTACGTTCTTAACTACGCCCGCCATTCGAGAGACAACTAATGCGGCAAGCCCCAGGAAAACTACTGCCAACAGTGCAACTATGTAAACCATGACATGAACAGATTATAAGATTAAATATCGTGGTGTAATGTCTCTTCCAACATTGGATGATTCTTCGCGATTAGGTTGGCTTTGGCAAGCTGCGAAGAAAGAGACCACATAAATCCACAGGCAAAGATCAAAATCATTCCAAACTCAATTGGGCCAAAACCCGCGTGTTCGCCTACTGTGCCAGGCATTATGTTCGTGTAGAAATCAAAATAGTGGCCAACTATTATTCCCCAGGCAGCAATCTTTAAAAAGATATAAGTCCGCTTGGAATCCCTTGTCATCAGAACAAAGAATGGAAAGACAAAGTTTAGGAAGATATTTATAAAAAATGGGGCTAAATAGATACCGCCATAGCCGCTAAAACGCTCCCGATAATAAATGGCTTCCTCAGGTAAGTTAGCGTAGTAAATCAACATAAACTGAGCGAACCAGACGTATGCCCAGAAAATACTGAAAGCAAACATAAACTTGCCCAGATCATGCAGGTGGCTGTCGTTGACGATCTGTAGATATCCCCGCTCTTTCAGCGTAACAACTGTCAGCGTAATTATTGCCAGACCCGTTACGTGCCAGCTAGCCAGTGTGTACCAGCCAAACATAGTGCTGAACCAGTGTGTGTCAATAGACATTACAAAATCCCAGGCCGATGTCGAAGACGTAACAGCAAATACTACCAGAAAAGCAGTACCCCATTTGATACTCTTCTCATAATACTCTGTTCCACCATGCAAGTCTTCCTGTAACGAGAAGTTACGCAGCATACGCCAGAGCAAATACCACGAAACAATATAAATCGCCAACCGGATTAGATAGAAAGGGGTATTCAGGAAACCCTGCTTTCCAGCGATGACCGGGTCATAGCTTTCACTCGTTTTGTTAAAAAGGTCTGGGTTCGTCCAGTGGAATAAATCGTGACCCGCCAGGAAGAAAACAGCAATGATTACAATACCCATTGGCAACACATAGGCTGGCATCGCTTCCGGAATACGTTTGAAAGCGGATGACCAACCGGCTTGGGCCAGATAGTTATAGGATATGAAGAACATACCAATAACCGATGCACCAATAAAATAGATGGCATTCAGCCAGATATTAGCGTACAGGCGGTTTGTCCATTTATACGCATGACCACCATCATGACCCTCACTCGCTCCCGCTCCATGAACAACCTCATGCTGTTCGTGACTGCCAACGCCTGAAGCAAGCAGATAAGAGCCAATTGCCACCAATGCCACGCCAACACCGATGCCGATGAGAAGCCGACGTTTGGATTCCGCAGTAAATTCAAATTGTTCGTCTAAAGACGGTATTGCGTGAGCCGATGCCATTCTTTGGTTAATTGTTTCAGATTTAAGCTATGAAAGAAGACTCCCACAGCTCAAATCCGAACTTGAAACGATACTAAATATTATCCCTGCTGTAATTTGTGAACGTATTGCACAATTTTCCACCGTTCCTCGGGGGTCATTTGAGAGCCATGAGGCCACATACGTCCTTTTCCGTGTGTGATCACGTGGAAAATGTGACCATCATTCATAGTCTTGTAAGCATCTGCCGAATAGCTTGGAACACCTTTATATTCTTTACCTACCAGACCGTCTCCTTTGCCACCTTCACCATGGCAGTGAATGCAGTAGCGACCGTAGAGAATTTTACCTTCTTCCAGTGTTTTTTCAGTCTGTGGAATCGGGCTTGTAAGCGCCCGTTCTGCCAAACCGATACTGTCTTTAGGAATGTTGTAAATCATTAAATCCGTAGCGGCACTATCACCCGTACCGAAGGTGGTATGGTAATTTGGGCGTGATACCGTCCCACGCGCTGGATCACGCATGTTCAGCCCATAAGGATTTATGGAGTTTGCACGGATCTGACGGTACGGCTCATAACCAACAGCATCATACATCTGTGGTGCGAACTCACGACCTGTATCGTTGTGGCTATCTGTACAGGATGTCCCTGCAAATAATAAACCAACGATGGCCAATGCCGTTGCGCTCGTATGTTTGATTGTCATGTTCATCTTGATAGTTAGAACTGCTTCACGTTAACTTCAGCAGCTCCGGAGTTTTTCAGGATTCTCTCTACGTCACCTTCGCCCAGATTGTTTTTGCTCATATCAATAGCCATGGCAAACTTGTTATCTGTTGTACGAAGATCGTACATCAACGGCTTCACCGTTGGTCCAAGTCCATTTGAGACGATGAATGTCCCAACCATGCCCAAAGCACAGAAAAGAACAGTCAATTCAAAAATGATAGGTACATAGACAATTATTGAATATGAATCTTTACCCCCAACGATCATAGGCCAATCGAAGCTCTCCATGTAAGCTGTCAACAGAAGGGCAGTTGATGTCCCAGACAAGGCAAATAGGAAGGCAGCAATACCCAGGCGACTACGTGGATGGCCAAGGGCAATATCAAGACCGTGGATTGGGAAAGGAGTATACACCTCATGAATCCGGACACCCGCATCTTTTACATCTCTAACGGCTTTTAATACGACATCATCATCATCATAGATGCCAACTAAAAACTTGCCGTTACCAGTTACGTCTGACATGTTCAGTAATTATTGGTTTGTGGGTCAATGGCCTGTACAGTTCGCAAGTTGTCAAACGGTAACAGAAACCTTTTTATTCTGCGTCCTTATTAAACGTCGGGTTAGTAACACGCTCTCCCTTAGCCACACCCGATACCGAAACCGGTAACTTCTCGGAAGAAGACTTGATAATCGCTTTTACTTCTGCCATGTTGACAACAGGAAGGAATTTGGCGAATAGCAGGAACAACGTAAAGAAAAGACCGAATGAGAAGATGTAATCGCTGATATCGAACAGAGTCGGGTGGAACATGGCCCAGCTGGATGGCAGATAATCACGGTGAAGCGAAGTGACGATAATCACAAAACGCTCGAACCACATACCGATGTTCACAATTACGGAGAGCACAAAGGTCCAAACGATGCTTCGACGGATGGTCCTTGACCAGAATAGCTGCGGAGAAATTACGTTACACGTCATCATGGCAGCATAAGCCCACCAATATGGACCTGTTGCACGGTTAATGAAGGCATAGCTTTCAAACTCAACACCCGAGTACCAGGCAATAAAGAACTCGGTCAAGTAAGCTACCCCTACAATAGAACCTGTAAGCGTAATAACCTTGTTCATCGACTCAATGTGCTCTACGGTGATGTAGTCTTCCAGTTTGAAAACCACCCGGATAATCAACATCAGGTTCTGCACCATAGCAAAACCAGAGAAGATAGCACCAGCAACGAAGTATGGCGGAAAAATAGTTGTGTGCCATCCAGGTATAACCGACGTAGCAAAGTCCATACTTACGATCGTATGTACAGACAGTACAAGTGGGGTAGACAGACCAGCCAGGATCAGACTCATGTATTCGTACCGAGCCCACGTTTTAGCCGAACCATTCCAGCCTAACGAAAAAGCACCGTAGATATAACGGGACACCTTACTCCTTGCGCGGTCACGGATAGTAGCCAGATCAGGAAGTAAACCCATATACCAGAACACCAACGAAACAGTAAAGTAGGTACTGATAGCAAATACGTCCCAAACAAGTGGCGACTTAAAGTTTACCCAAAGCGAACCGAATGTATTAGGCAAGGGAAGTGCCCAATAAGCCAACCAAGGCCGACCCATGTGCATCAGAATGAAGCTGGCTGCGCATAGTACAGCAAAGATGGTCATCGCTTCGGCAGCCCGGTTGACTGCTGTCCGCCATTTTTGACGGAACAGTAATAAGATAGCTGAGATCAGTGTACCAGCGTGACCAATACCAACCCACCATACGAAGTTTGTAATGTCCCACGCCCAACCAACGGTTTTATTTAAACCCCATACGCCCAGACCTTCCCACCAGGTCCAGAACACGCAGGCGGTTCCATAAAGTAGCACGATCACCGAGATAGTGAAGGCAATGGTCCACTCGCGGGTGGGGGAGCCCTCAACCTGTCTGCTGATATCCTCCGTCACGTCGGCGTAGGTTTTACCACCGGTGACGAGTGGAGTTCTTACGGCTGATGTTACATGCGACATATTTCTACTCAATTAATAGTTCTGCGATTGACATTATACGCTTTACGGTCTGTGAGGTTCAATTGTTTTGCTTGCCTTGCACAACACAAACCGTAAAGCGAATTATTTTTTATGCCTGTGACTCCTGACGAGTTTCCTGCTTTGGCATTTCGTCCTTGTTACGAATTTTCGTCAGGTACGAAATCTGCGGCCGAACGTTGATTTCTTCCAACACGTGGAAGGCACGCCCTTTCATTTCGACCTCCAGCGTTTTAGAAATCGTACTTTCAGGGTTATTCATGTCTCCAAATATGATAGCGTTGGTTGGACAAGCCTGCGCACAAGCTGTTTGGATTTCGTCTGGTAATGGACGACGACGCTCTTTCTTGGCAGTAAGTTTTCCTTCCTGAATCCGTTGTACACAGAAAGAACACTTTTCAATAACACCCCGCGACCGTACGGTCACATCTGGATTGATGACCATTTTTCCCAGGTCATTGTTGAAGTGATAATCGAAGTTATCGTTATCGAAATACTTCCACCAGTTGAAACGACGTACTTTATATGGACAGTTGTTAGCACAATAACGTGTACCGATACAACGGTTGTAGGTCATCTGGTTCAGACCTTCCGTGCTGTGGGTCGTAGCTAATACAGGGCAAACTGTTTCGCAGGGAGCATTGCTACAGTGCTGGCAAAGCATTGGTTGAAACACAACCTCAGGATTAGCAGAGGCTACTTCCAGGGCTTTAAAATCTTCGGCTTCAGCATCACTGCTATAGTAGCGGTCAATCCGAATCCAGTGCATTTCACGCCGGTTTATAACCTCCTGGCGGCCTACTACCTGAATGTTATTTTCAGACTGGCAACCAACTACACAGGCGTTACAACCTATGCAGGAATTCAGGTCGATAACCATACCCCAGGAGTGGTTCGGCTTGCCGTAACCATGCCAGAGCGAGATATCTGCCGTTTCGGTTGGCCCTTCCGATGTTTCTACCTTTGGGACATAACGTCCCGCCATCGGGTTTTTCTGGTAATCAGCAAGTTTGGCTTCCTGCACAACGGCCCGACGGCCCATTACGGTATCGTGCGTTTGTGTCTGCGCAATCTCACGTGTACCGCTGGCCTTCTCAACTTTAGCATTGACAGCGCTGTAGCTTAGATGGCCATTAACCGTCGATACGAACGGAAAAGCATTTTTACCAACGCCATTCGCCGACTTGCCGCCTTTTTCACGACCATATCCAACAGCAACCGAAACCGTGTTGTCGGCCTGCCCGGGCTGAACCAGTACAGGCAATTCCATCGATTTGCCACCAACTGTGATCGTTACCAGATCGTTCTGGGCAAGACCCATGTCATTAGCAGTCTTCTGTGACAGAGCTGCATAATTGTCCCAACATGCTTTCGTTACGGGATCAGGCATTTCCTGTAACCAGGGGTTGTTAGCTGTCGATCCGGTTCCCATGCTTACTTTCTCGTAAAGAGCTAGTTCCATGCCGGTTGTCGGCTTATAACGTTGCGTTACAGCAGCAGCAGCCTGGGCTACGTTACCAGCGAAAGAAGCACCAGCAGCAGCGGTCTGGGCAGTAGAGGTTTCAAAAACACCGTCGTGCAGACACTTGATCCAGAATGCATCAAATGAGTCGAAACCGGTTGCCTGAGGATAATACGTCGTGCGCCAGAAACTCTTCAGGTAAGTCTGGAAGTCATTAGGCTTGCCAGCCCACGTTAACAGACTCGACTGAAACTGACGGGTCTTAAATATATGCGTAATAGCAGGCTGTGTCAGGCTGTAAGAACCTTGCTTTGGCTCGGCATCATTCCAGCACTCCAGAAAGTGAGGAGCTGGTGTGATGTACTTCGCCAGAGAAGCCGTCTCATCGGCCCGATCCGCAAACGAAATAGACAGGCTTATTTTCGGCAATGCTTCAGCTAGTTCAGCACCACGAGGATGATCATAAACCGGGTTAGCGCCAAAGAACAACACGGCACCAACACGTCCTGCTTTTGCTTCGTCGATGAACGCGTTCATCTGTTGGTCATTGCCCTGCCGATAATTGACTGGCTTACCCAAGTCGATTGTCGTCCCGTAATTGCCCAGCAGATTGTTTAAAGCATTAACAATCACTTGTACGTTGGGATCGTTGGATCCTGACACAACCAGGGACCGGCCGCGGGTAGCTGCCAAGTCTGTAGCAGCTTTGTCCAGATACTGAATATCAACGGATGCACCTCCTGCCGAAGCACTCCCTACTTTGGCAGCAACTTTATTGTACAAAGCAAGAGCGACCAAGCCTTCCTGCGAAGGTTTATAGGTGCCTCTGTAGTCAGCATTTGCGCCGGTCATCGACAAACCGGTTTCAAACTGGTAGTGCCGTGACATCGTCTTTTTACCAGAACCCACCGCACCGATCTTACGACCTTGAGCGTAAGGAAGCGCATATTCGAGAGGAGAAACCCAGGTACCCAGGAAATCAGCTCCTAAACTGACGATAGTCTGCGCCTTGCTGAAGTCGTAAGTTGGAATTACGGCTTGGCCAAATGATGTCTGGTTAGCCTGCACCATACCAAAAGCCGAGTTAGCATCATACATGATGTGCCGGGCGCTTGGGTACTTAGCAATGAAATCAGCCACAACGGCTTTGGTAGCCGGACTTAAAATGGTAGAAGTGACGATACGAATAGCACCACCACGGGCTGTAACTGACGCAAGCTGACTGGTTATCTCCCGGTCGGCGGTAGCCCAATCGATAACAGTCTCTCCCCGGCGCGGGCCATTCAGCTTATCGATATCATAGAGCGACAACAACGATGCCTGCACCCGGGCAGTAGTTCCACCTTTTGAGATACTCGAGAGGGGATTGCCTTCAATTTTTATTGGTCGACCTTCACGGGTTTCAACCAGTATAGCTGCGTAATCTCCTCCGTCAGTATAAGTTGATGCGTAATAATCCGAAATTGAAGGGAACGTAGCTTCCGGCTTATTAAGATACGGAATAGCTTTATGGACGGGTGTTTCGCAGGCGGCTAAAGATACAGCAGCCATACCAAATCCCATTACTTTCATGAAGTCACGGCGCTTGGTATTCGAGCCGCCGAGCAGACCATCCAAATCACTTGGAGACTCACTCGGATCAGGATTTGCAAACTCACTGTTAGCGTTCTTAACAAACGTAGCGTCGTTTCGTAACTCCTCAACCCCTTTCCAATACCGTTTAGTTGTATTTTCCATGCGTGGCATTTGTAATTGAACAATGGCTAATGAATGATAGACCCGTTGCTCACGCAGAAACCCATGTCAGGTTCGGGGTCGCCCAGCGGGTCATCATTCATCATATTAATAGTGGCATTTAGAACACTCCAAACCACCGATATTGGCTACTTTAAGCGGTTCCTTACTCTCTTTCCGGTGCAGCGCAACGAGCTTGTCGTAATAAGCGTTGTCCTTGGTATTAACTTCTGTCTTCCGGTGGCAATCGATACACCAGCCCATCGTTAATGACGAACGCTGCTCAACTACTTCCATCTTCTCGATTTCACCATGGCAGGTAGTACACTGTACATTACCCACGTTCACGTGTTGGGCATGGTTGAAATAAGCCAGATCGGGCAGATTATGAACCCGAACCCATTCGATAGGCCGGTTATTTTCAATAGCTGCGTATATCTTTTGAATTTCAGGAGACTCCTTTTTGATGACTCCGTGGCAATTCATACAGATATTAGCGGATGGGATCGTAGCCGATTTACCCTTGTTCACACCGGTGTGGCAGTAGTTACAATCGATCTTGTACTGCCCGGCATGGAGTTTGTGCGAGTAAGCAATAGGCTGCTTAGGAGCATACCCTTGCTGAATACCAACGCTGTAAGCGCCATCCAGAGTGGCCTTCGTCACAACCAGCAAGAATATCCAGATAGCGATCGACCGAAGTGTAGGATTGTTAAAGGCACTTGACATACCTTCTTTCAGCCGCTGGCCTAGGGAAGACGCTGTTTGTGTACCATCTGTAACTCCTACCGGCGTTACGGCTTTAGACAGGATTGTTACGATAACGAGTAGAACACCCAGTACCAGCAGCATCACAACCAATAGAGCTACCAGAACAAACGTGAACAGTTCAGATGGACCAGCACTGCCACCACCATTCTCGGCAGAAGCACCACCACCGCCCCGTTCCTGAGCCGTGCCTCCACCGCCAACAGTTGCCGTTTTAGGAGCACTAGCCTCATCAATGTAAGCGAGAATACCATCGATGTCAGCATTCGTCAAGTTCGGGAAACTCGACATCTGGATCTTCTGGTATTTGTTAAATACCTGTACAGCATAAGGGTCACCTGTAGCGATGACTGCACTGGAATTACGAATCCATTTGTACAGCCACTCTTTGCCCGGTGTCCGTTGTACCACACCTTTTAAACCAGGTCCTACGACAACCTCCTCGGTTACTGCATGACACTGAGCGCAGTTGTTTGTAAAAAGGGCTTTACCCTTTTCAGCATCACCTCCACCAGCTGCCGCTGGCGTTGCCGCAGCTGGTCCACCACCACCTGCTGCGGTCGAGTCCTGTGCTGTTACCTGACTACTGTTCACAAACAGCGCCAACGATAGAGCTACAGCCCCCCAAAGCCTGGATAAGCGACTCATTTTGTGAAATTTATTTATAGTGTTAATCAACATAATTACCGCTGAATTATCATTGGCCCACAAAAGTACGACACGATTGGTTGATAGGCAAAAATCCTCGTTTAGTTATTTTTAAACCTGATTTTTATTTATATCGGTTCTACTTAAGTTGGGTTACCTGGTTTCATTTTGCCCTCTTAACGCTTTGTTCCACACCTTGTTTAAAAAAAAGCCGTTTGGCTAATTCTGTTAGAATCAGCCAAACGGCCAGTGAGCCAAAGGCTCTCGATCACGAAGAGGTTCCGAGCGGATTCGAACCGCTGTACGAGGTTTTGCAGACCTCTGCCTAGCCACTCGGCCACGGAACCTTATTGCCCCAAACATGACAGATCACGCTTTCGGGACTGCAAACATACACTTTTATTGATTATATGTAAACGTGTGACCTAAAAAAAGTGCTCCAGCCCTTCCGGACCGGAGCACTTTTGATTACTGAAAGCTAAACCTTAGCCTTAGTTACGACCTTCCATCTGCTCTTTTAGAGCAGCCAGAGCGTCAAGATCGCCTAGCGTAGCACCCCGATCAGCCTGGTTAGAGGTCGATGTGGGAGCTGCCTTAGCTGCTTTAGGTGCTTTTACCTCTTTAACGGGCTCATTCTTCTCGCCCCAGGTTCTGCTGTGCGAAAGCATGATGCGTTTTTCATCTTTAGAGAACTCCGTTACTTTGAAGTCGAGGTTTTCACCTACTTCAGCGAACGTACCATCTTCTTTGGCCAGGTTCTTCAACGACGAGAATCCTTCGATACCGTATGGCAATTCCAGGGTTGCCATCTTGTCGTTCTTGTTCAGAATCGTGCACCGGTGAATCGTTCCAACGGCAAAGACCGTCTCGAACGTATCCCATGGGTTCTCTTCAAGTTGCTTGTGACCAAGGGCCAGACGACGGTTGTCAACGTCCAGTTCCAGTACAACCACTTCAAGTTCTTCACTAACCTTGATGAAGTCAGATGGGTGTTTCACCTTCTTCGTCCATGATAGATCCGATACGTGTACCAGACCGTCGATACCTTCTTCCAGTTCAAGGAACAGGCCGAAGTTGGTCAGGTTACGCACCAGACCTTTGTGGTGAGTGCCGATTGCGTATTTCTCACGCAGTTCAGGACGCGTCCATGGATCTTCGGTGAGTTGTTTGATACCCAGCGACATTTTCCGATCGTTCCGATCCAGTGTCAGCACTTGTGCTTCTACTTCATCACCAACTTTCAGGAACTCCTGTGGGTTACGCAGGTGCTGCGACCACGACATTTCTGATACGTGGATTAACCCTTCGACACCTGGCATGATTTCGAGGAACGCACCGTAATCGGCTACGTTTACGATTTTGCCTTTGATTTTCGAGCCAATCTGAATATCCTGCGACAAAGCATCCCAAGGGTGTGCCTGCAGTTGCTTCATGCCTAACGAGATACGCTTCTTGTCCTCATCGAAGTCAAGTACCACCACATTAACTTTCTGGTCAAGGTTGAGCACTTCCGATGGGTGGCTGATACGACCCCACGAGATATCGGTGATGTGCAACAGACCGTCGACACCGCCGAGATCGATAAACACACCGAAGTTGGTCATGTTCTTGATAACACCCTCCAGTACCTGACCTTTCTCAAGGTTATTCAGGATTTGAGCGCGTTGGGCTTCAAGGTCTTTCTCGATCAGGACTTTATGCGATACGACAACGTTATCGTTGGCATAGTTGATCTTAACGACCTTAACTTCCATTTTCTTACCGACAAAGATGTCGAAATCACGAATCGGCTTAACGTCGATCTGCGATCCTGGCAAGAAGGCTTCAATGCTAAAAATATCAACGATCAGACCACCTTTTGTCCGGCGCTTAACAAAGCCGTCGATCACGAGGTCTTCGTCCAGCGCACGCTGAATTTTCTGCCAGGCGGTGATCACTTTCGCTTTCTTGCGCGACAGTACCAACTGGCCGTTCGGGTCTTCCTGATTTTCTACGTAAACTTCAATCTCATCACCCATCTTCAGTTCCGGCATATCGCGGAATTCGGAAGCTGGAACCAGTCCGTCCGATTTGAAGCCGATGTTGAGCAGAACCTCCCGGTCCGTGATGCCAACAACGGTTCCCATCACTACTTCTTTCTCTTTGACTACCGCCAGGGTATTGTCATAGAGTTCCAACATCCGGTTGTGTTCGTCAACCGAATAGCCGCTCCCAAATCCTTTGTTGTCTGCCCGGTCCCAATCAAATGCCGGCAGTTCGCGTTGCTGCGTTTTGCTCATAAATACTATTTCCTGACCCGCTCCGTACATCAGTCCGTAGGTCAATGGCGGACTGACTTTTATATTAGTGAATTTTTGCCCTTAAAAAAGGACTGCAAAGATAGCAAATGCATTTCGATAAAAGTTTCGGAAGCGGCAAAAGTCTTTGACAGAGAAGGAGTAGAGGGGAAGAGGGGGAGTAAGGAGGAAAGGGAGGAGGGGGAAGAAAGGAAATGCGATCAGCAAACTCCCTTTCTTCCCCCTCCTCCCTTTCCTCCTTACTCCCTTATTTAAAAGCCTTTTCCTTCTTCGCCAGAAATGGCATCCAGCTTTCTTCGATCGAGCCGGAGAATTCCCGCAGAAAAACCAGGAACGTTGGCTTAAACGGTTTTTGACGCAGTTTTAGGTTGGCTTCGTCTGGCGTGTAGTCACCCTTGCGTGAGTTACATCGTTTACAGGCGGTAGCCAGATTGTCCCAGCTTGTTTTGCCTCCTCTTGATTTAGGGATAACGTGGTCGAGCGTCAGGTCTTCGGTAGTACCACAATACTGGCAATGATGACCATCACGTTTGAAAATATTCTGCCGCGTGAGCATAACTCCTTTGTAAGGCAGACTTACGTACCGATGGAGCCGGATGACCGTCGGCATCGGGAACTCGGCAGAAACCGTTCGGAGCATAAACTGCTCGGATTCGGCAACAAGTTCGGCTTTGTCTAAGTAAACCAGCAAAAATGCTTTAGGAACGGAGCAGATGCTGAGTGCGCTGTAATCTTGATTTAAGACTAATACTTTCCTGCCCATATCGCGTTTAGATGCCTCTGTACGGTAGCAAGTTACAGAGTTATCCACAAAACGACAAGTAGCGTTGCAAAGTTTAATATCGTTCGCGTTGCATCTCCCGCTGTACGTCGCGCTCCTTTATACTATCACGTTTATCGAATAACTTTTTACCCTTGGCCAGCGCAATCTCTATCTTGGCGAAACCCCGATCGTTGGTAAACATTCGGATCGGCACAATCGTCAGCCCCTGATCTTTCAGCTTTTCGCTGATGCGTTTGATCTCGCGCTTGTTGAGGAGCAGCTTGCGGTCGCGAAGGGGTTCGTGGTTGTAGTGGGTGCCCTCATTGTAAAGTGAAATGTTCATCTGCCGAATGTACAGTTCGTCATTCAGAATCAGGCAATACGCATCCTGTAGGCTCACCTTCCCCTGCCGGGCCGATTTAATTTCGGTACCCGTCAGAACAACGCCAGCCGTGAATTTTTCCAGAAATGAATACTCGAAAGAAGCTCGCCGGTTGCGAACGTCAACGTGTTTTACAATAGAAGCAGAGGCCATACAAATCAGTCAAAGGGGCTACAAAGGTAACCGGGTAAGACCAAGAACACCGTAAAATGAAGAGTGGTTTAAAGCACAACTAAAAAAGAAGCGGAATGACTATGCCGCAGTGATTGCCTGCGAGAAGGTCCCAAACGAGAACGCCTGCTCATCGCGATTACGATCGAACAGGCGTTCTGGTGATTAAAACAGTCGTACAGCAAGTCAACGCAAGCCTTATTTCTTCTTGGTCTCTTTAGGCTGGTATTCTTTGTTAAGACCATCCAGAATAGCTTTGGTCTGATCGGCTGCTGGATCGGCAAATAGTATGCCGCCCCCTTTGGTGTAGCCTAAAACGAATTCGTATTTGTTCTGAGCATTCACCTTTTTGAGGTAATCATAAATCTGATCATACAACTGCTTATTCTTGGTCTGCTCTTCAGCTGCTAAGTTTTGAGCAGCCCGCTCGCGGTAAGCCAGGATATCCTGTTGTTCTTTTTGTAGTGAAGCTTCCGTTGCCCGGCCTTGCTCCTGCGTCATAGTTGGGGCGCGCTGCTGGAAGAAAGCTACTTTGTTTTGCAGATTCCGGCCTTTAGTAGCTAACTCATTCTCAAGCTGAAAGCGCTTACTTTCAAGCACTTTCTGGGTGTCTTTGAAAAAGTCATACTTGGTCAACAGCGAATCGACATTGACATACACGATGGCCCGGCCTTTTGCTTCAGCAGGTTTCGCCGATACAGATGCCCCGGCAGGTTGTTGGTCTTTAAAATGCAGGTAGTATAAAATAGCTACGGCGATTGTCAGGACGACGTTCAGAATTAACGAGGCATTCTTCACAGGAAACAGATTGGTTAGTGACAAGTATATTCTACAAAGGTATAGGATTTAAGGATTAGGCGTTACGAACCGGCGGTTGATTTACCGTCGCCTGTTTAACGAAGTACCCGGTCAGTCCGGATAGTCCACCCACTAAACCACCCAGGAGCGCTGTAACAAGTGCCGGCAAAGCGCTTGTATTCGATTTAAATAACAGCTCGCTCATTCGGCCAATAAACAGCCCATCTGTCCGGAGTTGGATTAGGAGCGCGTAGCCCAGCCATACCAGGGCTACCCCAGCGAAGCCGTAAAGAAAAGCCCGGCCAGCACTATGACTACGCCAGAAACAAACACCAAAAGCAACCAGCGCAATACTCCACCACGGTAGAATCAGTTGAGCCACTAAGCTTACTACAACAATAAGGATGAGTTGAATCATGTAGATAAGGCAGCGATCAGGCTGCTTTTTTGATAAAATAGATTAGAACCAGGTGGCTGTACTACTTGATAATGACTTTGCGCCTGATACGGGGGTTCTTTTCCTGCGCCGATTGCAAATACAGCAACTCATTGAGTTGTCCGGTGCGCCATGTCTCAAGCATGTTCAGGTAATTAGGGCTACCGGGATTCCCCGATTGTCCACCCGGATACACGCCATATGCTTTGGGTTTCGGTCCCAGTGCCACAACCATTCGCCAGGACGGACCATTACGCTCGCTGGTGGCGTTGACAATTCCGTTGCCACCACCAATTTGCACATTCAGGGCACTCAGCGCGTCGAGTCTGGCCAAATGGCTGATACGTGTCGCCTTATGGTTACCCCATTGCCAGGCCTCACTTAGTTTACCATGCTGACGGGACAGGGAGTCGACGGCTGATTGAAAACTTTGCGTCAGGGCCTCCCGGATGGTTTCCCGGCCGGGCGTCTTCGTGTTATCGAACCAGCGAGCGGCTGGCTCCTTCTCGGCCAGTTGAAGCGTTCGGTCGAAGCTTGGGTAGCGCAAGGGGCTCGAATCATCACTGGGGAAGTCGTCTTTCCAGACAGCATCCATGTATTGCCGCATCCATTCGGTGAAAATAGTAGGGGCAATTTCAGCTACATCATGGTTATAGCGCCACGTCTTCACGATGCTCAGTGCCTTGACTTGCTCTTCAGTGAGTTTCTGGGTCTGTAGATAAGGCAGGAAAACAGGTAGTGCATTTCTGGCCCGTATGTTCAGGTTGTCATTCTGCAATAAGCGCAGGCTATCGGGGGTTGCGGCCTGCATAGCGGCAAGGCGCTCATTGATACGGGTACCTCGCTCCGAAGGGGCAAACTGCCAGTTTATATAGTACGGGTAAGTAGGATCGGTAGATGACTGGTTGGCCGAGCTGACAAAACCACGTGCGGGATTTATCACGTGCGGATTATGCTCTGCCGGAATCCAGCCCTGCCAGTCGTGAGTCGGATCGGTGCCGTCCAGCAGAAACTTGCCCTGATCTTTCCATTTAAGCGGAAAGCGGCCGTTGGGCGAAATGGCGATGTCTTTGGCAACGTCGGCAAAGACGAAGTTCTGCGCCGGAGCACCGTAGTAAGACAGGGCTTTGCGGTAATCGGCGTGATTTTTGGCGCGATCGAGCAGGTAATAGGTCAGGAAATCGTTCGACTCCTCATGGGCAATCCAGCGGGCCGCATAGCCAACAGGCACGTTTTTGGCGAATGGCTTCTGGCCAGCCATATACATGACCGGTCCGTGGTGGGTGTACAGCACCGTATCAACAACCGCCGGTTGGCCCTTCACTTTCACCGTTTCAATCCGCCGGGTAACGGGCTTCCACTGGTTATCGTGCCAGTATTCACGCCGGTTATTGTCTTTAAATCGAATTTTATAGAAGTCCAGCACATCGGCTCCTACGTTGGTGACGCCCCAGGCTACCTGTTTATTGAATCCAATAATGACCCCCGGTGAACCCGGCATGGTAGCTCCATATACATTCATGGTTGGCGTTACGAGCTGCATCTGGTACCAGATCGATGGAAGGCTCAGCGATAGGTGTGGGTCATTGGCCAGAATGGGATAGCCAGTGGCCGATCTCTGCGCCCCAACGGCCCAGTTGTTGCTGCCGATGGTGGGGTCGTGCTCGGGCCATTTCATGCTGATCGCGTCTGTACTGCTGAACGAGTTGACAGGCGTAGGCGGACGGGGAACGGGTTTGAAATCCCACTTGGTCCCAGTCGGAATAATAGGATCTTCGCGGAAGGGATAATCGGGGAATAAGTCGGCAGCTACGGTAGGGCCAACCTGTTTGAGCACATTGCTCATGTTCAGGTCGTCGGCTCCCAGGGCCAGTACACCTGACATATACTTGAGGAAATAGGCACACTTGATCGGCTTCCAAAGCTCGGGGGCATATCCCAGCAGTTTGTATTCCAATGGATACTGAGCGGGCTTGAGCTGTTTGATATACGCATTTACCCCCGCCGTGTAAGCTTCGACCGACTCCCGCGAACGCGGATCGGCCAGCATCGCTTTCAACGAACGCTCGGCACCAAAACCCATACCCAACCGCCGGTTGTAGCGATCCAGTTCCAGCGCCCGATCACCCACTATTTCCGATACGCGACCAGCAGCTGCGTGGGTCTGGAATTCCATTTGCCAGAGTCTGTCACGGGCCGTCAGGTAACCCTGAGCAAAATAGGCATCTCGGTCGTTCTGGGCGAAGACATGGGGAATGGCCAGATCGTCAATGATAACTGTAACCGGCGCGGTTGTACCCGTCAGCGTTATTTCTTCATCCGTTGCATCGACAGACTCCGCATTTTGCCAAAATCCAACGAAGGGACTTAACAAGGGACCAAAAGCGGGTATAGCACCCCAGGAGCGGTTCAATCCGTAAACTATTCCAAAAGTAAGCAGTGAAATCAGGGCAGCTTTTGTGTAGCGCATAGCAAAAACAAATACAGTTACTTAGTAGGCGATGCAAGTTTACGATTGCACATAGCAAATAAAAAATATTCTAATATCAACCCGGCTGAAAGTTTTTTACATTTGCTTACTAGGATAACTTGTCTTTAAGCATTAGTTACCTGTTACATAAACGGTGTGCTAGTATGGAACCAACAGATTCGCAGTTGACGCGTCGATTAAGGCAGCACGACGAGGCAGCGTTCGAGACGCTGTTCAGGCGATATTACCGGTATTTATATACTGTTGCCATTCAGTACGTAAAAGATCCCGACCTGGCTGAAGACGCGCTTCAGGAAGTGTATCTTAAAATATGGATAAACAGGGAGCAGTTGGACGAATCGCAATCGATCAAAGCTTACCTGGCAACAGCTATGCGCCATCAGGTCCTGAACCGTCTGCGTAACGATAAACGGGCGGTTTTGCATCACCTCGAACATCAGTCGATGCTGCCCGAGTTTGATACAGCGACGGAAGAGAGTATCACGTTGAGCGAATATGGGTCAGTTGTCCGTCAGGGATTGCTGTTGTTGCCTGCTCAGCGCCGGTTGATATTTACACTTCGCTCAGAACTAGGCCTCACCAATCAGGAGGTCGCTGAGCAACTACGAATTTCCATCAATACCGTTAAAGTACAATACTACCATGCCTGCCGCTTTCTGCGCGATTACCTGCGCCAGCATGCCGATTTGCCTACGTTACTGGCGTTGATCATACTATATAATTATCATTAAAAAAAGAATATATTTTTTCATTCCAATAATACTTATGATTCCGGGGGGTGTATAGCCTATAAATTCGCTATACCCTATGACAGAAGAATTACTTCAACGGTACTTTGTCAGCCAGACTACGCTGGAGGAAGCCCGGCAAGTACTGGACTGGTTCGATACCGAAGCGGGTCAGGCTTATCTGGCCCACCGGCTCGATACCCAGTTGAGCCCCACCGACTGGCCTCTGTCTGCATCGGACCCTATGCCTGATGCTAACCGCCTTTGGCACCGGCTTTATCAAACCGTACACCATACCGATCTGGAGCAAGAGCCAACTGTTCGTCGCCTGAACTGGTATGCTACACCCATGCGCTGGGCTGCTGTATTGATAGGCGCGCTTCTGGTGGCCTTGAGCAGTTACTGGGGTTATCGTCAACTATATCCGGATGACTTGATTCGAAATACGGCCTATGGAACAACCAGTAAGCTAACGTTGCCCGATGGCTCGATGGTGACATTGAACGGCAACAGTCGCCTGCGCTATGCCCCCCGCTGGGCTTACGGGCAAGTTCGTGAAGTTTGGCTCGATGGAGAAGCGTTTTTCCGCGTTACCCACCAGCCCCATCATGAGCGCTTCCTGGTACACCTGCCTAACAAACTAACGATCGAAGTGTTGGGTACGCAGTTTAACGTCCTGGCGCGTCAAAGCCGGGCGCGGGTGGTGCTTAGCAATGGAAAAATCCGGCTCGACGTTGGCCAGCAGTCAACAGAGCGGCTGGTCATGCTGCCGGGCGATCTGTTCTTCGCTGATGTCAAAACTAATGTCTTTTACCGCAAGCGCGTCGACCCGGCGGTTCAGTCTTCCTGGCAGGAGGGCAAATTGCGTTTCGACGGTACTACACTGGGCGAGGTAGCCCAAATGCTCGAAGAAACCTATGGCGTAACCATTGTCATTGCCGATACCACGTTGCAAAAACAAGCGATATCCGGCACAATACCGAACAAAAACCTTAACATAATTCTGAAGGGCCTGTCAACGCTCTTCGACTTGCACATTGTCCGTCAGGCTAACCAAATTACAATCCAATAACTTAATCTACTTCTGTCATGAAGAGAACATTATCTACACTGTGGCTTTTGCTATCGATTGGTTTTTTGCCAGCCAAAGCTCAATTGCTGGCTTCTACCAGTGGCTCTTACCGCGCGGCTCAGGCGAAGGAAACCGAAGTCCGGCTCACTACGCTGCGATCAGCCCTAACTGATCTGGAACAACGGTACCGCGTATCCTTTATCTATCCGACCAGTCTTGTCGACACAAAGGTGATCCAGTCGAAATCGGGAAGCCGAAACCTGGAAGCCGACCTGACCGAACTATTGGCTGATAAGGGATTATCGTATAAAAAGGTACAGGCAAATTTTTACGCCATTGTATCTGAAAAAGATAAAAAAGGGCGGTTTTTTCGCCAAATCGAGCGAATTAACGCCCAGCCGGAAGCTGAACCGGCCGAAACGCCTGGCACGATTTCAACCAAAGCCATCGACAAATTAGAGCGAATTGGCTGGTCGATGACCTCCGCTCAGCCCCTGGCCGACATCGGCGGTAAAGTGACGGACAAAAGCGGACAGGGCATCCCGGGCGTAAGTGTCGTCATCAAAGGCACCAGCCGGGGAACGACTACCAGTGCCACGGGCGATTACAGCATCAACGCACCCAACAACGCGGTGCTGGTATTCAGCTTCGTTGGCTACGAATCCCGCGAAGTAGCCGTGTCGAACCGCAGCCGCATCAATGTCTCGCTAACCGATGACATTAAAGCACTGAGCGAGGTCGTCGTGGTGGGCTATGGTACGCAGAAGCGGGCCTCGGTAACGGGCGCCATTTCGTCGATATCGTCGCAGGAGGTGACTCAGTTGCCTGTTCCCAGCATAGAAAGTGCCATTCAGGGCCGGGTACCGGGGGTAAGCGTTGTCAACAATGGATCACCGGGTGAGAGCCCTATCGTGCGTATCCGGGGAATTGGCTCTATTCTGTATGCGTCGAACCCGCTGTATGTCATCGATGGCTTTCCAACCAGCGACCTGAATAACTTCGACTCCCGCGACATCGAATCGGTCGATGTATTGAAAGATGCCAGTGCCGCTTCCATCTATGGATCGCGGGCGGCCAACGGCGTTATCGTCATTACCACCAAGCGCGGCAAGAACGACGGTCGCCTGCATGTGAGCTATGACGGATATACAGGTGTTCAGAGCGCCTGGCGTCAGCTGGACCTGCTCAACACGCAGCAGTACCTTCAGTATGGCACAGCACTGCTCCAAAATGCAGAAAATGATGCCGCTATCGCTGGCAACCGTGCGCCGATCGACGCCCGGCCCAAGCGTTTCCTGAGCATGGACGAACCCATTTACACTGGCGCTTCACAGACGTATGCACAAACGAACACGAACTGGCAGAAGGAGGTTTTCCGAAATGCGGCCATTCAGCAGCACAGCGTTCAGGTATCGGGCGGTAACGAACGTTCCCGTTTTCTGTCCTCGGTGGGTTTCTTCTCTCAGGACGGGATTATGATTGGAACGAGTTACAAACGCGGAAACTTCCGTATCAACTCCGACCATACCATCAGTAAACGCTTTACCTTCGGGCAGGCCCTAACCATTGCCTACAGCGACCGTTTCGCCGAGGTTAGCGCCGGTGGCCGTACGCAGGTCCAGAATCTGATCCGGATGACTCCTTACATGCCCGTAACGGACCCTTTCCTGCTTGGCGGCTACCGCGGGCCAGACGGGTCTGATGCAACCGACCCGCAGAATCCCGTTCGGGCTGCGTTACAGGACCGTACCAATTCCCAGCAGTTTAAACTACTCGGCAGTGCTTACCTGGACGTAAAACTGATCGAAGGTCTGACATACCGGGTTCGGGGTGGTATCGATTACGTCACGAACCGCGATTTCACCTTCCAGCCGATATACAACGAGAGTTTCAACGCCCGGGCGCTGGCAGCTGTCATTGACAACCGCTATGTGTATGCGTCGCCACTCATCTCAAACCAGTTAACCTACGAGCGAACCTTTGGCAAGCATAGCATCAACGCAGTAGCAGTAGCAGAGCGGCAAGCTGGTAACTATAACTTTCTGAACGGTACCGGACAGGCGGCTTCGAACACCATTCGGCAGGTTTCGGCCCTGACGCCTACAAGTGTCGGTATCGATGGTGGCAGACGGCAGAACGTCCTGCTCTCTTACCTGGGCCGCGTCAATTATGAGTATGACGGTCGGTATTTGCTGAGTGCGTCCATCCGGCGCGATGGCTCGTCGAAGTTTGCACCCGGCAACAAGTGGGGTAACTTCCCTTCAGCTTCGGTGGGCTGGCGCGTGAGTGAAGAGCCGTTTATCAAGAATGTTCCGTCTATCTCAGAGTTGAAGCTACGGGCCAGCTACGGCAGTATGGGCTTTAACGGCATTGGTGACTATGACTGGCAGGTAGCGGTTGCTCAAAATACCAATGCAATCATCGGTAGTGGACGGACGCAGGGTTTCTACTTCGACAGACTGGGAAATACCGCCCTGAAGTGGGAGATCACAAAAATGAGCAACGTTGGAGTCGATCTGGGATTGTTCAATAACAGCATCACCATGACGGCCGAATACTTCATCCGCAATACCGATGGCTTGATTCTGCCCCAGCCTATTGCGCCTTCTATCGGGTACTCTCAATCGCCGGTTGTCAACGTGGGTAACATGCGGAATCAAGGCTTCGAGATGCAACTGGGTTATAACAACCAGAAGGGCCCTTTCCGCTACACAGCCTCAGCTAACCTGAGTGTTATCCGGAACAAAGTCCTGAGCTTGGGGCCCAATGTCTCACCCCTGTTTTCAGGTCAAAACGCCGACTTTGGTGGTTTCGACATTACCCGTACTGTAGCGGGCGAGCCCGTTCAGTCGTTCTACGGCTGGAAAGTGGCGGGCATCTACCAGAACACAGGCGATGTATCATCCGGTGCAGCCCAGCCCAATGCCAAGCCTGGCGACATTCGGTTTGTTGACACGAACGGCGACGGGAAAATCGATGCCGACGACCGCGTGAACCTCGGCAGTTTCCTGCCTAAGTTCCAGTATGGCTTCAACTTCAGCGCTAACTACAGCAATTTCGATTTGTCACTGTTCATTCAGGGTGTTCAGGGCAATAAAGTCTACAACGGTACCAGGGTGCTGACAGAAGGGATGCTGCGCCTGTTCAATTCGGGTACGGGCGTTCTACAGGCCTGGACACCAGAGAACACCAACACGAGCATTCCACGGGCCATTAGTGGTGACCCCAACGGAAACACGCGCACGTCTGACCGGTTTATCGAGGATGGTTCTTACTTGCGCCTGAAAAACCTGAGCCTGGGTTACAACCTGCCCGCTACTACCTTACAGGGCTGGTCGCGCGGAACGCTGAGCCGCGCCCGGCTTTATGTAGCCGCAACCAACCTGCTGACATTCACGAAATATACCGGCTACGATCCGGAAATCGGTTCCCGCACCAATGGTACTCTTACCAACGGTATCGATTATGGTCAGTTTCCCCAGCCCCGTACGTTAATGGCAGGACTGCAACTGGGGTTTTAGTACAAGAAAGTGGTAAAACACAAGACCAAACAATTGGTTATCAGTAAACTTCATTAAATTTCATACAGATGAAACGTCATTATTTCACAGCCAGCGTCGTTGCTCTCGGCCTCTTGGTAGGGTGCAGCACCAGCAATCTGGATAAGATCAATCCCAATCAGGTTACCACCGATACCTTCTATCAAACGGCTAGTCAGCTCGTTTCAGGCGTAAACTCAGTCTATGCTGTCTGGCAAAGTGCCAACCTGACCGGGCGGGAGTGGTTTTTTACCCACGACCTCCGTAGCGACGACGTACTGGCAGGTGGCGGGCAGTTGGAAGCGCCCCGTAATCAACTCCTGATTGGCGCACAAATTCCGGGTAATGCGGTCATGGGATCGGTCTGGAACGGCTTATACCGATCCATCCACCGGGCCAATGTCATCATCACGAAAGGACCCGAGGTGACCGATAACCCGGCGCTGGTGAAACGGGCCATTGCTGAAGCCAAATTTCTAAGGGCACTAGCCTATACCGAACTGGTAACCCTCTGGGGCGGGGTTCCGCTGTATACCAGTTTCGTAACAGCCGTCGATGGCACCAAACCCCGCGCATCGGCCGACGAAGTATACGCAGCTATCATCGCCGATCTGACAGCCGCTCAAACTGACCTCCCCGCCAGTTACGGTGGCAGTGACCTTGGCCGGGCTACCTCAGGAGCCGCATCGGCACTGCTGGGACGGGCATACCTGCAAAAGGGCGACTACCCAAATGCCCGAACGCAGTTACAGAAAGTGATCAGCTCGGGAGTATATAAGCTCATGGATGAATATACCGACAATTTCACGGAAGAAAGCAAGTTCAACGCTGAAGGCGTATTTGAAATCGGCTTCTCAAAAATAGGTGACTTCAACTGGGATGGCGACGGTAACGATGGCGGAGCTAATGAAACCACTACCCGTAGCCAGGAGTACAGCCCTATCGGCTGGCGTAACCTGATCCCGTCGGCAGTATTACTGGCCGATTTCGAGCATACCGCCAAAGGAGACCCTAAAACCGATCCCCGTCTGAAGTACAGTTTCTATTTCATTGGCGATACTTTCAATAACGGCGCAAGGGTGCTGGCTGATGCCGACGTACAGGGCAATGGTCAGGTTTTCAACGGAGTAACCCAGAAAGTAAGCTGGCGTAAATACACGGCTCTTTACAAGAATGCCGAAACATTTTACACCTCCGGTATCAACATGAAGATCATCCGGTATGCCGATGTGCTGCTGGGTATGGCCGAATGCGAAAACGAAGCTGGCAACACCGCTGCGGCCATTGCCCTGATGAACCAGGTACGGGCGCGCAAAAGCGTAGCCATGCCTCCCTACCCCACAGCTACCTATCCGGTCAACAGCAAAGACGAAGTGTTTCGGGCAATCGTACACGAACGGCGGGTGGAACTGGCAGGTGAGCAGGTTCGTAACCGGGATATCGTTCGGTGGCGGGCACAGAACAAGCTAAAAACCGAACCTATCGCCTATTTCGTAAAGGGACGGCAGGAAGTACTGCCAATCCCGCAGCAGGAATTGGACAACAACGACAAACTGGACCAGAAAGATCAGAACCCAGGCTATTGATTTGTCGAGCACTCTAGCAAACGCCAAAGGCCTTCTCTACTTGGGGAAGGCCTTTTTGGTCGTATATTTCCCCATGCGCTTTCTGCTTTTTGTAGCCCTGGCTGGCTGGCTGGTAGCCTGCCAGGTCACCCCCTCCCGCTTCGAACGGCTAACAGCCGATCAGACCGGCATCCGGTTTGCCAATTCCATCACAGAAAGTGATTCGCTCAACGTGCTGGAATTTGAATACATCTACAACGGTGGCGGTGTGGGCGTAGGCGATTTTAACGGCGATGGAAAACCAGACGTATTTTTTGCGGGCAATCAGGTATCGAGCCAGCTCTACCTGAACAAAGGAGATTTGAAGTTCGAGGATGTAACGAAACCGGCTGGTGTATCCACCCGTCTATGGTGTACGGGCGTAGCCGTAGCCGACATCAATCAGGACGGCCGACAGGATATTTATCTCTCAACCGTTCATCCGGATCGCCACAAAGCTGTCCCGAACTTGTTATTTCTGAATATGGGTAACGACGCCCGTGGCATCCCGCATTTTCAGGAAATGGCTTACCAGACCGGACTGGCCGATTCGAGTTATGCCACGCAGGCTACGTTTCTGGATTATGACCGCGACGGCGATGTGGACGTATTTCTGCTGACAAATGCCCTGGAAGCCTACAACCGGAATACGGTTACCGGCCCACAGAATCAGGGACGTGCCCGCAGCCGCGACAAGCTGTTCCGAAATGATAGTTCACCGGGCGGCAAACTCCGTTTCACAGATGTCTCCGACCAGGCTGGACTGGTCCACGAGGGCTGGGGGTTGGGCGTGGTCGTCAACGATATCAACAACGATGGCTGGCCGGATATTTACGTAGCCAACGATTTCCAGTCGAACGACGTCTGGCTTGTCAATAACCGGCAGGGTGGCTTCGAAAACCAGATAGCCCGCCTGCTCAAGCACCAGAGCCACAACAGTATGGGGGCCGACATGGCCGACATCAACAACGATGGCCTGAACGACCTGGCCGTTGTCGACATGATGCCGGACGATAACCTGCGGCAGAAAACCATGTTCGCCAACATCCCCTACGACCGTTTCCAGATGGCAAAACGGCTCGGTTATCAGCCTCAGTACATCCGAAACATGCTTCAGCTAAATAGGGGCGAAACACTCTCCGATATTGGCTACATGGCCGGCACAGCTGCCACCGACTGGAGTTGGAGCGCCCTGTTCGCCGATCTCGACAACGATGGATTGCGCGACTTACTCATCACAAATGGCTATAGAAAAGACATCACCGACCTTGACTTCACCAGTTATAACCGGGACGCTGGCACATTCGGCTCAGACAACGAACGACGTTCCGGCTTACTGAACCGCGTGGCCGATCTGGACCCCGTATACAAGCCTAATTTCCTGTATCACAACCAGGGCAACTTACGATTTACGAACGTAGCCCCCCAGTGGGGATTGACCGAACAATCATTCACCAACGGAACCGCCTATGCTGATTTTGATGGTGACGGCGATCTGGATCTCGTGATGAACAACATCAATGATCCAGCCTTCATCTACCGAAATCGAACGATGGAAACGGCTTCTGACCCCCTGGATCATCATTATTTACGGGTTGAGCTGGCTGGAAAACCAGGAAACCGGGAAGGTCTGGGTGCAAAGATCGCAGTTTGGGCAGGCGGGCAGTTGCATTACCTCGAACACACGCGGCAGCGCGGTTACCAGTCGTCGGTAGAATCGGTGCTGCATATGGGTTTGGGTAAAGCCCGCCGGATTGACTCACTGCGTATCTGGTGGCCGGGCGGAACCGGACAAACGCTGTTCAATCTGCCTGCCAATCAGACACTAACGTTGAGAGAACAGCAATCGACGCAACAGGCGACTTCGTTCATGGTGTTTCAACCACCCACAACTCCCCTATTGACCGATGTGACAACAACCCTCGGCCTGACCTATCAGCAGGAAGAAGATGACTTCGTCGATTACAAGCAACACCAGATTACCCTGCCCCGTAAACACTCTCAGCTTGGGCCGGGCATTGCCGTGGGCGATGTTGACGGAAACGGTCTTGATGATCTATACATTGCCGGATCAGCGCATCGGGCGGGTACGTTCTTTTTACAGCAACCAAACAGCACGTTCCGTCGGCACGACCGTCGGACTAAAGCTCCCGAAGAAACGGGGGTGTTGTTGATCGATGCTGACCGCGACGGGGATCTGGACCTCTACGCCGTGCATGGGAGCACCGAATTCGGTCAGGAAGCAGGCCGTTATCAGGACAGCCTGTATCTGAATGATGGCCGGGGCAATTTTCGGGCTTCGCCCGGCGCGTTACCGCCTGTAACAGCCAGCGGCTCCTGCGTGGTGGCAGCTGATTACGACCACGACGGCGACCTCGACTTGTTCGTTGGTGGCCGGGTCGTGCCCCAGCGATACCCCGAATCAGCACAAAGTTATATACTCCGCAACGACAGCCGGGGCCAGCAGGTGCGCTTTACGGATGTAACCGACCTGGTGGCACCCGGCTTGTCGAAACTGGGCTTGCTCTGTGCAGCCCTGTGGACCGATGTCGATAACGATACCTGGCCCGATCTGCTGCTGGCGGGCGAGTTTATGCCGATCACGCTTTACAGAAACAACCAGGGCCGCTCCTTTACGAATCAGTCCGGTACACAACCCGATCTTCAGGCGGCTACCGGTTTCTGGAATAGCCTGACAGCAGGCGATTTCGACAACGACGGCGATATGGATTACATCGCGGGAAATCTGGGGCTGAACAGCCGCCTGCAGGCATCTCCCGAGCGGCCCATTTCGATCTATGCTGCCGATTTCGACAATAACGGCACGCTCGACCCTATTCTGAGCCTCTTCAACGGCTCAGCCGAATACCCGCTTCACCCCCGCGACGCGCTCACCGATCAGATTCCATCCTTCAAAAAACGCATGACCTCCTATGCGGCTTACGGCAAACTAAGTCTCCACGACCTGCTCACCAAGGACGAACGAGAAAAGGCCTTGATAAGACAGGCCACCTACCTGGCATCGGCCTACGTAGAAAACAGATCGGGTAAGCTTTTTCTTCACCCGCTACCAATCGACGCTCAGTTCTCGCCGGTGTTCGGCGCAGTCGCTACCGATCTGAACGAGGATGATCAGTTGGACCTGCTTACCATTGGCAACGACTATGCTACCGAGGTGCTGTCGGGGTATCAGGATGCGGGTATGGGCCTTTGTCTGCTGGGAAGCGGTGGGTCCACATTCCGGCCTTTGTCGCCCAATCGATCAGGTTTTGTTGTCGATGGCGATGCGAAAGCGCTGGCTTCGGTTTTGTTGGCAAATGGCGAACTGGTGTACGTAGCGACGCAAAACAACGGTCCCCTGCGGGCATTCAGGCAAACGAAAAACCCAGCCCGTTACCGCCGTATGACTAGTGCCGACGAAAAAGCGGGGCCGTCATCAGGCGGGAAACGCCACCCAAAAATGGAGATTGGCTGGGGCGGTGGCTATCTGTCGCAATCGTCGCGGGTAGTCAAACAGTACACCAGGTAAGCAGATACCGTACCTTTGATCAGCTAACTTAACCCACTATGCGTTCCATCCTATTGATTTTCTGCATGATCGCTACTGCTTTCGTCTCCTCGACTCCTCCCGCCTTCGACCTGCAGGGCCACCGCGGCTGTCGGGGCCTGATGCCCGAAAATACGGTTCCCGCCTTCATAAAAGCCCTTGAGCTGGGTGTAACCACCCTTGAGCTGGACGTTGTTATCAGCCACGATCAGCAGGTTGTCGTTTCACATGAACCTTATTTTAACGCAGCATTCAGTATCAAACCAGATGGCAGCCCGGTCTCAAAGAAAGAGCAAAAGGAACTGGTCTTGTATCGAATGGAGTATGCGGAGATAAAACGATATGACGTTGGCTCGAACGGCAATCCGGCCTACCCGGAGCAGCAAAAACTAAAAACCTACAAGCCGCTGCTGAGTGAAGTGATCGAGCAGGCAGAAGCCTACCGGACGGCGAAAAACTTACCGGCGTTTTCGTACAATATCGAACTGAAAAGTGAACCTTCCGAATACAACAAAAGCCAGCCAGAACCAGCCGTGTTTTGTGAGTTGGTTCAAGCCATTATCCGTAAACAACTCACCCCCGACCGGGTCGTCATTCAGAGCTTCGACTTTGCCATGTTAACCCAGTGGAAGCAGCAGGCATCTAAAGGAAATTTTCCACTTGTCCGACTGGCCGCGTTGGTAGAGAACCTGCGCAGCCCCGAAAAGAACCTGGAGGAATTAGGCTTTACACCTGATATTTATAGTCCCAATTATCGGTTGTTGAGCGCGGACAAAGTAGCCCGGCTGCACGAAAAGGGCATAAAAGTAATTCCCTGGACGGTTAACCAGCGCGACGACATGGTTCAGATGAAACGCTGGGGAGTCGATGGACTCATTACCGATTACCCAGACCGAGCGCTCAGTTTATAAACCAACTGTCTGTTTGTGCGTTTGAAGTAGTACCACGACCTATCGTTTTTTTGCTTACTTTGGCCTTATGACTTTCCTAAACACCACGCTCAAATGGCTTCTGCAACGGCGAATCCCGCGCATTGAAGCTATGATGAAACACCCCGGCGCGGTGCAACAGACGGTTTTTACGCAACTGATCCGGTCCGGTCGCCGAACAGAGTGGGGTCAAAAATATGGCTACAAGTCCATACAGACCATCGCCGATTTCCAGCAGCAGGTGCCGGTGTCGAGCTATGAGGAGTTGTTTCCATACATCGAACGCGTGATGAAAGGTGAGCCTAAAGTGCTGTGGCCGTCGCCGGTGCGCTGGTTCTCCAAATCGTCGGGCACGACCAACGCCCGCAGCAAATTCATCCCTGTAACGACCGAGTCATTAGACGAAAGCCATCTCAAAGGGGGCAAGGACATGATGGCGCTTTATATTGCCAACAATCCTGAGAGCCGTACCTTCGAAGGAAAAGGCTTATCTATTGGCGGTAGCCTGCATGCCAATCCATACGGCGCTAACAGCGCGGCTGGCGATGTCTCAGCGGTCGTCATGAAAAACCTGCCAAGCTGGGCACAATTCATCCGGACGCCGTCGCTCGAAGTAGCGCTCATGGACGAGTGGGAAGCCAAACTGGAGCGAATGGCGGAGATAACCTCGCAGGAAAATGTGACGAGCCTGCTGGGCGCACCTACCTGGGGACTTGTACTGATCGATAAGATCCTGGCCCGAACGGGCAAATCGAACATTCTGGAGGTCTGGCCGAACTTTGAGCTGCTTGTTCACGGAGCCGTTAATTTTCAACCTTACCGGGACTTATTCCAGCACCACGTTTTTCCGGCGAAGACGGTCCATTATCAGGAAGTATATAATGCGTCAGAGGGATTTTTCGCCATTCAGGACGACCTGACGCGTGTAGGCGAAATGCTGCTGATGCTGGACTATGGTATTTTTTACGAGTTCGTGCCGATCCACGAAGCTGACCAGCCCTTCCCAAAGGCGCTCACCATCGAGGAGGTAGAACTAGATAAAAACTATGCCCTCATCGTGTCGACCAACGGGGGTTTATGGCGCTACAAGGTGGGTGATACGGTACGCTTCACCTCGCTGTATCCACACCGGCTAAAAGTTAGCGGACGAACCAAGCATTTTATCAACGCCTTTGGCGAAGAAGTGATTGTTGAAAATGCGGAGGCTGCCATTACGTGGGCCTGCGAAGCAACGGGAGCGGTGATGGCCGAATACACCGCTGGACCAGTTTATATGAGTAACGGTGCGAACGGTTGCCACGAATGGGTTATTGAGTTTACCCAGCGGCCCGACAATCAGCAGCGTTTCAACCAGGTTCTGGACGAGTCCCTTCGTAAGATCAACTCCGACTACGACGCTAAACGGTACAACGATATCGTACTCAAACGTCCCCGCATTCATGTAGTACCACGCGGTACGTTTTACACCTGGATGAAACAGCGGGGTAAGTTAGGCGGTCAGCATAAGGTGCCGCGTCTGGCCAACTCGCGCGAGTACCTGGACGACATTTTAAAGGTCGTGATGAGTGATAAGTAAGGTGCTTTATTCGGTACGACACCGCCTTTTATCCCCGCACTAATTTTTTCTCTTTTATAAACTGGTTTGTCATGACCTCTTTGTCGGGGTTCAGCACAACCTGTTTGCTTACCTCACAGATGAATAGCTCGTGGTCACCGGCTTCGGTCGAGTGCATAACCCGGCACTGGACGTAGCCAATGGCCTCGGTCAGGTAAGGGCAACCCCGTTCATCGAGCGCGTAGGGCAGATTTTTAAATTTATCCCGGTCCCGTCCTGACTGCTGACCTAGTTTTCGAATAAGCCCCGTTTGGTCGGTGGCCAGCAGGTTCACGTTCAGGATACCGCTTTCCCGCACCAGTTCAATGGTGTAGTCGACCCGATAGAGCGCTACGGTCAGGACCTTGCCGCCCATAGCGGTTTGCATGACCCAGGTAACGATATTGGCATTTTGCCGCCCCTGCGATACCGTAGTAACGCTATGCACATCGTAGTTTTTGTATTTTAGTACCCGTTTCGGCATAAGGCTGATTTATGTTTTTTTGTACAATGTTGTCGTTCTGTCGTCTAAACGGGGTAGCTCCGTCCAGGCGACAGAACGACGATCAGGCATTAACTTTGTACCGAACGAAGCGTTTTGCTCTTCTGTTCTTTACCCAGTAGGTGATTCATTATTGAGTTAGGTGTGAAAAGGCTGTTTCGCTCTTTCAGGCTACGCGCCCCGCTCGTTTGCTCGTTCAGTCAATGAAATCTTTCGACATACCCGATTATTACCGCAGTAGTATTATCACGCCCCTGAAAGAGTTTCGGCGGAAGCGGGACAAACTGAAGCGGGACTTTACGCCGACCGTACTCGATTTTGGACCAGTCCGATTTTATATAGCCCGGCATTTCGGCTTTTGTTACGGCGTCGAAAATGCCGTTGAGATCGCTTATAAAGCCATTGCAGAAAATCCGGACAAGCGAATCTTCCTGCTTAGCGAAATGATTCATAACCCCGACGTCAACGCTGATTTGCAGGACCGGGGCGTTCGGTTCATCATGGACACCTCCGGTCAGCAGTTGACGCCCTGGTCGGCGTTAACGCCTGATGATGTTGTTATCATTCCGGCTTTTGGTACCACCCTCGAAACACAGCAGCAGCTTGCATCGATTGGCCTCGATGTAGCCAAATACGATACTACCTGCCCGTTTGTAGAGAAAGTGTGGAATAAGGCCAGCCAGATCGGGCAGAAGAATTATACGGTTGTGGTGCATGGGAAACCTACTCACGAGGAAACCCGGGCCACTTTCTCGCACAGTAAAGAAGCCGCCCCTACCGTTGTCGTCAGAGATATGGCGCAGGCGCAGCGACTGGCGGGTTACATCACCGGCGAACTGCCAGCCGACCAGTTCTACACCGAATTTGCCGGACAATTCTCCACTGGTTTCGAGCCCGCCCGCGACTTACAGCGAATTGGTGTGGTTAACCAGACAACTATGCTGGCTTCTGATACGCAAGGCATTGCCGATCACCTGAAGCAGGTCATGATCCAGCGGTATGCGCTACAGCCCGATCAGGTCGACGCCCATTTTGCCAACACCCGCGATACGCTCTGCTATGCCACCAACGATAACCAGGACGCGACCTATGCACTACTCGACTATCCGGCCGACTTTGCTATTGTGGCAGGCGGCTACAACTCGTCGAATACGTCACATATCGTTGAATTATGCGCGGGAAAACTGCCAACCTATTTTATCGAATCAGAACAGAAAATTCTGTCTGATACCCTTATCAGGCATTTCGACATTCACAGCAGGCAGGAGATTGTAACCGAGAACTTTATTCCGTTGCCGGATGGTCAGGGCCAGCCGCCCGTTACAGTTATGCTAACCTGTGGCGCGTCCTGCCCCGACGCCGTTGTTGAAGGCATCCTGCTGAAACTAGTAAGCTATTTTCCCCAGGCCCACCCAATTGATGACGTGATGCTGGCTTATCAGTCCTGATCACTGGACCCTCAGCACCGTTTCCCGACTCTCGTTATTTAACCGGTCAACAGCCGTGACCACATACACGTACTTCTTTTTAAGATCGGCATTTTTATCGATGAAACGCGTGGATGATTCGCCAAAGCAGCGGGCCACGATAAACCGGGGATCATTAAGCAGCAAATGCGGGCGACGGCCTTCAAATCGGTAGATGACATACGAGTTGGCACCGTCGCCATCAAGTGCCTGAGCCGGCTGCTGCCAAAAAAGTTCGATCCCTTCCGGGGTCATAGCCGCCTTCAGGTCGTGGGGCGGCAGGGGCGGAATACTGTCCAGCCAGGGCATTGGGGGTACAAGAGCGGGATGCCGATAGAAATTATGTTGCAACGAATCACGAATAGCCAGGGGATTCGTTTTCAGTGACTTGGCGCTAAAAAAAATACTTCCCAGTACGGCTTTCTGTTGCCGGTTGTAACGCATCTGATCGGGAAATTCTGTGGCCCGGCCCCAGCCCGGGTCCCGTTCTGAACCACGTCCAACCCGGTAAGCGCCCTGACCAACATACAAATGCACTTTGCCCGAATTGCGGGTCCACCAGTCTACCAGCGTTTTGTAAGGTGCCCGGCCAAACTCCGAACTAAAATATACTTGTGGCACGATGTAATCGACTAAGCCATCCCGTACCCATTTGCGCGTATCGGCATAAAGGTCATAGTACGATTGCCCGCCGTTGGTGAGCGAACCGTCTGGGTCGTTGCTGCGGTTTTTCCAGATGCCAAACGGGCTGATGCCGAATTTAACCCAGGGTTTGTTAGCCCGAATTGAATCGCGCAGTTCGGCAACGAGTTTGGTTACGTTATCGCGTCGCCAATCGTCCTTTTTCATTCCGTTGAAATTGGCCTGATATGTTACATCATCACGCAGGGTCTGACCAGCTACGGCATAAGGATAGAAGTAATCATCGAAATGAATACCATCCACATCATATTCGCGCACCACATTGGCCACAACCCCGGCAATGTATGACCGAACGGCGGGCATGCCCAGGTTAAACAGCTTGCGACCACCATATTCCAGTATCCACTCCGGTTTGCGGTAAACGATGTTTGTCGACGCCACACTCGACACTTTACTAAACGTGGCCCGGTCCAGATTGAACCAGGCGTGAAACTCCAGGCCGCGCTCGTGCGCCTGCTCGATCATAAATTCGAGCGGATCGTAAAAGGGTTCCGGTGCCAGCCCCTGCTGCCCCGTTAGCCATTCTGACCACGGCTCGGAACTCTTGGCGTAGAACGCATCGGCCGCTGACCGTATCTGAACGACTACGGCATTCAGTCCCATTTGCTGATGCTGGTCGAACATCTCAACAATTTCGCGCTGCTGATCGGTCGTGGGTAGTCCCTTTTTGCTGGGCCAGTCGATGTTGTCGATTGTAGCAACCCAAACCGCCCGAAACTCATGCTTGGGAGGAGCTATACCAGGCATGGCTGCCAACTGATCTGCTACGTTATCAAACTCAACGGTATCGACAGGCGGTACGACTACGACAGGCGCTTTGGGTTTGGGCACCGCCGATTTGCCCGCTACGGGTTTAGGAGGGGTGGTTTTGCTGGCTACAGCTGGAGCTGGCCTAGCAGCGGGTCGATGGTTAGGTAAGCGCGCGACAGCCGGTTTATTACGGCGGCATCCGTACCCTGAAAAGACAACAAATAGTATGTAAACAAGAGCGAGTGAGCGCATTACTACGAGGCAGGTTAACTGCCAAAAGTAACGATAGTCGATCACACCTTAGCCGAAGTGACTGTCAATTTTGCTTTTTTCCAATCGTTCGGCAGGCATCGCTGCAATAGATAACGTTATCCCAGTCGCGCTCCCACTTCTTGCGCCAGACAAAAGGCCGGTTGCAGACGGGACACAGTTTAGTCGGCAAATCCGACTTTTTACGCATTTTCATAAGCAGTGGCAGGGCGGTAACTTTGGCAGCATTCAGTAGTTCATCAACGTTACAACCCCGCCACTGCTTATGTTTCGGAAATACTGGCTCACTACGACCATCACCCTGTTTACTACGTTCCAGCTACCAGCTCAAACTATACACGATTCATTAACGACTCAACTTACCTCTTTACAAGCCCGGTCTCTTTTCCCCGGATTCAGCGTTGCCATCGTTCGGCAGGATTCTGTTCTGTATCAACAGGGGTTTGGCCTGGCCAATGTACAATCCCACCTACCCTACACCTCGCAAACTATTCAATCCGTCGGGTCAGTCAGTAAAACACTCATCGGAGTTGCGCTCATGCAATTAGTTGAACGCGGGCGTTTTTCTCTCGATACCCCCATCAATAGTCTGCTTCCTTTTCGGGTAGTGAATCCTTATTTCCCGACAGACACTATTCGAATCAGGCATCTGGCCACCCATACATCGGGGCTGGTCGACTACGAACCGGTTTATGCCCAGACGTACGTCTTCAGCGGTGATCCGGGAACAGTACCGTCGAACGAGTTGACGATGTACGATTTGTCCGGCAAAAACGCCGGCGAAACGCTCAGCAGCTTTCTCTTCAGTTGTTTTAATGAGAAAGGCAGCCGCTACACCCGACGAAATTTTGCCAGAACGAAGCCGGGAAAGACCTACGCCTATACGAATCTGGGAGCCGCCCTGGCCGCGCTGTTGATCGAAACCGAAACCGGCCTTTCCTACGCCGATTATACAAGGAAGTATATTCTTGAAGCCTCGGGCATGACCCACTCGGGCTGGTCCTTCGAGACGCTCGACCGCGAGCGTCAGGCAGGGGCCTATAACCTGACGAAGCAACGTTACCCAACCTACTCGTCAATTACTTATCCTGATGGTAACCTCCGCACATCCTGCGCCGATCTTAGCCAGTACCTGATGGCCATTCTGAAAGGCTATGCCGGACAAGATGGGCTGCTAACGGCCAAATCGTTTCAGCAGATGTTGAGCCCCCAATTCCCCAAAAACCAACTACCTAGCGGTTTACCCCCCAGGGATATCAACCAGGGTATTTTCTGGGTTATGCGTTCCAATGGGAGCATTGGCCATACAGGCAGCGACCCGGGCGCATCGGCTTTTATGTTTTTCAACCCTAAAACAGGTATTGGCCGGCTATTCATGACAAACATAGACATGGAGAACAATGCCGATATAGCCGCCCAGTTCGCTGCCATCTGGAAAGCACTTGGCAATGCCGAAGATCGCTTGACCCGCTAATTTATTCCTGGTCAATCCAGTAACTGTTTGCCTGTCTGGCGAGTTCTACCGGTATGAAAACACCCGTTTCAGTTTTAACACTAACCGATGCTGACCTTGACCGAGTCGTTGAGATGGCCTGGGAAGATCGTACTCCGTTCGATGCTATTGAAACCCAGTTTGGCCTGTCGGAGCAGGACGTGATTACGGTGATGCGACGAGCGCTGAAACCGTCGTCGTGGCGCATGTGGCGGGCCCGGGTGCAGGGGCGATCCACGAAGCACGCAGCACTGTCGGCAGTCGATGATGGCCGATTCAAGTCAGATCAGCAACGGACTGTTACGCACAACAAGGTTACCAAACGGTAAGTTACTGATTTGGTGTCTGCCGTATTTAGCTTAATTTTGTGCCGCTAAAGTAAAAGACTGGCATTATTTCTATTGCTTTTTGCAAGAAATCAATATCTTATTAGACTATTTACGGTCTAAGATACTAAATTTGCCCCCGTTCAGGAACACAGTTTAAATCAGACCGCTCCGTTTATGTCGATCCAGAAGTTAGATCAAATAGATCGTAATGTATTAGAAATCCTGCAAGCCAACGCCAAGATCACCAACGCTCAGCTTTCCAAAGAAATTGGCCTTTCGCCTGCTCCTACGTTAGAACGAGTCAAGAAACTCGAAACGTCGGGCATCATTCAGAGCTACCACGCTCAACTCAACCGCGATAAAGTTGGCCTGGGTGTAACAACATTCGTGATGGTTACGCTGGTCGGTCATAAAAAAGACACCACCATGTCTTTTGTTGACAAAGCGAACACGATTCCAGAAATCATTGAGTGCCACCACATTACTGGCTCAGGCGACTTTTTACTAAAAGTGATCGCCAAAGATATTCAGTCCTATCAGGCGTTGATGCTGGACGTGATCAACGAAATTGGTGAGGTGGCCAGCACCCAGACCATGGTGATCATGTCGACCTTCAAAGAAAGCAAAGTCCTTCCAATTCCTTGATAGAAACCAACTCAGGAATTAACGGGTAAGGGGGACAAAGGAGATAAAAGGAATTGCTGCTGCGAAACCTTATCATCTTCTTTGTCCCCCTTACTTCTGTATCCTTATTCCTCTACTCTCTTCGTTTCCTGCGCTCTTCTCTACGTGACTTTTTACTGGCGTCCAGCAGCTTTTTGGCTTCTTTAAACTGGCTGGACTTGCGCTCGGCTTTGTCCATAACCTCTTTGAAATAGCCTTGTGCCTGGTCGTACTGCTTCTCTTCGGTCGCAATTTTGCCCAGCGCCAGCACCGACGACCAATAGTAACCGGCATCCGTTGAATTAGTCTGTTTGGCAAACTCAATTGCTTTCAGATAATTGGCCTTTGCTTCAGGAAGATTTTTGTAAAATAACTGGTTAATGTAGCCAAGAATATAAGCCGCAGTTCGCCCGCTGACGCCTTCATAACCCGACTGGCTGCGCTCAATCTTAACCAGAATATCTTTGGATACCCGCTCTGCTTCGTTCAAACGACCTTGGGCAAAGGCTGATCGAGCATAGTAGCGCTCAAAAAATGGGTTATCGGGATATTGTTCTGTCATGTACTTAGCCATTTCATAAGCTTTATCGTACTGACTTTCCATGCTGTAAATCTGGAGTAGAAAATAGCGGGCCTCCACGCGGGTGTAGAAAGCGGTGTTGGCTGTTTTCTCTAGCTGCTGGATGCCACTTTTCTTGTTTCCTTTGGGAAAGAAAGCCAGGATAGGCTTCAGGAGTGGATAATTTTCCGGAATCCATTGGGCATAGTAATTATACATGCCATCGCCAAAGAGCAGTTCGGGACTGATTTCGGCATTGCCTTTACACTTGTCGAAGTACTTGAGCGCGTTCTTACCCGCTAGTGTGGCCTTTGCCCACTTCTTGCGTTCGGAGTACAGGCGCCCTTTGAAGGCATAGGCCGCAGCCAGGAAAAAGGCGGGCTCTACTTTGTTCTCGCTCTTATCGTACAGCTCCTCAGCCAGCGTAATGGTCGAGTCCATATACATCAGGCACTGGTTATCATAATCCGTGACATCGGTATTGGGAACGATCTTCCACCATTCGGCCAATCCCATCATGAAGTAGGGCATAGGATGTTTGGGATAGCGAAGGCGCAACCACCGGAACTCCTTATCGGCTTCGTAGAACTTATAGTTGTACATCTGGTTGATAGCCTCCGCCGATTCGATCTGAACGCCGGGGTGCTTCAGCAACCCATCATATACCTTATCAAACGCCGACGGATCATATAGCTGAGCCTGCGCCAGAACCGCCAGCCCCGTCAACCATACCGTCAACACAAGTCGTTTCATTTGTTTCACGTACTACGAGCTCCCGCCCGTTTTTTGTCATTTATCTGTTGGCCTGCCGGATGGTTTAATCCGTTATGTACTAACGTAATCCCAGGACAGTACGTTTACCTATGCTTATTTTTTGGTGAAATTTTGCCCGCTTGCCTACCCCAACTGTATCTTTGATCTTCCCCGACGCCAATATGCTAGCCATTAACGACAAGAGATTTGTGCCCTTTATCGCTGCCGAAGCCATTCAAACGCGTATTCAGGAGCTGGCCGACCAGATCAATCAGGAATACGCCGATAGAAAGCCACTAATCGTAGTGGTCCTCAACGGAGCATTCATCTTTGCCGCCGACCTGATGAAAAACCTGACGATCCCGTGCGAGGTGACCTTTATCCGGGTGGCGTCGTATACCGCAACGGAGTCGACCGGGCAGCTGAGACAAATTCTTGGCCTGAGCGAAACCATCACCGGCCGCGACCTGATCGTCATTGAAGACATTGTCGATACCGGCCTGACCATTTGTGAGGTGTGTGATCAGCTACGCAGCCAGCAACCAGCCTCCATTGCCATTGCTACCTTACTGTTCAAACCCACAGCCCTGAAAAAATCGATCGATCTACATTACGTCGGCTTCGAGATCGAAAACCGGTTCGTACTCGGCTATGGGCTGGATTATGACGGGATAGGCCGCAACACGAAGGATATTATGGTATTGGAGGAGTAGGGAAAGGGGAAGGGAGAGGAGAAAAGGGAGGAAGGAGGAAAGAACGATCGGGTGGCAAATACCCCGTAAGGCCTATACCGCCGGATAGCTCCTTCCTCCCTTTCCTCCCTTTCCCTCCCCTTTTCACCGATCCACCTCCCCCATCACCACATCGATTGAGCCGATAATAGCGACCAGATCGGCCAGCATGGCTCCTTTGCTGATTTCGCTGATCACCGACAGGTTGTGAAAACAGCACGACCGGGCTTTGCAGCGTACCGGCACGTCGGAGCGGCCATCGGTCCGGAAGAAGAACCCTAATTCGCCCTTTGCGCTTTCGGCACGGGCGTAAAAATCCATGGCTTTCGGCCTGATCTTTTTGGGTACTACTGCCTGCGGGTCGTAGTCGCGGGTGCGTTTGTGGTCGCCAGTGAGCTGATCGAGGCATTGCTCAATAATCCGCAGCGATTCATGGCATTCCAGCACGCGCACATTGTTACGGTCCCAGCAGTCACCCACGGTGCCCACCTTCCCTTCACCAATCGGAATGTCGAACTCCAGTTCAGGATAAACCGAGTAACCATCCACCCGGCGCAGGTCGTAGCGCAAACCGGACCCCCGCAGCATGGGGCCTGTACAGCCGTAGTTGATCGCGACCGGTAATGGCAATACCCCCACGTTGGCCGTGCGCCCGATGAAGATATCATTGTCGATAACGATCTGCTGCAACTCCACCAGTTTCGGTTTCAGGTATGCCACAAACTCCCGGCAGCGCTCCTCAAAACCGACCGGCAGGTCATAGAACAGACCGCCAATCCAGATATAGTTGTAAAGCATGCGGGCCCCACTGACCCATTCCAGCAGGCGCTGAATGTGCTCACGGTCGCGCATGAGCCACAGGAAAGGCGTGTAGGCACCAATATCGAGGGCGTAGGTACCAATGCCGACAAAGTGAGCTGCAATCCGGTTCAGTTCGGCGACCAGCACCCGGATATACTCGGTTCGTTTGGGAATATCGTTCTGAATACCCAGCATTTTCTCCACACCCATAACAAAAGCATGTTCGGAGTTCATGGCAGCCATGTAATCGAGCCGGTCGACGAAAGGAATCGTCTGGTTGAAGGGCAGCGATTCGGCATGTTTCTCAAAACAGCGATGCAGGTAGCCCAGATGCGGCACTACATCCACGACAATCTCCCCATCGGTCACTACTTCGAACCGTAGCACGCCGTGGGTCGACGGGTGCTGCGGTCCCATGTTCAAGATCATCTCCCCCTCGTTGAGCATATCGGGTTGATAAACACTCGGTTCAGAGGCCCGGAAGTGGCCGGGAGCATATTCGTATTGAATCGTTTGCGTAGTCATTCTATCCGTAAAGATCGAAATGAGACGCGCCAAAGCCAACATCTCTATTTTTTTTGATGCTAACCAGCTACAAATCATCTCTTTTATCACCAGTTGTTTGCTGAATAAAAGAGATTTCGTACCTTTGCGCTCCTTATCGAGAAAACGAACTTAAGCGATGGCAAAGAAAGGCGCCAATAGAATCCAGGTTATTCTGGAATGCACCGAGCAGAAAGACAGCGGTGTTCCCGGCATGTCCCGGTATATCACCACCAAAAACCGGAAGAACACACCGGCCCGTATTGAGCGGAAAAAATACAATCCGTTCCTTCGGAAAGTAACGCTGCATAAAGAAATTAAATAGTTTGTCGTTTATTGTTCGTACTTGTTCTACGACATGAACGTCAAGCCACACATTGCGGCTGTTCCGGCTTACCGGCAGAACCGCACAAACAATAAACCGACATGGCAAAAAAGGTAGTTGCAACCCTGAAAACGAAGGACAACGGCAAAGCTTTCGCTAAGATCATCAAAGCCGTTAAATCGCCTAAAACCGGCGCTTACACCTTCAAAGAAGAAATGGTACCGGTTGACGAAGTACAGTCTGCGCTGAAAAGCTAGTGAAACTGTGCCATTCGTTTCCCGTATGAATGGAAAGAGGAGTCCCACAGCCTGTAAGGCCCGGTGGGACTTTTTTTGTTATAGCTTTGTTCAGACATCAATCGTAATAGTCGTAAGGCATAATAGTCGTAGAAGTCGTAAGTACAACTAATCACAGTAGCTACTTATGTCTACTACGACTTACGACCCCTACGACTTATGACCCCTACGACTACTACGCTTTACGACCTCCCAAACCACTATGGCTTTATTCGGCTTATTTTCAAAGGAAAAGAAAGAAACGCTCGACAAGGGGCTGGAAAAAACCAAAGATAGTTTCTTCTCCAAACTAGGGCGCGCCGTCGTTGGTAAGTCGACCGTTGACGAGGAAGTACTGGACGAACTGGAAAACGTCCTGATTTCGTCCGACGTGGGCGTAGAAACTACCGTCAAGATCATCCGGCAGATCGAAGAACGCGTTGCCCGTGATAAATACGTGGGTACCGATGAACTGGATCGGATTCTTCGGGAAGAGATCGCTACGCTCCTGTCAGCCAACAATTCTATTGACGTACCGGAAGACTTTGGCTTACCAGCCAACAAAAAGCCGTACGTAATTATGGTAGTGGGCGTTAATGGCGTCGGCAAAACGACGACCATTGGCAAACTGGCGGCTCAGTTTCATAAGCGGGGCCTGAAAGTCGTGCTCGGCGCGGGTGATACGTTCCGGGCGGCCGCCGTCGACCAACTCAAGCTCTGGGGCGAACGGGTAGGCGTGCCGGTTATCTCGCACGGTATGAACACCGACCCGTCGGCGGTAGCCTTCGATGCCGTTAAAAAAGGCGTTGACATGGATGCCGATGTCGTCATCATCGATACGGCCGGTCGGTTGCACACGAAAGTCAATCTCATGAACGAGCTGACCAAGATTAAGCGTGTGATGCAAAAAGTCACACCCGACGCGCCCCACGAAGTGCTGCTGGTGCTGGACGGATCGACCGGACAAAACGCGTTTATACAGGCTACCGAGTTCACGAAAGCGACCGAAGTATCGGCGCTGGCAATAACGAAGCTGGACGGTACGGCGAAAGGCGGGGTGGTGATCGGCATTTCGGATCAGTTCAAAATTCCGGTAAAGTACATCGGCGTTGGTGAAAAGATCGACGACCTCCAGACGTTCAATAAAATAGAGTTCGTGGATTCGTTCTTTAAGAAATAATCGACAGTTATGGCAGTCGTAACGAACTTAGATCGAGTACATCTGGACGTAATTGACATCATGGAACGCCATTATGGTAACCTGTTGAACCAGATTGTGCTGTTTGGTTCCTATGCTCGTGGCGACTTCAATGAGGAATCAGATGTGGATTATCTAGTCGTTTTGGATGAAGAAAATGTTTCATCTTTTAAAGAGATAACCACTACGATTGCTGACCGAAATGCCTACTTTGATGAAACGTCTATTACAATTTCAGCCGTTGTCGTGTCCAAAAATCAGTTTCTAAGCTCAAATCGAATTTTTTACAGGCAAGTACGAAAAGACGGAAAATGCATCTATGAGCGAGGATCTAGGCCATTGTATCAGTAAAGCAGAAGCGTACTTAGCTAATGCTAAAACGCTGGTGGCAACAGAATTCCCGAATGGTGCTATTACGTCAAGTTACTACTGTTTTTTCTGGCTGGTTCGCGGACTACTTGCCGACAAAGACATTGTCACAAAACGTCACTCGGCTGCCCGCGAGATGTTTTCCCTACACTACATCAAATCCGGGGAAATACCTGAAAAGTACAAGGATGACTTTGCCGTTCTATTCGAACGGCGACAGATAGCGGATTATGACGTAGATGGCGATTTCGAACTTGATGAGATCAGTTATCTGATTAAATTATCCGAAGACTTTCTAGCCTTCGTAAAAACCACCTATGCGTAGCACGTCGCTCCTGTTTTTTCTGTTATTAGCCAGTACCCTGGCCTGCGCTCAGAAGCCCCGTTCGGTAAAAGCCCGGAAAGCTACGGTTAAGGAGGGCATTTGCGGCACCATCGTGGAGAAACGCGGCAACCACATGCCCAGTCCCGACTCGCCCCGGCCGAACGCAGGTAGCACTCCGGTCGAACGGGAGGTGCTTATCTTTAAGCGGCTTGCGATGAATGAGGTCGACGCGGGCGAGAATGGATTTATCAACTCCGTTCGGGACGCAAAGCCTGTTAAAACGGTGATGTCGGGTAAGGACGGGAAATTTTGCGTGAGTGTACCGGCCGGGCATTATTCGGTTCTGGTCCGTGAACCAAAAGGACTATACGCTAACCTGTCCGACAGTCAGAATAATATAAATCCGGTGCGGGTCGAGAAAGGCCGAAAAGCACAGGTAACGGTCGAGATTACACACGAAGCCGTATTTTAAGTAGCGCGGACAACTAGTCCGCCGTAGGTATCAACAGCGCGGGCGGGATGTTCGCATTACGAATGAAAACCAAAGGAATACGTACCAATAAAATCAATATCGTCACGCTCGGTTGCTCGAAGAACCTGGTGGACTCGGAGGTGCTGTTTACGCAGCTCAGGGGCAATGGCATGGACGTGACGCACGAATCGAAGAAAGACGACGCTAACATTGTCGTTATCAATACGTGTGGCTTCATCGATAACGCCAAGGAAGAGTCCATCAACACCATTCTGCGGTATACCGATGCAAAAGAAGCGGGTATAGTCGATAAGGTTTACGTGACGGGTTGCCTCTCGCACCGGTACAAAGACGAACTCGAAATTGAGATGCCCACCGTCGATGCCTGGTTTGGCACCAACGAACTGCCCCGGATGCTGAAAACGCTGCGGGCCGATTACAAGCATGAACTGGTTGGCGAACGCCTACTCACTACGCCTGCTCACTACGCTTACCTTAAAATTGCCGAAGGCTGCGACCGGCCCTGCTCGTTCTGCGCCATTCCGCTCATGCGCGGCAAACACGTATCGCGTTCGATCGATGAACTGGTGGTTGAGGCTCAATCGCTGGCCCGGCGTGGTACCAAAGAACTGATTTTGATTGCGCAGGACCTGACCTATTACGGGCTGGATATATACAAAAAACGGAACCTCGATGAACTCATCAGCCGCCTGTCGGATGTTGCCGGTATCGAGTGGATTCGCCTGCAATATGCCTATCCGTCGGGCTTCCCGATGGAGATTCTGGATGTGATGCGCGACCGGCCGAACGTGTGCAACTACCTCGACATGCCGCTGCAAACCGGCTCGACCGAGTTGCTTAAGCTGATGCGCCGGGGCATTACCCGCGAAAAAACCGAGAGTCTGATCGCGTCCATCCGCGAAACGATTCCGAACATCACCCTTCGCACCACCCTGATTGTGGGCCACCCCGGCGAAACGGACGCGATGTTCCAGGAAACCTATGACTTCGTAGAGCGAATGCGTTTCGACCGGATGGGCGTATTCACTTACTCCCACGAAGACGATACGCACTCGTTCTCGATGCCCGACGATATTCCCGCCGACATTAAGCAGGAGCGCGCTGACGAACTGATGGATCTGCAACAGGGTATCTCCCACGAGCTGAATCAGCGAAAAGTTGGTCAGACCTACAAAGTGCTGTTCGACCGTAAAGAAGGTGGCTATTTCATTGGCCGTACCGAAGCCGATTCGCCTGAGGTAGATAATGAAGTGCTGGTAGCTGCCAGCGGTCCGGCGTCGGGGCAGCACGTGCGATTGGGCGACTTTGCCCATGTACGCATCAACCGGGCGGAGGAGTTTGATTTGTACGGGGAGGTTGTGTAAACTTACAGCATGAACCTGTCTGCTAGCGACATTGCTAAAATCAGCCAATACCTGGAAGATAAACCGGTTGTAAGAGCCTATATTTTTGGGTCTTACGCCAGAGGAGAAGCTAGCGCCCTGAGCGACCTCGACCTAATGCTGGAGTTGGATTACAGGCAGCCAATTGGTCTTCAATTCATCGGCATGAAGTACGACCTTGAGGATCAGCTCAATAAGCCAGTCGATCTGGTTTCGATCAATGCTGTTTCACCTCGTATTCGCCCGTTCATCGATCAGGACAAACAACTAATTTATGAAAGGGCGGTTCGGCAATAAACAACGCGTTGAACATGCACTGTGGATGCTATTCTGGAAATAGAGAATTACATCGACGGGGCTGAGTTTAACCGGTTTCTTGCCAACTCTATGATGCGTTTTGCCTGTATTAAACAGTTGGAGATCATTGGAGAGGCCTGTAACCACATCGATTTGTCGGTAAAGGAAGAATTTCCAGCTATTGAATGGCGTAAGGTTGTGGGCCTGCGTCATCTTCTGGTTCATGAATATTTTGGCGTAGATACTGCTCTTGTCTGGGATATCGTCACGAACGACATTCCCGTACTAAAAGCTCAACTAGCTGACATAGGCAACAAACTGTAATCTACCATTTAAATCGTGGGTTAACAGACCGAATACGCCCCGTCCGAACCTTGCGGGTTTTTCCGTTGTTGCTCCCAGTAAATCCTAACCTGCATGGACTGTCAGTACCTGCCGCTCGCATCCACCGGCCAGTTTTCTTCCCTTTTCCTCGATTATCTCGACCAGAAAGATAGCTTAAAACCCTTCTACAACCGTTTTCCGGATTTACAGTCGTTCCAGCAGCAGATTGACGAACGCACGTTCGACGCTCAGAAACGGACCGCGCTGGTCGATGCCCTTAACCGGCAGTATCAGCACATAGCCAACAAACCCGATGTTTCGGTCCTGCTTGATCCGAAGACGTTTACGGTGACAACGGGACATCAACTGAACATTTTTACGGGGCCGCTCTACATCGTTTACAAGCTGATCACCACGATCAAGCTGGCCCGGCGACTCAAAGAGACTTACCCAGACTATACTTTCGTGCCCGTCTACTGGATGGCGACCGAAGACCATGATTTTGCCGAGATCAATCATTTCTCGATGTTTGGCAAAAACTACGCCTGGCAAACGGAACAACGTGGGGCCGTAGGCCGCATGAATCCGCAGGAGCTAAAGACCCTGTTCGATCAAATTCCCGAGAAGCTGGCCCTGTTTGAAGAAGCTTATCTCAAACACGACACATTGGCCGACGCCGTTCGTTATTACATCAACGAGTTATTTGGTGCCGAAGGGCTGGTTTGTCTGGACGCCGATGATGCCGGTCTGAAGCAGGTTTTTGCCCCGGTTATACGCGATGAACTGACTCAACAGAAATCAGGTCAGCTGGTGCAGGAGCAAACCGAAAAGTTGTCGGCGCTAGGGTATAAAACCGTTATTGCGCCCCGAGACATCAATCTGTTTTACCTCGACGACCAGATTCGGGAACGTATCGAGCACAAAGACGGCGTTTATAAAGTGCTGCATACCAAGCTCCGTTTTTCGGAGAGCGAGATGCTGGCGCTACTCGACGAACACCCCGAACGGTTTAGCCCGAACGTCGTGCTGCGTCCGTTGTATCAGGAAACGATTTTGCCCAATCTGGTCTATATCGGTGGGCCATCCGAGGTACCCTACTGGCTACAACTCAAACCGGTGTTTGACCAGTATCAAACGCCATTCCCGATGTTGATGCCGCGTAACTTCGCGATGTATGTGCCTACTGTGAGTGCTAAACGCATTCGTAAATTAGGCCTGGTTACTGAGGACCTATTTCAGGATACGATCACCCTGAAGCGGGAGTTTGTTGAACTGCATACCAGCCATGCGTTGAAGTTCGATAATGAGAACAAGCAGGTCAGCAAAGCCTTGGACGCTATTTTGCACAAGGCGCAGATGGTGGATCCAACGCTGGAAAAAGCGGTTCTAGCCGAAACAAAGCGGTTTGCCAACGCAGTTACCAGACTCGAGAAGAAAATGCGCCGGGCCGAAGAACACAACCAGGAGACAGGCGTTCGGCAGTTGCTGGCGGTTAAGAATGAGTTATTCCCCAACGGTAGTTTGCAGGAGCGCTCGGAGAACTTCCTGACGTTCTACCTCAACGACCGTACGTTTCTGCAAAAGATGCTTTCGGCCTTCGATCCGCTCGACTACCGGATGCAACTTTGCCTGGAGTAGACCGAAAATGGGCTCGTCGGTCGTACCATCATGAAAAAAGCTGAGTTACGCCAACAGTTTCTTTCCCAACGCCGGGCGTTAACGACGGATGAAGTAGCGCGCCGTAGCGAGTCGATTGCTAATCAGGTATTTCAGGGTATTCCACTGTTTGCGCAGTTATCCACAGCCAGAGGAGGAGTTATCCACATTTTTCTCCCTATTCTTCGCCAGAAAGAGGTAGACACGTGGTTGATCATTCACCGGCTTTGGCGGGATTTTCCGGCGGTCCGGGTTACTACGTCGATTAGTGATACAGATACCAACCAGCTCACCCATTATCTGCTCACCTCGGAAACACGCCTGATCGAAAACCGGTGGGGTATTCCAGAACCACAGCCAGACGAAAATCTTCGGATCGATAGCGACCAGATCGATACGGTGCTGGTTCCGCTTCTTGCCTTCGATCGGCAAGGCCACCGCGTTGGGTACGGAAAAGGGTATTACGACCGCTTCCTGGCCGACTGCCGCCCCGACTGCCTTGCCATTGGACTTTCCCTCTTTAAGCCCGTCGACCTGATTACCGACGTTGAGCCAACAGACGTAGCCTTGTCCAGTTGTATAAGCCCCGATACGGTCTGGCTCTTTGGTAATCGGTACTAAAGACGGCTTACTAACCCAACGTAGTGGACTACTTCTAACTTTTTTACTATTCTCTCCTTGTCCATCAACGTTTTGACGTATTTTTGCGGGCAATTTAAACACCCGGACGAGAGTCCACTTTTTTACTTTTCAAAAGCGGGTCATTACCCGCGCTACTTGTATGAAAATCGCAGTTGTTGGCGCTACCGGCTTAGTCGGCAGCGAAATCCTGAAAGTGCTGGAAGAACGCAACTTCCCTGTCTCTGAACTTATTCTGGTTGCCTCCGAGCGGTCGGTTGGTAAACAGATCGAGTTTAAGGGCAAGCCGCATACGGTTGTCAGCTTTCAGGATGCCATTGCGGCCAGGCCCGCCGTTGCTATTTTCTCGGCCGGAGGCAGCACATCGCTGGCGCTGGCACCCAAGTTCGCCGAAGCAGGCATTACCGTTGTCGATAACTCATCGGCCTGGCGGATGGACCCGACCAAGAAACTGGTCGTACCCGAAATCAATGCCAATACGCTTACACCCGAGGACAAGATCATTGCCAACCCCAACTGCTCGACCATTCAGATGGTGGTAGCCCTTAAACCTCTACACGATAAGTACAAGATCAAGCGCGTTGTTGTGTCGACCTATCAGTCGGTAACGGGAACGGGCAAAGCCGCCGTCGACCAGCTTTTCGCGGAGCGCGAAGGCCGCGAGGGTGTCGCTAAAGTGTATCCCCACGCTATTGACCTAAACGTGTTGCCGCACATCGACGTTTTCCTTGACAACGGTTACACTAAAGAGGAAATGAAGATGGTGAACGAGACCAAGAAAATTATGGGCGATGAGTCCATACAGGTAACTGCCACCACCGTTCGTATTCCAACCATTGGCGGACACTCCGAAGCAGTCAACGTTGAGTTCGAGAATGATTTTGATCTGAAAGAAGTGGTTGAGCTGCTCACCAATGCCGAAGGCGTTATCGTGCAGGACGATCCAAAAAACTTTGTTTACCCGATGCCCCTGACGGCTCACGGTAAAGATGAGGTTTTCGTAGGTCGTCTTCGCCGGGATGAAAGCCAGCCAAATACCCTGAACATGTGGATTGTGGCTGACAACCTCCGCAAAGGGGCGGCTACCAATGCCGTTCAAATCGCCGAATACCTGATGAAACATGAGCTGGTAAACGTTGCCGAGGATACGGTCGCCTAACTACCACTTATCCGAGTCCGTAACCAAAGGTCCCGTTCGGTTTGCTGCCGGGCGGGACTTTTTTGGTATCTTTCGTACTGAACCTAACCGAATCTTACGTGACTAGTTCCTCCGTAATTGAGCTTAAGGACCTGCAAAAACACTACGGTTCTACCCATGTCCTGAAGGGCATCGACCTTACCGTATCGGCGGGGCAGGTTGTTGGCTATATTGGCCCAAACGGCGCAGGAAAGTCTACGACGCTCAAAATCCTGATCGGTATGCTACCCGATTTCACGGGCGAGGCTACCGTACTGGGCATGGACGTACGAACCCAGGCGCTCGACATCAAACGCCGGATTGGCTACGTACCCGAGAACGCAGCGCTCTACGACACACTGACGCCCATGGAGTACCTGCAGTTCGTGGGCCAGTTGTATGAATTGGATAACGCCCATATTGAGCGAAAATCCCTCGACCTGCTCCGGCTGCTTCAGTTAGCTGACCATGCCAACGCGCGCATGACGACTTTTTCCAAGGGTATGCGCCAGAAAGTGCTGCTCATTTCGGGTCTGCTCCATAATCCTGATGTCATCTTCCTCGACGAGCCACTTTCGGGTCTGGATGCGAATGCGGTGGTGCTGGTGAAAGAAATTATCCGACAATTGGCCAACAGCGGCAAAACCATCTTCTACAGCTCACATATCATGGACGTAGTTGAGAAGATATCCGACCGAATCATTATCATCGCGCAGGGCCGGATCATTGCCGATGGCACCTTCGCCGAATTACAGCAACAACGCCCTGAATCGCTTGAGCAGCTGTTTGCTGAACTGACTGGCAACGACGGACAAACGATGGTAGCCGAAGAATTTATTCAGGCCCTGAACCTATGACCACACCCATTCTCTATATCCTCGACCGTCTGCAAGGTGTTTTCCGCGCCGTTGGAGCCGATTACGGTCAGTTACGGGCCATAGTGGAAGTTAAACTTACGATGGACAACCGTCGGAGTATAGTCAGCCTGGGTCGTTACGGAAAGCAGTCGGGAGAGAACAATAGCAACTTCACGCGCATACTGGGTATCTATACCTTCGTTGGCGGACTTATTAGCCTGGGTATGCTTACCCGAAGCGACAGCGACAGAATGTTCTTTCCGCTGACCCTGCAATTTTCCTATGTCATGTCGTTATGCGCCATGACGCTCATTTCTGATTTTTCGTCGGTCATCCTCGACTCGTCCGACAACCAGATCATTCTGCCCCGACCTGTCAGTAGCCGTACCTTGTGGCTGGCCCGTATTATCCACATTGCCAGTTACCTGTTCGCCATTGCGCTGTCGGCATCGGTCGTTGGCGTACTTATTATTGGCTATCGATTTGGGGCGCTAGCGGGTATACTTTTTCTCATCATGAGCCTGTTAGCTGCGGTGCTGATGGTATTCCTGACCAATGTCTTTTACCTCGTGCTGATGCGTTTTATCAGTGAAGAGAAACTGCGGGAGGTTATCAACTACTTCCAGATCGTGATGGCGGTGGTATTCTACGGAGGCTATCAATTGCTGCCACGCCTGATGGATACCGAGACGATGATAACGGAGGCACTTGAGCATCAATGGTGGCATTTTTTCGTGCCACCCATGTGGATGGCGGGTGCCGTCGAGATCGTTATCAAACCTGTGATCGATCCAACGCACCTACTCTTTCTGGGTCTGTCCCTGTTCATGCCATTTGCAGGTCTCTGGTTCATGAACCGCTTTCTAACAGCCAATTTCACGCAAACCTTGATAAACATAGACCAGGAAGCACGGCCCAGCGCGCTGGCACAAGCGGTGCCGTCAGCCCGTGGTTCCGGACCGGCCTGGGTCGAGCGTCTATCTAACTTGGTTACAACGTCACCCCTGGAGCGAGCTGCTTTTGCATTTACCTGGCGTATCACGGGCCGTGATCGAAAATTTAAACTCAAAACCTACCCACAACTAGGTTTCGGGCTGGCCTATGTGGTAATTATGTCTATCCAGGGACAGAGTCTGGGAAGCAGCGGGTTCTTTTATCTGTTTGCCTTATACTTCGCGGGTATCTACGTGATGGTAGCCCAGTACCAGCTTGGCCTTTCCGACAACTACCGAGCCGCCTGGGTGTATGGCAGCGCGCCCATCCGGGAGCCCGGCGATGTTTTATCAGGCTCGCTGAAAGCACTTATCATTAAGCTGCTAACGCCGTTTTATATCCTACTAGCTGGCTATATCCTCTTCCGATATGGAACCGACAAAACTCCAGATGTCATTCTGGCTTTCTTCAACTCGCTGATTATGCTTATCAGTGCCGCCTTACTCTCGACACGCCATATGCCATTCTCCGTTGAACAGGATGCGGTTAAGCAAAATAATACCGCACGGGGCCTGGTCGTTGGCCTTGTTTTAGGGGTCGTAGGCTTTTCCCATTATGGCTTAACGCTTATCCCCTACGGCGTCATCTGCGCCGTTCCCGTATCAGCAGTTATGTTTTGGGTTTTGTTCCGGCAATACCGACGGACGAGCTGGACGCAAATTGAGATGGGGTAAAAACAAAAATCCTGCCAGCGGTTGCTGACAGGATCTGGTGCCGAAGGCGAGACTCGAACTCGCATGTCCGTAAAGACACACGCCCCTGAAACGTGCGTGTCTACCAATTTCACCACTTCGGCGTAAGGTATTGCCCCTGTTTGGGAATGCAAAGATACGGAGCCGCTTCGCAATAGCGCAAGCCTTAGCTGAAAAAATTTACCACTATCGGTCAAAAACAAGCCTCTTCCCCGCCCGGTCGGCCAGAAAGGTGCCGTTCTGGTAAACTAGTTCGCCTGAAACAATGGTGTGAGTAACCGTAGCGCCAAACGTGTGCCCTTCCAGTGGCGACCAACCACATTGGTACAACAGGTTCTGTTTTGACACTGTCGTCGGCTGGTTCGTATCGACCAGAACCAGATCGGCCCAGTACCCCTCCCGAATATACCCCCGCTTCTCAATTCGGAAACAATCGGCTGGTGCATGGCACATTTTACGCACCAGCGTTTCGATCGATAACTTTCCCTGCTGTACAAATTCAAGCATCATCAATAATGGATGCTGAACCAGCGGTAAGCCCGCAGGTGCCTGCCAGTACGGCTGTTGCTTCTCAGCCCAGGTGTGTGGAGCGTGGTCGGTGGCGATGATATCGAGCCGATCATCGAGTAGAGCGGCTAATAACGCTTCCTTGTGATGCGCATCTTTTATAGCCGGATTACACTTGATCTGATTACCTGACTGTTCGTAATCACGGCTGTCGAACCACAAGTGATGAACACACACTTCAGCGGTAATCCGCTTGTCCCGTAACGCAGTAGCATTAGTAAACAGCGACAGTTCATCAGCTGTTGAAATGTGTAGAATATGCAGGCGGGTGTTATGTCTCTGAGCCAATTCGACAGCTAGTGACGATGATGTCAGGCAGGCCGCTTCGTTCCGGACAAGTGGGTGGAGGGCTGCCGTGGCTTTATCGCCATAGGTCGCACGGTAATGCTCAGTGTTGGCGCGAACAGTGGCTTCGTCCTCACAATGCGTCGCAATGAGCATGGGGCTCTCGCGAAATAGTTCGTTCAGTACATGCTCATCATCTACCAGCATACTACCCGTTGACGACCCCATGAAAACCTTGATACCACAAACGGAGCGCGGGTCGGTTCGCAGCACTTCGGCGAGATTATCGTTCGAAACCCCCATGAAGAAGGAGTAATTGGCCATCGACGACCGGGCTGCAATAGCGTATTTGTCGGCCAGCAGCTCCTGAGTCAAGGCGTTAGGCACGGTATTGGGCATTTCCATGAAGGTAGTAACGCCCCCGGCCACGGCTGCTCTCGACTCCGACCGAATAGTAGCTTTATGGGTAAGCCCAGGCTCTCGAAAATGCACCTGGTCATCGATCACGCCAGGCAATAGGTACTGCCCATTGGCATCAATGACCAGATCTGCGGGAAGGCCAGACAAATCTGATCCGATTCGTTCGATGTAGCCATCGCTAATTAAGACATCTGCCTTGAAAGACCTGTTTTCGTTTACTATAGTTGCATTAACAATCAATAATCTATTCATATTGTAACCTATTCGTTTAAAAACATTCTGTTCAGCTACATACTACGGTCTACCTAATCTACGTTGCAAATAGATATAGTTATCCCAATATGATCTCGTAAACGCAGCAAAAGTAAGTTTCCTGATCGTATATCCAGACTTATTATGCCAACAACTCCTCAACCGATTGAAACAAGTTATAACAGATCAGTATCCACTAAGTCAGATTATTCTTTTATAAGTTGGGTACGAATAATTGCCATGTTCTCAATTGTTGCAGTCCATTGCATAACTTTCCCTAGCCCCTCTTCTAAATTACCAATACATGCACAGGCGAATTTTCCTTTATTTAGCCTTATGACATCCGATCAAGCAACATATTTGCTGGTCCTGGAACAATGTATGCGATTTGGCACATTGATTTTTTTTATGGTATCTGGTTTTCTAGTTGGCGTAACTCTTGATAATAGTTCTGCATGGGAATATTACAAACGTAGAATGAATACGATAGCCATTCCGTTTGTGATTGCTTTCAGCTTATACTGCTTATACTTTTTAAAATCCATATTTATCAATATAATTCTAGGTAATACAACACCTGACCTGTTTTATAGTACAATTGATAAAGTAGGTCTTTACTTGATATACACTCCTTATTGGTTTATTCCGACATATTTCTTCTCACTGGCGATTTTACTCATTCTCCGTCGGCATTTATTAAAACCCTGGCTCGGGATAGTATTAGTCAGTATAAATTTATTTTATGCTTTTAACGTCCATCTCAAATGGATTGAACCACGTCATAGTCAAGCAGCAATCGGATTTATATTATATTTATGGCTAGGCTATATTATTGCTCGTACGGATGCTATTTCCCGTAGTCTGGCACTTGTATCAAATAGCGTCCTTCTTGGCATAACGATCCTAGTTTTTGGGGTTAGCCTATTAGAAGTTTACTCTCTTTATTCAGCTGGAGCGTGGGATCCTGTAAACTCTCTTCGACTGTCAAATCAGCTATTTGCTATTAGTCTATTCTTCCTTCTGGCCCGGAACAACTATATGCATCGGCTTCGCTTTATAAAGCCCCGCACAGAATCATTTGGCATTTATCTGTACCACATGTTTTTTTTAGTCATAGTAGTTCGTGTGCTCGACTATTTCCCATGGTTACACCAGTTCAACTATCAATCTACTTATTCTGGCTTTACGCTTGTCTTACTGTCGTTAGCCAGAGGTATTCTTGTACTTACGCTTACTTTAATATTTGTAAAGATTCTTGCTGCCAGCCGATTCCGATGGCTTATCGGTCTTCATCAAGTACGTCAATAACTTGAGGATCGTAAACTTTCACAATCTGATCAAAGAGCAGCTGATGGCCTGTATCGTTTGGATGGATACCATCAACCGTCAGATCATCTCTGAATAGAGAGGTATTTGTAGACAGCGGATCGAAGAAATTAACTGCTTCACCTGGATAAGTAGCCAGCGTTAAATCGCGCTGTTGTAACCATCTGGAAGTAGCCACTGCATTTAATTTCCGAGGCATACTAGTTGTTATTATTACTCGCTTCACTCCATTTGCCAACGCAATTGCGCGTACTTTTCGAAGATTCTCCATTACTTCATCGACGCTGTACCCATTAGCAATATCATTTGTGGTCATGCTGATGACCAGTACGCTAGGGTGTCTTCTCAATGCAGCAGTGATGCTTCGGGCGGTGTCTGAGGCTGGCCGGTTACTGGGGCGAGCATCGTCTTCTGGCAATATGTGAAAAGTAGTGTAGCCACCTCTGGCCAAATTAATTACCTTCCCTTTATTCAGATAGGCACTGAACAAACCGGCCCAGGCATGCTTGTAGTCAGATGCACCTGTACCAAAGGCTGTGGAAGAGCCTAAGATAACAATTAAAGGCGATTGAGCCGTTTCTTTTACGACAGTAAATGGGGTGTTTTGGGGGGTAACCTGCTCACGATCTTTACAGCCTAAAAAGGTAACCAGTAATAGTAATACAGTATACGTTCTTACCATAGAGTGAGTAGCTTGCCTGAGTAATTAAAAGTTATATTTATACTCAGACAAAACTACTCAAATCTACATGTATAATTACATTATACATAGATTAAAAATTGTACTATCCGCTTAACGCTCGTTTAAAAGCGTCGCCATCTCTTTGGCAAAATAAGTCAGGATTACAGATGCACCAGCGCGCTTAATTGATAACAGTGACTCTGCCATTGCCTTCTGACCATCAAGCCATCCCAGCTGGGAAGCCGCTTTTATCATGGCATACTCCCCACTAACATTATAAGCCGCGATAGGCAGTTTATAATTATCACTAAGAAGTTTAATTATATCAAGATACGGTAACGCTGGCTTGACCATCAAAAAGTCGGCTCCCTCGGCAAAATCGAGCTGGGCTTCGATTAATGCTTCCCGACTGTTGGCAGGATTCATCTGGTACGTTTTCTTATCACCAAATTTCGGAGCTGAGTCGAGTGCATCCCGGAAGGGGCCATAAAACGCGCTGGCATATTTAGCCGTATAAGCCATAATAGCAACATCATGAAACTCATTCTCGTCAAGGACCTGGCGAATATAACCGATACGTCCATCCATCATATCCGATGGCCCAACGATATCGGCACCCGCCTGAGCCTGCGCTACTGCCATTTTACCCAATACTTCCAGGGTTGGATCGTTCAGGATTTTACCGTTTTCCACGATACCATCATGCCCATCAGAACTGTAGGGGTCCATGGCAATGTCGGTCATGACAACTACGTCCGGGAAACGTTCTTTAATGGCACGAACCGTCTTCAGATATAAACCTTCAGGATTATGACTTTCGGTAGCGTATTTATCCTTTTTGGCTTCAGGCAGATTAGGAAACAGGGCAAAGGTCTTAACACCCATACCGACACACTCCTCTACTTCCTGAAGTAATAAGTCAATAGAAAACCGATGGATGCCTGGCATCGATTTTACTTCACTGCGAACGTTCTGCCCTTCCATAACGAAGAGCGGCAGGATGAAGTCGGTAACGGAAAGGCGCGTTTCCTGCACCATGTCCCGGATAGCGGCCGACTGGCGACTCCGGCGGGGGCGACGAATCTGGATCATTGATAGAATAACAAACGTTAACGAATAGACGCAGGCCTGGCACTAAGTCCCGATCCTGTGTCTACTGGCTAACGTAAGTCCTCTATTGTGTGTTCCTTAAACGACCAGCTTAAATCCCTCACCATGTACATTAACAAGTTGCACAGCCGGGTCGGGCCGGAGATACTTGCGTAGCTTGGTTACGTACACGTCCATACTGCGGGCATTGAAATACGAGTCATCTCCCCATACCATTTTGAGAGCAAAACTGCGACTGACGGGTTGATTCAGATTCTGAGCCAGCAATTTTAGCAATTCAGACTCTTTACTGGTCAGTTTCTGCGGCTGTGTCTGTCCGTCGATTCCATCTGCCGTTAATAGCTGGTGCTGATAATCGAACGACAGAGTGCCAATCTGGTATACGGTTGGCTCGGCAACTTCCGATGTTCGCTGATATCGCCGAAGGATGGCCTGAATACGGAGCAGGAGTTCCTCCATACTAAAGGGCTTGGTTATGTAGTCGTCAGCACCCGCTTTGAATCCCTGAATGGTATCCTCCTGCATTGACTTCGCTGTCAGAAAAATAATCGGCACATCACGACCAGCCATACGTACCTCCTTCGCCAGCGTGAACCCATCCTTTTTGGGCATCATAACGTCGAAAATACATAGATCATAGTGAGCCGCCATGAACTGCTGTAGCCCCTGATTGCCATCCGTCGCGCGATCGGTGGTGTACCCTTTCAGTATCAGGTACTCCTGCACTAATTGTCCCAGGTTCGGATCGTCTTCAACGAGTAAAATGGTAGGCATACATGAATGGGTTAAAGAAATGAAACGAGGAAAATGCAGAAGAAGCTAACGGGGGCTTAGGATAGCCGCTTATTTACTCTTTCAGCTTTTCACCCATTTTATAAGGTATTATTATCTCGAACGATGAGCCCTCACCCAGCCGGCTCTCGACCCTGATCTGGCCGTGATGTTCATCCACCATTTTTTTGACGTAGCTGAGGCCCAGCCCAAATCCTTTTACATCGTGGCGGTTTCCCGTAGGTACCCGGTAAAACTTCTCAAATACCCGGCTAATCTGATCTTTGGTCATTCCCAGTCCCTGGTCAGTTACCGTAATGCTGACACCCTCTGGCAAACTGCGTGTTTGAAGGGTTATGTGCGGCTGATTGGGCGAATACTTGATAGCGTTGTCGAGCAGGTTGTAGATGATATTGGTCAGGTGAACCTCATCGGCGTCAACAAGCTCATGTTCAGCGTCAAAATCCAGTTCAACCTCACCTTCCCGCTGCTCGATCTGGAGCCCGATGTTATTAAGCACTTTTTCAATGATATCGTGAATATTAACCTGCGTCAGCTTCAGAACGATTTCACCCCGATCCAAGAGTGCCATTTGCAGCACCTTCTCAACGTGTGATCCCAACCGGCGATTTTCATCGCGAATAATACCCATGTAACGCGTTAGGCGCTGGTCTACACCCGCCCCGGCTACTGCCCGACCATCTGCCACGTCGCCTGTATGTACCGCGTCGGATAGGCCAGATACGCCAGCCACCATAACAGCATCAGCAGGACTCGCGCTGGCTGATCGCAGTTGCTCCTGCGCCATTTCAACCGCTAGTGAAATAGTCGAAATAGGCGTTTTAAACTCATGAGTCATATTATTAATGAAGTCGTTCTTGATATCGGCCAGTTTCTTCTGCTTAACGATCGTGGTGATGGCGATATAAAAACAAGCTAGTATCACCAGCAACAGTACCGCCGATGCGCCAAACGTAAACCCTAGCCGACTCAGAATAAACTGCTGTTGGGTAGGAAAATAGACGTATACATAATTACCCGTCTCCAGAAGATTATTGGGAAACAAAGCAGCCTTGTAGCCATCAGCATCGAACTGTTTGGGCTCGGTACCCATCGATGTAAACAAAAAACTTGGCTGAAGGCGCGTCCGGACACCATAGGCAAACGGAATGCGAATGCCCCGTTCATCCAATGACTGCCGTAGAAGTGTATCCAACGCCAGGCGGTTGACGCGATCTTCGATGGGCCGATCAGAGAGCAACAGTCCTTTCAGTACATCCTTAATCATGTGCGACTGCTCTTCGGCACGGTGCTGGCTTAAACTAGCTGGCTTACTGACGGTTTCGGAAGCAGCTAGCCCACTGCTAGCACTCGCTTGTTGCTTTTGCTGTTTGGCAGCGCGCCGGATACGGTTCCGGACAACACGGGCCGTAGAGTCCTGGCGCCGGGCCGTTTGCGCTACCTGTGTGTTGATTCGGTTCAGTTCGTCGGTCAACACGTGCTCGACCCAATGGTCGAACTGTTGCTGTTGGGCCAACTGCGTTTGCCAGTCACCAACGGCCATTAGTTCATCCTGCTGTCGGAAAAACTCCTCCACAACCACCATCTGATCGACTGATAGCGGATGAACGGTTGGATGCAGCACATCGGATTGAACGACTACAGCTCCGGCTGGCATCATACCCGGCGGAACAGTCATTCGCTCTGTTGAGGCCGGTGGTACACTACGCCTGGATCGACTTTTTGCCAACTCGTCTGCTTTCGTTTCTTTCGGTGTGATGGCCGAAGCCGGTTTTGTTTCTTTCCGGGCAATAGCCATCAGCCGATCCTGCTGCTCTCGCGCATGAATCCGCTGTTTGGTCAGGTACACGATCTCCTGCCGCTCCAGTGTCCGGACAACCTCCTGTAGCGCGTCGGTGACTTTGTAGGCGAACTGCTCTTTCTGTAGCTGAAGCGCGCTCCCGATCCAGTACAATTGCACGCCAACGAGGCCCAGCAACCCTACAGCCATCAGCGCGACGATCCAGCCTATGCGTTGTTTCGACATTTTCTTTACTCACTCATGCAACCTTCGCTCGAATTTGTCATCTATTGAAAAAAACGAGAGGGTCGTCGGTAAAAGTACGAATCACTACGGCCACTCATTGGCCCTTTAACAAACTTTAACAGACGCATGACGCTACCGTTCAACCAACTTTATTTCACTGAGTAACTGCTTTATACTTATGAAAAAAACAGTTTTTGTCCGCTACCGGTTCGTTCCGGCACTGCTGCTCGCGTTTGGCCTGAGTAGTTTGGCAACGGCTCAAAAAGCCGAAACTACCCCCCCTAAGTCAGGTGGAAAAGAAGTCAACGTCCGCATCATCGAACGCAATGGCGACGACGTGCGTGAAACCGAACGTACGTACCGTATTGATGGAATGACCGACCCCGAACGGGATAGACTGGTTATGAAACTGGTCGATTCACTCAAAGCAAACCGCCCGAAAGGCACCGGTCAACACCAGATGACCATTATCCTCGACGATACAGACGGCGACCGTATTGTCCGTAGATCCCGACCGAACGTAAGCAAAGAGCGCGCCCCAGCGGATGCCTATGCCCGTCGCGGCAGACAACCCCGCGTGGGTCGCGACCCATGGGATAGTCAAACCTGGGAGTACGAATTTCGGCGGGGTACTGACTCCCTGGCCGATCAGATGAGCCGCTTCCGCTTCCAGATTCCCCGGGATTGGGACCGTCAGCTGGCCCGTCCGTTTGAAGACTGGGCCCGGACTATGAGTAATAAGCCTTCTACCATTCGTGGATTGGAGGCTTACCCCAACAACCCTGATCGTAATCAGCTGGACGTGCGGTTTACAGCGCCCGCCAAAGGCGATGTCAGCATTATCGTAACCAACCCAAAAGGTAAAGAAGTGGCGCGTCGTGACATAAAAGACTTCTCCGGCGAATTTGTAGGGCAAATCGATTTAGGAAAAAAGCCTGAAGGAACTTACTTCATTACAGTTACTCAAAACCAGGATGGTGCCGTAAAGCGTGTACTGGTCGATTAAAATTCAATGGTAGTGCTTAACACCGGGCACTACCATTGAAAAAATATTTAGTACTATGCTATACAAGATACCAAACAAAACCTATAACTTTGCGTTGTACTTTAAAACAAACGGTCATGAAAACCCTGTTGACAATTGGAATTTTACTGGTTGGGCTGAGCGGAGAAGCGCTGAGCATGGGGCATCCGCATAATGTGTTTGCGGCCCGTAAGCAAATGCGAGCTAAAACATTGGGATCGATTGCTAAGTCAAATCCATCGGCATGTCCATCCTGGCAACCCGTTGTCCACATTAATAAGCATGCATTCAGCAAGCGCTTATTAGCCGCTCTATCACGTATGCAGCCATCGCAGGCGTACTGAGCTACTCGTACACCTTATTGCCCCGCTTCAACCAGATACCCCACAAACGCGAATACGCGTGGACACGCTCCGTGGGCTTCCCCTGCTTATCTACCACTGGGTTTCCTTCGTTAACCCATTCGAACAAACTACCGTATAGGTTGTGAACGTGCGTATAGCCCGCAGCCAGTAGTTTCTCTCCAACCCGTTCACTTCGGTACCCTACCGAGCAATACAGGACCACATTTGCCTGTTTGGGAATGTTTCGAACTCGTTTCAAATCGAAGTCGTCATAACCAACCCACTGCGCATTGGGCAAATGACTAACGTCATATTCTGACCGGGCTCTTGTATCCAGCAACACCACATCAGGCATTTTTTTCAGTTCACCGACGGTAACCAGCGGTACTGTTTTTTTGTACATCGTTTCGAGCATCGCTCCATACGTCCTGCTGGTTGTCTGTGCCAGTACAACAGCTCCCGTCATTAACAGCAGGCTCAAAAGGACCCAGAATAGCTTCATAGTGTGACACTTTATAAGCAGTGAACGTATCCCTGCGCGCCTACAACAGGCAAAATTGTTAGTCAGTTGCTAAAGTAAATAACGGTTGCGACTTGTTCCGATTTTTACGACGTTACCAAACAAATCATATGGCTTTATTCGTTAAAATCGTTGATTATTCAACGGCAGGTTATGGTTTACGCCCATGTTTGGCTACTTTTATGGTTCGACACTAAACCACCGATAGCTGACTGTACCTTCTTTTACCCATTGAGTACCTATGCGGAACAACATCATACGGCCGGTTTTGCTTGTCGGCTTGCTGTCCGTCAGTTTATTGACTGCGTTTGGCCTGACGAATCCAGGACGTACTATATGGACCCGGCTGGCGCTTCCTAAAACCCCTTACAAGGCAACTCCCAAACGGGCGGTTACCCCCCCCGTTATTCACCCACGTACATACGCCAAACCGGTTGAGGTCTTTGCTATGTCTATCAGTGGTGAGCATTGGGTAGATAGTGTGTTTAACACGCTGACACCTGAACAAAAAGTCGGGCAGTTCTTTATGGTCGCGACGTTCTCGAACCGCCATGAGAATCATTACCAATACATAGACCACCTCATCCAGAGCAACCACGTTGGGGGCCTTATCTTCTTTCAGGGTGGCCCACACCGCCAGGCGGTTTTAACCAATCGGTACCAGGCGCAGGCTAAAGTACCTCTGTTAATCGGTATCGACGGCGAATGGGGGTTGGGCATGCGGCTGGACAGCACCATGGATTTCCCCAAACAAATGTCGCTTGGGGCTATACGTGACAATGAGCTTATCTACCGGATGGGTGCCGAAATCGGTCGGCAGTGTCAGCGTCTGGGTATTCATATCAATTTTGCGCCTGTTTCAGACATCAACAGTAACCCTGCTAATCCAGTCATCGGGGTGCGGTCTTTCGGCGAATCCAAAGAGAACGTAGCGCTTAAAGCGTCGGCTTACATGCGCGGTTTACAGGGAACGCACGTCATCGCTACTGCCAAGCATTTTCCGGGACATGGCAATACTAATGTCGATTCGCATCATTCGTTGCCAACGGTTAGCCGATCGTCGGAGCAAATGCGTGACATTGATCTGTACCCCTTCCGCAAACTTATTGCCGATAGTCTGATGGGCGTCGTAACCGGGCATTTACACGTACCGGTTATGGATAATACGCCTGCTCTGGCAGCAACCTTATCGGAAAAGATCGTTACCGAACTGCTTAAGAACGAGCTGGGTTTTCGGGGTCTTGTGTTCACCGATGCCCTGAATATGGGGGGTATCAGCCATTCGCCCAAGACAATGGATATCAACCTGCGGGCATTGATTGCGGGTAATGATATTTTGCTTTATCCGGAGAACGTCCGGGAAGCGGCACAGCATATCCTGAATGCGGTTCAGCAGGGCATTATTTCCCAGTCGTTCATCGACGAAAAAGTAAAGAAAATTCTGCGGGCTAAATACTGGGCGGGGTTGAGTACATACAAACCTATTGACCTCGCCGGGTTATCGTCGGACTTGAACTCGCCCGAGGCCGAACTCCTGAAACGCGAGCTATGCGAACAGTCTGTAACCCTGGTTAACAATCAGAACGGGATACTGCCTTTCAATCGGCTGGACACCCTGCGGTTTGCTTCTATAGCCATTGGTGCCGATGCGGGCAATGTTTTCCAAAAGACGCTGAACCAGTATGCCCCGTTTCAGACAGTTGCCTTGCCGGAGAAACTTACTTCAGAAGCCGATCTTAACACCATACTGGCTCAGGTTAATGACGCCAACGTCGCTGTCGTCAGCTTCCACCGGATGAGCGAATCGGCTACACGCCGGTACGGTATCACCAAACAGTCCCTCGATCTGATCGCCCGCCTGAAACAACGAGGCACTAAAGTCATTGTTACTGCTTTTGGATCGCCTTACAGCCTTCCTCAGTTCACTGGCACCGACGCGCTGGTATGCGCTTATCAGGATATCGATGAGATGCAGCAGGTGGTTCCGCAGATGTTGTTCGGTGGGTTGGGCACCCGTGGCATGCTTCCTATTTCATCGGGCGATCTCCTGATTGGCATGGGTGAAGGCATCAACCCGGAAGGCCGGCTGTCTATAGGATCTCCGGAAAGTGTAGGAATGAAGTCGGCTATTCTGGCTAAAATCGATGCCATTGCGCAGGGAGCTGTGCGGGATCATGTTGTACCAGGCTGCGAGATCCTGGTAGCCCGTCGGGGAAAAGTTGTTTACAACAAAAATTTCGGTGCCCTGACCTATGCTCCCGGAGCCGAGAAGGTTACTGACGAAACACTGTACGATCTGGCATCGCTGACCAAAGTACTGGCTACGCTGCAATCGGTGATGGTGCTTTACGACCGTAAACAAATCGATCTGACTCAGAAGGCCTCGGCTTACCTACCTGAACTCCGGGGTACCAATAAGCAAAACATCGTCATTCAGGATTTGCTCTGGCACCAGTCGGGTATGGTCTCCTATTACCCCACTACCTGGGACCGTACGCGAAAATCCGGTGGAGGCCTGAAGGCCGAGTTTTATAACCCCACCCCCGACAGCCTGCATACACTCCAGGTAGCCCCATCGCTCTGGGCTGTTCCCGCCTTGCGGGATTCGGTCTGGAAGTGGGTTGTTCAGTCGCCGATGTCGCGAAAGAATGACGAATCCGGCAAACCTGCTTATGTGTATAGCGACCTGAACTTTCTGACGCTGCAAAAAATTGTGGAACGCGTCAGCCAGCAACCGCTGGACAAATTCGTAACCGAGAATATCTATAAACCCCTGGGGTTGCACCAACTGGGTTTTACGCCACTGCTACGGCTTAAGAACCCGCATTGCGCTCCCACAGAGCAGGACACCTACTACCGGAATCAATTGCTGGTTGGAACCGTACACGATCAGATGGCCGCCGTACAGGGAGGAATTTCTGGTCATGCAGGGCTGTTCGGCAATGCCCGCGACATTGCCACGCTCCTTCAAATGAACCTACAGAAAGGTATGTACGGACAACAGCGTATTTTAAATCCAATGACGGTGCCTTACTTTACCCAGACGCTCAGTAGCCGGAGTCACCGTTCATTGGGATGGGACAAACCAAATCCTGAAAGTCCAAGCAGTGTCTATATGGCTTCTCAAGCTTCGGCCCGCTCCTTTGGTCACACCGGTTTTACCGGTAATGTAGTTTGGGTTGATCCGGATGAGGAGCTTGTTTTCGTGTTTCTATCAAACCGCATTTATCCCACAGCCGGCAACAATTCAATCAATACAACCAAACTTAGACGCCGTATTCACGAAGTCATTTATAGCGCTACTGAGTAAAGCACTGTAGCAAAAAATCAAACGGATTTCTTTTTTTTGTGACATAATTAGATTATTTAATGCCATTACTTACCAGTAATGGCATTTTTATTAGCCTGTAGTTTTCATCTTTGTGGTGGTTATATAATAGTCAATGAACCATACTTGTCAACTAATTGACAATCAGAGCGGGCAGCACATTTCTACTATATCTGTAGACTTGTTCTACATATATGACAACTCCTTCGTTGTCAGATTGTAGCCTGTAAAAGCATTAACTTTAACCATTGAACAGTTTCATTACATCACCTGTATGAAAGGACGTAACGTTTACGCTTACTTTTTTGTGTGGTTATTCATCAGCGGAGTATGCGCAAACGCCTATTCCCAGACGATAACCACTAATTCCGTTGCTCCGGCAACTATCTGTCCGGGTAAGACCGTCACTGTAACCTTCTCAACAACGGGCACCTTCAATGCAGGCAATATGTTCACGGCGCAACTGTCTGATGCGACCGGTACTTTTGGTGCCAGCCCAACGATCATTGGTAGCATGTCAGGCGTAATCGCCGGTTTGATTACAGCCACGATTCCCAACGATACACCAGAAGGCAATTCGTACAGGGTTCGCGTCGTGTCAAGCGCACCGGCCAGGACCGGTTCCAGTAGCGCGCAGGTTCTGACAGTGGCAACTACCGTGGCCCCCGGCGTAACACCGCCCGCGCCCTATTGTGCCGGTGATACCCCGGCTGGGCTTATTGCAACGCCATCGGCGGGTGGCACACTAAACTGGTATGGCACGAGCGCTACGGGCGGAACAGCCACTCCTGTTGCACCAACGCCGACCAGCAGTGGCACGTACTATGTGAGCCAGACTGTTAACGGCTGCGAAGGACCCAGAGCTTCCATCACCGTAACCGTCAAAGCGAAACCAGCTAAGCCCGGCACCAGTCCCGTAAGTTACTGCGCCGGACAAACGGCAAGCTCACTATCAGCCACGCCATCGGCGGGTGGCACGCTGAACTGGTATGGCACGAACGCCACGGGTGGAACAGCCACTCCTGTTGCACCAACGCCGACCAGCAGTGGCACGTACTATGTGAGCCAGACTGTTAACGGCTGCGAAAGTGATCGGGCCAGCCTTGTAGTCACGATCAGCGCCATACCGGCTGCCCCAACGGCTACCGATCCGCCCCCTTTCTGCAAAGGGGCTTCGGCTACAGACCTTACTGCCAACGGCCAGAACCTGCTCTGGTACGGTACCAACATGACGGGAGGTACCGGTGATAGAAAAGCTCCACAACCCGGCACAACCAACGTCGGAACTACAAATTATTACGTCAGCCAGACAATTAACGGCTGTGAAAGCCCTCGAAAATCCATTGCGGTAGTAGTTAAAGACACACCGGCAGCGCCGGCTTTCACGCCAGCACCGACTTATTGCCAGGGCCAGACAGCTACTGCACTAGTGGCTACTCCTTCCACGGGAGCCACGTTAAACTGGTATGGCACGAGCGCTACGGGTGGAACAAGTTCACCTTCAGCACCAACGCCTAACACTTTGCAGGCTGAAACGGTCATGTATTATGTGAGCCAAACGCTCGATGGCTGTGAAAGTTCTCGTGCAGCTATCAGTGTAGTAACCCGACCAACACCAGCTGCACCACAGACATCGGCGCTTGCCCTTTGCCAGAACCGCCCACCAACGACGCTATCAGCAACGCCATCGGCCAATGGAACCCTAAACTGGTATGGCACCAGCGCCAGTGGTGGTACTGCCTCAGCCACGGCACCAGTTCCGCCCACCGAAGTGCCAGGAACACAAACATATTATGTTAGTCAGACAGTAAACGGTTGTGAAAGCCCACGAGCCAGCCTGGTAGTTACAATCAATACCGTGCCAGTCGCCCCCACCGCTACCCCGCCCAACGCTTACTGCGAAGGAAGCACAGCCGTAGCGCTAGTCGCTACCGGAACAGGTTTGCGTTGGTATGGTACCAGCGCTACAGGTGGCACCGGTACCAGTGGCGCTACCGTTCCAGCCACCACTACCGTTGGCACAACAAACTATTACGTTACCCAAACTGTCGCCGGTTGCGAAAGTGACCGGACAGCCATTCCGGTTCGGGTGAAAGATACACCCGATAGGCCCGTAACGGCGGCCATTGACTTTTGCCAGAATACACCAGCGCCAACACTGACAGCGACAACAGTGACGAGTGCAACGACAAGTTGGTTTGGAACGAACGCAACAGGCGGTACGGCGTCTGCCACACCGCCGACGCCAGCCATATCGACTGTCGGCACAACGACCTATTACGTCAGTCAGACACTGGACGGTTGTGAAAGCCCGCGGGCTAGCCTGAGTGTACGGGTGAAAGAAACGCCTGGGGCTCCGGGTGTAAGCCGGATTAGTTTCTGTAACAACAGCAGCGCTCAGCCGCTTACGGCCAGTGGTTCGAATATTAAATGGTTCGACGCCACTGGATCGCCCCTGAGCAATGCACCTACACCAGCAACGAACAGCGTAGGAGACCAGACCTTTAAAGCCTCTCAAACAAGTAACGAAGGCTGTGAGGGCCCAAAAGCAGATTTAGTCGTTACCATCAAACCATTGCCGGGTTCGCCCAGCGTAGCCAATCTCAACTTTTGTCAGGCTCAAACCGATCAGCCCGGTCAAAATATCTCAGCACTCTCGGCAGGTGGCCAGAATCTTCGCTGGTACAACACGAATGGCAGTGCCTTGCAGAGCGCACCGATACCGTCCATTAGTCAGACAGGCGTTCAGACCTACCAGGTCAGCCAGACGGTCGACAATTGCGAAGGAAGTCGTGCTACGCTACAGGTGACCGTCAACACAACCGCAGCACCAGTAGTGGCCAAACCGTTGGTTGCCTATTGTATCAACGATAAAGCAACACCCCTACAGGCAACGATCGAATCAGGCGCTACGGCACGATGGGTCGATCCTTACAACCGGCTTAGCAACGAAGCACCAACACCCTCTACGATTAACACGAATATCGACCCGGCAGGCGATCCGTTTTTTGTGTATCAGATTGGTAGTAATGGCTGCTACAGCGCCCGATCAACGATCCGTGTTGTGGTCAACACGACACCGACACTTTCTCTGGCGGCCCTTAGAACCAATGTCAATCTGGGTGTACGGGTTCCGCTAAAACTAACATTCACAGGATCGGCGCCGTACAGCTACACCATTACGGGTGGTTATACAGGCACCTCACTAGCCAGTGACACGACCATATCCGTATTGCCGCGGGGCAACACAACCTATCAGGTATTGGCTGTTACCAACGGTTGCGGTATAGGTTTACCCGGAAATCCAGCGACAGCCGAAGTTACCGTGCGCATCCCAACCGTGACTACAGGGAGTGTAACAAGCTCGACGCTTTGCGCAGGCACCTCCCTGACGGTTCCCTTCTCAACAACCGGCGAGTTCAATCCAGGCAACTTATTCCGATTTGAACTGATCAGTCTGGCTGACACGACAAAGAAGTACGCTGTGGCCGCAACAGCTACGGCCTCGCCCGTCACAGCCACCCTACCCCTGACTATACCGAGCGGACGATATACCGTTCGGGTCAATGCGCTAAACCCTGAAATAGGCGTTACAGGGACCAGCAGTCCAACCCAGCTGACTATCCGGTCATTACCGGCGGCTACCCTGACCGGTACACAAACTATCTTCGAAGGAACCCCCGCGAACCTGACTATTGCATTCGGGGGCGACGGTCCCTGGACAGTAGCTTATGCCGACAGCATTCGCAGCTACTCAACCACCACCACCGTGAGTCCTTATGTAGCAGAAGTGCGTCCGTCCCGCACTACCACTTATCGGCTTACAACGGTCAGCAATAACTGCGGTACAGGACCTTTATCGGGCACAGCCACCGTGATGGTAGCTCCGCTGCTGAGCGTCGAAGATAACTCGCTCGATCCATTGGTGACCGCTTATCCTGTGCCTACCAGCAGTATACTGACCGTAGAACTTGATTTGCCGCTTACCCGTGACCCGGCTCAGCTTTCGCTGATCAACATGCAGGGGCAATCGGTCGTGCAGCATACAACGCGCAATCGCCGAACCGAACTGGATTTAAGTACGCAAGCGAATGGTTTTTACATCCTCCGTATTCAGGTCGGTGATCGATATACGATGCGGAAAGTAGTCAAGCAGTAAGCAGTTTTCACCCCATTAACAGTTGCCCACTGCCCATGACCGACACCTATTTTATGGAAATTGCCCTCGGTCTGGCAGAAGAAGCTGCCGAGGACGGAGAAATTCCTGTTGGTGCTGTCGTGGTTTGCCGCAATCGGATCATTGCCAAAGCCCGCAACCAGACCGAACGGCTAAACGATGTTACAGCTCATGCCGAACTGGTTGCCATTACGGCTGCGGCAAATTATCTGGGCGGCAAATACCTCGTAGACTGCACCTTATACGTAACCCTCGAGCCTTGTGTTATGTGTGCGGGAGCCCTCTTCTGGGCACAGGTAGGCCGCCTGGTTGTGGGGGCACCCGACTCCAAACGAGGTTACAGCCGGGTTACTCCATCGCTGTTGCATCCAAAAACCCGGCTGGAAACCGGTGTTTTAGCCGATGAGAGCCAAACCCTGCTGGCAAAGTTTTTTCAGCGCTTAAGAACATAACGTTAACGGGCTTTGTTACTCCAACCGAACTATCTTTCATTCTAAACCAGTACCGAAAAATGGCATTTGTCTTAGATCCACTACCCTACGCGAGCGATTCGCTCGAACCAAATATCGACAAGCAGACCATGGAAATTCACCATGGCAAACACCATAATGCATACGTAACAAACCTCAACAACGCCATTGCGGGCACAGAGATGGAGAATAAATCCATTGAAGACCTGTTGGCCAGCATTAGCCAATCGCCGGTGGCGGTCCGCAACAACGGGGGTGGTCATTACAACCACACTATGTTCTGGAACACAATCTCGGGCAGTGGCGGTGGGCAGCCAACGGGTGAACTGGCCGATGCAATCACAGCTAAGTTCGGTTCGTTCGATGCGTTTAAAGAAGAATTTACGAAGGCGGCTACTACGCGCTTTGGATCGGGCTGGGCGTGGTTAGTTGCAACACCAGACGGTGGAGTAGCAGTTACCTCAACCCCTAACCAGGATAATCCGTTAATGGACACTGCTGAAGTAAAAGGATTCCCTATCATTGGTCTTGATGTTTGGGAACATGCTTATTACCTCAAGTATCAGAATCGCCGACCAGATTATATAGCGGCTTATTTCAATGTTGTCGACTGGAGCGCAGCTGAACAACGGTATCAGAAAAGCAAAGCAAACGCTTAATCATTGATGATGAATTATGAGTGTATCAAATGCATCTTATAAAAAAGGGGCATTTACTACTCATAATTCATCATTATTTCGTACTTTTGCATTCTCAAAAATGGTGATTGTAGCTCAGTCGGTTAGAGCGCCGGATTGTGGTTCCGGAGGTCGCGGGTTCGAGCCCCGTCTTTCACCCCCTTGAAAAAACCCTGAAAAGTCAGGGTTTTTTTTATGCCTTCCAGGCCAACTTTCCGCTGATACAGGTGGTTCTTTTCTTATGGCTGCCAGTATTCCCATAGCGCCCCGTTATCATTCGGCTATCAGGACTGTTCTAGTGCTGGCTTATGTAGCAGGCACCATCGGTCTGCACATGCCCTTCCTGGCCGATTATTTTCGTCCGCTAAGCCCCTTTACGCTTATCAGTTCGCTGGTGGTTCTGATGCTATACCATGCCGATTGGCGTCCTTCTTTCTGCCTGTACCTAATAGTAGCTTTACTAGTCGGTTATCTGGTTGAGGTAGTGGGCGTACATACAAGCCTGATTTTTGGCGAGTATGCTTACGGACAGGGGCTGGGAGCAAAAATATGGGATGTACCACCTGTCATCGGCATCAACTGGCTAACCCTCTCTTACTGCTGTGGCTCCGTCTGCGATCAACTCAAGGTGCCTGTCTGGGCCAAAGTGATCGCTGCTTCCTCATTGATGGTAGGGCTGGATTTTTTCATCGAGCCGGTAGCCGTTTCGCTGGACTTCTGGACCTGGTTTGGGCAACCCATTCCAATCAAAAATTACGTTGGCTGGTGGCTCGTCTCGGCCAGCCTGTTCAGCCTTTGGTATACTCTGCCTTTCAGAAAAGAGAACAGGCTGGCCAAGTGGTTGCTAACGCTCCAGTTTTTCTTTTTTGCCATGCATAATCTGTTGATGCATTTTCGGTAAAAAGTTAAACAAAACACACAGTTTTCGGTTTAATTAACGTGATTTGCATAATTAATATCACACGATGTGGTATGTATGCTTTTCGCTACTAGTTGACTCGTGCAGAGCAGCCAGTGAACCATTTCAGTCGCCGTAATTAAACTCCCATTTGTGTTCAACCGTAGCTATTTTGTGTTATGAGTAATTACTCAATCAAAGATCTAGAGCAACTCTCCGGCATAAAGGCCCATACACTGCGTATTTGGGAACAACGGTATAATATCATTTCGCCTAAACGGACGGACACAAATATCCGGACCTACGACGATCGGGACCTGAAGTTAGTCCTCAATATATCGTTGCTGAAAGATCATGGTTACAAGATATCGGAGATATCGAAATTGTCGATTGAGGAGATGTACCGCGAAGTCATCAAAATATCCGACCGGCAGCTCAATTATCCTGATCAGATCCACGCGTTGACTATCTCCATGATTGACCTGGATGAGGAACGTTTTGAAAAAATAGTTAGCACAAACATTCTGCAGTTCGGCTTCGAGGATACGATGATCCACATTATCTATCCATTTCTGAGCCGCATTGGTACCCTGTGGGTAACAGGATCGGTAGGTCCGGCTCAGGAACATTTCATCACGAACCTGATCCGCCAAAAGATTATCGTTGCTATCGATGGTCAGGTGAGCAAACAGCGCCCCAACGGCAAGAAATACATGTTGTACCTGCCCGAAGGCGAGTTGCACGAGATTAGCCTGCTTTTCGCTAATTACATCATTCGTGCCCGGTACAACAAAGTAATTTATCTGGGACAAAGCCTGCCGTTCAGCGAACTGGTGTTTGCTTATAACGTCCACAGGCCTGACTACATCTTTACGGCCCTTACCTCTGTTCCGTCTAACCACGAAGTACAGCCCTACGTCAATAAGCTGATTAAAGCCTTCCCCGACTCCTACCTGCTACTGACCGGTTACCAGGTAGTTGGCCAGGATATAGAACTACCCGACAACGCTACCGTAATCAATCAAATCGAGGACCTTATCCAAATTGCAGGGTCATAGCCATACAGGTACGCCCGGTACAGGCTGCGTTCAGTTATTGACCTTCAGCGAAAGCAAGCGCACGTCGTTCAGCATAGGTATGCTGATCATGTGCCAGGGCGAACCCTACGTGACCGCCTGTGCGGGGTGTTTCCAGAAAAATATGCGGATGCTTCTCAGCGAGCCATCTGGGTGAGCATTCCGCCGAAAGCAACGGATCATTCTGTGCGTTGAGTACCAACGTTGGTACGGTAATGCCAGGCATAAAATTGACCGCCGATGCCTGTGCATAAAAGTCGCCTGCATCCCGGTAATTGTTGACCGGGGCAGAAAAGAAGTTGTCGAAATCGCGCCAGCGTTTTACCTGCCTCAGTTTGGTCATATCTAACCGGTCAGGAAACCCAACGGCTTTCTGATTTATTTTGACCAACAGCTTTTTCATGAACCGATTTCGGTAAAAGTGGTTCGACGGACGGTCCAGCAATAAAGCACTGGCCTCCAGATCTGTCGGCGATGAAATGGCAATCCCCCGTTTAATGGCTTCCGGCAAGCCAGCCCCCTGCACACCAAGGTACTTCAGAATAATATTACCACCCATACTGTAACCAACCAGGACGATCTCATCATAGGGCCTTGCTTGTAGCGCATGCTGAATCACTTCGCCAATATCATCGATCTCCCCATGATTATAAAGTCGAAAAGCACGATTCATCTCCCCACTACAGGAGCGGCAGTTCCAGGCCAGCACGTCGTATCGGGCCTGAGCAAAAAGGCGGGCCGTTCCCAGCATATACTGCCGGTGGCTATCGCCCTCCAGACCATGCGTTAAAATGACCAGCCGCCTGTTGCCGCGACGGATCCAGTCCAAGTCCACAAAATCATCGTCAGAAAGGGTTAACCGTTCGCGTTCATACACAACGCCCGTGACGGCCCGCATCAGGCTGGGAATGATCGTTTGCAGGTGCCCATTGTACTGGTAAGCAGGCGGGCCAGGATAAGCTGAAGATATAAGCGGCATAGATACAGCGAACAACGCTTACTTTTGAATCGTTGTTTTAAGACTTAACCCAAATTACATGCAGTTTGCCCGGTATCTTTCTGTCATCATTGCCAGTACAGTGAAATTTGTTGCTGGCCCGCTATCGGGTATGGCGCTTGGATTGACCTGGCTCGAAACGGCCATATGCACCATCATTGGCATGATGATAACCGTAGTGATCATATCCTACGCCGGAGCGGCTCTGCAGGCGTTGCTGCACCGCTACCGGCCCCGTACGCCAAAGCGGTTCACCAAGCGAACCCGGATGGCCGTACGGATCTGGAAACGATCCGGCCTTATCGGCATTGCCCTGCTCACACCTCTGTTGCTGACTCCCATTGGCGGAACAGCCCTGGCGGTGTCTTTCCGTGTCAACCGGGGGCAGTTGTTCCTCTACATGCTTGGTAGCGCCGTATTCTGGGCTATTGTTCAAACGCTGGCGCTCTACCAGCTACCTAAATTAAAGGAAATGGTTGGCTGGTAAGCAGCGCTTGACGTAGAAAAGACTATCAGCGGCTAACAGGCTTTGATGCCACTGTAGTCGATTTCTTACGAAAATCGCCCTGTGAAAAGTATTTCTCGATCAGGCAGTACATCAGGATAAAGAAATACCGGCTTCCCATTTCCTTTATCTTCAGTTTGGATTCACCGTATTTTCGATTTGTCCAGCTATTGGGTACAACGGCGTAACTATATCCCCGCACAATGGCTTTCAGCGGCAGTTCCACAGTCAAGTTAAAATGGGGGGCCAGGAAGGGTTTAATACCTTCTATAGTCTCACGTTTGTAGAGCTTGAATGCATTGGTTGTGTCGTTATACTTAATACCCATCACCATCTTCACGATAAAGTTGGCAACGCGGTTGATGGTTTTTTTGAGCGGTGGATAGTCGATAACCTTCCCGCCTTTTACCCATCGCGACCCAAACACGGCGTCCACGTTAGTTTCCTGCATTTTATTATAATACCTGACCAGATCTTCCGGATCGTCAGACAGATCAGCCATGAATACGGCTACGCAGTCACCCGAAAACCGTTCCAGGCCATACCGGACGGCATACCCAAACCCATTAGGACCGGGATTGGTATAGTAAACCAGCGTTGGGATCTCCTTAGCCGACAGCTCCTGCAAAACCCGTAATGTGCCGTCTTTCGAGTTATCGTTGGTGACACAGATTTCGTGCGGAATACCGTGTTTGGCCAGCGTCTCGTAGAGGATACGCAGCGTAGGCGGCAGGGACTCTTCCTCGTTGTAAGCGGGTATAACGACGCTTAGTTTCATACCTGTATCATCGGGTTTTGACCCTGTATGTATAAGATAAATAATAAAACAGACCTGATCTTTTTGAGCGCTAATAGCCTGTAGGTAAGCACATATTAGCGGTAAGGCAGCAACCGGATAGTGCTGTAAATTTTTCGTAACGGTGCTGGTACCACGTAATCCCGGATAACATCCTTGGATTTTCCCCAGCCTGGCTGACCTAGATACAAGTATTTCATCGCTAAACCGACCCGGCGGAAATAGCTCTGCTCATACTGCTTTGCATCGAGCATCATGCGGTAATAACGAGCAATATTCCGGCGTAGTACCCGATCGTATTTGTGGCCCAGTTCCCGGTTTATATCACTATACATTCGAATCCGATTGCGCAGGAATTTCTCATCGCGTTCGTTATCGTGGTAACTGGCACCCGCCCGGTTCTTGCGGTAAACGGTCGTTACATCGGGTAGATAACCGATCTTGCCCATTTTCGCCTTTAAAATCAGACGCGGGATATCGCCACTCGATGAGTCGCTGAACCAGGCCGGATACTCCTTAATACTATTGCGATAGAGCGTACTCGACGTTGCCATAAACCAGATCTCGTCCTCGCCAATCAAGTCGTCTACGGTATAAAACGGCTTCATATCCGGACCGTTGAGCAAATGCGACGGTGCGCCATCTTCATACGTGATAAGCGTATTGGTGAACGCCATCGAATAGTCGGGGTGGGCATCGAGCAGGTCGGACTGCTTCTGAATTTTGAGCGGGTCGGTCCAGTAGTCGTCGCCATCCATCAGCGCGTAATACTCACCTTTTGCCAGCTTGAGGGTTTCCAGGAAATTGATGCCGCCATTTTTCCCCATGTTATGCGGATGCAGCACACCGATGACCAGACCGGGATGCTGGCGTTCGTATTCCTGAATAATCTCCCGCGTACCATCCGACGAAAAATCATCACCAACCAGAATCTCAATGGGAAAGGTGGTTTGCTGAGCAAGGGCGCTATCAATAGCCTTGCGGATGAAATTGCGCTGATTGTAGGTGATAATCAGAACACTAACTTTAACCATAGACTGAAAAATGAACCCGGTTTGCGCGCAGCTTGTTGGCGCAAACCGGGTTTTTGGTAGATAACAAAGATAAGGACAGACCGTCGGTTCTCATCATTGGCATGATGTAATTTTCTGGTTACGCAGCCGCTTCGGTCGATTCGTTTTTGGCGGTTTTGATCTTTGTTTTCCAGCCCTGAGGCTCATCCTTATCCGCTGGTGTTCCCCACGGATTATAGAAGGGCAGAATAGCTACCCAACGCCCGGCGGGGTCGTCCCAGCTGAACCGATCGGCAAAACTCGACGGACTTACCCAGTGTGGCAGATCGTACCGGAACAGGATCAAATCCCCCCGGTCCTGGTGGCCTTCAGTTTCAACAATCGTATCGTTGATGACGTAGCCCGTACCGCCCGAGTGGTATTCCTGTCCGTACTGGTTCAGTGCCAGAATCTGCCCTACCTGCTGGGGATGAAGCGGATGCCAGTGGCGGCCAAAGAAGCTGCCTCCCATGGGGTAGTGCGTAATTTGCGGGTGGAAATACGCTTTCCCTTCCTGAAAACCGAACTCCTCCTCATTACCCGTCAGCGAGTTCCAGAACTGCCGCAGCGGATCGAATACAGGCAGTAGATCCTGTCTGTATTCAGGCTTCATACCATCCATATCATCGAATGTGTGGTCGTGAAAAAGCTGCGGAGCCTGCTGAATTTTAGCGATATGTAACCGGTGTTTATGCTGGTTGTTCCGGAACGTATCTGGAGCATCGGCCAATGGCGTCTCAGCCGACCAGGCGCGGGTAGCCTCAATAGCTCCGTTGAGCAGCTCCTGTGGAATTCCGGTTTTGATAATAACAATGTTGGGTTCGTTAACCAGCCGCATCACTTCCTCGTATGGGATTTCGGGAACGATGCGCCCATCTTTGAACTCAGCATCAACTTTTATGAGGTACTTAGCTACTTCTTTCATGGTGTATAACTTACGGATTAACGTACTGCAAAATAGAACGCTACGTGTGTAACTAACAAATAAAACGCTCTTGTGTTAGCGTGTGGAACGATAAGTAATGAACAATACAGACATAGGATAACCTTAGCCACTATCCAGCAACTCCTTCATGTTGACCGTGGTAATGAGTGTTGACATAATCTCTGGTGTTTACCAACGGCGAAAGTGCAGGGCAAACGGTAGCCTGCCGATGAGATACATCAGACCCGTAACTGATAGAATTCAGTGGTTTCGTTAGTATACAGACCAGTAGCCAACAGAAAGGCCACACCCGCAGCGGGTGTGGCCTTTCTGTTGGCTACTGGTCTGTATACTAACCGGCGTATACCTTATTTGTCTTCCATCGCCTGCGTCGCATAGCCAAATCCCGACGCTCCGAAGCCATTACCATTGTAAAACATGACCCACTCGTTGTTATGTGGGAATATATGACAGTAATCCATCATCATCGAATCCCAGCCATCGGCCGACCGTTCGATACCCGCCAGTTTATCCTTACGGGTCCAGGTCAGTCCATCAATCGATTCAGCGTACCCAATGCGGTAGCTACGCTGTACATCGGTACGGTAGTTGGTAGCGTTGCGGTAAGAGAAGTACATTTTATACAAATCACCGTCTTTATACACGGTTGGCCGACCAATAGCGTCGGTGAATTCGTCATAACCGATACATACCTGACCGGTCCGTACCCAGGTTATGCCATCGTTCGATTCGGCATACTTAACATCGTAGAACGGCTCAGGGTGGCCATGGATGACTTCAATTTTGGTACAGGATAGGTACCACATCCGCCAACGGGCTGTTCCATCGGCATTTTCTTCGCGGATAACGCAAGGCTGCGCCACCCAAACCTGATCGTAAATCGATCGATCGAGCAGTGGGCCCGTATAGCTACGCTCGAAGGTAAGGCCGCCATCACGACTTATGGCCAGACCAATACCCAGCCGGTAACTGGCCGTTTCGCTCTTGTTCCAGCCGGTATAGTATAACCAGATCTCGTCTACACCGTCGGCAGAGGGCACCGTCATAAACCAGGAAGGCATAGCCCCCGACTCATCAAACATGCCAACCGCACCTTTGGTCAGACAAGGCTTATCATGTATATAGGTTACGTTCGACAGGTCATTCGGATCGAGTTCAACAAATGACGTAGCCGACGAAATAGTTTCATCGCGGGTAGAGAAGTAAACCCGTAGTTTGTCGCCCATCGGAAACCCGAAGGGAACCTGTGCATGAGTACGGCTGAAAGGCTTTGAGCCGTCGGGTTTGTAAATAAGCCCTTTTTTAGTCCACATAGGAAAGAGATGCGCGCGATACCCCGCCGGGTTTATTGTAATTAATGTATGAGTACAGCAGTTGCTCCCGACGGTGACTTGGCTGCCAAAGTGCCTGGCTGCGTCAGTATACAATGACGGCCTTCTATGCGATCGAGACGGACGTAAATCCGAGCGTCATTAACAAGTCCCATGTATTTATAATGGGCGGCCACAAAGCGCCCCAACGGCTTTATAAATTCATGGCCCTGCGTTTTTCGGTCCGTCATCCATAGGTTATGGTTACCAACAGCATCGACAAAGACAGGTGGAAACGACCGCAGCACGTTAGCGAGGTAACGATGCTGATATTCTTTCAACATCGGTTTAAAGAACACACTGCGCTGCGAATGGTTTTCGGCAACGCCCTGCGGCATCCGTGTTTCAACATAGTAGGAACACATCCAACCCCAAACCACCAGTTTCTCGCCGGGGTAAGCGTACTTCAAAACAGCCTTGGCAACGGGCGACAGCGGCATTTTCCAGCCACCCTGCTTGTCAGACATATACAGGTTGGTTGGCTTGCCTTGAAGCTGATTAACGATAGTGGGGAAGCAGAACAGTACCAACAACACTGCGGTAGCCACTGCCTGTGATCGCCAGACCAGGGTAAGGGTACGCTTGTCGGATAGCAACGTGCGCCAGCCATAGGCCAGCAATAGCAGTAATGGATTGAAAATGAAAAATAAATAATGAACGAAGTTCATGCCTGTTCGCAGCACGGCATACAGGCCCACCGCTACCATGAACACCAGAAAGCTGCCAATTTTCCAGGTAGGCTGGCTACCGATCCTGTCTTCCGGTAAAGCTGTTCGCCGAACAAGAACAGTTAGCCACACAGCACCCGTCAGCACAATAATTGCCAGCAATTCATCGACATTATGGAGATAGGCCGGTAAGCTCTTCAGCTGTGACCCGATCGAAGGACTGTCGCCATAGCCGAAATTGGCTTTCAGGTAAAAGGTCACGAACGAGTCAAACACGCCATTCAGTGCAATCAACCCGATCAATCCACTAACTGTAGCACAGCCGCTTACGACCAGCACACCCAGCCGGGCCCATTTGGCACCCGCGCTTAACTGCCTGCGCGTAAGCAGGTCGATACCTACAAACATCCCGAGTGTAATAGCAAGTGGTAACCCTTGGAGTTTGCTGAACGGGACTAAGCCTAATGCCAGGCCAATAACGCCAAAGCGCCACAGACTTGGCCTGGATTCGTTAAGTATCCGCGCATAGAGATACCCTGCTCCCGACAGTAAGGCTACGCCAATCAACTCGCTGTTGTAATGCAGCAAATCGGCGTTTTGTGTCAGGCCCAACATCAGAACGAAAGGTAATAACGCCCAGCGGGCAGGCGTCTCACCGAACCAGTAACTAGCTGTTTTATAAGTCAATAATAAAATCACAGTTACCAGCGCATAAGCAACGAGGTGGGCTGTGATGTAGTCGAAGGGAAGTCCTAACAGGCCTACCCAGGTAAGCAGATAGGTATTGAGCGGACCACCCGTTGTTCCATCTACCGACCGCCAGAAGACAGGATCATACCGAAGGGTCAACGCCTGCGCGATCATCTGGCTTTCGTCGGGATTGATTTCCTGATTATAAACGATACTGGCCAGGCGCAACAGGAAGAGCAACAAAAAGGAAAAGCCCAGAAAAAGCCAGGACGAGCGGAGTTTACTTGTAAGTGTTACCCACGCCAGCAGCCAGCAGAGCAGATAAACGGGAACCCAGTAGGTGACTGGAGAAGAATCGAAACTTGGCATAGAGGGCCAGCTAAGGCTGGCAGTTGGATCCTGAAAACTACGTTTTTTTTACCATGAATAATATATTTTTCATCGTATACTTACTAAAAGACTACATAGGTATACTTAATTGACTTTTCGTTTCAACTTATTGTCCGCAACGAAATACCCTTTTTTCCTCGTTGATCGATCATGCCGGACGTAGATACGGGCATCGCTTACCAAGCCTATATAATCATAATGATCGGACACAAACTGACCCAGCGGTTTGATAAGCTCATGACCCTGCGTCTTTCGATTTGTCATCCATAAGTTCTGCTTACCTACAGCGTCGACAAATACAGGTGGAAAAGACCGGACAAAATTTTCGACATACCGTTGCTGATAGATGGCCAGTAACGGATGGGTAAACGCACTTCGTATCGAGTGGTTTTCGGCAACGCCCTGTGGCATTTGTGTTTGTACGTAATAATCACAGCGCCATCCCCAAACTACCAGCTTTTCGCCGGGTCGGGCATATCGAGCTATCGTTTTCGACACGGGTGAAGGCTGTAGCGCCCAACCTCCCTGCCGGTCGGACGGATACAGATTCAGGGGCGTTCCCTGCTGGTATAGGGTAAAAGCCTGAATACCGAATAGCATCAGGAAAATAGCCATAGCGCCCACGGTTATCCACTTTCCGAAACGCCCGTCGGCAAGCAGTTGCTGCCAGCCGTAAGCCAGCGCAAAAAGCAGCGGGCCAGTCAGGAAATAGAGGTAATGAATATATCCGGAGCCTGTTCGGGTAATGGCAAACAGCGTAGCAGCCAACAGGGCAGCTATAAAACCACCTGTAGACCAGACATTTTCTGCAAACCGGGTGTTTCGACGTAAGGCCAGGATAAAGCCTGCCAGCCAAACCCCAGCCGTCAATTTTACAAGCCAGTCGAATTCAGAACCATTTTGAAAAAAGGCTGGCAGGTCCAGCAGGCTTTGCCATTGACTGGTATTACGGGCATACTGAAAATTACCCTGTATGTAAAACGTAACAAAATCGTCGTAGACTCCATTCAGCCAGGTTAGCCAGACAACGAACACAGGAAATAGAACGGCACAGACGCCAAGCAGGGCAATGTGCCCGATTCTGGTGAGCGTCGCCAGATTCCGACGCTTCAGCAGGTCGACTGCCACGAACAGACCCACTACCGCAGCCATTGGAACCGCCTGTAGCTTCCCAAACGGGATCATACCCAGCAGCAAGCCAATCAATGCAACACGCCACCTGACCGGCTGCTTTTGCCTTACCTGAACAGCATATAAATAATAGGTCCAGCTTAGCAAGACCAACGCAATCAGCTCACTGTTATAATGGAGAAAATCGCCATTCTGGGTCAGACCGAACATGAACACCAGGGGCAGCAGGGCTAGCCGGGCGGCTGCTTCCTCAAACCACAACCGGGCCGTTTTGACTAGTAGCCATAAGCATACCGCTACCAGGCTAAAGGCCATCAGGTGAGCAGTAATGTAATCGAAGGGAAGACCTAGGAGAGCGGGTATCGTTAAAAAGTAGCTATCCAGTGGCCCCGCCGTTGTACCATCTACCGATCGCCAGAAGACAGGGTCGTGCCGAAGGGTTAGCGCCTGCGTAATCATTTGACTCTCATCGGGATTGATCTCAGCATTGAACACAATGCTGGGTAACCGAAGCAGGAAAAGTACCCCTGAAGCCGCTATCAGAAACACCCGTTGGTTACCCGCCCACCGAAAGGACATCCATAACAACCCCCAGCAGAGAGCATAAACGGGTAGCCAGTATAGAATGGGAGACGTGTCGAAACTAGGCATTTTTTGGTTAATAAACCCACAGGCACCAGCACGGTTTCAGCGCTCAGGACAGGAAATAACTGGCTATATACGAAGCGATGGGCCATCGACAGCCCAAAACGGGTTACCTATGGCCCATCGCTAAAAAACGCCTTACTTAACTACGGCCAAACGGGCAACCATACTGTCGTGTATCTGACCCATGGTTACTTTCAGGTCGTAGGTCCAGTCCCAGCCCGGATAATGTTCTTTGAACTTGTTCAGGTTCGAGATATACCAGATATGGTCACCGCTGCGGTTAGTTTCCGAATACTGGTAGTTCATCTTATTGCCCGAAATTTCTTCGCACAACGCAATGGCTTCCAGCATGGAGCAGTTAGCATACCGGCCACCACCTGCATTATAAACTTCGCCCGGACGGGGGTTCTGGTAGAAATGCCAGAACATGTTCACCAGATCCCAGCTGTGGATATTGTCGCGAACCTGCTTGCCTTTATAGCCGAAGATCGTGTACTGGTTTCCGGTAATGGCACACTTCATGAGGTACGACAGGAAGCCGTGCAACTGCGCTCCGGAGTGATTAGGGCCCGTCAGGCAACCGCCCCGGAACACACCCGTGTTCATCCCGAAATACCGGCCGTACTCCTGTACCATGATGTCGGCGGCTACTTTCGACGCACCGAAAACGGAGTGCTTGGTGTGGTCGATGCTCATGTACTCATCGATTCCATCCTTGAAATACGGATGGTTCTCATCGATTTCCCAGCGGGTATCGGTTTCGATCAACGGCAGGAAATTGGGGTTGTCGCCATACACCTTATTAGTCGATGTAAAGATAAACACCGCTTCGGGCGCGTGCAGACGGGTCATCTCGAGCATGTTCAGCGTACCAACGGCATTAACACCGAAGTCAGTGAACGGCTCACGGGCGGCCCAGTCATGAGAAGGTTGTGCCGCTGTATGCAGCACCAATTTGATGTCTTTACCGAACTCCTGGAAAATCGTTTCCAGCTGCGATACTTCCCGGATATCGGCGGGACGATGCTGATAGTTGGGATAGGCATCAGCCAGACGGTTGCGGTTCCACTCCGTTGAGCCATCGGCTCCGAAGAAGTACTGACGCATGTTGTTATCGATACCAACGATGAGGTCGAATTTGTCGGCGAAGAACGCGACGGCTTCACTGCCGATCAGACCGGCTGAACCCGTAACCAATGCAATGTTCATGATGTTTCTGGTACGTTTAGCGGTTTGGTTAACCGAATAATACTATTAACAGCTGTATTCAAGTAGGCAAAGTAAAGCAAAAAAACAATGCTTTGACTGTTGTTTTAGGATACGGTTATAGACAAGAAAAGCGACAGTAGGACCATTTGTGGCCATACTGTCGCTTTTCTTATACTACTATACGTCGGTTAAGCCCCTTCACCAATGGTGCCAGCGCCGAACAGTTTATCCCGAATTTTTTGAGTACGCTGTTCCAGTTCCGGATTAGGCGTGTATTTGTACGTCGATTGCACAGCAGCCGAATCCTTACCCTTTCCATATACTTCAGCATCACCAGCCCGGTAGGTCGCCCGGTAATCATTGGCACGTGGATCTGCCTGACGGATGGTGTTATATTTCTGATAGTCGCAGGACGCCAGCGATAGCATTGCCACAAGGGCTATTCCTCCACTCCATGAACGTTTCATAGTCACTTGCTTACAAAATTATTTGGCAAAATTACGTTAGGTCCATTAGGTTTCCAAGCCATACGGACCAATAAGGTCTGAGAATGTACACAACGCTTACAGTTTCTCTATCTCGCTCCATACAAAGCGCATCAACGCCTGAATATGGTCCCGTGAGAAGTCGAAGGGTACGTTGGCAGCCGCATAGATGGCCCGGATCGGCGCTTTATAACCCAGTCCCAAAGCCGCTTTGTAGCCTTCCAGACCAGCCTGTGGGTTGTCCCGATAATTGCGCCATACGCCAATAGCGCCCAATTGCGCGATACCGTATTCGATGTAATAGAACGGCACTTCATACAGGTGTAACTGCCGTTGCCACAGGTACTCTTTGTAGTAGGCGAAACCGCTCCAGTCCGTTAGGGTATCGGTGAATTTATCGTAGATACGCACCCAGTTGTCCCGTCGTTCGGCGGTGGAATGCGTTGGGTTTTCGTAAATCCAATGCTGGAAGGCATCGATGGTAGCTACCCAGGGCAACGTTTCGATAATCGATTCGAGGTGCTGCCGCTTGGCCCGACGCAATTCGGCCGGATCATCGAAGAATACATCCCAATGATCCATCGTCAATAGCTCCATGCTCATCGAGGCCAGTTCGGCTACCTCCATCGGCGGGTTCCGGAAGGCTTTCAGCGGCAGATCCCGCGTCAGGAACGAATGTACGGCATGGCCCCCTTCATGTACCATCGTGACCAGATCGCGCAGGCTCGAGGTGGCATTCATGAAAATAAACGGAACCCCAATTTCTTCCAGCGGATAGTTATAGCCACCCGGCGCCTTACCTTTCCGCGACTCCAGATCCAGATGACCCATGGCGCGCATGATACGCAGGTCATTACCGAGTTCCACATCCAGCCGGTCGAAGCACTTGATGGTCTTTTCAAGTAGTTCAGCACCTGTCGCAAATGGTTTCAGCGGTGGACGCCCTGCGGTATCGACCTTGCTGTCCCAGGGTCGGAGCACGTCGACACCTAGTTCCTGCTTTCGTTGTTGGGCCAGTTGATCCAGCATCGGGACAACAGCCCCGGATACTGACTCGTGGAAATTAAAACAGTCTTCGGGTGTATAATCGAAACGGCCAAGCGCAGCAAACGAATAATCCCGAAAGTTGGCGAACCCGGCGTTAACGGCCACCTGATGGCGCAGATCGCGGAGCCGGTCGAAAAGCTGGTCCAGCCCATCGTGGTCCTGATAGCGCCGTTCCCATATCTTCCGCCAGGCAGTTTCGCGCACAGCCCGGTCCGTAGACTGAAGAAGATCGCTGGCTTCGGGCAGTGTCAGTTCTTTACCATCGATAGACACCGTCATAGCCCCGGCTATAGCGCCGAACTTACGCTCCTCGGTTTGGATATCGGTCTGGAGGGGTATATTCTCCTCCCGGAAAATTTCAATGGCCTTTTTCATGCCCCGTACCATCACCTCGTAGCCATCGTCGGTCAACTGGCTCAGAAAAGGGCTGGCAACCGCTTTCAGGTCGAGGTCGTTGCCGTATGTTGTCATCGCTGGCTGAATCTCCTCGATAAAGAAATTCAGTTTCCGGACCAATGTCTCGTTGGCCGTGTCGCAGGTCATGCGGATGTAGCGCCACGCAAAATTTTCTGACAGGAAGGATTCCAGTTCGCTCCGGTCCATAAGCCACTGCCGCAGGTCTTCGGCATCGTTGATGGACCGACTGAGCAACTCCTCGTAATAAGGCTTAACGGTTTCCCAGTCGTTCAATTCAAGCGTCTCACCAATAAATTGGCGGGGGGCACGGGTTAGTATACTGACTGTTTCGTTCGGGGTCATCTGGGTGATACGGACTGAACGGGCCACTTTAGTCCGTTTATATAAAGTTCAAAAAGGGCCGAAGGTCATGCGCCCTAATCCACGTTACTTCAATCAATTGTATTTCTTTTTTGTTCACTTTCTTGCATGTACGAAATTATTCGTATAGGTTTGCTACGAAATTATTCGTAGATGTCCCATGAAGCCAACTGACTCTGAACTCGAAATCCTGCATGTACTTTGGACAAGTGGCCCCAGTACGGTCCGGCAGGTGCATGAAGCGCTAAGCCAAAGCCGCGACCTGGGTTATACAACGGCCCTGAAACTCATGCAGATCATGCATGAAAAAGGGCTGCTTACCCGTGAAGAATCCAACCGGTCGCACACTTATGCAGCGGCCGTAACGGAGGAAGAAACCCAGCGGGGGCTGGTAGACCGGTTTGTTGAAACCGCCTTCCGGGGCTCAGCCTCAAAACTGGTCATGCAGGTGCTGGGCCAGCATAAGGCCTCCCGACAGGAATTGGACGAGATAAAAAAACTCTTAAATCAAATCAATTCATCCGATGAATCTAATTGATTTCATGTCTGGTTCCGTAGCCGATGCTTTGGGCTGGACGCTGCTTCACGCCATCTGGCAGGGTTTTGCGCTGGTGCTGCCTACGGCCGTAGCCTTACACCTGCTGCGCAACAAATCGAGTAACCTGCGCTATCGGGTTAGTTCATTTACGCTGTTAACTCAGCTACTCGTCTCGGTAGCTACGTTTGTCTGGTACTACCAGCCGGTATCTACGATCGTCCCAGCCCTGACCGAATCGCTGCCGGTCAACTGGCAGGCCATCGCTCACACGCTGGGTCGCCAGCCGCTCCCCTGGCACTACCAGGTGCAACAGTTTCTGGAAATTCACCTCAACCAGTTCGTGCTGGTATACCTGATCGGCGTGGCCCTGTTCGGTATTCGGCTCGCGGGCGGCTGGGTCTATCTCCAGCGGCTGAGCCGCACGGCTACCCTGCCCCCAACAACGGCCTGGACCGAGTTGGTTGATACGTTACGGTCGGCGCTGGCCGTGCGGGTGGTGGTTCAGGTACGTGAGTCGGCCCGGATTGCCGTACCCATGGTGGTAGGAATTCTGAAACCGGTTTTGCTGATTCCCATTGGCCTGGCGACTAACCTGTCCATGCGTGAAGTTGAAGCAGTACTGGCCCACGAACTGGCCCACATCAAGCGGCACGATTACGCCGTTAACCTGCTGCAATCAGTTATGGAAGTGTTGTATTTCTTCCATCCGGCCCTGTGGTGGCTGTCGGCACGGGTGCGCGAAGAGCGCGAACACTGCTGCGACGATCTGGCGGTGATCGCTATTGGCGGCAACGGCCGTATGCTGGCGCAGGCCCTCGCCCGAGTGGAAGAAATACGGCTCATGCAAACGGCGCAACCACCGGCGCTGGCCATGGCATTTGCCAGCAAGCGTCAGCATCTGTTGCACCGGGTTCAGCGCATGCTGGGAGTACCAACCCGACCATTCATTTCCAACGGCAGTTTAGTGGGATTGACACTGGCAACCCTACTACTGATGAGCGTATCGGTCTATGCGGTACAGCAGAACGAACCGCAGCCGAAGCCCCGCAAAGCCCAGTCGAAAGCAAGCCGACGTCATAAAGTCGATGGAAATACAGAATTTGGTTTCACCGATAACCGGAAAGTCGACTATGTTATCTGGAAAGGAAAAAAGCTACCCGCGGCTCACATTGCCCGGCTACAGCAGCAGTATGATCAGGTGATGACCGGACAACGCTCGCTCGATGCGGTCAAACAGCCCGACCGCGATATTCTGCTGACCATCATCGAAACCAATAACTCCTTCGGGGAAGGTATGGATGCGCTGGCTGAAGGATTAGGGAAGATCGATTATGACAACATTGTAGTCAGGGCCCAGGCCGGCATTCCTGTCAATGTTGATGATGCCCTGAAAGAGGTAGCCAGCGTCGATTACAACAGCCTGATCGGCGATGCAATGGCGGCCGTCTCAAACCTGAACATCTCGTCCGATTCGCGTGACAAACAGCGAGCCTATCATGAGCATCAACTGGATAGTTTGCCCGACAGGTTGGCGATTGACAATCAACTACAGGAAACATTGTCAAAATTGTGGGAAGCCAATGCAGCTCTTCATGAGCAAATGAATGAGCACCGGCAGGCGTTCGAAGAGATCTTTACGCGAATACACGGGCCTTTGGAGCAACGGAAGCAATTGATGCAGGAGCGCGTCGAACTCCAAAAGCAGGTTTCGCTAATGCGCGGGCAGATTAAGAACCCAGCTTTCCTTCCGGTGAAAGAAGTACTCGAAAATGAAATTACTACCGTTGAGAAGAATCTATCACAGCTAAAACAGCGTATCGATAATCTGATAAAAACGGAGATTCGTCCATTCATAAGTAACCAGATTCAAGACCAGCACTTTGAACGAATGAACAATCTTATAGATTCGATACGCTCTAACGAAGGGGAAATTATCGACGTAAAGGAAAGGGTTGAAACAGGAGGTTTAGATGGAGTCATATCTGTACCAAAACCTCCCGGTGCGCCAAACAGGGTTAGACCAGCGACACCACCCGCTGCGATAGCACCCGCCCGGCCTGCCATTCCGTCTCACCCGGCCAGACCACCCCGTCCCGCCAAAGCACCCAACGTAATAATGCCAGCGGCACCGGCAATGCCAGTAGCGCCACCCGCACCAAACCCAATGCCACGGGTAGGTGTAAGGCCCAAGATAGCGCCGGTCCCTCGCCCGGCCGCGCCATCAGCACCACGTCCGGCACCAAAGCCAGATGATAACTAGTATCACGCCAAACGTCCCGTCCGGCCGCGAATGAATAAGTCAGCTATAGTTAGCTTCACTTGCTTAGTTGCGGCCGGACGGGACGTTCGGTAGTACAGTTACTCGATTTCGATCACCACATCGCGGCCAACGGGGTGCGCCACGCAGGTCAGGACATAGCCTGCTTTAATTTCAGATTCAGACAGTCCGTCTTCTTCATCCAGTTTAACGGTGCCCGACGTGCATTTGCCAAGGCAGGCTGTACACATGCCTGCCTGACATGAGTACGGCAAGTCGATATCCAGGTCCAGGGCCGCTTCCAGAATAGTCTGGTGCGGAGCGACGGCAAATTTGTATTCGCTGCCTTCGTAAAGCACCGTCACCTCCGGCGAGCCGCTTTCGTCCTCTTCCGTCATAGGTTCCTCAATCACATCGCCAGCCGCTACGGGGGCGGTTATGTAGCTTTCTTTATACACCCGCTCTGTTGGAATACCCACCAGCGAGAGGGCTGAACGGGCTTCGGCCATCATACCATCAGGCCCACAGAGGTACACACTAGCCGTTTGCCGTTCCGTTACCGGCAGATCTTCCAGCAAGCTGGTCAGCGTATGCTGATTCAGTCGGCCGCTCAGCCCACTCCAGTTGGTAGCGGGCTGGCTCAGCACGTGGGTAACCTGAAAGCGCGACCGGCCGTAGGCCTGCTCCATGGCGTCCAGATGGGCTTTGTAAACGATCGAATCCTGGCTACGGTTGCCATAAATGAGCCATACCCGGCTGGTTGGTTCGACATGCAGGGCCGACTTGGCCATCGAGAACAGGGGCGTGATACCGCTGCCGGCACCAATCAAAATCAGCGTCCGGCGATTCTGAGCGTCCAGTTTAGGAACGAAGGTCCCCATCGGCTCCAGCGTTTCGAGAATGTCGCCGGGATGAATACGCTCACAGAGATAATTCGACACCAGCCCGCCCGGTACCCGTTTCACCGACACCGCCAGCGACACGTCGACGTGGGGCGAGGACGACATCGAGTACGACCGGCGCACTTTTTGACCGTTAATATTGAGCAGGAACGTAAGAAACTGCCCTGGCAGATACCGGATTTCTTCGCTGATGGGGTGCCAGAAGGTTATTGTTACGGCGTCGGGCGTTTCCCGAACAACGTCTTTTACTTTCAAAAAATATCTTGCTGCCATTCGTATAGTTACAGGTTGTTGTGGCTTAAACGCCTTAGTTGTAGCCTCGCGGCAAATGGGATGAAACCCATTGATCGCGCTGCGTTTAAACTCTTTTATTAGTTTCACAAAGGTACGTCAAGCCCGCCATTGATGGTACTCAACCAGTTGTTCGGCGGGTGCTTTCAGGATGCGGCCCATGGTCAGGCCAGTCCGTAAAACAGCCTGCTGCAAGGGTTCTGCGAAAACATGAGCCACGGATCCAACGAAGTGAACGGGCCACACGCCCGCTTCAGGAAATCGCCGGACATAGGTCGAAAGAAAAAGCACGAACGCATCCGTCAATAAATCAACGACATGTGGATGGCCTATGTTTTCAGATAAAAATGGCGTGAAGCCCGCAAAATAGCGATTGGGGTACGGCTTTTTATACGCGTTTTCCAGCAGGGTGAGCCGGTCGAGTGCGTAGCGATGGTCAAAGGCATCGCGCAGGTCAGTTGGTAACCGGTCCTGAAAGAAGTCGCGCACAAGCGTTTTGCCCAGATACCCCCCGCTGCCCTCATCACCAAGCCAGAAGCCCAGCGACTGAATACCCCGCGTAATCTGGCTACCGTCATAGCAACAGGCATTCGAGCCGGTTCCCAAAATACAGACAATGCCCGGCTCCCGACCGGCAGCCGCCCGGGCCGCACCCAGCATATCGCTGTTAACGTCGACAGTTTGTAGGCCCGGCAATACCGCCCGTAACGCATCGGCAACTAGTACATTCACAGTGGGACCGCTACAGCCGGCTCCATAAAAGAAAACACTGGTCACGGCTGAGTCGGGCAATCCGGGCAGCAGTTGCGCCTGCAATACAGTAGCTATCTCCTCCGTTGTCTGGTAATATGGATTGATTCCATCGGTGTGAATGGCGCGGGTTGTCTGGTCGGGGGCAACAAGCCGCCAATCGGTCTTTGTGGAGCCGCTATCAGCTATGAGTAAAAACATGGGGGAGTGAAGCCATCGGGTGGTACGTTAAACAAGCCTGCCCACTACCGGAAACTTCGCAAATACCCAGTCGGCATGCGGAGCGTCGGCGAGTTCGGCGGTGAGGTCCTGACCAGCCCAATGCTCATAATGCTTGCCCGTGCGCCACAACCGCGACGCCGATACATCGTAGATAACCGTCTGGTAAGCACACCAGATCTCATCACGATCATTGCCGTTTCGCAGGGCCAGTTGAGAACGGGTATAAGGAATGAGCAGATCGTTTGTTTCGGGCGTCATGGCGTCCGGCTGGCTGGGTTAGGTGAATTATTGAGTATCGTTTTTGTAGGTGACAACAAAATTAACGTAACTTTAGCCACTTCTGATTCTATGCAACAGTTAACTATGAGAAAGACTTCTTTCATTGCTTTTTTTGCCGTAGTAGCCCTGACAAACCTGCTGACGGGTTGTGGCAAGAAAAAAGTAGCTCCCGTTTCGGAACGCATTGCCAAGGTCTGGACGGCACGCATTGTGGAATACAATGGCGCAACAGTGTATACCAAAGGTGTTGCAAATAATATTCAGCCAGGTTATGATCAATTCAAACTGGACCTGAGCGCTCCCCCTGTCGTTACCTACTCAGAATTTGACAAGAACGTGTTTACGGGCCAGTACTCCGTACCATCCGACAACCGTCTTGTCCTGACAAACCTGAACCCGGCACCATCTGGTGTTACAAATGGCACTATTGAGTTTACAATCAATCAGATAAGCGATACAGAGTTAAAACTCACACGAACTACCCCTAGCCTGAAGACCGGCAACACGACTAACACCTATACCCTGTCGACCCCGTAGCTTTTCGCAAACCAATTCGAGTAGTAAGCCGTTCCGTAGGTCAAGCGGAACGGCTTTATTTATGAAATCGTATCACGGTCGTAGTAGTCGTAAGTCGTAGTAGTCATAAGTCGTAGTAGTCGTAAGTCATAAGTGGCCTTGCGGTACTACGGCTTACGACGACTGCGACTTACGACTACTACGACTTATGACTACTACGACTTACGACTATTTCCATATGACTGACCTTAATACTATTGGTGAAATTGGCCTGATCGACCGGATTCGTCAGGCAACGCCAGCTCCCCAACATGCTGAAACCATTCGTGGCATCGGTGACGACGCAGCCGTCTTCGACTGGGGTACTGACTATGGCCTGCTCTCGACTGATATGCTGGTCGAAGGTATTCACTTCGATCTCACCTACGTACCCCTGAAGCACCTGGGCTATAAAGCGATAGCCGTAAACGTGTCGGATATTGCGGCTATGAACGGATTACCGATACAGGTCACCGTAAACATCGGCCTGAGCAGCCGTTTTCCCGTCGAGGCCGTCGACGAACTGTATGACGGCATCCGGGCGGCCTGCGAAGCGTACAATGTCGATCTGGTTGGGGGCGACACGACCGCGTCGCGCTCGGGCCTGATCATCTCGGTATCGGTACTGGGCAAGGTACCCAAAGACCTCATCACTTACCGCAACACGGCCCAGCCAAACGACGTCGTATGCGTAACGGGCGACTTGGGTGCGGCATATCTGGGTCTACAAATGCTCGAACGGGAAAAACAGGTATTTCTGGCCGACCCGAATATGCAGCCTGACCTCTCCGAAGAACGGGCTTATCTGGTACAGCGCCAGCTTCGCCCCGACGCCCGCACCGACATAGTTCATGAACTCCGTGATCTGGGTATCCGGCCAACGGCAATGATCGACATTTCCGACGGGCTGGCTTCGGAGTTGCTTCATCTTTGTCGGCAGTCTGGTACAGGTGCGGTTATTTTCGATGAGAATATACCACTCGATGATCAGGCACTGCTGGCGGCCGATGAGTTCAAGATCAGTCCTGTTACGGCGGCCCTCAACGGGGGCGAAGACTACGAACTGCTGTTCACGGTTCGGCCGCAGGCTTTTGAGAAGCTGTCGACCAACGCCCGCATCACCGCCATCGGTTACCTCACCGCCGATCCGGATCAGGTTGTTTTGGCTACCAAAGCTGGCCAGCAAACGCCCATCCGGGCGCAGGGCTGGGTAGCAGGCGCGTAATTTCAAAATGCGTAGAGACGCGACCCTTCGTGTCTCAGCCTGCGTCAGCAATAGGCTGAGACACGAAGGGTCGCGTCTCTACAAAGTCATGAATATCAGACAGACTACGCCGTCATACCTTCCTTCAGCCGTTCGGCATTTTCGGCGATGCGGAGCTGCTCGATAAAATCACCAATATCACCATCCATCACTGCGGGGAGATTATGAACCGTCATACCGATACGGTGATCGGTTACGCGGCTTTGCGGATAATTGTACGTCCGGATCTTGTCGGAACGGTCGCCACTCCCTACCATCGTCTTGCGTTGGGAGGCAATGGCATCGTTGTGCTTCTGTAACTCGATCTCGTAGATACGCGACCGAAGCACGGTCAGCGCTTTGTCGAAGTTTTTCAACTGCGAGCGTTCATCCTGACACTGTACCACCAGTCCCGTTGGTATGTGGGTCAGACGAACGGCCGAATAGGTCGTGTTTACCGACTGGCCACCGGCACCCGACGAACAGAAGGTATCTTTCCGGATGTCGTTCATGTTCAGCTCTACGTCCACTTCTTCCGCTTCGGGCAGTACGGCTACGCTGGCCGCCGAGGTATGGATACGACCCTGGGTCTCGGTGGCTGGTACGCGCTGTACCCGGTGAACACCCGACTCAAATTTGAGCTTGCCGTAGACATCGTCCCCTTCGATCTCGGTAATGATCTCTTTGTAGCCACCCGAGGTGCCTTCGGTGAAATCGACGAGCGACATTTTCCAGCCCATCTTCTCGCAGAAGCGCTGGTACATCCGGAAAATATCACCGGCGAAAATAGCGGCTTCGTCGCCACCGGTGCCGCCCCGAACCTCCAGAATGACGTTTTTACTGTCGTTCGGATCTTTGGGCATCAGCATTTCCTTCAGCGTTTCTTCGAGCGCATCCCGACGGGGTAGCAGTTCATCGAGTTCGCCTTTGGCCATTTCGCGAAAATCTTCGTCTTTCTCGGTCGCAATAACCTGCTTGGCATTGTCGATCTCTTCGAGTAACTGCAGATAGGCCCGGTGCTGGATCACGATCTTTTCCAGATCCTTGTATTCTTTGCTCAGCTTCATGAAACGTTTCTGATCTGAAACAGCTTCTGGCTGAACGATTTGCTGGGCTACTTCGTCGAAGCGCTCACGAATGGCTTCTAACTGGTCGAGCATACTATATGGTTTGATATCCCCGATCACAGATTGGAGATGAAGTAAGACAATCGATAAAACGCAAAATTACGAAAATCCGGCTAGTACACCTTTGTTATCTATCCGTGCAACCAAGCAGACCCCCAACGCGTTTTCTCAATAAATGACGTAACCTATCCGTATTAAGTTCCTGTTTATGAAGCCCTATACCCTGTTTATCCCCCTGCTTGCCCTTCTCATTTCTGCCTGTAATCCCGAACGGGTAAAGTATACCAGCGAGCTAAAACAGGAGATGGCCGACAAAAAAATAAAGCGGATCACCAACGTTGACCTCGTTGAAACGGTCGATAATTTCGGGGAACGGATCACGACCGTCATCCAGAAAGAGCTGGCCACCCAACTCCAGAAAACAACTGATCCGGCAGCGCGGACCAAACTTTGCCAGTTGCAGAACCTACCACGCACTAAAGCCATCGCCGACCGATATGGCATCGACATCCGGCTTCTGAGCGGAACGGATGTATCGGATAAGTCGCTTGGCGCAAAAGAGCGCGAAGTGCTTGACGCCTACCTGTACAACGCCGAACAGAAATTACCGCAGATCTCGAATATTCAGAAGATCAATGAAACGCTGTACATCTACAACGCAGCCGTACCGACCGACAATGTCATTTGCCAAACATGCTTTGGCGGACAGAAAACACCGCTGGCCGTCTGGCGACTGGCTTTCCCCAAGCGCGAAATTGTCCGTCGAATGAAGGCAACGAAGAAAAAATAGCTCAGGCGCGAATTTGGCTGGTATCCAACGCAGCGACGTGCTGGATCCTTACCCGATGGTATTGCTTGAAGGCGGGGTTAAAGACGAAGTTGTATTCATCGGGTACGATGCTTGATGGAACTCGGAAAGCCACATAATCCTCGCATTTCAAGTGTTTGCTACCCAGTTGCTGGCACTCATCAGGGGGTGGATTAGTCGCCCAGTCGCTGGGGAGGTCAGGGGCCTCAAGACATAGGACAGGACAATCATCAGGCACCTCATACGTAACAAGCGACAGTTTATCCGCTTTGGTACTGGACGATCCCAGCAGCGATTCGCATACCGCCAGCGCGCGGTTACTGCTGGTATACAAGGCGGGGGTGCCTTCGATATTCCAGCGGCCAGGAACTTTGGCAGATCCCTCGCCACTTAAATCATGGGCATATTCTGTGGGGACAACCCGAAACGTAACCATACAAAAGTTCAATTTGTCGTATGGCCCTCAACCGTCTTAGGGATCGATGGTTGGCTGACTCTGCGAAATTTCCTGCTCACGAGCCCAGTCAATGAGCCAACGGGCCGTCTCGGCGGGGCTGTCCACCGAAACATCCAGCGGATGAACCTGCGCCTGGTCCCGTTGCGACAGACCATGGAGGTACGCTTTATCGTAATAATCGAGCGTCAGATCGGCAACGGCGGCATAGTCGTTTCGGGTAAGGGCTTCGAGGGCGTCTTTGGTCACCTTGCCGCCAAGCCGCTTACTGATTCGCTGGGTGGCTTCTACCAGCAAACTATGATCGATACCGGTATATTCAGCAACCAGCCGCTGCACCCGAACGGCCTTCGGCACATCGACAAACGCGACGGGTGCGGCCCGCATCTGCTGCCAGAGGGCCATGGGAACGAAGCAAGAGCCCACATTACGACTTTCGTCTTCAATCCAGATCCGTCGATTCCTGTCCAGGGTACGCCACACACCAAAAAGCAGATTTTCGTACTGTTCCGTGGCTGGCTGCGGCAACTGCCCGATAGCGCCATAAGTAGAGCCTTTATGGTGCGCCAGTCCTTCCAGGTCAATGACCTGTTCGCCCTGCCGGGCCAGTTCTTTCAAAATATCGGTTTTGCCGCTGCCGGTTTTTCCACCCAGAATGATAAGCTCGCGTGGCTCGGCAAAGGCCGATAACACAGCACTCCGGTATGCTTTATAACCACCAGCCAGAGTCGATGCGGTCAGGCCAGCCGTATCCAGCAGCCAGGCAAACGAGCCGCTACGCATGCCGCCCCGCCAGCAATGAACAAGCACTTCTTTGGTTTGTGGATTGAGCTTTTTGGACTGTTTTACGAAGCCAGCCAGCTTTGACCCTACCAGGTCCAGGCCCAGCAATACGGCGGAGTCTTTACCGGCATTTTTGTATTTCGTACCCACCAGCGCCCGCTCCTCATTATCGAACAGCGGAATGCTAACCGCCCCCGGAATATGGGCCTGGTCGTACTCGCCCGGCGACCGAACGTCGACAACAGGCAGCGACTGCGCCTTTGCTAAAAACTCATCGACCGATAACTGATTGACCATAATGTATAAGACCGATGTTGACGCCCCTAAGCTAATTCCCGTAAGTACATTTGAATTGTATTCTCCAGGCCAAAATATAGCGCGTCGCAGATGAGCGCGTGACCAATGGAGACTTCGTCCAGACCCGGCACGTTTTCGGCAAAAAACCGTAAGTTCTCCAGACTCAGGTCATGCCCGGCATTCAAACCTAACCCCAGTTCCTGCGCTTTCAGAGCCGCCTGCACGAACGGAGCCACGGCTGCTTCGCGATTTTCGGTGTAATGAGCCGCGTAAGGTTCGGTATACAGTTCAATGCGGTCGGTACCAACGGCTTTAGCTCCTTCTACCATACGCTCATCAGCGTCGACGAAAATAGAGACCCGAATCCCGTCGGCTTTGAACGTATTGACCAACGCGCGCAAATGGTCGGCGTGAGTGATCGTATCCCAGCCCGCGTTGGACGTAATGGCATCGACAGCATCAGGAACGAGCGTTACCTGCGCTGGTTTCACCCGTTTGACGAGTTCGATGAAGCGCTCGTCAGGATTGCCTTCAATGTTGAACTCGGTCGTAACCAGGTTACTCAAGTCCAGCACATCCTGGTATCGGATATGGCGCTCATCGGGACGCGGGTGAACCGTAATGCCCTGCGCACCGAAGCGTTCGCAATCCAGGGCGACCATCACCAGGTCGGGGTTGTTGCCGCCCCGTGCGTTACGTATGGTGGCAATTTTGTTGATGTTAACGCTTAATCGGGTCACAGCTTGGAACGATGAATGATAAATGAAGAATGATAAACCGGGAATCAATTGCCAATGCAGATAAACGCTTCCCGGTTTCGTAACTTTGCTCAGTGGTGGTTGGTTCGTTTTACCAGCGTTCATCATTCATCGTTCATCATTCCTTATTGCAAAAATGTCTCTCAAGCAACAAATTGACGCCGATATAAAGCAGGCTATGCTAGCCCGCGATCAGGATAAACTTCGTGCCCTGCGGGCGGTAAAATCATTGATTCTACTCGAAGAAACCAAAGAAGGGGGTACGGGCGAGCTAAAACCCGATGACGAAATGAAGGTGCTCATCAAAGCCGTTAAACAACGCAGGGATTCGGCCGATATCTACCGCCAGCAAAACCGCCCCGATCTGCTGGCCATTGAAGAAGCCGAGATCGCTGTGATTGAAAAGTACCTGCCCAGCCAACTATCGGAAGACGAACTGAAAGCCAAACTTCAGGCGATCATGACCCGGGTTGGCGCGTCGGTCCCCTCAGATTTGGGCAAGGTAATGGGCATAGCTTCCAAGGAACTGGCAGGCCAGGCCGACGGCAAAGCCATTTCGGCCATGGTGAAGCAGCTTTTACAATAAGTGAGTGATAGAATGAGTGAATGATATTGTTCACCCATTCACTCAATCACTCATTCTATCATCCACTCATTAAAATTTTGACAACCCTCGACCTGCTCATGTTCATTCCCCTCGCCTGGGGGGCTTTCAATGGTTACCGCAAAGGTCTCCTGGTGGAGATTGTGGCGGTGATTGCTTTTGTGGTGGCCATGATTGTAGGGTTTAAGTTTCTGGCGTTCGGTATCGATTTGCTTAGCCCGTATATAAGCCGCGAGATCGCCCGAAAAATTCTGCCGTGGCTGGGCTTCTCGGTCATTTTCTTTCCAACCGTGTATATGATCAACCAGATGGGATTTGCTATCCGGCGGTCATTGAAGTTTACCATCCTCGGTACCTTCGATAGCGTGGCGGGTGCAGCCGTTGGGCTTTTTACGTGGGTCTTTGGAATTAGTGTGATTCTTTGGCTGTTAAGCTTTATGGGGGTTAAAATGCCCCCCCGTCAGATCGAAGGCGCTTTCCTTTATCCCTACGTTCGGCCTATCGCACCGAAGGTGATGGACAAAGCCGCCGTATGGGTGCCCCAGGGACTCGAAGCTGGCAAAAAATGGCGGGCCAAAATTAATTAGTCAATGAGTAATTGAGTGAATGTCGGGGCCGATCGTGCAGTAGATAGCTGACGCAGTCTCCACAGTCATTCACTCATCCAAAAATGGGAAAACAGGACATACGCAAGCTCAATGCCAGTCAGATAAAGGATTGGCTCGTGCAGAACGGTGAGCAGGGTTTTCGGGCGAAACAGGTGCATGAATGGCTTTGGAAAAAGTCGGCGCTTTCGTTTGAGCAGATGACAAACCTGTCGTTGCCCACACGGGAGTTGCTCAACACTCATTTCGAGATCCGGCCTTTAACCGTCGACCAGCAGCAGCGCAGTAATGACGGGACCATCAAGTCGTCGTTCAAATTGTATGATGGCAACCTGGTCGAAGGTGTGCTGATACCGGCTTTGCGTACCGACGATCTGGACCGTATGACGGCCTGCGTATCGAGCCAGGTGGGCTGTTCGCTAACGTGTAAGTTCTGTGCTACGGGCTACATGGACCGTAAACGCAATCTGGACGCAGCCGAAATCTACGACCAGGTGGTGGCCATCGACCGGCAGGCGAAAGAAAACTACGATGCCCCCCTCACCAATATCGTCTATATGGGCATGGGTGAGCCGTTGCTGAATTACAAAAACGTACTGGAATCGGTCGACAGGATTACCTCCGCCGATGGGCTGGGCATGTCGCCGAAGCGCATCACCGTATCGACGGCGGGCATTGCCAAGATGATTCGGCAACTGGGCGACGACGCGGTGAAGTTCAACCTGGCGCTCTCGCTCCACGCAGCCAACGATACCAAGCGCGACCAGATCATGCCCATCAACGAAAGCAACACACTGGACGTACTGGGCGATGCCCTGACCTACTTCTACCGCAAAACGGGCACTCGTATCACCTTCGAGTACATTCTGTTCTATAACTTTAACGACACCCTACAGGATGCGCAGGAGCTGTGGAAGTTTACGAAACGGGTACCGGCCAAGATCAACATCATCGAATACAACCCCATTGCCGAGGCCAATTTCACGAATACCGACCCACAAACGCTCGACCGGTTTGCCGGTTTTCTGGAGAGTAAAGGCGTAACGGTAAACGTACGACGGAGCCGGGGCAAAGATATCGATGCCGCCTGTGGCCAACTGGCGGGCAAAAAGTAGAGACGCGACCGCACCGGCGGGCCGGCCTTCGCGTCTCCTGCCGGTACGTCGCCTTTGCGTCTCCTGCCGGCACGCGCCCCTTCTCATCCTCTCCGACACGTTCTCTCATCTCCTTAGTTCAACCCTTCATGTCTATACTGGTTCATACCTCATAGGCTACGACTTTACGTCTTGTAGCAGTTCACGGGTATATTTCCGTTCTGTGATGGTTAAGGAGGGTTTGTATACAATAGCGTATAGGGATGTACAAAATTGGCTGGTGTAGCGTTACGACATTATTGGCTGGTGGGTGGTTGCTGACGCGTGATAGTTGACGGTGGGTGGTGGTGCGTGATAGCTGACGCATGGTTGCTGACGCGTGATAGCCGCGAAGGGTCGCGGCTCTACTTAACAATTTGGTAATATGGCTCTGGATTGTTTACTGTACTTTTGTGGCATTCACTGGCTTACGGACCTGCCGTTCGCCTAATCACAGAAGACTACCTCTCCATGTTTGGATTAGAAACGGATGTTTTTATCCTCTTGTTTATCAGCCTCTTTGCTGCCTGCGCTTTCGAGTTTGTCAATGGTTTCCACGACACGGCCAATGCCGTAGCCACCGTCATTTATACGAATTCCCTACGCCCTACGATTGCGGTAGTGTGGTCGGGCATCTGCAACTTCACGGGTGTTTTGCTGGGTGGTATTGGCGTAGCCATGGGTATCGTTAACCTGTTGCCTGTCGAATTGCTCGTCGACCAGAACGTTTATCACAGTGTGGCTATGGTGCTGGCGTTGCTGCTGAGTGCCATCATCTGGAACCTGGGCACCTGGTACTTTGGCCTGCCCAGTTCCAGTTCACACACGCTTATTGGCTCTATTCTGGGGGTTGGGCTGGCCTTTGCCACCCTGCCCGAAAACAAGGAAGGTGCTGCCGTAAACTGGGAGAAAGCCATCGAAACCGGTTACGCGCTCTTACTGTCGCCCCTGCTGGGATTTAGCCTGGTTATCGTCCTCATGTTTCTGATCCGGCGGCTGGTTCCTACCGAAACAAAAGATCAGCTCTTCAAGGAACCCAAGAAAAACTCCCCTCCGCCAACCTGGATACGGGCTATCCTGATTGCCACCTGTTCCCTGGTGAGCTTTTTCCACGGCAGTAACGACGGGCAGAAAGGAGTTGGATTGGTCATGCTGATCCTGATTGGAATCGTACCGTTTCAGTTCGCCGTTAAAACCGACCTCGACCCACGCCTGTTGCAGTCGAACATTGGTGGTATCGAGCAAACCATTGCCGCGCTGGATTCCAATCAGTTAACGCCCACGAACCGCGCCCGGCTAGCCCGAACCCGCACCGAAATGGCCGAACTCAAACAGTTGATCAGCGACCCGACCAACGACAACAAAATTCCTCAGACCAAACGGCTGGACGTGCGGAGCGACCTGTTACTGATCACCAGTAACATGAACAAGATTGTCGACGATGAAGGGGCTAACCTGAGCGCAAATCAACTGGCGACCCTGAAGACCAACCTGAACGAGGAAAGTGGTATCCGTCGGTTTACGGACTACGCCCCGCTATGGGTTATTCTGATGATTGCGCTTTCACTGGGATTAGGTACGATGATTGGCTGGCGCCGGATTGTGGTAACGGTTGGCGAAAAAATCGGCAAGCAACACCTCACGTATGCACAGGGAGCTTCGGCCGAACTGACAGCCGCCATCATGATTGGTGTAGCGTCCATGTTGAAATTACCCGTCAGTACCACCCACGTACTCTCCTCAGGAATCGCCGGCAGTATGGTTGCCAACAAAGGCATCAAGAATTTACAGGCCGGTACGGTTCGCAATATCGCCCTCGCCTGGATACTGACCCTGCCTGTTTCTGTCCTGCTGTCGTTTACCCTCTACATCTTCTTCCGCTGGCTGCTCTAAGCCCTGCCAGTGGTCGAAGCCCCTGGTAGTGGCTGCGTTAATGCCATCTCTGCTGGCGAGTATAGAGTAGCCATCAGGGCAATACAATAGCCACTACCAGGGTCTCCGACCACTGGCAGGGCTACGCTGCGTTACCGAAAGAAGAACCTGGACGGAGCAATTTCGGCTTGGGCTGAATCGACCAGAACCACACTACTTCCGTTCGGGCGGTAGCGCAGTACACGGCCGGCCTGTCTGGACGATGGCGTTACACCGGCGTATAAATAACCCGTTTGAGGATCGACGCCCAGCCCGCTGAAAAATCGGGCAACAATGGGTGTCGTAGCCGGAATGGCAGTGTCCGTGATTTTAAAGCTATATAATTCGCCTTTTTCCCGGAGATTGTCATTCTGATCGATGAATGAATTGACAAAGTAAAAGGTCTGCCGATCCTGACTCAGCGCAATCGAAGACAGCGACCGGGCCGGGTTGCCCACTTTTATCCGAACATCCACGGCTTTTGTGGCCGTATTGATCCGAACCATTTCTTTTGCCGATGCAGCGTAAGCCCATAGCCGACCGTTGGCATCTATGGCTACTGGATTCGTGTTGACGCCTACGTCGATACCGGGTTGTCGGAGCTCATCGGTCTCGGTATCGATGACAGCCAGCGTACGTTCACCTCCCACACTACCCACATATACCTCCGAACCGACTAAAACCATCCGGTCGGCCCCTTTCGTCAAGATGATTTTCTTTACCACCGTCCTCGACGCCAGATCCAGCACCAGAATATAACCGGGGTTGATGTAAACATTCGAAAAATCGCCCGTTGCATCCCAGCAGCTGACATACGCTTTGTTAGGGCCGGCAGCCACCACCGCCCGTGGGTTTATGACATCGGGTGCCTGGATGGTTGCCAGTGATTTGAACGTGCTGGACTCCACAATTTCAATTTTGTCCTGGCCAGTTGCGCTGTTATCGACCAGCACCACGCCCTTACCGTCGATCTCGGTATAGTCCTGGGCGCGCCCTGTAAGGCTCCGGTCATTTGCCGCGTTAAAAATGTCGGTCGAAGCCGTCGTGGAGTTGCGCGGCAAAAAAGATATTGATCCGTTGTTATCGAAGGAACTACCGGCGTTGATAATGTAAGCGCCCGATTCATAGGGCGAGAGGTCTGGGTCCGATACTTTGCAGCCCCCTACGCTTAAGACCCATAGTCCAGCCAGCAACCCTTCACGCCATTGTTTCTTCATTACGTATTTAAACAGATTGATTCGTATCGTAAACCTACGCAGGGTAGTTTCCCTACAACGTGCAATCGTATAATTTAAATTAGGAACTTGTTTAAACTTTTGTTTTGATGCTTTTTTTGTCATCCCGACGAAGGAGGGATCTTCGGTAGGCGGGCTATATTTTACTCCAACCGAAGATCCCTCCTTCGTCGGGATGACAAAAAAGCACTCGTTACTCAAGAATTTATGAAAGTTTAAACAACTCCTAGCTGTAGATCGGCAAAATAGTAGGTTGAAGTCATTTCCGTGCCATCGTCAGTCTTGTACTGATAACTTTTTGATACGATCTCCCCTACTTCGATAGCAATCGGTGCGCTAAAATAAGGGGCCCGATAGACAAATGTATGAAACTCGCCGTTTTCGCCACACGGGTCCACCGTTGGCGGAAGCCGCTCAATAAAGGAACGGTCGAGCACCTGACCGCAAAAGGACGCATCGAGGTGTTGGCTGTTGACACTGACGACGATCGTTTCAAAACCGGCAGCCCAGAAATCGTCCAGCAGTTGAAGCGATGGAATTTGCCAGAGGGGAAAAACGCCCGTCAGCGACCAGCGCGCCAGTTGCGTTTCCCGCCATGTTCGTAAGTCCTCCAGAAAGATATCGCCAAAAATGGCATGGGTAACGCCCGCCCCGACCAATGGCTCCAGCGCTTCGCCCATCTGCTGCTGATAGTCGGTCATCGCACTGTCTTCAGGCAGAAATAACTTCGTTTGGGGCAAATTCAGCCGTTCGGCCTGCGCATCGAGCAGTTCTTCGCGGACCCCGTGCATGGAAATCCGTCGGTTTGCTGCATTCAGGGTAGTGAGGAGTGTATCGATGGCATACTGCCCGCTTCGGAGGCTGTACCAGAGCGCCAGCGCCGAGTCCTTCCCACCGCTCCAGTTCATGAGGGTTCTGTTCATAAAAGAGAGGTTTTAACGGGCATCGGTAAACCGCTAACCATAAACGTAACGGCGTCAGCCTGCCGGGCTACATACTGATTGGCCCACCCCTGCAGATCGGTGAAGGCCCGGCCTACCGCGGTGTCGGCATGAAGACCCATGCCCAGTTCGTTCGTCACGATAACGAACTTCCCCGGCAAGGCCAGCAGCGCGTCGATCTCCTGCGTGAACAGAGCCAGTGCCTGCGGAACGTCCTGCTTCGTGTCTCCGAAGAAGTTGGTCAGCCAGAGTGTTACGCAGTCGATCATGACAACCTGACCAGCCAGTGGCAGACCGCTAACCTGACGCTGTTCTTCATAGACTGTCCACTCCGGGCCCCGGTCCTGCTGGTGATGGGCCACGCGCCGGGAGAAATCCTCGTCCCAGATCTTGGCCGTTGCTACGTAAATGGGCGTTTCGCTCCATTGGCGGGCCAGCTCCTGCGCATACCGGCTTTTGCCGCTACGCGCTCCGCCCGTTACCAGATGCAGGTACGCTTGTCGAGTCGGCATAAATAGGATGAACTTTGTGTTGTAAGGCCGCCGGAACGCTGAACAGATCCGGGTGAAAGCAAGCCGCCAGTAACTCGATACCCCCCACCAGCGTAGCCGCCGACGGCTGGGTAAACAGGTCATAGTCGGCGATGTAGACCGCCCGGTCTGTTACCGCCCGCAACTCGCTCCAGCCGGGTTGCTGCTGAAGGAGGTGTAATTCTTCCATGCTTCGATCGGTTGTAAAGCCGCAGGGCGCAATGACCAGCACTTCGGGATCATACCGGCGCACTTTCTCCCAGGTCGTTACAATGCTGTCGCCCGACGGGTTACCGAGCATATCGATGCCACCGGCGTAAGCGATCTGATGAGGAATCCAGTGGCCACAATTATAGATAGGCGCTATCCACTCCATAACCATAACCCGTTTAGGCAGGACACGGCTAGCGCGAAGCCGGTCGATGATCACGTCGATCCGGTCGCGCAGACCTTTGAGGTAAGGGTAAGCCGCTTCCTCATGACCCAGGGCCGATGCTATCGTTATGGCCGTGTCGAATACATCGGTCAGGCTCTGGGGCGTCAGCGGCACTACGGTTGGCTGCACGGGCAACCGGTCGAGTACGGCCTGGGTACATTTTGTATCGATCTGACATACCTCACACACGTCCTGCGTGAAAATAACGTCCGGTGCAATCCGGTGGAGGTCCTCCTCTTCCACGTAGTACAGGCTTCGTCCTTCCGCTTTAGACGCCGAGAAGATACGGTCGATTTCTTCACTGCTATAGTCATGACCTTCCAGTACGCACCGCACCAGAATAGTCTTTTCGGCCCGGGCTTCTTCGGAACATTCGAACGTAACGCCGTGCAACAGGTCCTGCAAGCCCATGTCGTAGACCATCTGGGTTGCAGCCGGCAAAAATGAACAGGCTTTCATAGTTGGAAAATAAGATTGCCGGGATCTCAAAAAGCCCCCGCAACAGTGAACTTGTTTGGGATGACTGGGTGTATCCTGGACGGCCACGTCCGGGCGTAAATACAGCTCATTTACGCCCGGACGTGGCCGTCCAGGATACACCCAGGCTGCGTAATTAGCTGAAATTCAGGATAATAAAAAAACCTAAACAGGTTCAGTTATAAATTACAGCAGAATCCATCCCGAAAGACTAGGATTGCACCCGCGCCAGGGCCAGTTTCGGGTAACGCGTTTGCAGCCACTCGAAGCAGCCAAACAGCAGGGCACTGTAGACCAGCGTACCGGCCAGGAAGTTACGCATGTACGGTATACCTTGTATAATGCATTGCAGCCAGCCCGCAAAATCACGGCTCAGCGGCAAGTTGGTCCGCAGGTCGGTCCCGCCCGCCAGCCACACGCTCGTGTCGGCCAGCATCCAGTGCGACAGCGCGGCTACCAGCGACGCCACCAGCACATTCTTGACGGACACTTTCTGCAACAGCGTCTTACCGAACCAGACGATCAGGGCAAAAATGCCGTAGATCCAGTACCAGCCATCATACATAAGGCCGTATTTTCCATCGAGTAGCAGGCCATTGATGACCAGATCGCTCAGCCACAACGTTAGTAATGGCAAACCAAATGCCTTCCAGCGGTTGGTGAAGTAGGACCCGCCAAAGAGAGCCATAGCGCCTACGGGGGTGAAATGAGCTACCGGCGACAGATCGACCGAGTTAGCGACGCGCATAGCCGCCATCAGTCCAATGAACGACAGCAGGACCAGAAAGCGGGGATTAACGGATTGTTTCATAGCAACAGACAAAAGGGTAAAGACTACCAGGTAAAGCGTACGCCCACATTCGCATTTCGGCCGCGGGTATTATAACCGTATACATCCGTATACGACTTGTTGAACAGGTTCCGGACATCGCCATAAATCCGGAAATGCTGATTTAGTTTTCCTTCGGCAAACAGATCGATGGTTGTATAGGCACGAAGCGTGATATTATCGGTTCCAAACGTCTCGTCGTTGTAAAAGAGGTCGATCCGATCGCCCACCGAACGCAGTGTTGCACTTACCAGCAAAGCAGGCATAACCTGATAGCCGACGTTCAGATTGACCTGCGTTTTGGGACGACGGAAGAGGTTGTTATAGGTCGTATCCCGCCCGGCAACCTGTGTCGTGATAGCCCCGTCGAGCAGGGTCAGGTTACCGGTCAGCGACAGCCGACGAACCTGCGACTGAACTTCAAACTCCCAGCCGTGGTCGTGCTGCCGGTCGAAGTTGATGTAGCGGCCATACGGATCAACGTTCAGCGACTCGAAGAAAATAGCGTTCTGAATCTGACGGTCGAAGTAGACAGCCCGCACCCAGGCATTGCGACTTTTGGTAAAGAGCTGCAAACCCGCTTCGGTCGAGTGGCTACGCTCCGGTTGCAGCGCTTTGTTGCCGTAAGGCGAGAAAAGCTGGTATAAGGTAGGTGCCCGGAACCCCGACGACAGATTCACGAACACCTTCACACGGTCGGCGATCAGGTACGACGGATTGACCGAATACGTAAATACGGTGCCGTACAACGAATTGCGGTTGTACCGCCCGCCTATCTCTACCGATACTCCTCGGTAAGGCGTCAGAAGACCCGTAGCATAGACACCCAATTGCCCGATGCGGGCGGTATCGGCACCAATAGGCGGTGCTTCGTACGGCCCGAATGAACTGATAGACCGATACACCTGATCTGTGTTGCTGAACCGGTAGTCGGCTCCGGTCAGCAACTCACCCCAGCTACCCAGTTTAAGACTATGGTAGACCTCCGCGAACTGGGCCAGCCCACCATATTTCTGGTACGCGTACAGCACGGATGCGCCCGTTTCGACCAATGCCGAATCATTGGTATAGGTCCGGCGGCTATCGCTCAGGCCATAGTTCAGGACCAGCCGCCCGCGTTGGTGCCGATAAGTGAACCCCGTTGCAATCTGTTTAAACTGGTTTTGGTAGACAAAATCCTTTTCATCGGCAAAGGCACCGGCATCCAGATCGGTGGTGTAGGCTGTTGCTATACCCCGGATCTGCCAGCTTAACTTCGCGTTTACCTGTAGCGTCAGGTTAGCCAGCAGGGCATTCTGCTGATAGCCGTCCTTGTCGAAGTTCTGCTGGCCCGTCCGATCCGTAGCGGCTGAGAATCCGGCCGACGACAACCGGGTATACTGCACATTGTATGACAACTTTTCGGTCTGGCCGCTCACGCCAACTGTTCCCCGGAAAGTTTGGTAGCTGCCGTAGTTGAGCGAAGCGGTAACCCCTACAGGCTTCCGGCCTGCTTTGCTGCTGCTACCCCGCCGGGTGAAAATATTGATGACACCTGCCACAGCGTCGGCCCCGTAGGTCGTTGACTGGGCACCGCGCAGAATCTCGATACGGTCACACTCGCCCACCGTCAGTAAGTTCAGATCGAAGGTATTCGCCGTACCCGACGGGTCATAGACCGGCAGACCATCCAGCAAAATCAGGGTATTACCGGCCGATGCACCACGCAGATAGATGTCGGGGTTGGTGCCCAACGGGCCATTTGCTCCCACGATCTGCAGGCCAGCCTGACGGGACAGCAACTCGGCCACCGACTGGGTGGCGTATCGCTGGAGGATCGAATCCGATAAGACGGTGACGACTTTACCCGTTTGCGAGAGCTTCTGCTCAACCTTGTTGGCGGTTACCGTAACGGCATCCAGTTGGCGGGAGCCCGAACCAGACGGATCGGGGTTGGTCTGCGCCAAAGCGGACAGACCGGTTGTGGCCACAAAAACGGCCGAAAGCAATGTAGTTGTCTTGCTCATTATTAATCAGGTTGATTAAGTAATGAGCCGTCGGAAAGTGAAAATAAAAGATAGACCGGGTGCGCACCCGTCAATGGCCGCCCAAACGACCACGCCATTCAACCGAAAAACGTCTTTCATCCCTGGCTTTTTACCCGAAAGCTCGAATCATGAATTCGTTTGAGGCAGGTCTTCTGGCTTGTTCGACCGATGACGCCTTCCCACCCGGAGGCAGTGGCACCTATGTCATCGGCTTTTGATCGAACTTACAGCTACGGGTATAGCCCCGGTTTTACACCGGTGTTCCCTTTTAATTACCCCTGGTAAGCGGGTAAACCTAAAACGCAGCGCAAAGGTAGACTTATCCAGTTAAAAACCCTCGGCTTTGATTTCCTTCTCGGTTATGGTGCCGTATTTCTTCACCTTATCCCGAATGGTTTCTGCCTTGCCAACCAGCACAAACTGAAGGTTATTTTTGGGAAAATACTGGTCGATGATCTGGCGCGTACGGGCTACCGTTAACCCATCAACGTTCTTCTGAAAATTGTTGATAAACGACTCGTTGAAGCCCAGGCTGAACATGTCTGTCAGCAGATTGGCCAGCGAACCCGCCGATTCATAATTCGGCGGGAAGTCGGCTTTGACGTAATTTTTCGCCGACATAAGGGTCTTTTCGTCGATACCGGTTTTATGCAGGCTATCCAGCACCTGAAGGGCCATGTCGATGGCTTCGGTCGTGGTACTCACCTTCGTAAAGGTCGAAATGGCGAATGTACCGCTGTTGCGGAAGGTCCCGAACCGGCTGCTGGCACCGTAGGTCAGGCCCGAGTTAACGCGCAGGGCATCGTTGAGCCACGACGTGAACCTGCCGCCCAGAATCGTGTTGACAACGGTTACCGGGATAAAATCGGGGTTGTTCTGGGTGATGCCTTTACCGCCAATGATAAAGGTCGTTTCGCGGGCGTCGTCCTTATTCACCAGCAGCACCCGATTTTTGTCGAACGAGACGGTTGGCTCGGTCAGTTTGGGTGAGCTGGCCGCAGCCGTTTTCCAATCGCCGAACAGGGTTGTCATCCGCTTTTTCATGGCAGCTGTATTGAAATCACCCACAATAGCGATAGCTGCCCGGTCGGTTGTGTAGTTTTTCTGATAAAACTGCCGAACGTCGTTCGCCGTTATAGCCGAAACCGCTGAAGGCGTCCCCGAAACCGGGTTGGCGTAAGGATGACCCGTAAATACAAACTGGTTGAAATAAGACGAAAGCACCGCCCGTGGGCTCTCTTTCTGCTGGGTCAGCTGAAGCAGCTGCCGCTGTTTGTACTTGTCGAACTCCCCCTGATCGAAGGTTGGTTTGGTCAGTACATCGTGAATAATGGTAAAGAGCAGATCCTGATCTTTCACCGCAAATGACGCCGTGACCTTCGCCACTTCTTTACCCGCATAGGTATCGATGGAAGCCCCAACGTATTCCGCTTTTTCTTCCAGTTGTGCCTTGGTATAGCTGGCACTTCCGAACAGCAGCGCTTCGGCCGTCATGGTGGCCAGCCCGTAGCGCGTACCGTCCTGCACGGCACCCGCGTCGAACACCGCCGATACATTGATGAGCGGCACTTCGCGCTGTTCCATCAGGTAGATGGTCAGGCCATTTTTGAGTTTAAACGTCTGGTAGGGCGGCACTTTAAATGTCTGTGCCGACGCTGCGCCCGTGAGAATCAGGGCCGTAATGAAGAAGAGTATGTGTTTCATAAAGTGGGGATTGCTCCACCGGGCAGCGGGGCGGGGACGATTCAACAGGTCGGTGAGCAGCAGTTTAGTTAGCGCCAGTGGTCTTTTTAGGTTCGGGCAGCAAATAGCCGACAGTACGGTTGCGGGCAGTGAGGTAAGTTTTAGCCACCCGCTGTACGTCTTCTCGGCTTACTTTCTCGTACAGGGCCGGGGCCTCGTAAAGTTTTTTGTAGTCGCCAAAGAACAGGTCATAGGTGCCGAGCGAGTTGGCTTTGCCGTTGATGGTTTCCATCGTCCGGTAGAAATCCATCAGCTTCTGGTTCTTGAGCTTTTGTAGTTCGGTATCGGTAACGCCGTTGGTAACGACCTTGTCGATCTGCGCCAGCACCGATCGTTCCAGCTGTTCGGCCGATATGTTGCTGGCCGCAATGGCGTAGATAGCAAACAGACTTGGGTCGAACGATTCGCCGAAGTTGGTAAACACCCGCGACGCGATCGTCGAGTCGAGCACGAGCGATTTGACCAGGCGCGACGAATTGCCCGAACTCAGAATACCACTCAGCAGATCGATGGCGTAATAGTCAGGGTGGCTCGTGGCGGGCGTGTGGTAAGCCATCAGAATATTGGGTGTGGCTACGTCTTTATAGGTGGTTACCCGTCGTTCACCGTTCTGCGGTGGCTCTACTGTCCGGAGGCTGTCCGGTAGTTTCTGGGCTGGAATGGGCTCAATGTATTTCTCCGCCAGCTTCTTCACCTGTGCGGCTGTTACATCGCCCACAACGACCGCCACGGCATTATTAGGCGAGTAATAGGTTTTAAAATACCGCTCCAGATCGGCCTGCGTCCATTTTTTGATATCCGACTCGAAACCAATCACCGGAAACATGTATGGATGTTCGACAAAGGCCGTAGCCTGCACCAGTTCGCTGATGACGCGGTAGTTACTGTTTTCCAGACCCGTACTGCGCTCCGACAGCACCACGCCCCGCTCACTCTCCACCATTTTGGGATCGATGGCCAGATCACGAATGCGGTCGGCTTCCAGATCGAAGATCGTTTCGAGCGCGTCGCTCTGGAACCAGTCGGTATAAACGGTCGTGTTTTCTGTCGTATACGCATTATTGGAGCCGCCGTTGGCTTCCATCGTCCGGTCGAACTGCTTGGGGCCGTATTTTTTGGCCCCGTTGAACATCATGTGCTCAAAAAAATGCGACAGGCCCGTGATGCCGTGGACCTCGTTGCGCGAGCCTACTTTCCAGAACGTGTATAGGTTCGCGTTGGGAATGGAATGGTCTTCGAGGACCATAAATTTCATGCCGTTCTTAAGTGTGAACGTCTGTACGTCCTCCGGTTTGGGCTTGTTCTGCGCCGAGGCCGCGATACCCGCCGAGAGCAGCAGGCTGGTGAGCAGCCCGATTCGTTTGTTCATGAGGTGAAGTTTGGTTGGGACGTGTTAAATGTAAGACCGATAGGGCAGATTACAAAAAGCAGTAATATTGTTCAGATCAACCTGACTGACCCGCGAAATGCGGTTGGCTGTTTTATAAAAAACTTGTGTTCATGAATCAATCTCTATGGTCGCTCAGCGGCCAGCGCGCCCTGGTTACGGGCGGTACCAAAGGCATTGGCGAGGCCATTGTCCGCCAATTTCTGGATCTCGGCGCGGCCGTATTTATCGTGGCCCGCGACAATGATCTGCTGCAACAACAGCTTACGGAATACCGACAGCAGGGCCACACGGTCGACGGCCTGGCAGCCGACATAAGCCAGCCGGGAGAAGCAGGTCGAATCATCGAAGCTGTTCAGGCAACGGGCGATACGCTCGACATCCTGGTCAATAATGCCGGCACGAACATCCGAAAACCCACGGTAGAATACGGCGGGGCCGATTATGACCATGTTTTGAATACCAATTTGCGGTCGGCCTATGAACTTAGCCAGGCCGCTTACCCACTCCTGAAAGCCTCGGGCGATGGGAAAGTAATCATGGTGTCGTCGGTGTCGGGACTGACCCATACCAGTAGCGGATCGCTGTACGGCATGTCCAAAGCGGCCATGCTCCAGTTGACGCGCAACCTGGCGGTGGAGTGGGCTCCCGACGGTATCCGGGTCAACGCGGTAGCCCCCTGGTATATCACAACACCCCTGGCCTCACCGGTACTCAACAATCCCGAAAAGCGGGCGGCTATTCTTAAACGGACGCCCATGAACCGTATCGGTGACGCGCATGAGGTCGCTTCGGTCGTTTCGTTTCTGAGTATGCCGGCGTCGGGCTACGTTACCGGCCAAACGATTGCAGCCGACGGGGGTTTGCTGGCGTGGGGTTATTGAAAAGCAGGGCTGACTGGCGTCGGGAATAAAATCTTTTATTTCCGACGCAACCCTTTTCTGCTCCTGCCCGTACTGCGAATGAACCGGTTCAACTGTTCAGTTTCTCACCTTCAAACGCAGTTGATATAATGCACGCCTTCCGTTACAAAACTCGTTCGCTGTCCCTGACGGCACTCCTCCTCGTGGCCACACTAGCCTGTAAGGATGAACCAAACCCGGTCACAACGACCAACGACCTGAATCTGGCCACTACGTCGCTGGGCAAAGTCCTGACCGGCGACGCTGGGCGGACACTGTACGTATTTGCGCCCGATGCCGATGGCAAAGCCAACTGCAACGGAACCTGTCTCGATAACTGGCCCCTGTTTTATAAGGAAACCCCTACCCTGGGCACTGACCTGACCGCTGCCGATTTTACGACCATTACCCGCGCGGATGGTACCAAACAAACGGCCTACAAAGGATGGCCGCTTTACTATTTCAAAAATGACGCGAAAGCAGGCGACGTAGTGGGCGAGAATGTCGGGAATGTGTGGCAGGTGGCCAAACCGAATTATACCATTCTGATGGCATCGCGGCAGTTGATCGGGTCCGACGGAAAATCGTACACGTTCGACACAAAGGAAGGCACGGGAAATTCGTTATTTTTGACTGACAACGTTGGCCGAACTCTCTACGCATTTGCGCCCGACAAGAAGAACAAGAACACGTATACGAAAGCCGATCTGAGCAATAATGCCACCTGGCCGTTGTTCGAAGGAACGGTCGACGAGGTACCGTCAACCCTGAATAAAGCCGATTTTGGCACCACAACGGTGTTTGGTAAAACCCAGGTCACCTACAAAGGCTGGCCACTTTATTATTTCGGTGGGGATCAGGGTTTGCGGGGCAATACCAAAGGCGTCAGCGTGCCCCGGCCCGGTGTATGGCCGGTGGTGAACAAAACCTCACCCGAAGCCCCGGCCAGTTGACGATTGAGCATTGCAGAAAGATGCCCGTCGCGCGGGCTCTTTCTATCTGTACAGTATTGACGTATTACCCGACCTCTTTTGAATGGCTAACACGCCTAACATACCACCACTGTCCGACCTGCTGGCGGGTTGCTTACGCAACCACCGGCAAAGTCAGGAGTTGCTTTACCGGCAATTCTACGGGTATGCCATGAGCGTCTGTCTGCGCTATGCGCCAACCCGCGAAGGGGCGCTGGAGGTACTTAACGACGGGTTCCTGAAAGTGTTTACCCGCCTGGAACAGTACGATCCGGCCATGCCCTTCAAGAGCTGGCTACGGCGAATTCTGATCAACACAGCCCTCGACCATTACCGGCAGGAAGTTCGGCACCATTATTTTGACGATGTTGAACAGGTCGGCCAAACCATTATGTCCGAGTCGGCCGACGCACATAGCCAGTTAGCTCACGAAGAATTGCTGGCGCTCATCCAGCGACTCTCCCCGGCCTATCGGCTGGTATTTAATTTGTATGTTATGGATGGATTTACGCACGACGAAATTGCCGCCCAGCTTGGCATTTCGGTTGGGGCGTCGAAGTCGAATCTGGCACGGGCGCGGGAAAAACTGCGGTCGTATTTAAAGCACGTAAACTACGATGAGTATGCAAGACCCAACCGATGACCAATTGGATGGACTCTTCAGAAAATCGGCTGAAGAGTTCGACGCCCCGTTCGATCCGGCGGCCTGGCAGGCCCTGAAGAGCCGGCTGGACAGGCATGATCGATTTACGATCTGGGAACATATCCTCCGCTGGGGCATTCCGGTCCTGCTGCTACTCCTGTTAACAGTAGGTAGCTGGAACGCACACCGGATCCAGGCGAAGACGGGCCAGGTAAATAGTCTGGGCATTACACTGCCCGGTTCGGTGTTGCTACCGGCTCCGGCAAACAAAACCGCCGAAACAGACCGCCTGGCGACTTCATTCCCGGTACCCGCCGTTACCGACCGCCCGGCCCGGACACGGCCGGTAGCAGAGCCGCACAAACCGGCCCGTCCGGCACAAGCTGATATTGCCGGTCCTGCCGGAAGCACATTGTCCGTTCGGTCAGACAACGAACTACGCAGCAGCGCAGCAACAACAACGCCGACGGGCAGGAAAAACAGCCGGGTCGTTGTGCCTGAATTGACAGGCCAGACGAATCGTCCGGCTAGGTCAGCTGTTTCAACGGACCCGGCCAATCCGATAAAGGACGCTGCCCGCCCACTGGCTACCGCGTCTGTACGGATACAGGAACGTAACGAACGACCGCGTTCTGGCATAAACAAGCGCAAACGATCACGACCGTTGCCGGGAACCCCGTTGGTCTCTGCTTTTTCGATGGAGGACGATGCAACAAAGTCGGCACAATCATTCAGTAAACGGCCGGTAACCTTGGAGAGAGCCGGGAAACCGGAAACCAGCCAATCGCAGACCAGCCCTGCCGATGGTCAACCGGATGTTGTGAAACCAGTGGTTCTACTTTCGTTCAACAAACTGACCAGCCAGCCGGGTCAATGGCCGCGACCCTTACTGTTTAGAGGCCGGGCTATAGAAGCACCTGTGCGCGAACCGGCGGCTGAGCCGCAGTCACTGGCGAAGCCCGTATCCTCTACAAAGGGGCTGAGCATTCGGTTTCTGATCTCGCCTGATCTGAGCGGCATTGGTTTGCGCAACATTCAGCGACCCGGCACCAATGTTGGGCTCATGCTGGACTACCGGCTGGCACCGCGCTGGAGCGTTCAGGCGGGCCTGTTGCGTAGCACGAAGGTGTACAAAGCCTTACCAGATGATTACGACTGGCCCAAAGCATGGCCTGTTATACCGGAGAGTGTTGACGGGCGCTGTAACATGCTCGACATATCCATCAATATACGCTACGACGTCGTGTTAAGGCCCCGTTCGGACGGACGCCTGCCCGACCGCTGGTTTGTAAGTGGAGGAGCTACTACCTACTACATCAGACAGGAAGATTACGTTTATAACTACCCCGCTCATACATATAATGTCCCCAAGGGCTGGAAGGGCAGAACCGGCTGGAACGGGTTCAGCCAGTTGAACCTGTCGGGCGGTTTTGAACGGTCCTTCAGCCGCCGACTCTCGTGGCAGGTGGAGCCATTCGTGAAAGTACCCCTGAAAGGTGTCGGCTATTTCAAGATTGATTTATTGAGTACAGGGGCTTTTTTCTCGCTTCGGTATAAGCTGTAACGTTCTTTTTATCCGTTCTCAAATTTCCAGTTCTCAATCCGTGTAACTACATCAACCAATCGACGCATGAAACCGAATACAACCAACGATCAGATGAATAGAGGAGACTTTCTTCGCAGCCTGGGTATGAGCAGTGCGGCCCTCATGGCGTTTTACTGCATGGGTACTACCCTGACAGCCTGTTCGGGCGACAGTGATCCGGCACCCGGTAATACCGGCACTACGCCCCCGGCTACCAGCACGGGCCTGACAGGAAACGCCCAAACGTCAAAAGGAGCGATCAACTTTACGGTCGACTTGACAAATGCTGATTTCAGTAAGCTAAAAACACAGGGTGAATTTGTAAAAGTGGGTGACGTACTGATTGCCAATACCAAAGGGGGAAGCTATGTTACGCTCCAACGGCTTTGTTCTCACCAAAGCGAAGACCGGGTGGTTTATCAACTGGCATCGGACAATTTTTTCTGTAGCGCCCACGGTTCATCGTTTGGCACTGATGGCAGCGTAAAATTTGCTGCCGGAGGAGCGGGCCAGGCCGCTATGAAACTGTATAAAACCACCGCCAGCGCCGACGGCAATACCCTGACCGTAACCGCCTAACTATTAATTAGTCATTGATGAGATACCTCTGGTTTGCCTTACTGATTGGGTTAGGGACGAATTCGTTGCAGGCTCAGGATTCTACCGCCGTACGCCGGGATACGACGATCTCCCCGGCTACGGTACCTGACCCCTCGGCCGACGATCTGCTGGCTGGCCTGACCGATTCGACGGATGTGGGCCAGCCGTTGCTCCCGCGTAAAATGATAGTCACACAGCGGGCGTTCTGGGGGCCCAAAGGACTGCTGCGCGTGATGAACGTGGCTCCCCTAACGGCTGCCGGTCGGGAGAAGGAGTTAAAAATAAGACGAACCATGCTGGTAACCCACCAGATTGGCGGGTTTGTAACGCTGGCTGGCTTTGTGGCTCAGGGGCTGCTGGGCGCGAAATTGTATAACGCCAAAGGCCAGGAATATGTCGACACGAAAAAATGGCACGAGCGGTCGGCGACGCTGATCAATGTGTCGTATGGTACTACACTGCTGCTTTCCCTTACGGCACCCCGCCGGTAATTGGAGCGGGAAAAGGATTTACCTCCATTAAACTGCATAAATACCTGGCCGTTGTTCATTTGACAGGCATGATCGCTACGAATGTGCTGGCCCAAATGATCGCCACAAATGCAAACCTCAAACCGTATCACCGGGCTGCTGCTTACACGACGTTCGGCGCTTATGCCGCTTCGGTGCTGGCCTTAACTTTCTAAGATCATGAACTGGATTAAGTATAGCTGCTGGCTGGCTATCGGGGCTCTGTGTGCCTTTACAAACCCAATGGCCAAGCGAAAACTGATGGCCGACAAAGCTCTGTCTACCATTACCTACTCGGCCAAACACCCGTTACATAACTGGGACGGGATAAGTCGCGACGTGAATGGGGCGCTTATATACAACGACGAAACCAAACAGCCCGAGACGGTTGCCATCTCCGTTAAAGTAGCCTCATTCGATAGCGACAACAATAACCGCGATTCACATGCGATGGAAGTCCTTGAAGGCCTGAAATATCCGACTGTGACCTTCGTTAGCTCAGATGTGAAGGCGGGCGGGAATGGTATGCTGGTCGCTAAGGGGACGCTGACGTTTCATGGGGTGGCCAAACCAGTCACGTTACAGGCGACACGTAAAGATGCAGACGGCAAGATGACGGTGACCGGTGAATTTCCGGTGAACATGAGCGACCATACCATTGAACGTCCCTCCCTGATGGGTATGAAAACTGAAGACGCTATGGTACTTAAGTTCAACGTGGTATTTCCGCTCTAATTGATACTAGGCTTTTGATAATGAATCTGTTTAGGAATGATTGTATCCTGGAACAGCTTCAACATGCGTCCGATACGCGGCAAAACTTTTTGCCCTTAGGTATTGCTTCCGCCCGTCCGGCGGAAACCGCGCCAAGCCAGTATGGCACTGATCAGCGTCAGGACGGCACCCAGCAGGTAAGGGGCACCCGGAAAGTAAACGGGTGCGTTTGCGGCCGTGAAAAAGGCAAACAGGTTGGTCATGATCAACGGCCCGATGATCGATGTGGTACTGGTCAGACTTGTTAAGGCCCCCTGTACTTCGCCCTGCTCATTGGCAGGAACCTGACCCGAAATAATGCCCTGTACCGACGGACCGGCAATGCCCCCTAACGCATAAACACCCATGAACGCGAACATCATCCAGCTTTGGGTAGCAAACGCAAACAGCGCAAAACCTAACGCACTGAACAATAACCCCACATAAACAGACCGTTGCTGGCCTAGTTTGGGGATGATGATCCGGCTTAAGCCCCCCTGCACAATAGCAAACGCCAGTCCGATGGCCGCCAGCGACCAGCCAACCGTTTTCTCGTCCCACTTGAACTTCTCCATCGTGTAGAACGTCCAGGTGCCCTGCACGGCAAATCCGGCAATGTAGATCAGTACCAGCGACGCTACCAGCCCCAGTATGACCGGGTACCGGCCCAGATTCAGGAGTGAACCAACGGGATTGGCCCGTCGCCAGTTGAACGGCCGGCGGTTTTCGGGTGCCAGCGATTCGGGCAGGATAAAGAAGCCGTACATAAAGTTGATCATCGTCAGCCCGGCCGCTACGAAAAACGGCACCCGGGGACCGTACTGCCCTAAATAACCGCCCATAGCCGGGCCGAGTATGAACCCTACCCCAAAGGCAGCGCCCACCAGCCCGAAGTTTTGCGCCCGCTTTTCAGGGGTGCTGATATCGGCAATGTACGCATTGGCGGTTGTGAAACTGGCCCCCGTAACGCCTGCCAGTAAACGTCCCAGAAACAGCCAGCCGATGGTGGGTGCAAACCCCTGCAATATGTAGTCGACGCCGAAGCCGAAGAGCGAGAACAGCAGTACAGGCCGACGCCCGAAGCGGTCGCTCAGTCCACCCAGGATGGGGGAAAAAACAAACTGCATCAGCGCGTAGGCGAACGATAACCAGCCGCCCCAGCTGGCGGCCTGACTAAGATCACCGTCGATCAGTTGCTCGATCAGTTTCGGAAAAACCGGAATAATGATCCCCAGGCCCGTTACATCGATCAGGAGGGTAATGAAGATAAAAACAAGGGCAGGACCGCGCTTGGTGGAGACGGGAGGGGTAGACATAAATGATGAATGATGAATAATGAATGATGAGCGATACGTGCCGTCTGGCTCCATGTATCACTCATCATTTATCGTTCATCATTCTTTTTAAGCGTATGTATTCAGCATGACTGGCATTACCAGCATCAGGATATCTTCGTTTTCTTCTTTGTCGGCGGGGATGAGCAGACCAGCCCGGTTAGGAGCCGACATCTCCAGCGTGATCATTTTGGCACTGAGGTTACTGAGGACTTCGGCCATCAGTTTGGCATTGAAACCAATTTCCATAGCTTCACCATCGTAGTCGCAGAGGAGCTTCTCGTTTGCTTCGTTCGAGTAGTCCAGGTCTTCGGCCGAAATGGTCAGCGAATTGGTTTTCAGCGACAGCCGAATCTGATGCGTAGTGCGGTTGGCATAGATCATGATCCGCTTCAGCGAGTTGAGCAGATCGGTCCGGCCAATGGTCATTACGTTCGGGTTGTTGGTCGGGATGGCGTTTTCGTAATCCGGGAAGCGCTCATCGATCAACCGGCAGATCAGTTGCGTAGGGCCGAAGGTAAAGGACGCGTTGGCCTGGCTGAATTCAGCAACGACCGGTACGTTTTCGGGCAGCGATGCCTTGAGTAGCTGGAGCGCCTTACGCGGAATAATAAGCGAGGTAGTGGCCGCTCCTGAAGTCGATCCCGTACCAAGATCTGTGCGCCGGTAGCGAATGAGCCGGTGCCCGTCGGTAGCCACAAACGTAGCATTATCGTCGCTCAGTTGCAGATATACCCCCGTCATAGCCGGACGCAGATCGTCGGTGCTGGTAGCGAAAACGGTGTTATTGATGGCACCGAGCAGGACGTCGGATGTCATATCGACAGACATCGTCTTGCTAACAGTAGGCAGTTTCGGGAAGTCGATCGGATTTTCGCCGGAGAGTTTATAGCGGCCGTTGTCGGTCAGGATTTCGGTGCCAAACGTTTCGGTATCGATGTTTATGGTTACTGGCTGCTCGGGCAGGCTGCGCAGCGTATCGAGCAGTAACTTGGCCGGAATGGCAATAGCGCCATTCTCACTGGCTTCGACCGGAATCTGCGTCGTCATCGTCGTTTGCAGGTCCGATGCGGTCACGGTCAGCGTGCCGTCTTCGATGCGAAACAGGAAATTTTCGAGAATAGGTACGATCGGGTTGGTAGCCACGACGCCATTTATATTCTGAAGGTTTTTGAGCAGGACAGACGAGGAAACGATAAATTTCATAAGCTAGTCGGGAAGTAGCGGTTTGACTAAATATATAAAGCAAAAGTAGCGAAAATATACGACCCTACGGTGGTTTTTACGCAGACGGGAAAAGAACCTTATAGGCACGGCTAACGTATACTTGGGTAGTGGACGATAGCCGGTAACCGGTGCGTAAAAAGCCTCGCTTACCTGACGTAGTCGCTTAATTGTATGAACGGAATGGAAACTGAAATCATCAATCGGGTAGCGGGCAGCAGCCTTGTCTCCCTCGATCTCGAAACCTATTATCATCCTGGCCAGCGGGTTGTCTATGACCTGAAAGACAACTTGTATATGGGGCTGATTCTGAAAGAGAAAGAGTTCCGGGCGTTCCTGAAAGAGCACGACTGGAGCCAATATGCAGGCAAAAATGTTGCCATCACCTGTACCGAAGACGCCATTGTTCCAACGTGGGCGTATATGCTGCTTACGCTGCAGCTTCAGCCTTATGCCAATACCGTTGTTTTCGGTACCCTGTCCGACCTCGACGAGAAGCTTTATTTCGACGCCATAGCTACCATCAATCCCGAGGATTATCGCGACGCCAAGGTGGTAGTGAAGGGGTGTTCTAAAGTACCCGTCCCAACGGCTGCTTACGTTGAGCTTACCCGCCGACTGCAACCCGTTGTGCAGAGTCTGCTCTTCGGCGAACCATGCAGTACGGTCCCGCTGTACAAACGGCCGAAGGGATAAATCGCCGGGACCTGGCGAGGCCCGGGTCCTGATTTGGCCGAACGTTTATCTATCCCTGCCTTTTCCTATGCTCGATTTTCGTCTGACTGTATTTTATACCGTTGCCAAGCGACTGAATTTCACAAAAGCCGCTGCCGAATTATTTGTGACACAGCCGGCCGTTACGAAACATGTTCAGGAACTGGAAAATCAATTCGGTACGGCCCTCTTCGACCGGCGCGGTAACCAGGTAAGCCTGACAGCCGCCGGGAGTCTGCTCCTGCGCCATGCCGAAACCATCATGGGTACGTACCGGCAGCTGGAATTTGATATGAACGCCCTCAAAGGCGAGCCCGGTGGCACACTTCGGCTGGGGGCCAGCACTACGGTAGCCCAATACGTGATTCCGCCCGTACTGGCCCGCTACCACGAACATTCGGCGGAGGTAGCCATTTCTCTGCTCAACGGTAATACAGAACAAATTGAACAGGCACTCCTCAACAACGATATAGACCTGGGGCTGGTAGAAGGCCGGACACATCATAGTGACATCCGCTACACGTCCTTCGTGAAAGACGAGCTTGTACTCATCTGTCGCCCCGACCATCCACTGGCAGGCCGCGACGAAATCACGCTCGATGAGCTGCGTACCGTTCCGATCGTGCTGCGCGAACGGGGGTCCGGCTCGCTCGAAGTGGTGGAACACGCGCTGCGCGGAGCCGGTTTACGGCTTACCGACCTCACTATTGACATGCAGCTGGGCAGCACCGAAAGCATCAAATCCTACCTGAGCCATTCCCGCTGCATGGCGTTTATTTCCGTATTCGCCGTTCAGAACGAGTTAAGCGTGGGTTCGTTCAATGTGCTCGATGTGCAGGGACTAACCATCCGGCGCGACCTGTATTCGATTCAGCTACAGGGCATCAGCGAAGGGCTGGCCGATACATTCATGCGGTTTGCCCGCCAGCACTACAATCGGCGCTAGCCGTTAAACCTCAATTACCAGGGGTGTTCGCGATTGGAAGAACCTCTGGTAAAATTACAGACAAGCAAAGCGTCGCTTTTCGTAGTTTTACGGCCCAACTTCTTCCTGGTCAATAAACCATTATGCAAGCAACTCCCGTATCGGCTTTTCTGATCGGCCTGGCTTTAACAACCACGACCTTACAGGCACAAACCCGTACTGCCCGCCCCGGATCGGCTCCACCGCGTCCTTATGCCGCAGGTACGGCGGTTGCCGGGTTGCCTGAATTCTCGATCTCCCGCGCCGAAGTTGAAAGTCAGACGCGCTTCCTGGCCTCCGACGAACTACAGGGCCGTCGGACGGGTGAACCGGGGAACCAGATAGCGGCCCGCTACATTGCCGAACAGTTCAGAACGCTGGGCCTGAAACCAGCCGGATCGGCCGATGGCCAACCCAGTTACATGCAGCCAATTGGTTTTGAAAAAGTAAAAGCAGCCAGTTCGGCCCGGATGGTTCTTGGCAAAGACACGCTCCGGCTGGGCAAAGAGCTGGCCGTAATGAGCGGTGGCCCTATAGATGTATCCGGCGAGGTTATCTATGCCGGTTATGGACTTACCGATGGCGATGACGGCTACAAAAGGCGCGACGTGAAAGGCCGGATCGTGGTTGTACAGGGTGGATCGCCGGACGCCAAAGGGCCGGGCGAAATCTTCAAAGCATCGGGCAGTAAACGCAGATTAGCCACTGAAAAAGGAGCTGCGGTCCTGATCGAATTATACAGCGAGTCGATCCCCTGGGGCTTCGTCAATCAGTACTTCAGCCGGGAGCAGATCAGCCTGCCTGCTGCGGGAGCTGGTGCCGCTTCCGTTGCCCACCTGTGGGTCAACAACGCCAACAACCAGTACAAGCAATTGAAAGAAGCGGGGCAAACCGTTGCGCTAAGCACCTCCGGGCGATTACGGTCGCCCGCCCCGTCGGCCAACGTAGCCGGTATTATTGAGGGTACCGATCCAAAATTGAAAGACGAGTATGTCATTCTGTCGGCTCACTTCGACCATATTGGCGTTGGTAAACAGGGCGGCAGTCCATACCAGCCCACGGATAGTATTTTCAACGGTGCCCGGGATAATGCCTTCGGAACAGTTTCGATTCTAACGGCAGCCAAAGCCCTCATGCAACAGCGCCCCAAACGCTCAGTGCTGGTGCTAGCGCTAACGGGCGAAGAAGTAGGCCTGCTGGGCAGTAACTACTACGCCGAACACCCGCTGGTACCGCTGAAGCAAACTGTTTTCAACCTCAACACCGATGGGGCGGGCTATAACGACACGACGATTATTGCCGTGATTGGCCTGGAACGGACCGGCGCTAAAGCCGAAATCGAAGCGGCTGCCAAAGCGTTTGGCATGAGCATCTTTGCCGAACCCGCTCCCGAGCAGGGACTGTTCGATCGGTCAGACAACGTTAACTTTGCCGTGAAAGGCATCCCGGCCCCCACGTTCTCGCCCGGTTTCAAGGCATTCGACGAGGCCATCGGCAAATACTATCACCAGGCTATCGACAACCCCGAAACACTGGATTTCAACTACGTACTTCGGTTCTGTCAGGCCTACGCCCATGCAGCCCGGCTGATCGCCAATCGCCCGACCCGTCCACAATGGTCGGCGGGGGATAAGTATGAAGCGGCTGGAAAAGCGTTATACGGCTATTAACTGAGCCGTTATTCCCGTTTAGTTTTCCGGTTCCCCAAAGTCGAGGTTATGTTTTCAGCCTCGACTTTGGGGAACCCGAAAACTAAACGATCTGCCCCATCGTTTATTAATTATTAACGACGCCCGAGATGAAGTATATTCTGATTATTACCCTCATCATTATGTTCGTGCCACCCGTTCGGCGGTTTGTGTTCCAGCTATTGGTTGGCAGGCAGTTGGTGAAGGAGCAAAAACGGCAGGCTGAAGCGTTCAGCAAACGCCGGGAAGGTGAAATCCGTGTGGAAAAGCGGCCCACAAAAAACACAGAGCCCCCATACCGGGGTGGCGAGTACGTTGATTACGAGGAGGTTAAATAACTACTGTTCTTTTCTGTATTTCACCGCCAGACCCGTCATCAGGTAACCGTCTTCATGTCTGGACGTATAATACTTGTAGCGTACGCCCACAAGCGCATCAGCGCCAAGCTTCTTGGCTTCCATGGTCAGGCGAGCCAGCAATACTTCTTTTTGCTGCATATTATTACCCCGGGCCAGCATTCGTCGGTTTATCGTCTGGCGATCGGTAAGCGCTGTTTCGCCTTTCGTTTCCATATCCTGTAAGGGTTCATACGGACGTTCGGGCCGCTGTGAATCGTAGAAAACGTCGATAGGATAATTGGGCTGATTTTGCAGGTAAATAATGGGCCTGAAGCAACCCGTCAGCAGTCCGATGCCGAGCATAATCATCCATAGATAGTTACTTCGTTTCATGCGCGTTGGCCCTGGCAGGCAGTTACTGATTCGATGAAGGTCTTCGCTGGCTGACGGGATAGACACCCATCGCTACCAGCGAAGCCCCCAAGTTACGCTTACTTGTCGCTCAAAATCAATGGTACGTTCCCCCGACTGCCCATAATAATTATTTTAGCATTGGGCGATGCCGCCAGTTCGCGCTGGGCTTTGATCTGTTCGTATTGCAGCTGCCTATCGCTCAAACCAGTCGACAGAATTTTCTGGTAATCAGCAATACCCTGTGCTTCTACCCGCTTCCGTTCGGCTTCCTGACGCTCTTTGGTCAGTACAAACTGCATCTTCTGGGAATCCTGCTCGGCATTGATCTTCGACTCGATGGTTTTCTTGACCGACGCGGGCAAGTCGATATTCCGAATCAGCAATTGTTCCAGCATCAGACCGCGCTTCTTGAAATCCGCTTCGATGGTCTTGTAAATACGGCCCTGAAACTCGTCACGCCGGGTTGAGTATAAGGCTACGGCATCATAATAAACAGCGTTGTCGCGGATGCGGGTCCGGGTAATGGGCCGGACAATCTTATCGGTATAGTCCGGCCCGATCTCCCGCAGAATAGCTGGCGCATCGTTAGGAACGACCCGATACAGCACCGTCAGGTCGATAACTACTTCCAGTCCGTCGGCGGTTAGTACCCGAATGGCATCGTCACCCTGTTTATCGCCTTCGCCGTTGTTGGCCGACATGGTGTAATTCTGGGTCTTGATATCGAATTCCGTTACGTTCGCCAGCGGGTTTACGAAACTCAGACCCGAGTTGATAGGCTTCTCGCTGACGTTACCGAAGAGAGATACTACGCCCACCTGCCCGGCGTCGATCTGGCGAACGCTGGACGTGAGTAAGCCTATGATGATGGCAATGATCCCGAGTAGTTTGACGGGACGTGCGTAGTGCGAAAACGCCAACGCGGGTGTATTGATGGCAAATCCGGCAGCAAGCGCCAGAATACCGATAACGAGAAAGAACATGGGGTGAGGGTGTTACAGTTTACAGAGTGGGTGCGGTAGCCACAAGCTACGCACGACAAGGTACGCGAATAAAGCGTCGGTACAGATAGAGTACTTTATAGGCAAAGACGACGAGTACGCACATCGCATAGCAATCGCAGGCAGAAGCAGTCAGCCAGTAAGCCGAGTGAGGTTGCTACCAGCAACTCATCGCAAAAAAGACAGGCAGGGAATACGGCAAAAACGGACTGAAGGCGTCAGTGCGGGGGAGGAGTCATAGCATGAATTCGGTCAGAAGACAAGCCAAAAATACGGCGGGAAAAGGAGCCGTGTATAACCGCTATAGACCAGCGGACGCCCGGTCGGCCAGCCGGTTACAGGGGTTGACGAAGAAAAAATGAAGGCACAAAAAAAGGCATCCGGTAAACTACCAGATGCCTTTCCTGACTACACGTTTAACCCTTAGCGTGAAGTCTTGGTGCTCTTTTTAGCCGATTTAGAGGCTGGCGACTCGGCCGTTGCGGCTGGTGCCTGCGCTACAACTTCGCCTTTCAGGTAAAGAACCGTTTGGCCGGCTTCAGCATTACTGGTTACCGTTACCGTTTTGGTGAACTGACCGGCAGCAGCTGCGTTAAAGGTTGCCGAAACACTACCCGTCTTGCCCGGCATGATAGGCTCACGTGTCCAGTTAGGCTTGGTACAGCCGCAGGAAGCCTGCGCATCGTTGATAACGACAGGATCAGTACCCATGTTTTTGAACTCAAATACATGAGTTACAGGTTTGCCCTGCTCGATTTTGCCGAAATCGTGCGTGTCCTTGGCGAACTTGATGACTCCCTTTTGAGCGAAGCCAACTGAAACGAACACAAATAAAGCTACGAAAAGTGAAAAAATAGTTTTCATTGGACTAGACGGAATTATGGTTTGGTTGTTAAGATGCAATACGCTAAAATCTGTTCCTCAGCAAAGAGTTTGCCAAATAGTTTCCAACTCCTTATTGATTAACAAATAAACACAGAAATTCGTTTTTTTGAAAGCTGCCTTGTTTTCCCTTACTTTTACCTTCACGTGGCGCTCTTAAAACCGGCTCTTTACTCCACTTCATCGATAAATTAATGTTGTACGCTTTCAACCCGTAGCTCTGCTGTGATAGCAAACGAACAACTCCGCGCGACAGATATCTTCTCTCGCGAAAAAATCCTATCCGACTACCGGCTAGCCTGCGAAAGTCGACAGGCGAGTTTGCTAGGCCGGCGTGATGTAATGGGCGGACGAGCCAAATTTGGCATTTTTGGCGATGGAAAAGAACTGGCGCAACTTGCAGCAGCCAGCGCCTTCAACCGGGGTGATTTCCGGTCGGGCTATTACCGCGATCAAACGTTCGTAGCCGCGTTGGGTGAGTTGCGCTGGACCGAGTTTTTCGCCCAGCTGTATGCTCATACCGATCTGGCTGCCGACCCCAATACAGCTGGCCGGTCAATGAACGGCCACTTTGCTACGCGCTGGCTCGATGACCAGGGTCAGTGGCGCAACCAAACCGAGCTGTATAACTCGGTTTGCGACATTGCGCCAACAGCGGGTCAGCTCCCGCGGGCACTGGGCCTGGCTTATGCGTCCAAACTGTTCCGGGCCAACCCCGCGCTCAACAACCTAACCAACTTCTCCCGGCAGGGCAATGAGATCGTTTTCGGCACCATTGGCGATGCGTCCACATCGCAGGGTATGTTCTGGGAATCGATGAACGCAGCCGGCGTATTACAGGTCCCCCTGCTGATGTCGGTCTGGGACGATGGCTACGGCATTTCGGTTCCGGTAGAGTACCAGACAACCAAAGGCAGTATTTCAAAAGCGCTGGCTGGTTTCCAGCGCGATGCCGACGATAAAGGATTCGAGATCTTCACGGTGAAGGGCTGGGACTATGTTGCCCTGCTCGAAACCTACCAGCAGGCCGCCCTGATATGCCGCAATGAGCACGTGCCCGTGCTGGTTCATGTTCAGGAACTCACCCAGCCGCAGGGTCACTCCACCTCTGGCTCACACGAACGCTACAAATCGAAGGAGCGTCTGGCGTGGGAGGCCGAACGCGACTGCAATAAGACATTCCGGCAGTGGATACTGGAAAATGGCTACGCCACAAACGACGAACTGGAAGCCATTGAAGCCGGTGCCAAAGAGGTAGCCAAACAGGCACGAATCAGCGCCTGGAGCGCCTATCAGCAATCGATGAAAGGTGATTTCGATGAAGCCGTCGATCTGCTCCATCAGGTTGCCCGGCACAACTCGAAATCAGCTGAGTTGATGTCTATTCGGGAAGTATTGCGTAAAACGCCAACTCCCCTGCGTCGGGATGCCGTTACAGCCGTTCGTCAGGCCATTCGGTTGCTGCGCACCGATACGGGAAATGCCCGGCCGCTTTTGCAGGCTTGGATCGAGCGCACCAGCGAGGAAAATGTCGACCGCTTCAGTTCATATCTCTATAGCCAGTCGCCGGATTCCCCGATGCGGGTCGACGGTGTTCCTGCCCGCTACGACGCCGATGCGCCCATGCTGGATGGTTACCTGCTGTTACAGCATTACTTCGACAGTCTGTTTGCCCGCGATGCCCGTTTGGTGGCGCTGGGCGAAGATGTTGGCCAGATTGGAGACGTGAATCAGGGCTTTGCCGGCCTTCAGGAAAAATATGGCGAGATCCGCATTACCGACACAGGAATCCGCGAAACGACCATCATTGGTCAGGGCATCGGGTTAGCCATGCGCGGTCTTCGGCCCATTGTCGAGATTCAATATTTCGACTACATCTATTACGCCCTGTCGACGCTGACCGACGATCTGGCTACGTTGCATTACCGCACCAAAGGTGGGCAAAAAGCGCCCCTTATCGTTCGGACACGCGGACACCGGCTGGAAGGCATCTGGCACTCGGGCTCACCCATGGGGACGATGATCAGCAGCCTTCGGGGAATGCATGTACTGGTTCCCCGTAATATGACACAGGCAGTTGGCTTCTACAATACCCTGTTAAAAGGGGACGACCCGGCCCTGCTGATCGAGTCGCTGAATGGCTATCGGCTGAAAGAAAAACTGCCCGCCAACCTCAACGAGTTCTGCGTGCCTCTGGGCGTTCCGGAAATTTTGCGTCCAGGTACTGACATAACCGTGGTGACCTATGGTTCCATGTGCCGGATTGTCGTGGAAGCTGCCGCACAACTGGCTTCGATGGGTATCAGCCTGGAAGTAATCGATGTACAGACGCTGCTGCCCTTCGATGTACATCATTCCATTGTCGACTCGATCAAAAAAACAAACCGGGTCCTGTTTGCCGATGAAGATGTACCGGGTGGTGCATCGGCGTATATGATGCAACAGGTTATAGAGAGTCAAAATGCTTATCGGTATATAGACTCACCCCCCCGCACATTGTCGGCGAAAGCACACCGCCCACCGTACGGATCCGATGGGGACTATTTTTCCAAACCAAGCGTTGACGACGTGATCGAGACGGTCTATGCGCTGATGAGCGAGGCTGAGCCAGATCGGTTTCCCAACATTTAATTTGGAATGAGTGAATGATAAACTCAGTGAATAGAACAGGCCAGGCTGCTTTAGTTATTCACTGAGTCCATCATTCACTCATTTATCATTGAGAAAATGTCATACTTCAAGGACATACAATCCGGCATTCGAACGACGCTCAAGGGCCTTAGCCTGACCCTGAGGCACCTGCGCAATGCAACACATCGCCGGACGGCTGAAGGTATTGCCAGCGATAATTATTTTGACCTCCAGAATGGTCTGGTTACGCTACAATACCCTCACGAGCAACTCCCCATACCCGATAACGGGCGCTACCAGCTACGCAACGAAATCGAAGACTGTATCGTCTGTGATAAATGTGCCAAGGTATGTCCCGTCGATTGCATTACCATCGATGCTATTAAAGCAACAGAAGAAGTCGGGCGGGCATCCGACGGGTCGCCCATCCGGTTGTATGCCGCTAAGTTCGACATCGACATGGCCAAGTGCTGCTACTGCGGCCTGTGTACGGTTGTTTGCCCCACCGAGTGCCTCACGATGGACAAAAAGTTCGATTATAGTGAGTTCGAGCTGGGTAAGCTGACCTATCAGTTCGCAGAACTGACACCCGCCGAAGCCGACGAGAAGCGAGCGCTGTACGAACAGTTTCTGCTGGAAAAAGAAGCTGCCAAAGCGGCCCAGTCGGTGGCCAAAGCCGCGGCTACCAGCGCACCGGCAGAAGCTCCCGCTGCCGCGAAAAAGCCCGTTTTCAGGCCAACGGCAAAACCAGTGTCTACGCCACCACCCGACCCAAACGCCAATTCGACCGATGGTGCCATTGCTCATCCCCTGACCGACGCCACACCGGAGGAAATGCAGCAGATTGCCCAGGGTGGACTGGAGAAAGCGAAAAAGCCTGTTTTCAGACCCACTCAAAAACCCGCTACGCCCGCGGTTGCCAGCCCGCCGACGGGTCCGGACGCTCCCGCGCCGGAACCAGTGGTGGACGACCGTGTGCAGCCTTTAGCCGAAAGCCAGCCAGCGGCTGGTGTAAAACCGGTTCCCGCAAAGCCAGCCGGTTTCCGGCCTACCATGAAACCGCCAAAACCGGCGACGACTAAGCCTGAGCAACCGGACTCTACACCGGCGGCTACGTCTGAAGCGCCCGAGCCGACACAGCCAGCCCCTAAACCGGCTGGTTTCCGGCCTACGATGAAACCGGCACGCACCGACGCACCGGCGTCGCAAGAACCGGTGGCGGATAAGCCCGCTCCGTCCGAACCAGCGCCCGTTGCGCCTAAACCTGCGTTCCGGCCCACGATGAAGCCGGGTGCCCCGGCAAAGGCCGTACCGTCAGCATCGGAGCCGCAACAATCCACAGCGCCTGAAACGCCGGAATCGCCCCCGCCCACCTTGGCCGAACCTAAGCCCCGGCCCGCGTTCCGGCCCACGATGAAACCGGCACAGCCCAACGCACCGGCCACACCCATTCCTACAGCTGATGGACCCGCAAACCCGGCACCAGCTGAAGAAACACCCCAGGCGGAACCGGAAAGCGTACCGAAACCAAAACCGGCCTTCCGCCCGACTATGCGGCCAAAACCGAATGATGAGTCGGCAGCTGCATCATCCTGATTACTTTTGTTTCGTAATTGGTCAGCCCGTGGCGCATCTCCCATCGGGAACGAACACGTAAACGCCCACACTTTTACCAGTAACCCGTGGTTCAACTTGCTTTTTATGCCTTCGCGGCTCTTACGCTCATTGGTGCCTTTGCCGTGCTATTCACGCGTAATGTACTGTATGCGGCCTTTTTTCTGTTGCTGACCCTGTTGGGTACAGCTGGCCTGTTCGTGCTGGCGAGCGCCGACTTTCTGGCCATTGCCCAGATTATGATCTATGTTGGCGGGGTATTGGTGCTGGTTATCTTCGGCGTCATGCTCACCCACAAACCCGAACGGCCGACCGACGCCAGCAGCCAGACGCCCAATCGCATTGCATCGCTGAACCGGGTGGGGACCTCTCTCTCCCGGGTGCTTCCGGTACTGGTAGCTGGCGGCTTATTTATGGCGTTGTATACGCTGCTACGGCGGGCTCATTTCAGCCTGTTGAGCCGACCCATTGGCTGGGAAAGCACGATCCGCACGGTTGGCAAACAACTCATGACCGAGTATGTAGTTCCTTTCGAAATTGTTGGCATTCTGCTGCTGGCAGCGCTGGTTGGCGCTACGTACCTGGCCGCATCCCCTACTAAATCCAGCCCTCATGCAGCCCGTTGACAGTCACCTTTTTTTGATCGTTGGCGCTGCGCTGTTCAGCATCGGGCTGGCCGTCGTGCTCTTCAAGCGTCATGCCATTGTGGTGCTGATGGGTATCGAACTGATGCTGAACGCCGTCAATATCAATCTGGTTGCGTTCAGCCAGTATGACCCTGACCGCTTGCAGGGGCAAATGCTGGCGCTGTTCGTTATGGTGGTGGCAGCTGCTGAATCGGCGGTGGCGCTGGCTATCGTGCTGCAGGTCTACCGCCATTTCAAAACGGCTCAGCTCGACGAACTGAATGAACTGAAGCAGTAACCCGGCCCCGTCTGTATTTCCTGATGAACCCTGACTACGAACCCATTATCGACGGCATCCTTGCGGACGGATACGGCATTCTCGACAACTTTCTGTCACCGTCCGAAGTCTCGGGACTTGCCCTGTGTTTGCGAAACCGGCGCGAGGCTGGTCAATTTCGGTCGGCCGGTATCGGTAACCAGCAGGTGAGCATCCAGACAGCCATTCGGGGCGACGAAATCCTGTGGCTCGACGAAGACACAGTCATTTCGGAGGAACGGGCTTTTCTGGACCGCATCGGCCAGTTTGTCCAGTACGTCAATCAAACGTGTTACCTCGGCTTGCGGGATTACGAATTTCATTACGCCCTCTACCCAACCGGCACCGTCTACAAACGCCACCTGGACCGGTTCAAAAGTGACTCTCGCCGGAAGCTTTCGGTCATCTGCTACCTCAATACGAACTGGCAGGAATCCGATGGTGGCCAGCTGGCGTTGTACGTTCCCGACGCGGATGGGTCAGAACAACAGGTGACGGTAGTGCCAGCAGGTGGTCGGCTGGTATGCTTCGACAGCGGCCAGCTGGAGCATGAAGTTTTCCCGGCTACCCGGGAGCGGCTGAGCGTTACAGGCTGGCTCAAAACGGCCTGAAAACACATCAGCCCGAAATTTGTATCTCGGGCTGACAGTAGCTTAGCGGGTCACGACCAGCGTATCCTGGTAATCATAGAAATTTTCCGTCCGTCCCGACCAGTAACCGTACCGTATCCCCCCTTTGATCACAAAGCCTATTTCGGCCAGCGTATTCACGATAAACGTTTCATCGAAGGCAATCGCATTTTCGGGCGCGTCGGTGCTTTCTACCATCGACAAATCGGTAAACGGCTTAAGGGCAATGCTGGAACGGCCCGCGTCGATCAGTCGCCGGGAGTCTGTATTGAGCAGAAAGATGGTAAAGTACACCCGGCCACCCGGCTTCAGTACGCGATACAGCTCTTTCAGGTAGTGAACCACGTCTTTTTCGAGCATGTGGGTGAACACCGATGTAAGAAAACAGAACGTAAACGAGTCTGCCGGAAAAGGGAAAACAACTTCCGAGGCAAGAACCTGACCCGCCGGATTATAGGTTTTGTTGTAGATGTTCAGGTGGCCAAACCGAAACTCCGGGTACTTTTTCGTGATAAACTGCTGGCACCAGTCTACCCCATCCTTTACGATTTCGATACCTTCGTAGCAGTTGCTGGTCGTCAGGTATTGGGCTAACGGTACGGCTAAACGACCTACTCCGCTACCAACGTCCAGCACCCGATCGGTCGGTTGCAGGTCACCTATCTCCCGGAAGCGCCCGAAGAACGCATCACCATGACTTTTGAAATCCCCACCGCCCACGAAATGAAGCCGTTTAGGCGGGGTGAGCGAATCCCGCTGCCCCGTTATGATCTCGAACCGATCGACGAGCGTGACAGGTACAGCCTGCTTGAGCGCTGTTTTAATTGAGGAAGGAATAAATTGTTTAATGGTCATAGGGAATCGGAGCGCCCTATAGGCAGGGCTTTAGAGAAAGGTGGTTAAAGAAAGGCAGGTAGCTGATCCTCAACGGCTGATCAACAGGAAGCCAGAGAGTGGGCATGGTTTGTGAAAAACAGACCTGGTGATTCAAACCAGAGCGCGTTGTTCAGTAACGTATTTACCATGTAAGTCTAAAGACAAAAGTGGATAGTGGCGTAAAGCTATCAAAAACTGCGGAAGTGCCAGCGGGCGGTAGTTGGTTTCCCATTTATGAATCGGGATATTTGCGGTTTATTCAAACGCCTGCGAATGCCCGTTGACCCGTTTCCTCTAGTATCTGCGCTAACCATCGCCCTGCTCCTGCTCCCTTTCGCCGGTTTTCTGGCGATAGCACGGGCTAACGGACGCCTGGCGGGTGGACTGGCAGTAGGTTTGACAGGGACGGGGTTACTGCTCTCGGTCCTGCTGGCAGCCAACCTGCCGACCGATGTAGTAAGTCTGCGGGCCGATTGGGCAACGATTTCCGGTGTCTCGTTTGGCGTTAGTTTCCGGCTCGATGTGCTTACGGCTCTTATGCTGATTCTGGTACATTTTGTGGCGTTGCTCGTACAGATCTACTCCATAGCTTACCTCCACGAGGAAGCCGAGAGCGCCCCCCGCCAGTTGTCGCGTTACTTTGCTTATCTACAGCTGTTCGTTGGTGCTATGCTGGGTATCGTGCTGGCCGGGAATCTGCTGGTGCTCTATGCGTTCTGGGAACTGGTTGGTCTGGCGTCGTACCTGCTGATCGGCTTTTACACCGAACGTCCTGCCGCTGGCAAAGCCGCCAAAAAAGCCTTCCTGATGAACCGGGTGGGCGACATAGGCTTTCTGCTCGGCATTTTCCTGATGTACTATTACTTCGACACGTTCGACTTGTCGGTTTTGACCGGCACTGGTGCTGTGGGCAACGCCCCAACAGTCCTTGGCTTGTGCCTGTTTATGGGATGCGTCGGCAAATCGGCCCAGTTCCCATTGCTGACCTGGCTACCCGACGCCATGGAAGGCCCCACACCCGTATCGGCCCTGCTCCACGCAGCAACCATGGTAGCGGCCGGTATTTTTCTGCTTGCCCGTATACATCCTTTACTTTCCCCCGATGCGCTGGTCGTTATCACGGTCGTCGGCACCATCACGACGCTCTGGGGCGGTTACTCGGCCGTTTTCCAAACCGACATCAAAAAAGTACTGGCTTTCTCCACGGTCTCCCAACTGGGCCTGATGGTGGCAGGCATGGGGACTGGCCATGTAGAAGGTGCCTTGTTCCACCTCCTGACACACGCATTTTTCAAAGCGGGTCTGTTTCTGAGCGCCGGGTCCGTCATCCACGCGGTTCACACGCAGGACATGCGGCAGATGGGCGGTCTGCGCCATACCCTTCCTACCACCTTTGTGGCTTACACCCTGTGTGCGGCTGCGCTGGCGGGCCTACCCTTCTTCTCTGGTTTCCTCTCCAAAGAAGCTATTCTGGGGGGAGCGTTTGCGTGGGCCGATCGACAACCGGGTTCGTTGTCCGGGGTGATTCCGGTACTGTTATTGGTTTCGTCGGGTCTGACGGCGTTTTACATGGCCCGGCAGTGGCGGCTGGTTTTCTTCGGCGCGTACCGGAAGGATGCGGTATCGCTGGCTCAGGTTCACGAACCCAGCTGGCTCATGCGCGGGCCGGTGGTGGTGCTGGCAGCGCTGTCGGTGTTTATCTGGTTTTCTGTCAATCCATTCAATGCCCACGAGAGCTGGTTTTTTGCTTTCTTCCCGATACCTGAAGAGCCTCCCATTGGCTGGCTGGCCCCGGTTTCGGTGGGGCTGGTGGGGCTGGGAGGCTGGTGGGGCTTTCGGCTGCGGGAGCCCGACTACAGCCGGAGTTATGTAAGACTGTCGCTCGATTATGGCTTTCTCGACACGATCTATCAGTTTCTGATCATTGACCCGACCCTTAAATTTGCGGCTCACCTCAACCGCACCGATCAGCGATTGGTCGATGGGGCTGTCAATAACGCGGGGATATCGGTGGTGGTGCTGGCTCATCTGGCCAATGGCCTGGATCGCTACGTCATCGACGGATTTGTCAACGGCGCAGCCTGGCTGGCGGGTCAGCTTGGCTCGTTGACCCGGTCGGTGCAGAACGGGAAGGTTCAATCCTACATCACCGCTGCGGTAGTGGGTTTGTTGGTAATGCTTTGGTGGTTATTGTAATGCGGCCGGGCGGACGTTTCCGCATCCTGCCCGCCTATTTTTGTGTTTTTATAAGCGGACATCCTGTCCGCGTTACGCATGATTCTTTCGCTACTCATTTTTCTGCCGTTGGTCGGTTCGTTGCTGGTGGCGTTGCTACCCGAAAACCAGACGATGCGGTTTCGCTGGATTGCCCTGATTATCACACTGATCGAGGGAGCGCTGGCCGGACTGGCCTGTATGGCTTTCGATCGGTCGATAGGCGGCTATCAGCTACTTGAGCAGGCCAACTGGATTACGCTGCCACTCGGCAATCTCGGCATCGCGTCCATCGATTACCTGGTCGGTATCGACGGCATGAGTTTACCACTCGTGGTACTCTCGGCAGTTGTCATGCTGGTTGGCGTCGTGTCGTCGTGGACTATTACGCACCGGCAGAAGGCCTATTACTCGCTGTATCTGCTCCTGACGGGCACGATCATGGGTTGTTTCCTGGCCCTCGACTTCTTCCTGTTCTTTTTGTTCTTCGAGTTTATGCTCCTGCCCATGTATTTCCTGATCGGATTGTGGGGCGGACCACGCCGGGAGTATGCTTCCATCAAATTCTTTCTTTATACACTGCTGGGCTCGTTGCTGATTCTACTGGTTATGATCGGGCTGTATCTGTCGGTGATGGACCCGGTCAGCACGGCCGTAGCAGCCGGTTTCATTGCTGACCCCTCGGCGGCAACGGACGAAGTCATCCGGGTTATTCAGGGACATCTGCAAAGCGGTCAGATCAACCCGACGCTGATCGTACATACGTTCGACATGCGTTACCTCGCCGACGGCGGCAACTACCTCCCCAGCGCGTTCCTGAACCCGGCCTCCGAGCCAATCGTACTGGGGCTCCCGGCCCGGATGCTGGCCTTCTGGGCCGTGTTCATTGGTTTTGCTATCAAACTACCCATCGTTCCGCTCCATACGTGGTTGCCCGATGCCCACGTCGAAGCCCCAACGCCGGTGTCGGTCGTGCTGGCGGGTGTCCTGCTCAAAATTGGTGGCTACGGCTTTCTGCGGATCGTCTGGAACTTCTTTCCGGATGGGGCGGCCGAATATGCCCAGACGCTGGCCGTGCTGGGTACGATCTCCATTGTGTATGGTGGGCTGGTAGCGCTGGCCCAGAATGACCTCAAGAAGATGATTGCCTATTCGTCGGTGTCACACATGGGTTTCGTCCTGCTCGGTATGGCGTCACTTACGGCCGAAGGCATCAACGGCGCGGTGTATCAGATGGTGAGCCACGGCGTTCTGTCGGCGATGCTATTTTTGTTGACGGGCGTCATTTACGACCGCACCCACGACCGGCGCATCGATTCCTACCGGGGTCTGATGCAGCCCATGCCCTACTACGCTACCCTGACAGCCGTCGCCTTCTTTGGGTCGCTGGGGTTACCGGGCTTTTCAGGATTCGTCGGCGAGTTGTTCACCCTCATGGGGAGCTTCCAGTCCGAGTGGTTGCCCGGCTGGCTCACGGCCGTAGCCGCAACGGGTATTCTACTGGCCGCAGCTTACTTCCTCTGGACGCTCCAGCGCATGTTTTTTGGTCCGTTCTGGTTTCGCCACGAAGCGACGGCCTTAACGCCTGTCCCTGTTCTGAGCGACCTCACCGCCCGCGAAAAACTCATGCTGATTCCGCTGGGGGCACTGGCGCTGGCACTGGGCCTATTCCCGAACCTGATCTTTACCCTCACCAGCACCACCGTGGGGCAGTGGATGGTGAAGTTTGCGGTGGAGTAAACCACCTGTTCCTATTTCATTCGGTACAACTCGCTCCCCGCCAGCAGCAGACAGCCGAGGCCGTAGTCTTCAAAATCCGGCTTGCTGGTATAGGTGACGGGCTGGCCATCTTTGGGTTCTTTACCCGTTCCCTGCACATACCCCAAAAAACCGGTTGGATGTACTGATTCGGTAGCCATCGCGTTCCAGGCTTTTGCCATAATGGGCGTATAAACTTTTCGGTCGAGCAACCCCTGATTCACACCCCAGGCCATGCCGTAGACGAAGAGGGCCGTTCCTGTCAGTTCTTTACCGCCGAAGTTAGTGGCATCGTGCAGGCTCACGTTCCAGTAGCCATCGGGCCGCTGCAACGGCCTTAGGGCGGCTATCATATCGAGGAAGGTGCGTTCATATTCGGCACGGTGGGGGGCGTTTTTCGGCATAATGGCGAGCACGCGCACCAGGGCGGCTATAACCCAGCCGTTCCCCCGCGACCAGTAGCAGTCTTCGCCGTTCGGCTCTTTATAGGGTGGCACAAAATCGGCGTCGCGCCACCACAAATGATCGGTTGGGTTATATAGACCATTGCCGCCATGCTTCTTTTTCGAATAGGCATACAGCTGATACATCTTCTCGAAGTAGGCCGGATCGTTGTACAACACGCCTAATTTAGCATAAACAGGCATGGCCATTTGCAGGGCGTCGATCCAGTTCCAGTCATCTACTTTCGGACTGGTCAGCATGGTGTCGATACTGGCCTTTATGTCGCGGATGCGCTCCGGCTTTTTGTCGATTTCGAACAGGTCGATGTAGGTCTGACCACAGCACTGGTCATCGGCATTACGGGTTTTCATACCACTCCGCAGGCCCCAGTTATGTTTTTCACCCCATTCGACAGCGTAGTCGTAATACGGCTTTTTTGGGTCTACACCATACAGGGCCATTAATCCTTCGTAATAAACGGCACGGGTCCAGATATTGCTGGGGCGGGTTTTGTTGGTGACGATCACCTGACCGGGGTCTGGCCATGCCTTCATGAAATACGCATTGGCGCGGGTCATGGTCTGTAAAATCGCCGACTTTGCGGGGAGCTTTGAATCCGGTTCGCTATCGGCGGCAGCGAATGTGGACAGTATAATCACACAAATCAGTAACCTGACCAGCGACTGATACGGGCGAAAGAAGAAGAATTTCATAGCAAAGATTGGACACGGCTGGTCTGCGTATACCTGTTTAACGAGTCATTCCCAGCCTAGAAGGAAGTTGGCCATGGCGGTTTACTACTTACCCGCACTATAGTCTGTCATCAAATCTATAAAAGCCGAACTTACCTCCTTACTATACGGGTTAGCGCGCTTAATAATAATCGCACAATGATAGATAAGTTGCTTTTCCGCGTCATAGAAACCATCATCAATCCGCATGTAGTCATTGGCGGCAAAATGATCATACCAGCGGTTGAACTTCCGCCAATGTGCTTCCTCTTTCCGATCGGCAGTATCGCAGATGAAAATTGTAATGGTCAGCTCGCTTCTTTGATAGAAGTCATTGATGATTGCGGCAACAGTGGGAGCAATCAGTACATCGAACGAAGGGCGTCGGCCAGTTGGATTATCCGCAACGTTGATAACTAACTCAACAATCTCGTTCGCCAGTACAAAATCATAACCGAACAGGTACGGTGTGGGCTTAAACTGAATCTCATAAAGGATCAGTTTTTCCGTCGAAAATAGATATATATTTTTCTGACCGCCAACAAATTGAAAATCGTATCTAGATGGCAGCTGTTCCACGCTCGTCACGTCTACGCTTTAACTCAGCGACTGCCGCCTGGATCAACGGATCGGTATGAAAGTTGTCGACAATCTCTTCTTCTGCCTGCCGCTTGTCGGCGATCAGGCGCTCCAGGATAGCCACGGCCCGCTCATGACGAGACAGTGTTATGAAAGGATGTGGATGCGTCTCCATAAGCAATCATTTGTTGATCAGGCCAATTTACTTATTTCTACTCAAAACGGCTACCTGTTGATTCCAGTTCATGCATGATACCGCTTCCGGCGCACAACCTGCCAGACAACCCCAATCAAACCGATCAACGCTAAGGGGCCCAGCACATTCAGCAGTTGCCAGCCGGTACGGCCAGCGTCCAGCCGTATCTTGTCCAGCGGGCGCAGCGCCACCGTACGGGTACGGGCGGCAATCACCCCGTTCGGATCGACCAGGTAATCGATAGCGTTGAGCGCAAAATCCTTGTTGGCATATGTGTTGCGCGTATACCGGTCGAAACCCAGCGGATAGGGTGTATTACGCTTGTAATCGACGTCGTTGATGATCAGGTCACCATCCGAGCAGACCAGCACGCGCGATGGTTCACCTACGGGCCGGAAACCACTGGCGCGGGGGTCGCCCGGCAAGATCCGGTTGGCAAAAAGCGACTGAAAGCGCCCTTCGAGCAAACACCCTATTATCTGCACCCCGGCCGTATAGGTTTCCGGGTCGGGTTGTTGCCGGGCTTCATTGTAGGAAATCAGGGCGGGGGCCTTCAGCAACTGGGTATAAGGCGACGTGAGCAGAAGTGGTGTTTTCTGGATGGGCTGTCCATCGCCACCCGTTGCCCGGACGGTATCCAGCGTACTGACGAACCGGCTCAGGACCGCGTCGAGGTTGCGAACGATGGGGTTGCCGCTGCGGCCAAAGTTATTCAGCAATGGATAGAAACGCCACGGCACCAGCTGTATGTTGGGTTTATCGCCGATGTTACCGACGTTGAGCGGAATCGGCGCACACAACAAATCCTTGACCACGTTCCGGTTGACGCGTACGCCCCAGCGGAAAAACAGGTCGTCGAGGTTGAGGTTAAGCGGCTGAGCGTATGTGCCTTCGTTGTTTACGCTATCGACGCGCTGGCCATCCACGAAAAACAGCGCCCGCCCCCCATTGACGACAAACTGGTCGAGTTTAAATAGTTCGTCTTCCGAAAAGGGCCGGTCAGGTTTGGGCACCAGTACCGCGTCGAGACCGACAATAGGGCCAGGCTTGGACATATCGACAAAAAACAGATTATAATTCTCCTGAACAGACGCCAGCAGATCGGCAAACCGCGAGGGTGGCACCTGCGTGTGGCCATACAGAAGCCCCACCCGTTTGCGGCTCCCTTCTGTCTGTGTGAGTTTGCGGATGGCGGAGGCCAGTTGAAACTCTACCCCTTCATAGGATTGATTCAGTTGCTCTTCAGGCGACGTTGTTTTATTGCCCTTCAATAACAGGACGGCCGTTTCTTTGCCTTTGTAAGAGACGAGCGCACCGGGAAAAACCAGCTTTTCGGTGCGTTTGCCGCCTTCTTTTGCGAACAGGTTCGTGGGCAGCAAACCCCGTTGCTGTAGCCGGTCGATGAGTTTGGTTTTTGCGTCGGCGCTGGTAATGGCATCAGGATCGACAAACCGATACGTAATAGCGGCAGCCCCTACACCACGGCGGGCCTGAAACTCGTCCAGCGTTTCGCGAACTGCATTTTCGAGCCGCTTGAACCCCGGTGGCAAATCGCCCGTCAGGTACACCTCCACGTGGATATCATCGGGCAGATCGGCCAGCAGCGACTGCGTTGCCGGGGAAAGCGTATACCGTTTCTCCTCGGTAAGGTCGAGTCGAAAAAAAACAAACGCCGACAGTATGTTGACGGCAACTAAGGCAGCCAGAAAGAGAAGGGTACGCAGGGAAGCAGATTTCATACAGGACTATAAACGATCAAACCGGTACAGTTGTATCAGCCTGTACCGGTTTTGGCAACTTCAGTTCCAACGCTGTTCGGGAATGGCCAGCAGGTTGATAGCCTGGGCATCGGCTTTGGCGGCTTCCGTAGTATCGAGTTTTTCGGGGTCGATCCCGATCTCTTTCATCAGTCGGTGCTGCCGGGCTTCGATATACACCAACCGGGCCGTGATCTGATGCATTTTAGCCGTTTGCTCATCCTGCCGGGCCATCAGGTAAGCCGTTTTCATTTCCAGTTCGTCCAGTCTTTGTTTATCGCGTTCAGTCATGGTGGGTTTTAACTAAGAGTCGAAGCAAGATACGGATTTATCGAGAATCATTGGGGGATTGGGTGATTTGCTGCATTTCCACTTAATCAGGCTACGCGCCCCGCCCAATCGCTTAATCACTCAATCACTCATTCAGGCTACGCGCCCCGCTCATTAAAACCCTCCCCGGTCGTAGAAACTGCGACGGCGGGAGAGTTTCAGCTCCTGGAGGATGGATGACCGCGCCCGGAGGTCGAACGAGTAGTTGCCGGCCCGCAGGTTATTCCCCGCATAGGGTGTCCAGTTGAAGGCCATTTCCCAGCAGTGCAGGTCGCGGTTGACACCGATGGTGGTTAGCGTAGGGCTTTTCAATTTGAAGTCATAGCCCGTCTGTAACGTAATTTTCCATTTCGGCGTCAGGCTCAGGTCGCCCGTCAGCGTCAGCGCCTGGATCACCTGCGAAATTTGGGGGGTAAGTTTAGTAAGCCCGAAGGTGTAACTCATGTTCATCGACCAGGGTATAGTGAAATCGACGTACAGTTCGGGGTTGTTGTTGATGGCCTTCAGCGTAGCATCGGATGCATTGGGGCTGACTTTCTTCTTGTCGGCCTGCTTCGGCGCGAACCGGGCACTCACATAAGCCTGAACATTGGTCAACCTGAGCAAACCCTGCCCGGCTGTAAACGCATAGCTCTGCGGAACCCGCACGAATTCCCGGTTATCGTAACCAACCGTTCTTAATATCAATGGGGAGAAACTGGTGGGAGGAATGGGGGTTGTCGACGTCGGCAAATTATAATAGGGTGTACCGCCGTAGGGTCTGAGTTCATACGGGTCGAAGGTCGACGAGAAGTTGAAGCTGATGTTTTTGAAAATCTGCGTGTTGGCACTCAGCGCAATAGGTGATAAGTTAAAGTCTGGTGCCAGCAGGTTATAACTTCCCGTGATGCTCAGGTTGTCGAAGATCGGGACCTTCTTGAAATCCTGGCCAGTCGTGTCATTCCGGGTCCGGACTTTCATTTCCAGCTGGTTTACGATACCGAACGAGATAAACGCCGACTCCGTACTCGTTCCACCGCTGCTGTTTCCACCCAGGCCCCGAAACACCGACAGGGTCCGCCGGTATTCAGGTAAGCCCCGAAGGCTTCCAACAGCTGGCAGCACCTGAAACTGACCGAAAATGGGGTTCGTGAAGTCCGGGATATAGCTAAACGAAATCGACGGAGCAACCGTATGCCGAATGGCCTCGATGCGTTTTCCGCGGATAAAGAAGGTGCCGTAAAAACGGGTGTTCATACTGGCATTGGCCGAAAAATTATAGGATGGAAAAAAGCCACGCGCCGTATCGACCCGAACGGCATTCGTGTTGGTTACGTACTGGCCCGTTACCGGGTCCAGATTGACAATATTTCCAACGCCCAGATACGTATAGTTCAGTTTCTTGGTGTAAATGTCGCCCTGCAACGAAAAGCCGGGAGTCAGGTTGATGTAGCGGAGCAGCTTTACGTTTGGCAGCGAAATAGGAATGCTATAGCGTGCCTGAACAAGCCGGTTTTCCCAGATCTGAGGCAGGTTTTTCTGGCTGAAAGGAATCAGGTTTGGGTCCTGTCTCACGGTGCCGATACGCAGGTCAGTCGCCCGCTGCGTGCTATCCAGCGTTCGCTGAATAGCACTGATAGGCCTCAGATTTGAAATAACCGGAAAACCCAGGCCGGTAGTATCGATCTGGCTCCGGATGGTGTTGCTCACACCAATAGACCCGCTGATGTCCAGTCCTACGCGAAAACTTTCATACCAGCGCCCCGTACCGCCCTTGAGCGCGAAAGGTGAAATCTGGTTGACGCCAAGGTTGAAATCGGACGACACGTCGGTTTTTCCGTTGACCCGTTGCTGGGTTATCCGGTCAATCTGCCCAAACTGCTGGTTCACCCGCACGTTGGCACCCGCCCGCACATACTGCCCAAACGTGCGGCTGTACTGCACCGACGAACCCGCTACGTTGGAGATATAGGATTGGGTACTGAACGAATTGTTCTGGTTATAGCTGTTGCTGCTGATGTTTACATTGGCCGAGAAGCTACCCCGCCCACGCGGCACCGGCGAGTGTGACCAGGTGAAAGCAAAATCGTTCCGGGGCGTTTGGCTGGTATCGACACGGTCGCCGGAGCGGTTCCGGTTGAAACGAAGGTCCACTGCTCCGCTAAACCGGTACTTCTTGTTGTAGGCCGACGATACGCCCACCCCCCAGCTACCCCGCGAGTAAATCTGACCTTTGAACTGTAGCCCCAGATTCTCGCTTACGGCCCAGTAATAACCTCCATCGCGCAGGTAGTAGCCCCGGCCGTTGGGCTCCTCGCCATACTGCGGCACCAGAATTCCCGATACACCAATTTCTTTTCGTTTGGGAAACGGAAAAAAACCAAAGGGCAGGCCAAGAGGTAGTGGAATCTGGTTAATGACCAGATTGAACGGCCCCGCCACAACCGATTTGTTATGGATAACCTTCAGTTTGCTGGCGTTGATATGGAAGTGAGGGGTGGCCAGGTTACAGGTAGTGTAGATAGCCTTTCCGATATATAGATTATCTTCCTCATCTTTCTTTACCGTTTGCCCCCGAATATTGCCTTCTCCCTGCTGCGTAATAACGCCCTGAATGCGTCCTTTCTTGGTTTTGAAGTTATATCGGATTTCTTTCGAGTCGTACTTACCCTCACCATCCTCAAAAATAGGACGTCCAATAAGTTTTTTAGCGGTCGAATCGTAGCGACCTTTGGCATATACCTCATTGGTGAGGTAGTTGATGCGGATATAGTCGGCCTTGAGCGAGATATCGCCGTAGACGACGCTGGCATCGCCAAACAGTTCGACTGTCTGCCCATCGGCAGCATAGAGCGTAGAGTCTTTAGCCTGATAAGTAACCGTTGTCTGGAAGGTGGCGTCGGTCTGGGCCGAATCCGTAATGGCCGAATCGGCTACCGCAACCCGGAGCGAATCGCTTCCAACGGCTGTTCGGGATTCGGGGCGCACCACATTGGGCGAAACGAGGCCCGGCCGGGTTTGTCGTGTCGTTTGCCGGGCCGGTACGGTTTGTGACGAAGGCGTTGTGGCGGTGGTTGCCGATGTGCCGGTTGCAGCACCGGAGGCCGGGTTGTTTTCGGCAGCACGGGAAGCGGGTGTAGCGCCCGATGTCTGGTCTGTTACCCGCTGCGACGGTTCGGTGGTGGTAGGTATACCTCCTTTTGCGGGCTGTCGTGGTGTCGTAGTACTCTGACCCAGGGAGTTAAACGCCCAAAGGATGCAAATGATACTCAGAAAAGTACGTACTGAAGCGGACCGCAAAATAAAGTATACTTTTTTCAGTTTTATCAAAAAAATTACATTTGCCAAAAGATCGTTAATCCTATGGCTTACAAAGGTATTCACGAACAGTCATCCCGCTATCGCTTTGAAACGTTTTCCCCTGTTAAAAATTATTAAACCAACCGCGAGTCGGTCGTTGGTTCCGGCTCCCGGAATAATAACAACGCTGCTACTGGCGGTCTTTCCGCTGCTGGCGCTTACTATAGTGCCTGCCCGGATCGACTTGCTGCCCGATCTGACTCAGGACACTGTCCGCCAGTCGGGAGTCAGGCAGGGAAGCGCCCCACGCGCAGCCGAAACCGACGCAGAAGCCCCCGCCGAGAGCCTGTCTAACCAGCTCCGGACGGTGGTACTTGACGCAGGTCATGGTGGTAAAGACCCCGGCACACACGGGCGGTATGCCAAAGAGAAGACGATCAATTTGGATTTAATCCTCCAACTGGGCCGTAAGATCAAGGCGAACCACCCGAACATTCGGGTGATTTATACGCGGTCTTCCGATCATTTCGTCGATTTATACGAACGAGGTGCCATTGCCAATCGTAGCCGGGCCGACCTGTTCATTTCCATTCACTGCAACGCCAGCCCATCGAGCAGTCGCGTGTATGGCACCGAAACCTACACCCTGGGGCTCCACAGAACCCAAAGCAATCTTGACGTAGCCCGACGTGAAAACGCGGTTATCCTGCAGGAAAAAAACTACCAGCAGACCTACAAAGGATTTAACCCTAACTCTCCCCTGGCAACCATTATGCTGGCTAACTACCAGCACGCGTTCATGACAAGCAGCATTAATTTTGCCGAGAAAATAGAGCGCAGCTTCCGGCATAATGCTGATCGCAAGAGCAATGGTGTTAAGCAGGCGGGTTTCATTGTCCTCTGGAAAACGACCATGCCCAGCATCCTGATCGAAAGTGGGTATCTGACCAACCCGGCCGAAGAGTTGTTTTTAAAGTCGAAAGAAGGCCAGGAGCAGATTGCCAGCGCTATCTATAAAGCATTCTCCCAATACAAAGAGGAAGTTGAAGCGGCAAATTAAGCAGAGAGAAGAAAGGAGAAAGAACAGAAAAGACGAACGGAAAAATGCAGACTGGCAGCCTCCCGTTCGTCTTTTTCGTTCTTTCTCCTTTCTTCTCCCAATTTACCGACTATCCTTTTTTGCACTCTTTCGGGACAAATACCTTACGTAGTTGGTTATACGTTCAGCCAAACCGGTTGAGCAACCCGCCCGGCTGTTCACTTTACGTACACATGAAAATCTCTCAGGAAGTAAAAGTCGGCTTGTTGGCCGTCGTCTCGTTATTGATGCTTTTTTTCGGGTTCAACTTCCTGAAAGGCTCCGACTTCTTTTCGTCCAATCATAAATACACCGTCATTTACGATAATATCGATGGACTAACGGCGTCTAACCCGGTGCAGATCAACGGGTTGACGGTTGGACAGATCCGTAACATCAAGATTTTACAGGACAAGGGCAACAGGCTGCTGGTTACCATTGAAGTCAAAGACGGTATCCGGGTTACCCAGGGATCGCGGGCCGTACTGGCCGACGACGGACTACTGGGCGGGAAACTGATTCGGTTGGGAATCAAGCAAGGCACACCAGAACTGGCAGACGGTGGGCAACTGGTGTCGGCGAAAGAAACCGGCCTATCGGCACTGATCAAGGAGAAAACCTTACCGGTGTTGAACAACGTCGATTCGCTGACCTATCAGCTGAACCGGGTAGTCGGGCAATTCGACCAGACCGGTATTGTGCTCAATCAAACGCTTCGGGCAGCCAATGCCGGGGTTCGAACCCTCGATCTGGCCATTGCCGAGAACCGGGTTGGCCTGAAAACAACGCTCGACAATGTGAACCGCCTGTCGAGTTCGCTGGTGGAGACGGAAAAACAACTAAAACCAATTCTGGCCAAGGCCGACACGTTTGCCGATTCGCTCCAGGGCCTTCAACTGAAACAGACCCTCGGCAGCGTGAATAAAACGGTCGACAATCTGCAAAAGATCTTAGGGTCAATCAACGAAGGGAAAGGATCATTGGGCAAGCTTACCTCCAACGACTCACTCTACCGTAACGTCAACGCCACTACGGCCAGTCTCGAAAAACTCCTGACCGACCTGCGCGAGAACCCAAAGCGCTACGTTCACTTCTCACTGTTTGGCAAGAAAGACAAAGCCGCCGATACCAAACCGGGCAGCGCAACAGTCACCACCGTGACCACCACGAAAGTGGATTCTACCCGGCAGTAATTAGCCCTGCCAGTGGTCATAGACCCTGGTAGTGGCGGTATGCCAATCAACCAGAATACAGCCACTACCAGGGTCTACGACCACTGGCAGGGCTGGTTACTCCTAAACCACCTTCATGCAACTCCTTCTCGACGAACTAACGCAGCGCACTATCCAGACCAAACTGGGTGGTGGCCAGAAGAAAATAGATGATCAGCACCGCAAGGGCAAATTAACCGCCCGGGAGCGCATCGATTACCTTACCGACACCGACAGTCGCTTCGTGGAGATTGGCCTGTTTACCGGCGAAGGCCTGTATCCGGAACACGGGGGATGCCCCTCAGGCGGTGTGATTGTAGGTATTGGTTATGTATTGGGACGCCAGTGTGTAATCGTCGCCAACGACGCGACCGTAAAGGCAGGGGCCTGGTTTCCGATCACGGCTAAAAAGAACCTCCGGGCGCAGGAGATCGCGATGGAGAACCGGCTGCCAATCATTTATCTGGTCGATAGCGCCGGCGTGTACCTGCCGCTTCAGGACGAAGTATTCGCCGACAAAGAGCATTTTGGCCGCACATTCCGCAACAACGCCCACCTATCCGCTATGGGTGTGTTGCAGGTAGCGGCTGTGATGGGCAGTTGTGTAGCTGGTGGAGCTTATTTGCCCATCATGTCCGACGAAGCCTTGATCGTTGACGGGACAGGCTCTATTTTTCTGGCCGGGCCCTATCTGGTCAAAGCGTCCATAGGCGAGGATGTCGACGCCGAAACGCTCGGCGGAGCCGTCACCCACACTGACATTTCGGGGGTTATCGATAACCGCTACCCGGACGATAAAAGCTGTCTGGACGCCATTAAGCGCATCCTTGACAAAACGGGCCGCTCCGAAACCGCCGGCTTCGACCGGGCCGAACCCGTTTTGCCCGCCAAAGACCCGGCCGACATCTATCAAATCCTCCCCGCCGACCGGGTGAAGCCTTATGATATGCGGGAGGTTATTGAGCGGCTCATCGACGCATCTGATTTTGACGAATACAAGCCCGGTTACGGTCAGTCGCTGCTGTGCGGCTACGCCCGAATCGATGGCTGGGCGGTGGGTATCGTAGCCAACCAGCGTAAAGTAGTGAAGGCCAAAGGCCGGACCGGACAGCCCACCGAAATGCAGATGGGGGGCGTCATCTACGGCGACGCAGCCGACAAAGCCGCCCGGTTCATCATGAACTGCAACCAGAAACGGATTCCGCTCGTGTTTTTGCAGGATGTGTCGGGCTTCATGGTGGGGAGCCGGGCCGAGCAGGGCGGCATTATTAAAGACGGGGCCAAGATGGTGAGCGCTATGGCAAACTCGGTGGTGCCGAAATTTACGGTTGTGATCGGCAACAGCTATGGCGCGGGTAACTACGCCATGTGTGGCAAAGCCTATGACCCGCGCCTGATGCTGGCCTGGCCCACGGCCCAGATGGCCGTAATGAGTGGTGCATCGGCGGCTAAAACACTGGTTCAGATTCAGGTAGCCTCGCTCAAAGCCAAAGGTGAAGTCATCACGCCCGAAGCGGAACAGGCGTTGCTGACGAAGATCACCGATCAGTACAACGCACAATTATCACCCTATTATGCAGCAGCCCGGCTTTGGGTCGACGCTGTCATCGACCCGCTCCATACACGCCAGACCCTGTCTGAAGGCATCGCTGCTGCTAACCACGCGCCTATTACAAAACCTTTTTCAGTAGGCGTTATTCAGACGTAGGTCATTTTTCTGAATGACCTAGTGGTTGACAAGTAGTCTGGACGACTACGTTCGGGTGAAAAAATAGTTTCTACCCGGACGTAGCCGTCCAGGCTACTTACCGCGTGCGGCCTTTACCTGATCGGGCGTTACCGCATCGGCCTTGTTGGTGAAGTTGCTACGGATGTAGGTCAGTACATCGGCAATTTGGGTATTGTCCAGAAAGTCATGAGCAGGCATCGCATTATCGTATACTTCGCCTTCCACTTCCTCCCCCTGTAATCCCTTCAGCAGCACGTTGATGAGTCGATTTTTGTCACCCAGTACCCAATCAGTACCGCGCAGGGGCGGGTTCAGGTTGGGTACGCCCGATCCATCGGCCTGATGGCAGGCCAGGCAATATTGCTGGTAAATGGCCTGACCGGGGAGTTTGACAGCCTCGGCGGCTGTTGTCGCCGTTGGCCTGGTAACCGCTTTTTTCGTTTGGGCATAGCCTGCCGAGACTGACAGGCAAACCAGAAGTGTATATATGATTTTCATAGCGTAACCTTGATTGTTGATATTCGCTTCGTTGGCAATGCTTATTTCCGCCATTTCAGCGTGTTCAGCAGGTGCAGCATGTCCTTGCGAATATATTGGATAATGGGTTGAAGCGAATCGTTCTGAGTCGCCGTACTGAAGTATAACGCCCCCCGCAGGAAATGGGTTGTCGAGTCGGTCGTTACGAACTGGACCTGGCTTGGCACCTCCCCCGACAGATCGATCAGGCTGGCCTCCAGACCCGATTTCAACTTGAGCGTCCGTTGCTCGATGGCATAGGCTTTGATATTGTGCCGGGCGGCCAGTTTGTACGAATCTTCGAGCATACCCCGCAACCGGTTTACGTCATTCCGGATCGGCTTGTAAGTCAACTGAACACTGGCATGGAAAGCCGGATAGTTAATAAAAATCCAGTGTGGCTCAGCGCGGGCGAACGTATCGGGCAGGATTCGGGCTATACTATTGTACTCGAACTGGTAAGGATGAGTCGGCGCTATCTGGGTATACCGGGGTACCGGCAAATCGAAGCGCGGATAGGCCTTCGGTTTGGGTACATAGTTGTCAGCGGTATCGCTGCCGCAGGCGGTCATGATCAGAGCGAGGCAACCAACAAATGCACAATGGCTTAGTTTCATAAAAAAGGCGTGACGTTACATAAACGATGCTTATTGCTTTCTTAGTCTAACCGTAAAATTCCACATAATGTCTCAGCGCCCCACCTGGTTTCAACCCGTAAAAAACTTTGTATTGATTGTAGCCGGCATCCTGAGCGCCGGCATGGGACTGAAAGGGTTTCTGTTGTCGAGCCACTTCATCGACGGGGGGGTTACCGGCGTCTCTATGCTGCTGGCCGATCTGTTCGGCTGGCCCCTGGCCGCGTTGATTCCAGTCATTAACCTACCCTTTATCATTCTTGGTTACCGGCAGATAGGCGGTCAGTTTGCGCTCAAAAGTGCCATTGCCATCGCCGGGTTGTCGCTCTGCATCGTCTTTGTCCCCTACCCCGATGTTACACCCGACTTACTACTGACGGCTATTTTTGGCGGTTTCTTCCTGGGTCTCGGCATCGGTCTGGCCATGCGGGGCGGGGCTGTGCTGGATGGTACCGAGATAGCGGCTTTGCTCATAAGCCGGAGCAGTAACTTACTTAAGGTCAGTGACGTGATCCTGTTGCTCAACGTGTTCATTTTTAGCGCAGCCGCCTTCTTTCTCACCCTTGAACTCGCTCTGTATTCGATCATCACCTATTTCGCAGCCTCCAAGATGATCGATTTCCTGGTACATGGTTTGGAAGAGTATACGGCTATTATGATCGTATCGCCCAATCATCCCCAAATTCAGATCCGTCTGACCGAAATGGGCTGGGGCGTTACAGTATTGGCCGGGCAGCAGGGACACGGTAAGCATGGGGCCCGTGTACAGGCTCAGGATGTACTGTACACGGTAATTACCCGGCTCGAAATTGGTCGGTTGAAAGCGATCATCAACGAAATTGACCCCAATGCCTTTATAACCCAGCACGGCATAAACGATGTTGGTGGCGGGAAGGTGAAAAGCCTGCCACTCCACTAAAGCGGGCCGTCAGTCCACGGTCGCTAGGTTCTTGGCCGCTTTTTGGGAAAGAACGAAACACCAACCTGATAGTATAACATTTTTGGCTGGAAGCGGGGCAGATCGCCGATGGTCCCGTCGTTGAACCGCCATTGGCCTTGGCCAAATGACGGCAGTTGGTAGCCCACCCGGGCACCCACCCGCAATTCATCGTAGTATCTCTTTAACCAGTATAGCCGGTACTCCCCGGCAGCCGCTGCATGCAGATTCAGGTATAATCCCTGCCGGAAGGTGACAGGGTTATAAGCAGCCGGGTTATTAGCAATAGTGGCGAGTAAGAGATTGTCACGGTCAACCGGGAGCAGCGCCAGCCGGTACCACATCATATCGTAGCCAAACATAGGCCCTACAATGAATCGACGTGTGTTGATTAACTTGTAGGTACCGGAAAAACCGACGCCAAACCCGCTAAGGCGTGCCCGCCGAATGGCCGGACTAACAGCCGGACCGTTACTGGTAGTACCCATAAACAGGAAACGTGTTTCGGCGGTGTGTTTCGGCCAGTCGCGTACGAATGAAAACGTAACGTTGCTGAACTTGTCCCCTACCGCTTTGGCATCGATGTTTGTTTGCTGAAGTTTTTGCTGAATAGCGGTGAGGCTATTGTTCGTGAGCAACCCCGATTCAGTACCAAACCGGAACCCGGTTACCGATCGCTTCGTCGTATCCTGCGCCTGACCCGTTGTTGCTGCGCCCGCAATCAGCAGGCCTATTCCTATGATTCTGTTTTTCATACGGTTTGGTTACTATGCTCAATCCATGCACAGTTCCGAAATATATGAAAAGAAAAAAGTTACCTCAATCCAGTGAAGTAACTTTTTTTGCCCTACAGTAAATTTAATATCAGCAAGCGCGCTTACACATTCACGTCTTCCATTTCCTCCTGCCGAACCGGCTGGCCGAGCAGTGTGGCAAATCGGTTGATGTTGAAGGTAGGCTCAAACCAGACTTCGCCCATAACCGGGTGTTTCACCGGCACATCGGGATTTTGAATCTCGTTGAGCAACACGCCCGTGTCGCCCGTTGTGTGGCGCTTTACCTGGCGAACGGTATAAATCTGGTCCTTCTTTGGGGTCTGAATGCCAAACTCCGCGTAAAAGGCCAGCACCGGTGCCGGAAATTTGTCGTTTGTGCAAATGATCTCCATACTCATCTATGCCTACGTTTTGTCAGATTCTACCGGTTAACACAATTTCAGGCAAAAGTATCCGGTTTGGGACTAAATTCTGATTCAGACTTAATCCAGCAGTCCACCCAACTGGCCTAGAACAGAGCCACTTTCTTTGTTCCCCTGACCGCCACTGGCCGACAGCCGCTGTACCAGTTTGGAGATGGGCATACTCTGAATCCAGACTTTTCCGGAACCGCGCAACGTAGCCAGGAACAGGCCTTCGCCCCCGAACACCATACTCCGCAGACCACCCGCCCGCTGAATATCGAAGTTGACACTTGGCTCAAACCCTACTACACAGCCCGTATCTACCCGCAGGATCTCGTTGTTCAGGGTGCGCTCGATCACCACACCGCCCGCATGAATAAAGGCCATGCCGTCGCCCTGAATTTTCTGAAGAATGAAGCCTTCGCCACCAAAAAAGCCAGCTCCCATTTTCTGGTTGAAATGGATGCTCATCTTGGTGCCCAGCGCAGCACACAGGAACGCGTCTTTCTGAACGATCAGTGTATTTCCGTAAACACCGGATAAGTTAATGGGCATTACCGTGCCGGGATAAGGTGCGGCAAAAGTCACTTTACGCTTCCCGTTGCCCCGGTTGGTGAAGTGGGTCATGAACAGCGACTCGCCCATGATCACCCGCGACCCCGCCTGTAGCAGTTTACCCAGAAACCCCTGGTCGGGCTGGGAGCCGTCGCCCATTTTGGTTTCAAACTGGATACCGTCTTCCATATACAGCATGGAGCCAGCTTCGGCAATGACGGTCTCGTTGGGGTCCAGTTCAATTTCGACGATCTGGATATCTTCGCCGATGATTTTGTAGTCGATTTCGTGAGAATACATAGTCGGGTTTCGGTTCTTGTTTCTGGTTTACTCATTCGAAACTACTGAATGTGCCCGATTGAGCGACGCGTTTTTCGTACAAACGGCACAAAAAAAGCCCAACCGGGCGATTTGACGGGTTGGGCTTGCAGGTGGTGCGGAAGATGGATGTCGTGCGTAGTGTGTCGGCACGTCACCCGCTACTTACCGTCTTGGCTTTTCGTCCAGATCGATATCATCGTCCAGGTTCAGTTCCTCATCGTCCCCTTCTTTGGCTTCGGCCTCGTTGGGGAGCGGTTCACCTTTGAGATTAAGGTCGGTGCGATGGCGCAGTTTTTTATCATCCACCGTCTTATTCAGAAACTGGTTGATCTTGTCTATGTCGAAACTCGTCGTGATCTCGCCAAACGAGTTGATCTGAATATCGAACCCTTCCAGTTCTTTATGAACGCGGGGTTTTTCGTTTTCGTCGGGATTCGGTTTTTTCTTTGCCATGATTACTAACAGAACACGGTTGGTACGGGTAAAACGGATTGGAGCGGATTTCCTCTTCGTAAATAGGCAAAAATCTATCAAATCCGAACCAACTGTGTTCTTCTTATCTATTTAACTGCTGTTTTCAACGTGTTTAGCGCCGTTTCCAGCCGCCCGACCGTCTCGTCTTTACCAATGATTTCCATGGTCAGCATCAGATCAGGTCCGGCACCGGTACCCGTCAGCGCCAGCCGCATAGCCTGCATGATCTTGCCCTGCTTGATACCCGCCTGCGTCATCGCATCGCCCAGCGTGTGTTTGATATCATCGGCCATAAACGGGCCGTCATACGCCTGTAATGCATCGCGAAAAGCCGTTACCGCCCGTACCGCGTCGTCGTTCCATTTCGCGGCTGCAATAGCTTCGTCATAGGTCGTTGGCGCGTTGAAGATCGTAGCCGCTTCGGTAAATATCTCGTGGGCGAAATTAATTCGTCCTTTCAGGAGCGATACGATCTTTTCGGCTTTTTCGGGCGGGCAGTCGAACCCGGCGGCTTCGGCTTGTTGCTGCACGGTAGGGGCCAGTTCAGCATCGGGCCGCAACCGAATGTACTGGTGATTGAACCACTGCGCCTTCTGGATGTCGAACCGGGCCCCGGCCTTATGCACCTGCGTCAGGTCGAAGCTGGCAATCAACTCGTCCATCGTGAACAGTTCCTGCTCGGTGCCGGGATTCCAGCCCAGCAAGGCCAGGAAGTTGATCGTGGCCTCGGGCAGGTAACCTTCTTCCCGAAACCCTTTGGCCACAACGCCCGTAACGGGATCGGTCCATTGAAGAGGGAAGATGGGGAAACCACCAAGGTCGGCATCGCGCTTACTGAGTTTGCCGTTGCCTTCAGGCTTCAGCAACAGCGGCAGGTGAGCAAACTGCGGCATCGTATCTTCCCAACCCAGGTACCGGTACAGCAACACATGCAGCGGAGCCGACGGCAGCCACTCCTCACCCCGGATCACGTGGGTGATCTCCATCAGGTGGTCGTCCACGATATTGGCCAGGTGATAGGTTGGCAACCCGTCCGATTTCAGGAGAACTTTATCATCGATAGCCGACGAATGGACGTTTACCCAGCCGCGGATCAGATCATTGAGTCGAACCTCTTCTTTTCGGGGTGTTTTCAGCCGGATAACATACGGGTCACCGGCGTCTATGCGGGCCTTTACCTCGTCGGCTTTCAGGGTCAGCGAGTTGCGCATCTGCATCCGCGTGATGGAATTATACTGTGCAGCCGGCGCATTGGCTGCTTCGAGCCGCTGCCGCATAGCGTCCAGTTCTTCGGCCGTATCGAAGGCATAATAGGCTTTTCCTTCGTCGACGAGCCGCTGGGCCTCTTTCTGGTAAATAGCCCGGCGCTCCGACTGGCGGTAGGGTGCATGCGGACCACCTACGCCCTGTCCTTCGTCTATAACGATGCCGGCCCAGTGCAGGGCTTCGACGATGTATTCTTCGGCACCCGGTACAAACCGATTCTGATCGGTATCTTCGATACGCAGGAGCATTTTGCCACCCATCTTCCGGGCAAACAGGTAATTATAAAGCGCGGTACGCACTCCGCCGATGTGCAGCGGGCCGGTGGGGCTTGGCGCGAAACGAACGCGAACGGGTTTTGACATAATTGGGGGAGGAAGGGGAGGAAAGGGAGGATGGAGGAAAGGGGCAAAAGGATTGCGACCGCAGATCCCTTTGCTCCATCCTCCCTTTCCTCCCCTTCCTCCTTTTTCTCTATTGGACAGCTATTACTGAAATTTCAACATTGACATCCTTGGGCAGACGGGCCACTTCCACCGTTTCGCGGGCGGGCGGCTCAAACGCAAAAAACGTTCCGTACACCTCGTTGATGGCCGCAAAGTTATTCATGTCCTTCACGAAGATGCTGCTCTTGACGATGTTCGTAAAATCCATGTCGGCGGCCTGCAGGATGGCGCCTATGTTTTTCATAACCTGATGCGTTTCGGCCTTGATGTCGCCCAGGGGTGCCAGATCAATGGCTACCTGCCCCGATACGAACAACATGCCGGTAGCGGTTACTTTTACGGCCTGGCTATAGGGCCCGATGGGCGCTGGTGCCTGTTCAGTATAAACAATTTCCTTGTTCATTGATTTTTATTTTGGTAGTCTTCGGGTAACGGGACGAGTTGCCCGATCCTACATGCCTCCGCAAAGTTACCGACAAACCCCCGTATGGCCGAAAGTACGCTCATCATCTTCGTTAAAAACCCAATTCCCGGTACCGTCAAGACCCGTATTGCCCGCACCGTTGGCAACGAGCAGGCCGTAGCCGTGTACCAGCATTTGCTTCGGCACACGCAGGCTATCACACGGCCACTGCGCTGTCGGCGGGTGGTGTATTATGGGGATTTTGTCAATGAGGACGACGGCTGGAACGGCTACGAAAAGCAGCTGCAATCGGGTCAGGACCTGGGCCAGCGGATGCAGGAAGCATTTCGGGAGCAGTTTGAGCAGGGTGCTGGCCCGGTAGCTATCATTGGCAGCGATTGCCTCTCCATTACGGCCTGTCACATTGAACAGGCGTTTGCGGCTCTGGCCCGGGCCGACGTTGTCATTGGCCCGGCAACGGATGGCGGCTATTACCTGCTTGCCATGAAGAAACTTCACCCGGCCCTGTTCGACGGTATGCCCTGGAGCCAGCCCGAGCTGGGCCAGCTGACCGAACTGGCCAGCCGGCAGAACGGCCTGACGGTTGAGCGGCTGGACGAACTGACCGATATCGATGAATGGGCCGACTATGAACATGCACTGAAATGAGTACCTGGAAAGATTTTTTACTGACTACCGCTTCCGGCGCTGAAGTCCATTTCGATCGACTCAAAAACCGTCTCTTCGGGCGGCTCGATGCCGATAAACCCTACAAGATCGTGTACTACCGGGGCTTTGGCTCGCCATCGGCGGTCTGGCTCAAAGGGCGGGTCCTGCGCGAACGTGACCTGAGCACACCATCCGACAACGACCGCTTCTGGCAGAACCTGCTGGCTACCTACCAGCGCTTCGAGAGCGACGAAGTGCCGGGCGTGACGGTACGGGTTGAGGCTTTTGACAAGGCCTATACGACCGTAACGGATGAGGAAGGGTATTTTGAGGTAACGATCAACCCACCCGATGGGGTGCTCATTGCCAATCCCGGCCGGGTATGGTTTCCGGTACGCTACTCGCTCGATGGCCTTGTACAGCCCACCACGGGCGAGCCCGTCGAGAAAGAAGGGTATATGATGATATCGCCCCAGTTTAGCCAGTTTGGCGTTATTTCCGACATCGACGATACCGTTCTGGTTACCGGCGCAACGAGTCTGCTTCAAACCGCCCGGCTCACATTTCTGGGGAACGCCTATACGCGGTTGCCCTTCGCGGGCGTAGCGGCTTTTTACCGGGCGCTGCAAAGCGGACCGATCACGACGCTGTTCAACCCGATCTATTATGTATCGAGCAGCCCGTGGAATCTCTACGATCTGCTGATCGACTTCTTCCGGATTCAGGGTATTCCCAAAGGACCGATTTTATTGCGGGATCTGGGCTTCGACCCGGCCCTGCTGTCATCCGATTCGCACCACACCCACAAGCTGGCTATGATCCGGAAAGTGCTCGATGTGAACCCGCAGCTGCCGTTTGTACTTATCGGCGACAGCGGGCAGCAGGACCCTGAAATTTACACGCAGGTAGTGCGCGAGAACCCCGGCCGAATCAGAGCGATCTACATCCGCGATGTGACGCCCGAAACCCGCGATGCGTCCGTTCGTGAGTTGATCCGGACAGCCGAGACCAGTCATGTCCCCATGCTCCTCGTCACGGATACGGTGGCGGCTGCCGAACACGCAGCGTCGCTCGGCCTGATCGACTCCGACACGATCCCGGAAATCCGGGCTGACCGACAGGCGGACAAAGAGTAACAACGTCCTGTATCCTGGACGGCTACGTCCGGGCGGTTAGAGTTTTTACCCCCGGACGTAGCCGTCCAGGATACAGGACGTTCCTTGACGGCATAAACCTCAGGCCAAAATAAAATCTTAATCCTGTTTCTATATGCCTTTCACCATAGCCTGCATTTTTGCGAAGGCGGTTTTGGTAACGGCGAGCGCATCCTGGGCGTAGTAACTTTTATTGAATACTTCCAGCGATAATACAATGGGTTTATCGGTACGCCTGATCATCCGGAGTGTATCACGGATGGGCGCTACGCCATCGCCCGGAAACACCCGGTCGGCATCGACAATCACTTCGCGGGACAGCGTAGACGGGTAATCGTTGACGTGAAAAACTTCGATGGCGGGCTTGCCCACGAGCGGCAGGCTGGCCTGCGACGTGCCGCCTTTGTAAAGGTGATAGATATCCAGCAGCAGCCGGGCCGAGGGGTGGCCGCTTTCGGTAGCGACGTACATGACCTCGCTCAGCTTGTTCAGGTTTTTTGAGAAACCCCAGAGTTCCAGTTGCGGAATGACTTTGGTCTGGTCGCTGATTTCGAGAATGGCACGGTAGCGTTCGGCGGCTTTACGCAGGTCAATAATTGGATCTTTGGCCGTTTGGGCACCAATGGGCGGGGTAGCCACGCGCCTACAGCCCACCTCAGCCAGCATCTCCATTTCGCGCTTGAGCTGATCGGCCCCTTTCTGGCGGGCCGCATCATCGTCTACGATCCAGGGCGCAAAGCCAATAGCGTTCTCTACGGTTATGCCCAGGTCGGTCAGCAGTTTGCGAACGTCGGCAGTGGAGTGCGTTTTCAGGTATTCCTGAATTGAATCGATCCAGATTTCGACCGATCGGAATCCCCCTTTCGACGCCGTTTCGAGTTCCTTGGCGAAGCCCAGCTTCTGGCCCCGGATGGTGCTCATGTTGAGACAAAGCGTGAAGGGCTGGCTGGCTGTAGGAGCAATGACAGCCGCTTGTGTCGCTTCAGCAAGAACAGACCCGCCCGCTGTGGCGGCCAGGGTTGCCAGCAACTGGCGACGAGTGAGGGAGGAGTGAGACATGCCCACTAAACGCACAAACCCGCTTTACCTACTGATAGGAGGGGTACGTAACGATTAGTATAAACAAGCAGCAGCCATCAAGTATAACTCCATACATGACCGTTTTTTGCCGGTTTTAACCCCACTGGTCGTGGGGTTTAGCTAGCCGATCTCTTGATAAGAAAATCAATAAAAGAGAGATAGCGTATTGGTATCTTTCAGTTGGCCCTGTTTACTTTTAGGAAACCTATTTTTTATCCGTCATTGGGTGCAACCCCTTAAAAACAATGGCACTTTACCTGATTATAGGTTACCTAGATTGTCATGACGTTCGATTATATGACAACTTTATTCAGGATGCCCAGGCAGTCAATTTGTTAACAGCCTGTTAAGTTGTTTTTTTAAGCCTTAATCGATAAACCAAGCCCTTATTTATGAAAAGTTACAAAGTTGAAGGCCTAATCTACTATTCCAAACTTACGCTCGATTCCAAGCATATTCTGAACGATTCCCAAGCCGAAGTGCAAACTAAACTCGATGAGTACGCTCAGCAAGGCTATCGGCTTGCTTCAACCAACACCGTCAGCTTCGGCTCGGCTATTTACATTTATTTATTCTTTGAAAAAGACGTGGATTAACCCCCTGATGTAAACAGTTAACATGTAAGCACTTATATAGTAGAAATAGATCTCGCATTTTACAGGCGTTTTATGTAATCAGCGTTAAAATAAGTTAACTGTTCGTACTTTATATACACACTCTTGTACATTTGGCGCATAGACAAATTCTCATACGATGAAAAACTATTTGCTGATGTTAAGTTTGTTATTTCCTGTATATAGCTGGGCTCAATCAAGAGTAGAAACACCTTGGCTTAACCAAGGCCAAGTACAGGTAGGTGTAGGAGTAGGAGCTGGCTGGGGTGATGATGTAGGCGGTCATCTGCGTGCAACTCCCTATGCTCAGTATTTTCTAAAAGATGGCTGGGCCTTGCGATTAGAGGGACGTTATAATTACAATGGTCCTGATGGCAATCAATACGCAGGAGCAGGTTTACTAACTCAGTATCACTTTTTACGCACTAAGCGGCTTTCCGTTTTTGGTCAAGCAGGTTACTTCTATGGGAAGGCTGACTATGGTTTGTATCGAACAGTTGATCTAACGCCCACCTCAGGCCGTTTAGAGCGATACCGAGAACAGTTCAATTATGGGATGTTTAACCTCGGTGTTGGCGCTCAATATCAATTAGGTTCGCGTTGGTCAATCAACGCATTAGCTGAGAAAAACGTAGGTAGAAAAATAGGGCGTTTTGGGGCCGACAGTTTCAACACCACGTTAGGCATCGGTTTCCGAATCAAGTAAGGAACGTGATTAAATTTTTCTAAGAAATGATCAGGTCATGTAGTAAAAACATGGCCTGATCATTTCTTAGAAAAATCAATTGGCGTAAGATAGTTATACTAATTCAAATTAATAACGTCGTGTTTTTTAAGTACGGGAAACAGGTCAGTGAAATGACCTTGCCTTCTTCGGCAAACAGCCCCTCAACAATCACCTGAATGCGGCTT
>NZ_VFIA01000011.1 GCF_014282275.1 Spirosoma utsteinense
TTGCTGTAAGGCAACACATCGACGACGCAGGATTTCATATTCGATTTGCTTGTAGCTTGCCATAGTAATTACAAGTTACAATTATTACGACTCTACTCACGCATCAATAATTACGAGTTTGTACTATTGCTGAACGTTTGCCACATACGGGCCTGTCCTCATGATATTCGGCTTTACCGCTACATCCGATTTTGACTTTATGACTTATTTTGCCCGTCACATAGGGGCAACGGTTCATAACGACCTGCTGGTCATACCGGATTATCTGGGGCAGGGCTACATTCGCAAGCTAAGTTTCGGGCCGGACTTTAAGATTACCATACACCGGTACTTGCTTAAGGAAGATCTTATCATCAAACGCAATACATCCGGCCAGGGAAATGACCTGATCACCGCCTTTTTTTACAGCAATGAACAGGCCCTCGCAATCGCTTACAATGAGGATCACCAAATACTTTTTTCTCAGCGCGATGAGTCGGCTATCCAGGTTACTTCCAACGACCTTAGTTCGACCATTCGATTTCCTGCCCATCAACAGATTCATTATGTGGTTGTCGCCATAAAGCCACCCCGGTTAGGCGAATTATTAGCCGTCAGTGAGCCCAATTCAGTACTCCAGACCATTATCGGAAACGGCAATTCCTTTCTTTTCTTCGAACGGATGGAAGCGGAGGCCAAACTCCTGCTTAAAAACATGGGGGCCTTGGACATGAATGATCCCTTGAGCCACTTCTACATGCAAATCAAGGTGCAGGAACTGCTCTATCTGGTTTTTCATAAATTGGCTTTACGCGAAAATGCTGCCCATCAAACGATAAACAGTGCGGATGCGGAACGACTCCTGTATATACGAAATGAGATCATCAGCGACCTGAGCGTACCGCCGGTAATTCGTGAGCTAGCCCAGGTTGCTGCTATGAGCGAAACCAAACTGAAACAGCTTTTCAAGCAAACGTTTGGCACTACGATTTACAATTTTTACCAGCAAGCCCGAATGGAAGAAGCCGCCTTTCTCCTGAAACAGGGCAAGCATTCCGTTGGCGAGGTGGGGTATGAGCTGGGCTTTTCCAATCTGAGCCACTTCAGTAGACTATTTGAAAAGCATTATGGCCTGAACCCGAAGCGATACTCGTATTCGTAAGGCACTGTTTAGCCCAGATAATTAGGTGGAAAGACTTGCTGACCGTGCTTTTCGGCGGTATCCTGTAGTTTTCTTATGGTATCTGCATCCAGCACTGGCGGAGGCAGGAACTGGCCGGTTGCAACGGGTTGGCCGATCTCCTCGAACAACATTTCCAGACCGGCAGGCACCACGGTGCAAAGCAAATGGGCTGTTTGCGAGGTTTTATTCTTGAAGCTGTGTACCACGCCCCCTTTCGGAATGGTTATAAATGATCCTTTGGCCGCTACATATTGGCCAAATTCGGATTTGACCTCTATTTCGCCTTCGATCACATAAAACGATTCCTCGAAAGCCGCATGGGCGTGTGGTCCCGGTCCACCACCGGGAGGTATTAGCATGTCAATCGTGGCGAAAGCGCCTGCTGTATCTTTTCCGCTTACCAGGATTCGGTAGGTGCTGCCACCAACAGAAACGCTTTTTCCCCCTTCAGGCGCTACAGTGATCGGTTTTTTGTGATTTTCCATGATGATTTGATTTAAATACCCCACAAAGCTCGGGCGCATAGCTAGTAGAAAATATCCCGATGAGACCATAAATCAGTCTTATCAGACAAACCGGATCATACAGCCCAAAGCTATATATACGAGTATGATAAGAACACCTGATTAGTACTGGCCCAGATTATCCTACCCTGTCGGATACGACTGTTTTTCTGGCTTTTTGCGCTATTTACAGTTCGTTATAAGGCCCACCTTTGCCGTATCAAACGTAAAACACACGGCAATGAAAAAATTAATGATGCCTTTTACTAAAGGCTCCCTTCAGTTGAAAAACCACGTTGTAATGGCCCCGATGACGCGCAGCCGTGCGCAGAACAATCTACCTAATGAAGGGATGGCTACCTATTACAAGCAACGTTCTGTGCTGGCTTGATCGTGACCGAAGGGACCTCCCCCAGTCCTGAAGGGCTGGGTTATCCACGCATTCCGGGCATTTTTTCCGAAGCCCAGGTCGAAGGTTGGAAAGCCGTTACGAAGGGGGTACATGAGGGCGGTTCCAAGATATTCGTCCAGTTGATGCATACCGGACGGATCGCCCATACGGCTAATCTACCGGAAGGCTATCAACCGGTAGGTCTCTCTGGCAGTAAAGCGGCAGGGGAAATCTTTACCGACACCGCAGGTATGCAGGAATATTCCAGGCCGGTAGCCCTGGATGCGCAAGGCATAGCTACTGTAGTCAATTACTTTGTAAAAGCCGCCCAGAACGCTATCAGAGCTGGTTTTGATGGGGTGGAACTCCACGGTGCCAATGGGTACCTGTTGGAGCAATCGTTAAATCCCCATGTCAATACCCGTACGGATAATTATGGCGGAAGCATCCAGAATCGGAGCCGCTTAATCCTGGAGATTGCCGAGAAGATAGCCGGTGCGATCGGCCCCGAAAAGGTTGGTTTGCGCATATCGCCGTACGCTACGCTAAGCGATATGCCACCGTACGACGAGGCCGCCGTACACCAGACGTATGCCTACCTGAGTGGCGAATTGAACCGTCTGGGCATTGGGTACATTCACGTTTCCGACAATCCTTCGATACCACAGAAAACGCATCAGGCGATCCGCAGCGCCTTTTCCAATACACTTATTTACTGTAACGGGCTAATTGCGGAAACCGCCGAAGCGAAATTACAGGACGGATCGGCCGATCTGGTGGCCTTTGGCAGAAGCTTCCTGTCTAACCCGGATTTCATGAGCAGGATCGAAAAAGACGCCCCGCTCAATGAGGTGGATTATCTAACCTTATATACTCCTGGTACGCAAGGGTACACCGATTATCCTGTATTAGAAGACTCAACACAACTCGTATAGCCCGTCACCAGGCCTGGTGCTTTTTCTATGGCTGGGCTTTTTGTTCAACTTAACATTTCAACCATCATGAGAAAAGTAATGTATAACCAGTTTGGCGACGAAAGCGTGCTGAATATAATTGAGCAAGCGGTGCCAACTATTGAGAAGGATCAACTCCTAATTCGGGTAAAAGCGGTTTCCATTAATCCTCTGGATTGGAAGGTGTATGGTGGAGAAATGAAATTGATGTCAGGGTCTAAATTCCCTAAGTCGGTGGGCATCGATTTCTCGGGTATTGTTGAACAAACTGGCAGCGCCGTTACCCGCTTTACCGCTGGTGATGCGGTCATTGGCTTACTGGACGTATTTAAAGGTGGTGCCCTGGCCGACTACATTTCGGTTAAAGTGACTGATATTGCCCCAAAACCGGTCAAAATCTCGTTCGAGCAGGCAGCGGCCCTACCCGTAACCGGACTATCAGCCCTCCAGATCATTGATCAACTAGCCGCCGTCGGCGCTAACCAGGACGTGTTGATCAACGGGGCTACCGGTGGGATTGGTGTGTTTGCGGTGCAGATTGCGAAAAAACGCGGTGCCAGGGTGACAGCGGTTGTCAGTACGAAAGGCATTGCAGAGGCAAAAAAATGGGGCGCGGATATGGTTGTCGACTATACAAAGCAACCCATTCAGCTTCTGACTCAGAAGTTCGATGTGATTATTGATCTATCCACTAAGCTGTCATTTACCAAAGCAAAGAGCCTGATGAAGCCAAAAGCGGTCTTTGTCAGTACGCTACCTTCTCCTTTGGCGCTCATTTCCTCCTTCATCAATAATCTCTTTTCTGGACAAAAACATAAAATTCTGATCGTGAAACCGACCGCTCAAGGGCTTAACACGTTAACGAAACTAGCCGAAGCTGACCTGCAAATCGTCTTGGACAAGACGTATCCCCTCACTAACGTTAGGGACGCCTACGGGGAAGCTCGTCGGGGTAAACTTATTGGAAAGTCAGTAATTGTTCTGGATTGACGTCAGACCTGGCAGCTGAAATTCTGCTAAGTGCAAAGGATTGGAACCAGGTTAATCGGTATGTAACTGTCATGTCGGCAGAGTGTCTGGGATAGACGAAACAAACGTATGTTACGGAATGTGTTTGACAGTTATTAAAACTGATTTAGTCGAACGATACCTTTCGCTTACCCAAAAAAGCGTTCAGTTAAACGTCGGATTCATATACTGACAAATCACTCATACAAGAACCGAAAACAACACCTTCGGTAAAAATGATAATGTTTGGTCTGCCAGTGGTTACATCCTAACCCGGCAAGATGTGAAGGTTTGGTTGTAGCAATCCAGTTAATTGATAAATTCTTTCAATTAATAGGACGTATTTAATCCTTTACGTACTTTTGACACAAAGGATTATTTGACCCTCTACTCCTGTATGATCGATTCTTGATTGACACGTCCAGTTCACAGGTAGCCTGGCGGCATTTTGTACACCCGTATTGTTAAGGGTCAATCCGTTTATGCCTGAACTAATGCGCTGGTCACTTAATTGAATCGCACGCTGCGTCGACCAACTCTTGTGCTCATGAAACTTCTTGCCCATTTCTTGCTCGGTTGCCTGCTGACGGGTGCGGCTACCGCTCAAACCACTCCGCCCCGCCGACCCCTTCCCATTATTGACGTACACGTACATGCCATGCGGGTTAGTCCCAGTGCCAGTGAAATGTGTCCCTGGTTTTTGAAGGATATGCCCGGCAGCGATCCGACCAAACCAACGCCTTTCATGGCTTTCCTACAATCAGATTGCGTGGCTCCCTTACAACCAGCCAAATCCGACAAGGAAATGCAAGCGGCCTTGTTGGAGACGATGAACCGGCTGAATATGACCATTATCGCTTCCGGAGACCCCCTCATTTTACACAATTGGAAAAAGGCGGCACCCGATCGGGTCATTGCCAGTATTGGTATTAGTTCACCCGACCAGATGAGTGTAGCTGCTTTTGAAGACTCGCTTTCGTCCGGCTTCTACAAGGTAATGGGCGAGGTGGCCCCCCAGTATCAGGGTCTCTCCCCGAGCGATCCGTCGCTGGATGGCTATTTTGCGGTAGCTGAAAAGCTAGCTGTTCCCGTCGGCATTCACATGGGAACAGGCGGAAACGGTATGGCCAATCTCACCCAGGCGAAGTACCGGGCCTCGCTGGGTCGACCCTTTCTATTGGAGGACGTATTGGCCCGGCATCCCAAATTGAAGATATGGGTGATGCACGCGGGCTACCCCATGGCCGATGAGATGATTGCGCTGATGGGTGCCAATGCCTACGTGTATGTCGATCTGGCCGGGTTCATCTGGAGTTATCCTCAGGCCGAAATTCATGCCTACCTAAAACGGTTGGTGCAGGCTGGATTTGGCAAACGAATCATGTACGGCACTGATTTTATGATCTGGCCTAAGTTGTTCGAAACGTCACTCAGCGTCATTGAGAATGCGGATTACCTTTCGTTTGAGCAAAAACGCGACATATTATTCAATAATGCTGTTCGCTTTTTTCGGTTAGATGCCAGCAAATTCAAGTAACCTTCACCCTAAATAAAGACGGAACGAATGAAACCCTCAACTCAGGCCCAACACGTTATGCTGCTATGGGCTACGCTGATTTCGGTAGGGGCTTTAGCCCAGTTGCCAACCCGGACGCCAACGCCAAACGATACCTTACAATCGCCCAGGGTACTCACCGATAAGCGGGTGATGATCCAGATTTATGCCCCTAAAGCGGATGAAGTAACCGTAGGGGGTGACTTTTTGTCGGGCAACAAGCCCCTTAGCCTGACCAAAAATGAACAGGGTGTCTGGTCGGTACTAATTGGTCCGTTGCGGCCCGATTATTACGCCTACACGTTGACCGTAGATGGCGTGCGGACCATGGACCCCAAAAACCCAATAGTCAAACAGGGCATCAGCAGTTTGGAAAACATGATGGCGGTGCCGGGTCCTGAAACGGGCTTTGAGGATAATCGGTCGGTGCCGCATGGCGAGGTGCGGGAAGTCTGGTACCCATCGAACACATTGGGTATGTTGCGCCGGATGCACGTGTATACCCCACCGGGTTACGAAAAAGGAACGGACAAGTACCCGGTTTTTTATTTGTTGCACGGGGGAGGAGATGATGATTCGGGTTGGAACACCATCGGTCGGTCAGGCTTCATCCTCGATAATCTGATTGCGGCTGGCAAGGCCAAACCGATGATTGTCGTTATGCCCAATGGGAGCATGCCCTTGCCTGCTCAAACCGGTATGCCCGATGCGCAAACAATGAATCGGGTGCGGGACTTGTTTTCCGCTGAGCTATTGAAGGAGATCATGCCTACTGTCGAGAAAAATTACCGTAGTTTAACCACTCCCCAAAATCGGGCTATTGCCGGTCTGTCGATGGGTGGCTTTCAAACACTGGACGTCACGTTGACTCACCCTGAATTGTTCAACTACGTCGGCGTATTTAGTTCGGGTTTCTTCGGTGCTGCCGCCGATGAGGCCGATAGCAAGTACGCAAAAGCATTGAACGACCCTGCTTTTAACAAGGGTAAAAAACTGTTCTGGATTGGAATTGGTAAGGACGATTTTGTAATGGAGTCCAACAAAAAAACGCTGGCTTTACTCGACAAACACCAGATCAAGTATCAGTACAAAGAAAGCACCGGGGGCCATACCTGGATCAACTGGCGGCAATACCTCAATGAATACACGCCCCTGTTATTCAGGTAACCAGGAGTCCTTCATGATAGATATTGACCATACGCCTGAAATAATAATCAGACAGCGGTCGGTTCAAGTCAGATGAACCGACCGCTGTCTGATTCGGGTAAACGACCGACTCATCTCATGATTACCCAGTAGCTAGAAATCTGTTAAACAGAGAGTTTACTGCTATTAAGCCAGGCCAGCATCGGAGCGCTGAAGCGATGGGTGTCCGATATTACGACACGGGCCACCCCGCTACATTCCCATCTGCGAAGGCTGGCTATACCTGACAACCGTGCTGGATCTGGCAGATCGAAAGGTGATCGGCTGAGCCTTGAGCACTAACCTAAAAGCCATTGACACGAGCATAGCTGCGTGACCTATGGTCGTCAACAACAGATGAATAGAGGGACAAATTTTCTTTCCTCGCTCCGCCGACCCGGTCAGATCGTGGCGTCCAGTACGCTTGCACTGAATTTCGGGAGCATTTAAAAGGATTGCCAGTTGTACAGAGCATGATCGGGTTGCCGGAGCAGCCGTAAAGGCAACTGTCGCTTCGGCGCTCCGAGGGGATAATGCTGTGGTGGAGAGCTTTTTCAAAACATTCAAGCCTGAATTATCAGACTACCGCTCAACAAGAATCATATTTTTACACCTCCCCAATGGCAGCCTGAGAAAATCTCCAGTATACTGTTGCACGTCCACCTAGCAGGAAGGGCTCTGTTGGCACCGGCGTAAATACTCAAGCAGATCAAAAGGGCGCCGGCTTAAAAAATGATCGGTTAGCAAAGCCACATCTGCTTCATATTGCCTGTACTCGTCCAATGTATTACACTCATCCAGCAAGACCCGTTCATAGGCCCCCTGCATCCGCTCAATATGCGTGGCTAGATGCGCATACATGGCTTTCCAAAACAACATCTCTACTTCAAGTATTGATTTATCCTGCCTGTCAATACCAAGCAAGGGACAGGCAGTCAGCATCGAATCGAACGAATAAGCTATCATAGACAAAGTTGTTACCCAAAGGAAACGCTTCTGGGCCGATTCAGCGCTAAGGTCAATTGAGCTTAGCCTGCTTAAGTTAGCAGGTGTAACACACAAGCTACTGTTTTGTTACACCTGCTTAACTGCCTCTAACTTAGGACTGGGCTGCCTTTTTATTCACCGAACTAGTCGCAATATCCGTCAGCTTCTCATCAGTGGCTTTCTCCTCGTTCAAGGTTGTCTCCAACAGATCCGCGATCTGGGTTTGGCCCGCTTGCTGGGCCAGGGTCCGGGCCGTGCCATAAGAAGCAATCTCATAATGCTCCATCTTCTGAGCGGCACCAATAATGGCTGCATCGGCGACAGGTCCATCTTCCAGTTGATCCAATAAATCCTGGACCTCTTCAACCAACCCCTGCATGGCCATGCACGTTTCGCCATCGGGCTCAATGCCCAGCTGCTCCGCAATCTGCTCCAGGCGGGTTACCTGCTCCTGGGTCTCTTGTTGATGGAGTTGAAAAGCTTGCCGAAGCTGCTCATTTTGAACCCGCTGGGCTAGTTGGGGCATGGCTTCCAGTGCTTGTTTCTCAGCGGAGTACAGATCCTGGATCGTGTGTTCCATCAGTTCGTCCATTGTTTCCATAACGTATTGTCAAAGTAAGCTATACCTATCCATACAAGATAGGCTGGTGGAATAACCTTCCATGAAGGGAGCCGTTTAGATGCCGATACGATAAGTGAGGAAATGGTCATACCGTTTTAAAGCGGAATGGACCATACGAGTACCCTGTTGGTTTGCTTGCAGTTTATCGCCCATAGCCTATACCGTCATATACTATACGTTTAACCGCATTGCAGCCAAGAGCTTACACATAACATTTGCAGCCAGGAAGAATTAGTCGCGAGACATACCCCCCCTATACTGGCAGTTCTCCGTCATTTCTTCAATGCCAAGATCCGTTAGTAAGCCTACCGATTTGCCGACGGCCTCAGTAGCCGTATGCCTGAGGATACAAGTTGACTTCAGCAACGATACCTCTCTCCTACTCTGCTATCGTTCAGTTAGACCTCCGCATTTGACACCTCGTCGTTACCGACCGAGACGGTACAATTCGTAGCAGGCGTTCACTCAGGTGTGCGTACACTGGCTAATTTCGGTCAACGAAGGACCAGAGTTAAGCGGGCCGCAGCCAGGCGGTCATAGCTGGAAACGTGTCGGCCTGCGTCATGCCCATCCAGACCAGCAAAGGCAGGCCAATGTAGGTTTGGCTGGTAAATATGTCGATCAGCCACTGGTGTTGCCCTTTGTAACCACCCGCATGGAAAATAACCTCCGATGGCAAGCCCAGATGCTGACCGGCCGCATACGACCATAACAGAACGGCCATTTCATCACCGGCTTTATCGGGCCGATCGGCCATAATGTTATCATGGAGCTGCTCACGTTCGGCGGGCAGAGTAACGGCAATGTGACCGGCCTCGTGCAGGATATCACCTGCATAACTTAGTTGAGCGAGGTCCACCGTCAACCTTCCGGCATCGATCAGGATACCCGGCAAAAAAGTAGGAACTGTCAGGGTAGTCTCAACGACCGGGATCCCTATTTCCTCCAGAAACGCATATATTTTGTCGATGTGTTGGGCCGAATCAGCCATATACAAATTGCGGTCGAAACCTGTTGGGTTGAATAACCGGTAAGCCTTCAGCCAGACGACTACCCGGTATACGATCTATGGATACATGAGCGGAGAACCGTGCGCCAGCAACGAAGCGTATCCATTATACAATGATGGCAATAAATCCTTAAAGAAGTAACTAAGTGGAGAAAACGAAAGCTCGTTCCAGCCCGGACAAGGCGTACCCCGGTTGGAGACCAGCAAACAAGGTTCTGTCGATTTTAGTTAGAGCAGTCATACGAAGAGCGAAAGCAGCAGAACCAGTTTTATCATAGACCCCGTAAACCCTTTCAGCAATGGCCGATGTACCTATTCAGTTCCAGCCCGGCGATCAGGTCGCTTTATTAGATGGCAGTTCGCCCATGATGGTCAAAACGGTTAAAGACGGTGGCCGTACGGTTACCTGCGTAAGCACCAGTGAAGACAATCCCAGCGAAACAGATTATGATGCCACGAAGCTAACAAAACTGCATAGTGGTACTGAACCGGGGACGCCCGTATAGCCCAACCCGCCAATGGCAGACACAGCCCGACTTAAGCTGTTTATTTACGAAAAAAGCCAGCCCCCGTTAAGGAACTGGCTTTCTTCGTAAATAAACAGCTTAAGTCATTGTTAATTATAACCCGGATTCTGCACCAGCTTACTATTCCGGTTTATCTCGTCCCGGCTGATAGGAAGGAAGTAGGTTTTGTCGGCCCATCTCCGGTTCTCCTTACCCGTACCCAGATCCTGTACACTATAGCTGTAGGTATAGTTTTCCTTGCTGTATTTGTAGGTCGTGACCGTTTTCCCCGGCTTCAGTTTACCCGTTATAACAATAATCTGGGCCTGCTTGCCTAACTCCGTTGGTGCAATCATCCACCGGCGTACATCGTAAAAGCGTTGCTCTTCAAACAGCATTTCGATATTCCGTTCGTTCTGGTAGCGGGCAACAAGCGCAGCTCCCGTTTCGGTGAGGGCGGGCATACCTACCCGGAAGCGAACTTTGTTGAGCCAGTTTTTCGCTTCGGCTTCCTGACCCAGGGCCATGCAGGCTTCAGCGTAGTTCATCACGACTTCGGTAAAGCGAATCTGAATCGATGGTACCTCCTGACGGATGTTCTGATCGACCAGACCTGGATCCGGGTCCATGAACTTACGAACCGCGTAGCCCGTCCAGCTTCCATTCCAGTTTTCGATAGAGCTGTTGCGGGTGTCCAGCCCCGAATATTTAGACGGACTACCGGCGCTACCCACTTCATATTCACCTAACTGGATCTGCCCGGCGGGATCGATACCAGCTCCGTCTGGCGTACGGGGTTTCCACTGAGCACCATCATACAGAATAGATGCATAAAAACGTGGGTCCCGGTTTTCGTAGGGAGCTGCGGCATGAGTCGGGTTTTTCCAGTCGAACTTGGTACCGTCCATCATTTCGTAATCATCGACCAAGTTCTGTGTGGGCTGGCTCGATGTCCAGCCGTGGTAGCCATTTGGCATGTTATTACGCGGATACCACGATCCCCAGTCGTCGAACGAAGCCCGGACATAATGCTTCAGGAAAATTCCATCCGCTTCACCCCCACTGCGCGACAGGTACATATTGATGTAGTTCTGCTGCCCTTCGGCGGCCGTAGCAGGTGCCGTTAGATTCAGCTTATAGCCGTACTGATTCATATCCATAACTGCTTTGGCAGCATCTTTCGCTTTCTGCCAGCGGGCGGTCCGGTCGCCACTGACATAGCCTAGCAGTTCGGGCTTGTCGAAGCTGGCAATAACGCTCGACTTTACTTTGGCGGTTGGTATGTCGTGCAGATCGCTGGCCGCATAGAGGAGTACGCGGGCTTTGAGGGCCAGCGCAGCCCCTTCCGTTGCGCGTCCGTTGGCCATCGTTTTACCTTTCAGCAAAATAGCCGCCGAATCCAGGTCACTTACAATTGCTGTTACACACTGTTCATAGGAATTCCGGGGAACGGTGAAATCAGGATTATCGAGCGTATAGGGGGATTTGATCATTGGAATTCCACCATGGTAACGCAGCAACTGATTATAAAAATACCCCCGCAGGAAATACATTTCGCCTTTCATCCGTTCGGCAATACCACTGGTATTATCGAATTTGGGCTTCGCCAGGTTTGCCAGTGCAATGTTGGCGGCCCGGATCCGGGCATACATGGCGCTCCACTCGGTCATGACCGGGATGGTTCCGATGTTGGACGGGCTCACGTTGGCTTCGTTCACGTCCTGCTTGCCGAAGCTATACAGGGCGTTATCGGTCTGGCAGTCGAAGTTCATCTGGCTCAGAATACCATCCCGAAGACCATTATAAACGCCGGTTACAAACGCTTCCGATAAGGCCTGGTCAGACCAGACCGCATCACCCGGAACTTTGTCGAGGGGCTTTGTATCCAGGAATTCACTATTGCAGGCTGCCATCGTTACGCCCAGTAGCAGACCCAACGACAGGCACTTTATTATATGTTTCATACTGTGCTGATTGATCGTTTAGAAACTAACTGTTACACCCGTGTTGATAATCCGCGCCTGGGGATAGTACTGTGCGCTGCCACTGGTCGATTCGGGATCGAACAAGCCTTTCATAGCGGGCGCATAGGTAGCCAGGTTCAGACCATTTACATAAATCCGCAGGTTGTTGAGGCCAACTTTTCCCGCAATGGTATTGGGCAGCGTGTAGCCTAACTCAATGTTCTTCAAGCGGATATAGTCGGTCTTCTTCAGCCAGTAGCTGGTTCCGTTGGAGAAGTACTGATTGCTGCGGTCAACAATACGTGGATTGACCGTACTTGGGTTATCGACCGTCCAGCGGTTTTCGTAGTTGTACCGAAGGAAGTTGCCGATCGTACCTGATTCGGTTTGCAGGAAGATCTGCCCACCCGTCGAGGCCTGAAGCAGCAGGCTGAAGTCGAAGTTCCGGTAGCGCAGGCCAGCGTTGAAACCACCCTGAAAACGAGGCTGGTTGTTGCGGTCGGCCCGAACGCGGTCGTCGCCGTTGATCTTGCCATCGCCGTTGATATCCTTGAGCTTCATGTCGCCGGGGCGTAGTAAGCTGGCGCCCACACCGCTATAATCGATCTTGTTCTCGGTGATATCGGCCTGGGTAGCAAAAATGCCATCGTACTGATACATCAGGCTACCATTCTGCTGATTAGGGTCATTGACATTGCTTGGGATCGGCTTACCCGTCGAACGCTGCCACTCGGGCGCACCCGGTGTTTCATCCCAGAACGTAATTTCGTTTCTGGCATAGCCACCGTTCACACTAACGTTGTATTTGAGTTGGCCCACCTGACCATTATAACCCACGTTGAACTCAAAGCCTTTGTTGGTCACCTTGCCAATGTTAGTAGCGGGCAGCGTCATACCGGTCGTTTGCGGAATGGATGCGCTCTTACGCCACAGGATGTTCGACCGCTTGTTCTGGAAGACATCGAACTCGAAGAAGATTTTCCCGTTCAGTATCGATCCTTCCAGACCGATGTTCGAGTTGTTAGCCACCTCCCAGGTTAAGGTTGTGTTTGGCACACCATTCTCGTACAGCGTCTGCGCCACCTGACCGTTGGTCACATACCCCCAGTTGGCGTTGACAACGTCGCCGTAGGCATAGGTAGGCAGGTAGTCATACTCGCGCAGGGTATTGTTGAAATACACCTGGTCGTTACCCAGCTGACCCCACGATGCCCGCAGTTTCAGGGAGCTGATGGCTGGCAGGCTCTTCTTGAAGAAATTTTCTTCCGATATACGCCAGCCCGCCGATACACCGGGGAAGAAACCCCACCGGCTCGACGCCGGGAACATGTATGAGCCATCGTAGCGCCACAGGAATTCAGCCAGGTATTTCTCTTTGAAGTTATAACCCGCCCGACCGAAGTAGCTCATCCGGGCCCGCTGCCAGGCCTCTGTGGTATTGGCGTTTTTTTCGGCACTGCCACCGGCAAACAACTGATCGATGGCGGTGGAGGCAAAGTACCTGCGGAAGCCCGAGAAGCCGCCGGAGTTAGACTGCTCTTTGGTTATGCCGCCCAGCAGGGTAATGGCATGGTTAGCCCCCAACACACGGTCGTAGGAAAGGATACCCGATAGCAGCGAGTTGAACTGGTCATTGGTGTACTGATTCAATGTAGCCTGCGCAGGTCCTTTCTGAACACGCTGTAGAATTGGCTCCTTGTTAGCATCGTAGGACGTGTAATCCCAGCTGTAAACAAACCAGGGCGTCTGCCAGGTTTTGCCCTGCTGGATGTACTTGTCCAGCGCAACGCTACCCGTGAACTTCAGACCGGCAACCCAGGGGTTCGTAACCGTAACACTGGCGTTAGTCTGCATGTAGTAGCGCGTATCCTTATCGTAACCCGTAGCATCGGTCGTTACAAGCACCGGCTGCTGTCCGTTCTCGATATCGGGAGCCGGCTGACCATTGGGCCAGAAAGCGGGTTTGTTGGGATAGCCCCGCATCAGCATCCGGAAGATTGATCCTGGACTTACCGTTGGGTTAAAGCGATTTTCCTGACGGCCAACCACGCCAACAACCGTGTTGATGTACTTATTTACTTTAGCATCCAGGTTCAGGCGGAAATCATACTGCTTGTAGCCCGTTGCCGAATTTTTGTAGTAACCATCCTGATTCTGGTAGTTCACCGACGCCAGGTATTTCACGTTTTCTGAGCCACCTACCAGTTGCAGGGTGTGACGCGACTGGGGCGACCAGTTTTTCAGGGCTTCGCCAAACCAGTCGGTGTTGGGATGCCCCCAGGGGTCTGACCCATCCTGGAACTTCTTAATATCGTCCGGCGTAAAAGCCGCTTTCGCAATGGCCCCGTTGTCAGGCCGGGTGTAGGAACCTGTTGTGCGGAAAGCCGCCGAGGCATCCTTCCAATACTGCGAAGGCAGGTTATAGAGGTTGATCTCGTTGTTAAGCTCAGCGTACTCAGCGGCCGACGACATTTGGGGAATAACCGTTGGCTGCGCAAACCCCTGGTTGAAGCTGTAGGACAGCTCGGGCTTGCCCGTCTTACCCCGCTTGGTCGTTACCAGAATAACGCCGTTGGCCGCCCGCGATCCGTAAATAGCTGCCGATGCGTCTTTCAGGACCGAGATGCTCTCGATGTCGGCCGGGTTCAGCCGGTCGATACCCCCGGCCCGGGCTGGCACCCCGTCAATGACGATCAGCGCGTCGTTATTTCCCAGGGTGTTCGATCCGCGAATACGAATGGCCGATCCATCACTTCCAGGTTGTCCACTGGAGTTGGTGGCAATAACACCCGGCATCCGGCCAGCGATGGAATTGGACAAGTTGACAGCCGGCGATTTAATCAGCTCCGTGCCCTTTACGGTTGCGACCGAACCCGTTACCGTTTCTTTCTTCTGTTCGCCGTAACCAACAACGATCACTTCGCTTAGCATCTTATCGTCTGAAGCCAGCGTAATATTGATGCTGTTTCGACCGCCAACCTGAATTTCCTGCGCCAGGTAACCAATGTAGGAAAACACCAGCGTCTCGTTACCCCGTGGCACGTTGAGCGAATAATCGCCTTCGGCCGTTGTAACCGTACCCTGCGTCGTTCCTTTGATAACGATACTCACCCCCGGCAGTACCGCTCCCTGCCCATCGATTACCCGGCCTGTAATTTTCGTTTGGGCATAGGCACTTACGGCACAAAATAGTACCATGGTTAGTCCCAACGCAACCAGGCGGCTGACATGGAGCCAGCCAGGTGCCGAAACCCCCTGCCTGGTCTGGCCTGAAGCTTTGTTAGTAGACTTTGTTCTCATACTGTGAATTGATTAATTGGTACAAATTATAGAACAAAATCATTGCAAACAGGATATCTACTCTAGTATATCTACTTATTATTAATTTTTTTTATACTAATTGTGCATTAACTCTACCTAAGCTTATTTTAACCGTTTATTAAATATAAATCATGTATTTTTGTTAATATATTAGTTTTATGTAACTAAATAATGCAGCAAATAGTCATAATTAAAGACAGGCAACCCGATTTCATAAGTTATAAACCTTGTTCACAACGCCCTTTTATGTATGCAATCGGGCAAAGACTAGCTGCACCTTTTACTCAATAAATATAAGCCAGTTAAAACGCAGGAAGCCCCCTTAGTCTGACGTTGACTAAGGGGGCTTCTTGCGTTTTACTTACCGCCTGGCATCGCTATAAGCGATCGACTAGCAACTTACTATACCAAATCAATCAACCACATGAATAGAGTCCGGTTGATCAATATCCTGGGTTTTGAACTAGTTTACTATTCCGGTTTATCTCATCCCGGGCAATAGGCAGAAAGTACATTTTATCTAACCAGGCCCGGTTTTCCTTACCCGGATCGATGTCGACTACCTTGTAGCTATAATTGTAGCTGGTTGGATCGTATTTGTAAAGCGATACCGTCTTACCCGGCTTCAGCGTACCCGTAATGCTGATGGTGTTGGCTTTCCGGCCCAGCGTTGCCGGGGCAATCATCCAGCGACGCGCGTCGTGGTAGCGCTGCTCCTCAAACACCATTTCAACCCGCCGTTCGTTGCGGTACCGCTCCCGCAGGGCTGCGCCGGTTTCGGTCAGTGCGGGCATACCCGCCCGGAACCGGATCTTGTTGAGCCACGTACGCGCTTCGGCATCCTGACCCAGTTCGATACAAGCCTCAGCGTAGTTGAAAACAGCTTCCGTATACCGGAAGAACGGCCATGGAACTTCCTGGTACGTGTTCTGATCGACAATAGCCGGGTTTGGGTCCGTAAACTTGCGCATGTAGTAACCCGTGTAGCTACCGTTCCAGTCTTCGACGGTACTCTTCCGGGTATCCAGACCTGCTACCGGCACTTTGGTACCTGACGCATTCACTACCTCATACTGGCCCGTCTGTATCTGGCTTACAGGATCTTTGCCAGCTACGTCAGCCGTACGCGGTTTCCAGGGAGCGCCATCATACAGGATCGAGCTATACAGGCGAGGGTCCCGGTTGGCATATGGCATTGCCGCTTTAGCCGGATCGCTCCAGCTAAATTTGGAACCGTCCATCATCTCATAATCATCCACCAGCAGAGAAACGGGGGTATTACCCGCCCAGTTGTGGTAGCCGTTGGGACCGTTGAACAGACCAATCTGGCCACCGGCCTCCTGCTTGCTATTGATGAACGATCGTGTGAAGATCAGATCTTTCTCGCCCCCGTTCCGTGCCAGTGCAATGTTCGAGTAGTTCTCGGTGCCAGCCGTACGGGTAGCAGGTGCCGTCAGGTTGAGTTGCGACCCATAGGCAGTCAGATCGAGAACGGCTTTGGCCGCATCTTTTGCTTTCTGCCAGCGTTCGGCCCGGCTACCCGAGGTATAACCCAGCAGTTCAGGTTTAGCGAAGGCAGCATGCGCAGACGACTTTTGCTTGGCCGAAGCGACATCGTAGAGATCACTAGCCGCATAGATCAGTATACGCGATTTCAGCGCCAGCGCCGACGCTTCGGTAGCGCGGCCTTTCGCCATCGACAGACCTTTGAGCAGCGTAGCGGCTTCATCACAATCCTTCACGATGAAGTTGATGCACTCTTCCATCGTGTTGCGGGGCGTTGTGTAATCTGCCTCGCCCAGGTTGTATGGCTTATCAATGAGCGGTACCCCGCCATAGTAGCGAACCAGTTGATGATAATAATACGCCCGCAAGAATTTGATCTCGCCGGTCAACCGCTCCACAATCTTGTTCGTGTTCGTGAAGCCAGGCTTCTCCAGGTTAGATAGGGCCAGGTTAGCAGCCCGAATGCGGAGGTACATCTGGTTCCAGTCGATCGTCTCGTTGATCCAGCCTGCATCGGCGGGGTTTGAACGGGCCTCGGTTATGGTCGTGATGTTGCGGCCGGGGTGCGTAAAGATGGTCTCGTCGGTCAACGAAGAAAGTTGCTGCTCGTTGAAGCCACCCTGACCTAAACCGGCATAGATACCAGTTACGAAGGCTTCGGCCAAAGCCGCATCCGACCAGACAGACGAACCGGCGACCTGGTCCAGGGGCAGGGTGTTCACAAATTCGTCGTTACAACCCGTGACGGCAACAGACGCCATCAGCAGGGCTAAACTTATGGTTTTAAATTTCCGTATCATGTTGAATAAGTAATTAGAAGCGAAGCGATAAACCAGTGTTTATGATGCGCGACTGTGGGTAATACTGACCCGTAGCGTTGTCGGCTTCGGGGTCGAACGAACCAAGCTTGTTGAAAACGTTAACGAGGTTCAGACCGTTAACATAGACACGCAGGCTGCTGATACCAATCTTTTTGCCGAAGGTTTCGGGAATGGTATAGCCCACTTCGAAGTTTTTCAGCCGGAGGTAGTCCGCCGACCGCAGCCAGTAGGTGTTGCCACCCGAAAAATACTGGTCGCTCCGGTTAGCAATACGGGGATGAACGCTGCTTGGGTTATCGACCGTCCAGCGATCGGTGTAGATCTCGGCCAGGTAGTTACCAATGTTACCCGACTCACCGAGACTGATGTACTGCTGCGCCCCGGCCGATCCCTGGAAGAGAATCGTCAGGTCGAAGTTCTTGTACGACGCCGTCATGTTTATACCACCCTGAAACAGGGGCAGGTTCGTGCGGTTGTTCCGTACCTGATCATCGGGCGTGATCTTGCCATCGCCGTTATAATCCTTGTACTTCATGTCGCCGGGGCGAATCGTTTTTACGATAGCAGAATAGTCGATCGTGTTGCCATCGATATCGGCCTGGTCTTTGAACACACCGTCATACTGGTAAGCGATGTACGAGTTGACGGGGCGACCCGTCGACCGCTGCCACTCGGGTGCACCCGGTGCTTCGTCCCAGAACAGGATCTTGTTCTGCGCGTAGCCACCGTTCACACTCACGCTGTAGCGCAGCGCTCCCGACTGTCCGTTGTAGCCAATCTGTCCATCGAAACCACTGTTCCGAACCCGGCCAATGTTTTCGGGTGGCAGAATCAGACCAGTTGTGCGGGGTACCGACGCATTCCGTGGGTAGAGGATCGAGGTCCGCAGGTTATTGAAATAGTCAAACTCGAAGCTGATCTTGCCGTTGAACAGTTGACCTTCCAAGCCAATATCGGCATTGTTAGCCACCTCCCAGGTGATACCCGTATTCGGAATCCGGCTTTCCAGCAGAGACTTCTGTTGCGCATCATTGATAATGTAGGTGTTGAAGCCGTAGGTCGCCAGGTACTGGTAGGTAGCTAGCGTTGTTGTACCGGGGAAATAGATCTGGTCATTACCCAACTGGCCCCATGAAGCACGCAGTTTGAAGTAGTTAACCGCCGGTACCGAGTTTTTCCAGAAGTTCTCTTCCGATATCACCCAGCCGCCCATAACGCCGGGGAAGAAACCGTAACGGGTTTCTTTCGGAAAAATGTCCGACCCGTCGTAGCGGCCCAGGAATTCGAGGAGGTACTTATCCTTGTAGTTGTAAGCGATCCGGCCGAAGTAGTTCAAACGAGCGCGGTTGAATGCACCACCTCCGTTGTCTTTGCTCAGGTCACCACCGGCAAAAAGCTGGTCGATGGATGGTGAGATGAAGTACCGGCGGAAAGCGTTGAAGTTGTCACCCGTAATTGTTTCGCGGTTGATCCCGGCCAGGAACGTAAATCCATGATTGCCAATCTTGCGTTCGTAGGTGGCAATACCACCCAGCAGGATATTTAACTGGGTATTGTTACCGAGGGTCAGGCGAGGTTCGGCCGGTCCGCGTACGCTGGCAATCAGGTTTGGAATACCATTGGCATCAACGCCCGTTCCCCGCTCGTACAGCGTCCAGGGTGTCTCCCAGCGCTTGTTGTTCTGGTTCAGTTTATCGATAGCCGCCGTCGCCGAGAACTTCAGCCCATCGACACCCGGCACTTTGAAATCCAACTGACCATTGGTCTGGATGTAATCCCGCTTGTCGCGGTCGTAACCCGTAGCGTTGGTAGTAATGACAACTGGATTCTCCCCATTTTCGATGTCCGGACCAGGCCGGCCATCGGGCCAGAACGCCGGTTGGTTGGGCTTGCCCCGCATCTGCATCCGGAAAATAGCCCCAGCGCCCCGCGTTGGATAAAAACGATATTCTTCGCGGCCCAGCACACCCATGGTAAGGTGTAGATTCTTGCTGATATTCGCGTCGAGGTTAATACGCATATCGTACTGCTGGTAGCCTGTGGCCGAGTTTTTGTAGAACGCATCCTGGTTCTGGTAGCCCAGCGACGCCAGGTACTTGAAATCTTCGCTACCACCCGTCAATTGCAGATTATGGCGTGACTGGGGCGACCAGGTTTTCAGCGTCGACGCGTACCAGTCGGTGTTGGGGTGACCCCAGGGGTCTGACCCATCGTTGTACTTGGCGATATCGTCGGGCGTGTAGGGAGCAGCCCGTACAGTACCGGTTGGTCCGGTATAGGAACCTGTTGTTTGGTAGGCTTTGGTTGCCGCTCCCCACTCACCAACCGGAAGTTCATATACGCTCAGGTCGTTGAGCATGGTAGCGTACTGAGCTGCGTTAGCCAGTTTCGGCGTAACCGTTGGTTGCGCAAAGCCCTGGTTGAAGGTGTAGGATAACTGAGGTTTGCCCGTTTTACCCCGTTTGGTCGTGATCAGGATAACCCCGTTGGCCGCCCGCGATCCGTAAATGGCCGCCGAGGCATCTTTCAGTACCGAAATCGTTTCAATGTCGGCCGGGTTTATCCGGTCCAGACCACCCGCCCGGTCAGGGATACCGTCTACAACCACCAGGGCACTGTTGTTTCCCAGCGTATTGGTACCCCGGATACGAATAGTCGATCCATCGGCTCCTGGCTCACCACTGCGGTTAACGGCCGTAACCCCCGGTAGCCGACCCGCGAGGGAGTTGGATAGGTTCGTCGTGGGCGACTTCACCAGATCCGCTCCTTTCACCGCCACCACCGAACCGGTTATTGTCTCTTTGCGCTGGGTACCATATCCCACAACAACCACTTCATTGAGTGATTTCATGTCGGTAGCCATCGTAATGTTAACGGTAGACTGGTTTTTTATGGGCACCTCCTGCGTGGTGAAACCAATATAGGAAAAAACCAGTGATCCATTTGGGTCGGGTGCTGTCAGGGAGTAATTCCCCGACACATCGGTAACCGATCCAGTAGTAGTTCCTTTCACGACGACACTCACACCAGGCAGTCCCTGCTGCTGATCATCGATAACACGACCCGTAATTTTCGACTGGGCATAAGCGCTCACCGTGCAAAACAGCAAGACAAGCCATGACGCACAAACGCGGCTTGTACGGAGCCAGCCGAGTGCCAAAGTCTTCTGCCCTATCTGGCTCAAGACCTCCCTGGTAAACATTGTTCGCATACGTATATCTTAGATTATTTATATTAACACTAAGATAAAGCCGCTATACGGAGTCGATCTACTTTTCTAAAAGGGATAGTTTTTTAACTTTTCTTTAACCAAAGAAAGCAAGCATGAGTATAAACCCTTAAGCAATAGAACCACGTTGAAATTGAACAAATACGCTCTATTTTGATAGTGTTTCCGTCAATACCATTCGGAGATACGTTAAAAAATACTTACTCCCAATCAGTTGCTGTGGCTATTAGATCAGTGCACTGACCGTTTAGTATATTTATTAATTGCATTAATTCTAGTCTATTACTTAGCTCTACATCCAACCATTAACTAGTAATAATACTTAAAAAATTTTATTTTCATTTTAGGCGTATAATATTGTCATTATAACACAATTGACGATTTTGTCAGTTAGAAGACTGGAAGAAATAGCCTTTTCGGTTTCGACAAAAACCACAAAGTGATCAATTCAGCAAAGGATTAGGAAGGGCATCGGCCGACACCCTTAGCTACTATAAATAAGATAAGTGGAAGTATCGATTGCTGCCCGACCGGTGAGGCCTTTAACTAACTGATCCGCCCCCAGTTGTTCTCCGTTTGCTTTAAGCTATCGACGTGATTCCGGATCGGCGCGTGCTGGGGTAGCAGCAATTCAGGGTCTTCCAGTAAGATAGCCTGCGCCGACTCGCGGGCAGCAGCCAGTATAGCGCCATCCTTGGCAAGATCGGCAATCATCAGGTCCAGTACACCACTTTGCTGTGTACCGGTTAGGTCGCCGGGACCACGCAGTTGCAGATCCACATCGGCAATCTCGAAACCGTTATTGGTACGCACCATCGTTTCGAGTCGGGTACGGGTGTCGGTGCTGAGTTTGTAGCCCGTCATCATCACGCAGTACGACTGATCGGCACCCCGGCCCACGCGCCCCCGTAGCTGGTGCAACTGCGATAGGCCAAACCGCTCGGCACTCTCGATGACCATCACGCTGGCATTAGGCACGTTTACGCCGACTTCAATAACGGTTGTAGCAACCAGTATGTGGGTTTCATTTTTCAGGAACCGCTTCATCTCGTCGTCTTTCTCGTAGGGCAGCATTTTCCCGTGCAACATACCGATCTCGTATTTCGGTCGTGGGAAAGCGCGCTGCATCCCTTCGAAGCCATCCATCAGGTCTTTATAATCCAGCTTCTCCGACTCCTCAATCAGGGGATAGACCACGTATACCTGCCGCCCGAGTTCAATTTGCTGACGCATAAAGCCAAACACTTCGGAGCGGTGCTTGTCGTATTTGTGTACGGTTTTAATGGGCTTGCGTCCTTTCGGCAGTTCGTCGATGATCGACACATCCAGGTTACCGTATAACGTCATGGCCAGCGTTCGGGGAATGGGTGTAGCTGTCATCACCAGAATGTGGGGCGGTACTACCTCATTCTTACGCCATAACTTGGCCCGCTGGGCAACGCCAAAGCGGTGCTGCTCATCGATGATGCACAAGCCCAGGTTCTTGTACTGTACCACGTCTTCGAGCAGGGCGTGTGTACCAACCAGGATATGCATCTGCCCCGACTGTAGTTCACCGTGCAGTACCACCCGGCGCTTTTTGTTGGTCGACCCGGTGAGAATACCCAGGTTCAGACCGAGCGCATCGGCAAAGGGTTTCAAACCATTGTAGTGCTGGTCGGCCAGGATTTCGGTGGGGGCCATCAGGCAGGCCTGCGCGCCGTTGCCAATAGCCATCAGGCAGGCAATGAAGGCCACGATGGTTTTTCCGCTACCCACATCGCCCTGCAATAGCCGGTTCATTTGCTTACCCGTCAGAAAATCCTGGTAAATTTCCCGCAACACCTTCTGCTGGGCACCTGTCAATTCAAACGGCAGGCAATCGTTATAAAAGGTTTTCATCAGGGTAGTGTCCCGGAAGACCTGCCCCGGAAACTCTTCCTTTTGAATGAGCTTGTTCTTGATCAGCCGAAGCTGGTTATAAAACAGCTCTTCGAATTTTAGCCGTCGCTGCGCCTGCTTGAGCCATCCCTGATTTTGCGGCAGGTGGATGTTCCACATGGCTTCGCGCTTACCCACCAGCCGGTACTGCTGCACGAGCGAGTCGGGCAGGGTTTCGCGGATATGGGGCCACGACTGCTCCAGCAATCCGCGCATGGCTTTGCCAATGGCCTTGCTGTCGAGGTGACGTTTGCGCAGCTTTTCAGTGAGGTTATAGACCGGGAAGAAACCCGGTTCATTTTCAGATACCGTAGCCATGTTCTCCAGTTCGGGATGGACAATACTGAACTGTCCATTAAATGACTGGGGTTTTCCGTAGGCAACATATTCACCGTCGCGCCGGAGGATTTTCTCAATAAACGTAACCCCCTGAAACCACACCAGGCTCATGGAGCCGGTCCCGTCGGTGAAGTTGGCAACCAGGCGTTTCTTAGGTCCTTCCCCTTCCAGACACCAGTCGCGGAGCCGCCCCCGTATCTGCGCCGATGGCATCGAATCCATCAGTTCGCTGATGGTATGATAACGCGTCCGATCGTCGTAACGAAACGGGTAGTACTGGATCAGATCACCATAGGTGAACAGATTCAACTCCTTGTTGAGCAGTTCGGTCCGCTGGGGGCCTAATCCTTTGAGGTAGCTAAGCGGTGTATCGAAAAAGGTCGTTCGTTCGGTCATAGCAGACCCTGCAACCCCGGTTTACAAAAAGCCTGTTATGGGCGGGATTTGACCAAATTTACGCATTTCTGCCAAAATAAGGATATTACTCATTATCTGCCTGCGACCGGCCAATGCCAAAGGCGACACCGCCGTATACGTCCAGCCCACGCGGCCGGATTCCATTGGTGCTGTTACCCAGTAGACCCAGCACGTTATCGCTACCAATCCAGGCTGGACCAACCCGTACGGATAAACCTGCCGTTACACCCCGGTTCAGGTAAGCAAGGGGCACGGCCATACTTACCCAACGTGTCTCGTAGCGGGGCGTTACGGCTAGCAAAGTGGGTTGATGAATAGCCGTAGCCTCTACCGAGCGTACATCCTGTAGGTAGGTTACATTCAGGCCAAACCCGTCCGGCAGCTCATAATCAACAGTCAGGTTCAGCGAGGTGGGCAAACCCGACCGAAAGCTGTTCCGGTCAGGTCTGCGGCCAGTGGTTAGTTTATTCTGAATGAGCCGGGCAATATCGACGCTACCACCAAGATTATTGAAATCCTGGCTGGTAAACTGCACCGGGGTTTCCCCAATATCGGAGTAGGCATACTGTTCACCCCGGTACGTCAATCCGCCCAGATCGGTCAGGGCAAGCCCCAACTGCAATGCAGGACTTTCACTGTCATACTTACTGACATAGCTAAACCCCAGGTCCAGCCCGACGCCCCGGCCGGGCGAAGATGGACTGACCAGCGTTCGAAGGCTGATAGCTCGATTTTGCAGGAAGGTAGTGTACCCAAGATCGGCATTTAGGCGAGTTACCTCTAAGATAGCACTGTTAGGATTTGTGGGATCGGTAATAATCCGGTAGTCCAATCCCCGATTGATGAGGTGCTGGGCATTATACCCAAGCAATACCTTTGCGGTGGCTCCCATCATCAGTTTGCGACCGTCTCCTTCCAGTAGCGTACCAGCATAGGTTAACCCCAGTTCAGCATACGTACTGGTGTTGGCGCTAAGCTGATTGTCGACGCTGGGAATCCCCAGGGGAGCACCCTCCCCCAAACCCGACCGTACCGCCGACAGCACGGACTCCGATGCACCGATAACCTGCCCAACAGCGCGAAATCGTGTTGTCACTGCCAACGCGCTGCGCGGGCTTGTCCGGATCAGCATGGATGGACCTCGTACTTCGCCCCAGAGTGTTCCATTTTTAGGTTTACCATCCAGCATTTCCTTCGTGTAGCTGGCATCGAACGCGATGGTACCATCAGGTCGTTTAAAGCGATCCTGTACCGAACCGCTTATCAGACGTAATAGGGAAAACGGGGCCTGATAGCGTACGTAGTTATTGTTGACATGTGCATTACCCATAAACCCGTTCAGGTAAACGTCTTGGGGCGAACTGGCAGCAAAAGCAGGGTTAATGTATAGTCGGTTAGTGCCGCCGTAACGACTCGTCGACACGCCCAGCATATTCTGGGCAAGACTGGCTGAAGCCGTTAAAACTAACGCCCCCAGCAACAGTGAATACTTCATGTAATGGCAGGTTGAATGCAAAATAGTAGTACAAAGTAAACTCCATTTGTTGGAGGCTGTTGAGAAATAGGTCGAATTTTTGAGCAAATGGAAGCGAACAAATGAAAAACGGGCCTGTAGTAAACCGTGAAACCAGCCAACCAGAGGCTATTTCACGGTTTACTACAGGCCCGTTCATAAATACGATTGCGTACTACACGCCTTCTGCTTCCACCAGCTTCACTTCGGGTACCAGACGCGTCAACAGATTTTCGATACCGGCTTTGAGGGTCAGGGTCGACGAAGGACAGCCGCTACATGACCCTTGTAGCAATACCTTCACGGTACCGCTCGGCTCATCGAATGAGTAAAAGCTGATGGCCCCCCCGTCAGACTCAACGGCAGGTTTTATGTATTGATCCAGCACCGCCTTGATTTTCTGTACTGTCTCCGAATCCATGTCCACCTTCGTTGTGTTGGCGTCCATGGTGCGCTGAGCAAATACAGGCTTTTGCGCCCCGAAGTATTCTTTCAGATACAGCTTCAGTTCGAACATGACCTCATCCCAGTCGGTCTCGTCATCCTTAGTGATAGTGACGAAGTTAGCCGAGATAAATACCCGGCGTACAAACTCAAAACCAAACAACGCGACAACGAGCGGTGAGGCTTTGCCATCAATGAGTGCATCGCCTGGTGTTGCGTAGTCGAATGATAGACCTGCGGGAACAAGCTCAAAATTGACAACAAACTTCATCGAGTTTGGATTGGGACTCCCTTCTGTAAAAAGAGACACAGGGCGGCTTAATGTCGGATTCATATAAAATTAGTTTGGGCAGTTTGTACTGTACAGCCTGCGATCATTCTCTTACATAACGGAATAAAATTAACGATCTATCCGTTTTTCGCTGATTAACCGTTTAACAGCTTCATCGTTTTTTTAGTTTGGTCCATAAAAAAACCCGCCGGACAATTGTCTGGCGGGTTCTCGTAACTAATACGTACAAACAGCTGGTTGCTGCATTGCTTATTCTACCGGGGCAGCAACGGCGGTTGCCGGAACAGCTGGAGAAGCAATAGCAGATGGACCTGCCGGAATGATATCGACATACGAGCGGCTGTCGCGACCCGGACGGAATTTCACGGTACCGTCGACCAGAGCGAACAGGGTGAAATCTTTACCCAAACCAACATTTTTGCCGGGATGGTGTTTCGTACCGCGCTGACGGATGATGATATTGCCGGCAATTGCCGCTTGGCCACCGAACAGCTTCACACCCAAGCGTTTGCTGTGCGAATCGCGGCCGTTTTTTGAACTACCTACACCTTTCTTGTGTGCCATTTTCTTAAGGAATTAGCGAGTTTGCCAGGTAATCAGGCGGTCAGTACTCACTCACTGACTAACCTACCAACTGACCAACTGTATGACTTATAATGTGATGTCTTCGATCATAACCTTCGTCAAATATTGACGATGGCCATTCTTCTTTTTGTATCCTTTCCGGCGTTTCTTCTTGAAGATAATAACCTTCTCACCTTTAAGGTGTTCGATGATTTTAGCCGTTACCGTTGCTCCGGCTACGGTTGGAGCACCAATGCTGATGCTTCCTTCGTTGTCAACAAGGAGGATTTTCACCTTGTCGGAGGCAAGTGCAGCGTCCACATCGCCCTCTAACCGGTGGGTATAGATGGAACGACCTTTCTGGATCTTGAATTGCTGCCCTGCGATCTCTACGATTGCGTACATGATTCTAGTATGAAATTGGAAATTAGGGTGCAAAGATAAATTATTTTACGTAGAGACGCAACCCTTTGCGTCTCATATCCGGATGGTTTACAGGAATTTGATTGATACCAGGCCTTATTACAAGGCCAGACCTACGTTGGACAGACATCAGACGCAACCGGTTGCGTCTCTACGCGGGTAATTTCACCGACGTCTGAATCAGGTTTGTGGCGCATTTAGCGATGATTTTACCATCGGCTGCTACAATTCGCCCCTCGCAATGGATGATATTTTTACCAGCCCGCATTACTTCAGCAGTCGCCGTAATAGTGTCGCCTAAACGAGCCGCATGCAGAAAATCAACGTTCAGATTTACGGAGGTAAAGGCGAACTCCCGGCCTAGCGTAAATATCATTGCGCCGATCAGGTCATCCAGTATGGCACTGGCTGCCCCCCCATGCAAAACCCCGGCAGGATTGGTTAATTCGTCCCGAACGACGTATTCAGTAACCAGTCGGCCATAGTCGGCAGCCCGCAGGGTACCATTGAGCCAGCGGCCGAGTGGCGAAATACTGGCGCTCATATCCTGACCAATTAGTGAGCGAAAAAAGGCAAGACGGGGATTATCGGTATTGTCCATATCCGGCAAAAATAGCATTAAACTAAGCAGAACGCCTATCTGACGCTATTATTTGTGGACTTTCTTGGGAGGTTGTCGTGAGTTATGCTACTTTTGGGCGATTTTAAACGCGTCTACGCTGTTATTACGAATGAATTATACGCTTACGCAAATTCCTGAGCGCACTGATAAGCCCCGCCAGAGTGGATTAACGATGGTAATGGACAAAGGGCTAAGTCTGCGCGAAGTGGAAGACTTTCTCTCCACCTCTGCCCAACATGCCGACATTATTAAACTAGGATGGGCAACCTCGTATGTCACGCCAAACCTGAAAGCAAAGATCGCCATCTACCAGGATGCCGGCATTCCGGTTTACTTTGGCGGAACGCTCTTTGAAGCTTTCGTGGTGCGAAATCAGTTTGACGATTACCGACGACTGCTCGACGAGTTTAACCTGAGCTATGCGGAAGTATCCGATGGCTCGATTGACATGCTGCAGGATGATAAATGTGAGTATATCCGGCAGTTAGCAACGCAGGTGACGGTACTCTCGGAAGTTGGGTCAAAAGATGAATCTAAAATCATACCCCCTTATAAATGGATTCAACTCATGAAATCTGAGTTGGAAGCCGGGGCCTGGAAAGTGATCGGCGAAGCCCGCGAAGGCGGAACCGTTGGTCTGTTTCGGGCTAGTGGCGAAGTCCGCCAGGGCCTCGTTGAAGAGATCCTCACGCAGATCCCTTCCGAAAAAATTCTCTGGGAAGCACCCCAGAAAGAGCAGCAGGTCTGGTTTGTAAAGCTCCTGGGTGCAAATGTCAACGTTGGCAATATTGCGCCCAGCGAGGTAATTCCGCTGGAGACCATCCGGTTAGGTCTTCGGGGCGATACGTTTACTCATTTCCTTGACAAATAATACCTTGTTCGAAAACGGTGGGCCTGGCATACCAGCCCACCGTTTTCTACAGCATACATTCCAACGATTGAAAAACCACGTTCATGGATATTATAAAGTCACTGTTCGATTTTCTGCTTCACCTCGATACCTATCTCGATTCGTGGGCTAACCAGTATGGCATCCTGCTGTATGCAATTCTTTTCCTGATTGTGTTCACCGAGACAGGGTTGATCGTTATGCCCTTGCTTCCCGGCGATTCGCTGCTGTTTGCGGCCGGAGCCCTGGCCGCCCGCGATACCAATGAGCTAAGCGTCTGGGTTATCATTCCGCTGCTGATCGTTGCTGCGCTAATGGGTGACAATGTGAACTATTTCGTTGGTAAGACACTGGGAGGTCGAATTAAGATGTACGATCGAATTCTGTTTTTCAAGCGCGAATACATTACCGAAACCGAAAAGTTTTATGCGAAACACGGCGGCAAGACGGTGATTATGGCACGGTTCATTCCCATTGTCCGGACCATTGCTCCTTTCGTTGCCGGTGCGGGCAGTATGAATTACGGTGTATACATTCGTAACTGTATTGCAGGCGCTGTTCTGTGGGTAGTAAGCATCACCCTGCTTGGCTATTTTGCCGGTAACATCCCGGCAGTTCAGAAGAACTTTGAACTGGTTGTCTTTGGCATTGTAGGCCTATCGATCATGCCGGTGATTGTACAGGTTCTGAGAAAGCGGTTCGCCCGGGCTTAGGTGCTTTTTTCAGGTAGTTGACCATCTTTTTTTATACGTATGACCCGCTACGGTCTGATTGGTTTCCCACTGACGCATTCGTTCTCGCAACGGTATTTCACCGAAAAATTTGTTCGGGAGGGCATTGCAGATAGTCAGTACGATCTGTTCGAACTGCCGGATATAACGGCTCTTACCACGCTGATGGAAACACCCGGTTTGCGCGGTTTGAACGTTACGATTCCACATAAGCAGGCCGTACTACCCTTCCTCGACCGTCTCGATTCATCGGCTGAAAAAGTAGGAGCGGTGAACGTAATCAAGCTCAATGAAGATGGATCTCGGGTTGGCTTTAACTCCGACTACTACGGATTCCGGCAATCGCTTCAGAACTGGCTGCGGTCACTCGGCCAGACAACGGCGGGTTTACAAGCGCTTGTACTAGGTACGGGTGGGGCCTCCAAAGCGGTTGTTGCAGCCCTGTCAGACCTACAGGTCCCCTACCGATCAGTATCGCGTACAAAATCGGCAGCAACCGTCACATACGACGAATTGCCCCACCTGCTACCGGAGTTTCGGCTACTTGTCAACTGCTCGCCGGTTGGTACCTATCCCCACACGAACGAAGCGCCGTCTCTCCCCTACGACCAACTCACAGACAGGCATCTTCTGTATGACCTGGTATACAATCCTGCCGAAACACTGTTCATGAAGCGGGGGGCCGAGCGTGGAGCGGCCACTCATAATGGCCTGCGCATGCTGGAGCTACAGGCTGAAAAAGCCTGGGACATCTGGCAAAACCCGTAGTTATTTACATGAAATTCTTCTAACCTCAATGCCTATGTCTCTCCTTGTTTTTGCCGCCATTACCGCACGACCCGGTGCTGAAGCCGATCTTAAAGCAGGCCTCCTTGAACTGGTTGCTCAGGTACGCACCGAAGCCGCCTGCCAGTTGTATGAACTGTATGAAAGTACAGAGCAACCCGAGCGTTTTATCATGCACGAGCGTTGGGAAGACGAAGCTGGTCTTCAGGCTCATAACCAAATGCCGCATATGGCTGCTTTCGGCGCTAAAGCCAAGGACTGGCTGGCCAAACCGGTTGAACTGACCAAGGTGAATCTGTAACGCGTCGAACGCGCCAAGTCCACCCCGTACGCATCATAGGCATATCTCGCCCATCGTGTTTTCGTCCATAACAAACACGTTGAAATCGACCCGGCCCCGTATCCCCTGCACCCAGCCGGTCTGGCTGTGTTGCCAGAGATAGAGTTTATCAGGATTATAATTGCGGAGGTGTTCGGTCGAATAATCAGCGATCCACAGTGGATAGTCGTCCAGGTTGCCGTTGATATAACGCCGGTAGAGATTCCCGTTTGTATAGATGATCGGGCGAACGCCGTAATGTTCTTCGACGGTTTCGAGCCAGAGCCGTAGCCCGTCAATAATGGTATCGTGGGATTGGCCGTTGGTAACTTCAAAATCCACAACCGGCGCAAAATCGCCTTTGCTCAAGGTTACATTCCGGATGAAATTGGTGGCCTGTTTAACCGGGTCCCGGGTTGGGTGATAGAAGTGGTAAGCACCCCGGCGAAGAGCCGACTTTTTAGCCTCACGCCAGTTTTTTACAAAGTATTTATCAGTCAGCGTGGCCCCCTCTGTAGCCTTGACAAATACAAATTGTAACCGCACCCCTTCGGATTCCATCTGCCGCACTTTCTTCCAATCGATACGGGCATTATGCCGCGATACGTCAATGCCGTGGATACCATAACGCATGGGCAATTTGATGCCGAACGCATTTACAAAGCGCCAGTCCAAATCAGTTTTCCGCGCTGAACGGCTTACAAAAATCAAGACAGCTACGACCAGAAATGCTGCAATCCACAGACCGTATCGTTTAATTATAATAGTGATCAGTACACGGACTTTCATGCAGATGAGTTGCTTCCAAAGCCCAAAAATACAGCTTTAAACCAAAAGAAGCCCGGACAACTCAATGGAATAGCTGACTGAGCTTCATTGAGTCGTCCGGGCTTCTGTCCGGGTAGGTTGTACTAATTGCTACCCTCTAATTTGACAACTTTATTATAAAGTCCCAGGATCAGGATTGGAGCAGCCCATTGGCCAATCAACAGCGCTTCGTGTCTTTTTCCCGTTGAGAAAGCGACAGCAGCTGTTGCTAGCGCACCCAGACCACCCCACAGGAATAGATCGGATGGCAACTTGGCAGTTTGTTGTTCAATGGCTTCGGCCACTGGTCCTTCGTCATGTTGTGGGTTGAAATTTTTCTTTGCCATAACGTTAATCTTGTTTGGTTTGAAAAGGCATAACCCGGCGAAAGAAAGATTGTTTAGCTGGCTGCGAATCCAACGGACACATTGGCGCTGTTAGCGGGCCCTTACTTGTTCGGCTGTGGCGTAGTCCGGAGGTAAGGCTTCACAAACGTAACCCCTTTTGGAAACTTGGCCTCCAGTTGATCATTAGTCACAGCGGGTGTAACGATAACGTCATCGCCCATTTGCCAGTCAGCGGGAGTAGCTACCTGGTAATCAGCTGTCAACTGTAGCGAGTCGATCACCCGAATCAACTCGTTGAAGTTACGACCCGTCGAGGCAGGATACGTCAGGGTTAACTTGATTTTCTTATCGGGACCAATTACGAATACCGAACGTACCGTCGTTTTTTCGCTGGCATTCGGGTGAATCATATCGTAAAGTGTAGCAACGGTCCGGTCTGCATCGGCAATAATCGGAAAATTGACTTCACTGCCGGTAACCTCTTTAATATCAGGAGTCCACCGATTGTGTGACTCCAGATCGTCGACCGAAACGGCAATGACCTTAACGTTACGCTTGCCAAACTCATCTTTCAACAATGCTGTCCGGCCAAGTTCGGTGGTGCAAACAGGCGTAAAATCGGCAGGGTGCGAAAATAACATACCCCAGGAATCGCCAAGCCATTCGTGGAAGTGGAGGTGGCCCTGAGTGGTGTCGGCTTCAAAATCGGGAGCAATATCTCCTAAACGCAATGACATGATAAGTTAAGTTTAGTGAATTAAATCTATCTACTTAATCTAGTAAGTAGAAAATGGAAAAACCGGCACGAGGACCGGTCTTGTTGGGAAACGTACTAAGGTGTCAGGAAAGTTTCAAATCAGCTTATCCTCAACGGCCATGCGCACCAGTTCAGCGGCATTCCGTACCTGCAACCGACGCATCATATTGGCCCGGTGGTTATCGACCGTACGAACGCTGAGTTGTAGTTTTTCGGCAATTTCCCGGCTGCTCATACCATCGACCAGGAATTGAAGTATTTCCTTTTCTTTGTTGGAGAGCTTCGACTGGCGTTCGGCCCGGCTATGTTTATCCCCTTTCTTAAGCTGCTGCATATAGCCGCTCAGAATGATCGACGCTACGGGCGAACTATAATACTTCTCCCCGCCCGCAATGGTCCGAATGGCTTTGATCATCTCGTCCGACGATGAGTCTTTCAGTATGTATCCATAAGCGCCTGCCTCTACCGACCGCAGAATGTAATCCTCGTTGTTATGCATCGAGAGCATTAATACCCGAACTCCTTTATAAAGCCTGCTAATGACCTGTGTGGTCTGAATACCAGACATACCCGGCAAGGAGATGTCCATCAGAACCATATCGGGCAAGGTATTCGATTTGCCATTGGCAGCCCCCTCAACGCGCTCGCTGTGGTGGCTTTTAAGTTTGTCAAGGGCTTCTTCGCCGTCGTTGGCTTCGTCGATGATTTCTAATCCTTCGGCTTGTTCCAGTAAAAGCCGGATACCGTCGCGAACGATAGAATGATCGTCCACCAGCATTAATTTAGTTGCTGTCATGATGAGCGGGATGCATGTGATGAGGAATGCTTACCTGAATTCGGGTGCCTTTCCCCAGCGTTGAGTGAATTTTAAATTTACCATTGAGCAATTTTGCCCGTTCCTGCATGTTGTGCAGGCCTTGTGAGGGGGGCCGACTGGCGGGCACCCTGCCAGCCGAAACCTCTTCGGTACTTTTAGCCTGCCCATTGATCGGTTGTCGACGAGGCATCTGGAACCCCCGGCCATTGTCGGAAATCAGTAGCTGCAATGAGTTGTCCCGATCGATCAGTTCAATATGGATATGCGAGGGGTTAGCGTGCCGGACCGCGTTGCTGACGGCTTCCTGCGTCACACGGTACAACATAATCTCGATATTTTTGTCCAGTCGCGGGCTATCGGTTGTCAAATTGGTTTCGAATGTTACATCAACAGTTTCGCTACGGTCGTTCTCGGCAAGCATCTTAATGGCCGGGACAACTCCGAAATCACTTAACACACTTGGCATTAAGTTGTTAGAAATTGTTCGGGTTTCCTGAATCGTCTGCGTCACTAAACGCTTCAAAATCTGCAGGTTTTTCGGGTATGTCACATTGCTGTCCTGGCCCGTAGGTGCCATACGGGCCAGCCCTACTTCGAGTCCTTCTATTTGCAGCTTTATGGCTGTCAACATCTGTCCCAATCCGTCGTGCAACTCACGGGATAGCCGCTTTCGTTCCTCTTCCTGCCCGGCAATGAGGTACGATGTCTGCATTTTTTGCTCATCGATCTGTTGCTGGTAACGCTCTTTAGTAGCATCGAACAGTTGCTGGCGCGTTTCTTTGAGCGACTTGTTGGCGCTTAGTAATTTACGGTTGGCCGCTGTTGTACGGCTTTCGGCCTCAATCAGTTGCGCAAACGTTTCGCGAAGTCGGCGGGTAGCGGGTCTGAAAATCAATAGCCCTATGCCGATCAACACCAGCATCGTGAACACATACAGGTAAAATTCGATAGCCTGTAACAGTTCAAGTTTAGCCCGTAATTGGGTCGTATACTCCCGAACGATTCGGTCTATTTTCTCCAGGAAAGGTTTCTCATTCGCCAGTAACAATTTCAGGCTCGACTGCACATCCGGCCGAGTTATATCCTGAGGTTTACGGAGCAGCATCAGCCGGCGGGCGCTTTGCTGGTAAGCTTCAAACTCGGGTCGTATATCGTCGTACAAACGCTGAACGGTATTCGAGTTTGGGATCAGCACATTCTTCTCATACACCCGCCCTTCACGCCCTTGCAGGTGGTAGCGCTCAAAAGCCGGGAATACCTGTCGAAGTTCGGCAACGGTAGCGGCAAATGTGCTCTGTTCGTTTATATCGCTCAGTTGCAGGGCCTGCTTTACAATCTGCTGACTCTGGTGACGCTGTATGGCAGCATACCGGATAATCCATAGTTCGTCCTGAACCTTCCTCAACCGCCATTGTGTTACCCCCTGCCCTATAGTCAGCAGTACAGTCAGGATAACCAGCAACGTCATGTATAGCCGGGTAAACCGAACGGGAATTGCCGCGCCGTCTTTCTTGTTGTCGTTGAGTACGTCTGACACGATTTGCGTGGTCGGAACAAAATGAGTTAGTAAAAGTAATCTTTTTTGTAGTTTTACCTGTTATTCAACCTGTCTTAAATACCCAACGTCTACGGACCAACGCCATGACTCGTTTGCTGATTGTTTTACTCCTGACTTGTTTAATCGCTCCTGCGTGGATTAGTCCGAGGACTCCTCCCGTCCGCCCAACCGGGTCGATCGCTGCCGAGCCGGTAAAATTATCGTGGGAAACCCTGCGCGACGTTACGTTCAAAAAGAAGTGGTATGCCGAAGAATCGGTTTATATGCTGTATCCTACGTTTGGACCCGGCGTTCAAAAGCTTAGTGGTAAAACGGTGGACATAACGGGGTATGTGCTGCCGGTCGATCTGGAATCCAACCTTTACGTATTGTCGGCCTTCCCATTTAGTGCCTGTTTCTTCTGCGGTGGTGCCGGACCGGAATCGGTCGTGTCACTCAAATTCAAGAAGTCGGGCAAGAAATTCAAGACCGACGAACGCCGGACATTTCGTGGAACACTCAAGCTCAACGCCGATAATATCTACGAAATGAACTATATTCTGGCAGATGCCGAGATGATTGAACAGTAATGTGTGTTTTTTACCTGGCACAAAAAAAACCACTCTTTAGGAGTGGTTTTTTTGTGTGGAGAATATCGGAGTCGAACCGATGACCTCTTCCATGCCATGGAAGCGCTCTAGCCAGCTGAGCTAATCCCCCGTCAAACACCGGCAAAGGCGTATTGTGGGTGCAAATATGAGGGAAAAATCTGTACAACCCAAATCAACTGCTAAAATTTCCTGGTCCATTGTCCATTTGGGTCACTCACTCGAATTGGATTTGTTATTTATCAACAAATATGTAGTTTTGATACTAGTCAAGACATCATATGCATACCGTTTATATCATTTACAGCCCATCTGCCGACCGGTATTTTATTGGCCAGTCGAAGAACCTGTCTATCAGTCTCTGGCAGCATAATGCCAAAACCAATCCTGCTACGGCCGATGGTAAACCGTGGGAGGTAAAGTTTACCAAACCGTTTGACACCCGTAATGAAGCACTCAGCCTGGAAATGAGGCTTCGTAATAAAGACCGGGCTTACCTGGAAGAATTAATCAGTGAAGCGCAAACCGCTAGTTAACCGATCTTCTTATAATCAGGAAAGGCCGCTCCCGGGAGCGGCCTTTCCTGATTATAAGAAGATCGGTTAACTATCAGAAAGGACGTAACGCTTTCACAAATCGGCCCTTGAAGTAATCGGCATACAAATTGTCCTCCCGAACTCCCCTTGAAGACGACGCATGAATGAAGCGAATATTATTTGACCCGTTGACTTCGGTGACAATTCCTGTGTGCGACACATAGCCCGCCTGTCCTTTATCGGGCACAAAAAAGATGAGGTCGCCAGGCAGGATTTCTTCCACTTCTACCTCGTGCCCCACCTCTGACTGCTGCCAGGATATACGGGGCATTTTTAAACCTACCGTACTGAAAACAGCACAAACCAGACCGGAGCAATCAATCCCCTGAAACGTATTACCCCCCGTTTGGTAAGGTGTGCCGGTATACGTTCGGGCTACCTTGACTACTTCCGGTACATAGCGAGCCTCGTAGGTACGAGAGTCGACCATTTTACCGGCCGACTTGGCCGGAACGGCTGGTGGCCGCACAGGCTTTTTGCCCGTTGACGATCGGTGAGCAACCGGTTTAGCGGCCACTGAACGACGGCTTACCGAGTGTGATGGACCCGACGATTTTAATGTCGAACAGGAGGTGGCTAAAAAGAGCAGGCAAGCGGGCAATGAAATGACCCAAAGAGTAGCCCGGGACCAGGGTTGTTGCATACAGGCAAGTTTGGTGAATACGTGCAACCTATTAAATTTTCATAGATAACGCAATTCGTTTCCGGGCGGTATCTACCTCTATTACCTTAACTCTTATTTTCTGGTAGACTTTTACGACCGTTTTCGGATCTGTGACATACTGACTGGCCATTTGCGAAACGTGAACCAGCCCATCCTGCTTGACACCAATGTCGACAAAAGCGCCAAACGCCGTGATGTTCGTTACGATACCATCCAGAATCATACCCTCGTGTAAGTCGTCGATCGACCGAATGCGCGCATCATACTCGAATGTCGACAATGGGCCGCGGGGATCACGACCGGGCTTTTCCAGTTCAGCTATAATATCACGCAACGTTGGCAGGCCAAGCCCATTTTCTACGTAGCGTTCAGGGACGATCTGTTTTCTTAGTTCAGCCTTTTTGATAAGATCGCTAACGGTACTCCCTGCATCGGTTGCCATTCGTTCCACGACCGCGTAGCGTTCCGGGTGAACAGCACTGTTGTCGAGTGGGTTTTTAGCCCCTTCGATACGGAGAAAACCAGCACATTGCTCAAACGCTTTCGGCCCTAGACGCGGCACTTTTTTGAGTTGTTCGCGTGAGGTGAATGCGCCATTCTGCGCCCGGTAACTTATTATATTACCGGCCAGCTGCGGTCCCAGTCCCGATACGTAGCGCAACAGATAGGCACTGGCTGTGTTTACCGAAACGCCTACCTGATTCACACAACTTTCTACGACAGAATCCAGGCTGGTCCTCAGATCTGTCTGGTCGACATCATGCTGGTATTGACCTACACCGATGGATTTAGGATCGATTTTTACCAGTTCGGCCAGCGGGTCCATGAGCCGCCGACCGATGCTGACAGCGCCACGTACTGTTACGTCGCGATCGGGAAACTCTTCACGGGCCACGTCTGAAGCCGAATAGATGGACGCTCCCTGCTCGCTGACCATGAAGACTGGCTTTCCCAGGTCCAGCCGCTGTACGAACTCTTCGGTTTCGCGACCGGCTGTGCCATTGCCAATAGCAATAGCATCGATTTTATGTTGATCGATGAGTTTACGAACAGTTTGTTCAGCCTGTAATCGCTGATTTTCGGACTGGAACAGATAAAGTACCGTATCGACCAGCAGATTACCCTGTGCATCCAGGCAGACGGTTTTGCAGCCGGTTCGGTAACCAGGGTCAATGGCTAGTACCCGTTGCTGCCCCAGGGGCGCACTGAGCAAGAGTTGACGCAGGTTGTCGGCAAAAATCTGAATAGCAGCCGCATCGGCTTTTTCTTTGGATCGATTTTCGAATTCCGTCTCAATGGCGGGTTTCAACAGACGTTTGTAGCCATCACGAATAGCTAACTCCAACTGTTGGCGAAGACCGGGTTCGTTCGTACGAATAAATTGTCGTTCGAGCCGTTCGATGGCCGCGCCTTCGTCAGGCCCTAAACCAACCGTAAGAAACCCTTCAGCCTGACCGCGACGTAAAGCCAGTAACCGGTGTGACGGTACGCGTCGGAGCGGCTCGGCAAAGTCGTAGTAATCTTTAAATTTTTGACCTTCCGTTTCCTTTCCTTTTTTTACGACCGAGCGAATGACAGCCTCGCGCTCGAACAAGTTGCGAATACGCAGACGCGCATCAGGATCTTCACTAATGCGTTCGGCCAGAATATCGCGTGCTCCCTGCAGGGCATCGGCTATGGTTGGTACAGCATCGGTAATATAGCGCCGGGCGACTTGATCGATGTTGGTTTCGCGCTGTATGAAGAGCAGGGTTGCCAACGGCTCCAGCCCTCGCTCAATAGCGATCGAAGCGCGGGTTTTTCGTTTTTGCTTATAGGGCAGGTAAAGGTCTTCGAGGTCGGTGAGCGAATCAGCTGCTTCTATTTTCCGGCGCAGGTCTAGCGTCAGTTTGCCCTGTTCATCGATTGCTTTAAGAACGACATCACGGCGTTTGTCAAGATCCAGTAACTTTTGGTACGTCTCTTTAATCTGCGCAATCTGTACTTCGTCGAGCGGTACACCACCAGGCTGCGCGGTGGCCTCTTTACGGTAACGGGCAATAAAGGGAACGGTAGCCCCGCCCAGCAGTAATTCTATTGTTGCGGCTACGGAACGTAGCGGAATACCCAGTTGGGTAGCAATCCGATGCGCGAGTTGGTCATTGGTGACCGGTATGGGTTGGGTCATGCGGTTACTGAAGTAATATGCCCGCAAAAATGACCTTATGAACCCGATAGAGCAAAAAAAAACATGCCAGTTGGCATGTTTTTTACAACGGTTGTCTTGGTATATCTTACGATTAAGCCATTTCGACGTTTACGGCGTTTAAGCCTTTCTTACCGCGTTCGACATTGAACTTAACCTTGTCGTTTTCGCGAATTTGATCGATGAGACCGGAAGCGTGTACGAAGATGTCTTCACCACCGTCATCGGGCTTAATAAAACCAAATCCTTTGGTTTCATTAAAGAATTTAACTGTTCCTGTTTGCATTGCTTGTTAAAATTTGAAACAAATAACGGCGCAATAAATGTTATTTCCAAACGTACTCTAAAAAAATTTTACTGATTCTCTGTTACTGAGTAAACGGTCGGTCGCTGATAAGCTGGCCACAGGGAAATTTATTCCTTTCCAGCACCCTGTCAGTATCCAACAGTTAGTAGCCTAAATTTAAGAAAGCCTGATAACGTCCGTTATCAGGCTTTCTTAAATTTAGGCTACTAATAGTAACTACAGGTTTGAGTCCTCACGACTATTGAAGGTATCACCCTGATTGATATCACCCGTTTGAAATCCTTTCTTGAACCAGTACATGCGTTGAGCCGATGTACCATGCGTAAATGCGTCAGGAACGACTCGCCCCTGCGTTGCCTGCTGAAGGCGGTCATCACCGATAGCGTTGGCGGCTGTAAGCGCTTCTTCCAGATCGGATTGATCGAATTCAAGATTTTTGGCATGGTTTGCCCAGACACCGGCAAAAAAATCGGCCTGTAGCTCAAGCCGAACGGAGATTTTATTGTATTCCCGTTCACTTAACCGACTGCGGAGCTCATCGACCTTATCCATCACACCCAGTTGCTTTTGTACATGGTGGCCAACTTCGTGAGCAATCACATAAGCCATGGCAGCATCGCCCGGAGCACCAAATCGTTGGCTCAATTGGTCATAGAAAGACAAATCGATGTACAATTTCTGATCACCGGGGCAATAGAAAGGGCCTGAGGATTCAGAAGCAGTGCCGCAGCCTGATTGGGTAGCCCCCCGAAATAAAACCAGCGTCGGTTTCCGGTATTGACCATTCTGACTGGAAAAAATCTGTGTCCAGACACCTTCGGTACTAGCCAGGATAACGCTCGTAAACTTGGCCGCTTCATCCTCGGCCTGCTGGTCGGCCGGAGCCTGAACCGCCGACGAGTTGGAGTTGCTTTGATTTAGGATCTCCGAGGGGTCTCCGCCAAGCAGCATCACAATGACCGCAATAACGACGGAGCCAATACCACCGCCTACGAGGAGTCCACCTCCTCCTCCGCTACCCCGTCGATCTTCGACGTTACTACTCTCCCGTTGTCCTAACCAGCGCATCGGTTTCTTATTTTAGTTTAATAATGTAGTTACAACACCAAAATAAGCGAATTGTCTTTTGGAACTCGTTATGGCTTCGTATATACATCGAAAAACGATCTATAGGGGTCTGGACGTTAGTTCGCAACGCTACCGATTTATGAAACAACACACCTTAGTACGGGCTACTTTTTTTCACTTAGATTTCTGCTTATCGATCTGATCGGAGAGCTATACCTGCTGGTAGCGCTACCTGGTCGTGGTCATTTTGCGGAAGTGTAGCAAAGAATCTGTAACCAGACAGAGGTAAGCTGCCCGTTTTTTGCCTATCTTTGCGGGAAATTTGTCCTGCACTAATGGCTTCGTTCAATCCGGTTAAGATTTTTTCAGGGAGTCAATCCACGTACTTAGCCGAAAAAATTGCGCATCACTACGGTAAAGAACTTGGCGGCTATACCTGCCGCCGGTTCAGCGATGGTGAGATGTCGCCAAGCTTCGAGGAATCGGTTCGGGGATGCGACGTGTTTTTGATTCAGTCGACACCTCCTCCGGGCGACAACCTGCTGGAATTATTGCTGATGGTCGATGCCGCCCGTCGGGCTTCGGCCCACTATGTCACGGTCGTTATTCCGTACTTCGGTTATGCGCGCCAGGACCGAAAAGATAAACCCCGCGTATCCATTGCTGCCAAACTGGTGGCGAACATGCTGGCTGCATCGGGAGCCGATCGGTTAATGACGATCGATCTGCATGCGGGTCAGATTCAGGGCTTTTTCGATTTTCCCGTCGACCATCTGGAAGGTTCATCGGTTTTTGTGCCGTATATTAAAAACCTGAATCTGGAGAATCTTGTAATCGCTTCGCCCGACGTAGGTGGCGCAAACCGTGCACGGAACTTTGCCAAGCACTTCAACGCGGATATTGTCCTTTGTGATAAACACCGCAAGCGAGCCAATGAAATTGCGTCGATGCAGGTCATCGGCGACGTGGAAGGTGCCAATGTCGTACTGTTCGATGACCTCATCGACACCGGCGGGACAATGGCAAAAGCAGCACAGATCATCCTGGACAAAGGAGCGTTGTCAGTACGGGCTATTTGCACGCACCCCGTCATGTCGGGTAAGGCTTACGATAATATAGCTAATTCGGTACTTGACGAGTTGGTCGTTGCCGATACACTGCCTGTTCAACACCAGAGTGATAAAATCAAGGTATTGTCGGTGGCTGAGTTATTCGCTAAAGCTATTGGCCGTATTCGGGATCACGAATCTATTAGTTCTTTGTTTATACGACATTAATTTGAGTGCCGGACGTCCACGTCCGGATAAATTCATCCTTTTTGACCGAATGTGGACGTTCGGCACTTTGTAAAATGAAAAAAATCGAGATTGTAGGGTATCAACGAGCGAATCTCGGCCGCACGGAATCACAAGCGATTCGGGCCGAGGGCAATGTTCCGTGTGTATTGTATGGTGGCCAGGAGCAGGTGCATTTCTATGCTCCCGCTATTCTGTTCCGGGAATTGCTGTATTCGCCCAACATTTATGAAGTAGCCCTAAACATCGAGGGTGCTGAATACCGGGCTATTCTTCAGGAAGCTCAGTTCCACCCGGTAAGCGACGCGCTGCTGCACGCCGACTTCTTACTGGTTGCTGATGGCAAATCCATTAAAATTTCTGTTCCAGTTCGCACGATCGGTGTTGCACCTGGTGTTCAGAAAGGGGGTAAACTAATAACGCGTGTTCGTAAACTGCGCGTGAAAGGTCTTATCGAAAACATCCCCGATTTTATCGATGTAGACGTCTCGAACCTTGATTTAGGTAAGTCGGTTCGGGTGGGTCAGATTCCGGTATCAGGTATCGAAATGCTTGAAGAAGCTACGAACCCGGTAGCCAGCATCGAAATCCCACGTTCGCTGCGCGGTACGGTTGGCAAATAAATGATGCGGTTTTAGTGCCGCATTGCTTTTAGCTAGTAGATACAAAAATCCCCCGGCCTCAGGTCGGGGGATTTTTGTGTTTCAGAGAGCGTTGCTATAACGCCTGGGTTACTCCCAGCTCGCTAAGTGTTTGTTTAATGGCTGTAACCCGCTGTTGCCGCTCCAGATGGCTGGGCGGAGCTACACGCTCCCGGCAGTCGATAGCACGGCATCGTTCACAGGATTCGTTTACCTCCCGGCGCAACACCGCAGGATCGTTCAGAAATCGAATGCGCGAACGTGACGCATCGTTGAGCAACACGCCCAGCGAAACACTATGCGTCAGATGGCGGATAGGTGTTAGAGGGCGGGCAAAGGTGAAAATAAAATACGTGTTTTTCGAGTCGATATAATCCGACAGCTGCGCCCGCAGGAGCGGTTCCTGATACCTGTTTTGCCGAAGCATTATATCCAGTTCGAACAGGCTTGTCAGAGAAGCCCAGCGTCGGCAGTAGTGCTCATCGGTGGTACCATGTGGATTGTGTAGCTGCGACAGGTGAATTTCACGGGTCAGATGGAAAACAGGGCTCTCATACTCGTGCTCGAAGCGCAGAAAAACCACGTCTTCGATGCCGAAATCATGGGGAAGCAGATTGCTCATACGTAGCAGGAGCGTTTCGGGCGTTGCCTGGAACTCATCGAGCATAGACAGCAGATCCGTTGCCGCTTCGGCCCAGGTGGTTCGGCTCAGAAACGTATCGAGCCGCTGCCGCAAGGCACCCCGCCGAATGAGCGCAGCTCCGGCAAAATATGATGCCCGAAAGTTATTAAGCACCTGATCGAAGGAGTTCACCTCGACCCAGGTCGAGGTAAGTGGTCTATCTTTGAGGTTCATATACTGAAACGCCAGTTCGCGTCCGAGCGTAAAAACCCGCTGGTCGGGCGTTAGATTCTGATTGAGCAGAAGCCTTTTCTCATGTGGTATAAACACCGACCGTAGCCGAATAAGCGCCGGGTAGGTTTGCTCATTAAATAGAATGATTTGATAGCCATACTGTTGAGTCAGGTAGTTAATCAGGAGCGATTCGCTAACCGCCCGGTCATCTGGTAACCCACTCTCGTGTAAAAACTGATCGGCGGCAAGTTCGATATCGTCGAAATAATTATCGTGCAATTCCTGATACGTTCGCATTACGGCAAAATAGAACTGCTCGACACTCAGGTTATAATTCCGGGCAATCTCAACTACGGTGCTAATGAAGGCACTTAGTTTAACCGGTGCTTCAGATAGTAACTCAAGCAAATCGCTGGGTTCAATGCCGAACATACTCAACGGCAGCTCAGCCAGCAGATCAGACTGCAACAGCCGATAAATAGGCTCCATTTTCTTGTTGAGCTGCAAAGATACCAGCGCGTCATAAGACGTGTCCATTGCCCGTGCGAGCGCTACGATTTTTTCCGTTTTCGGGTATTTCTTACCCTTCTCAATCTCGTTGATATAGGACTGTGACAGACCGGCACGATCGGCCAGTTCGTATTGGGTAATAGACTTGTCGAGTCGAAGCTGCCGCAACTTCAATCCGAAAAGCAACCTAATTTTATCTGACCCAAAGTCCATATATCCAATTTAAGAAAATCAAAAATACATATTAGTGCTGGTAACAGCAATCTTTGAACAATTAGCGAATAATCGCTTGATCTATAAGTAATCGCTATTTACATTTGCCTTAACACGCTGATGCTGCGTATTCTACACATCAACAAGCACTAAACCATGAACGCTACAACGCCTATCGAGCCCTCTTCCGGCTCAACTGATATACTAGCTAGACATGATCAGGGAGCTCATTATGTATATGATCTGTCGCCCGAGGAACTTGTTGACGAGGCCATTAAAAATGGCGAAGGCCGTTTAGCCGATACGGGTGCTTTAGTGTGTAATACAGGAAAATTTTCGGGCCGTACGCCCAAGGACCGGTTTATCGTTCGAGACGAAGTAACGGACCAGACCGTCGCCTGGGGTGATGACAATCAGCCTTTCGATCCCATCCAGTTTGATACGTTACATAAGCGGATGGTAGCTAACCTGGCTGGTCGTACCGTGTATGTACGCTATGCACGAGCGGGTGCTCTCAACCAGTACGGACTACGGCTACGAATCATAACCACACTGGCCTGGCATAACCTGTTCAGTTATATCATGTTCTTGCGACCGGAACCGGGCGAAGCAACCGATGGTCCGGTAGAGTTGACGTTACTTGTCGACCCATCTTTCTCAGCTGATCCCGCCCTTGACGGAACCCGCCATTCGAACTTCACGATTCTGAACTTATCGAAAGGGGTTATTTTAATAGGTGGAACAGGCTATGCGGGTGCTATAAAAAAGTCGGTCTTTTCGGCCCTTAACGTCTGGCTCCCGCTCAAACACAATATATTGCCACTGCACTGTGCGGCCAACAAAGGAAGTCAGGGAGACACTGCCCTATTCCTGGGTCTGTCAGGAACGGGCAAAACGACCCTTTCAGCCGATCCTACCCGGCCGCTTATTGGCGATGATGAGCATGGCTGGATAAGTGAAAACCAGGTCAGGACAGATCAAGTTGGCCTGGGCCAGGTTGACCAGTCCCTGTTTAATTTCGAAGGCGGTTGTTACGCCCAGGTCCTTAATCTGAATCGGGAGCAGGAACCTCAGATTTTCAGCGCTATCAAATCAGGGGCCATTCTGGAAAACACGCCCTTCCTGCCAAATAGCACGACAGTAGACTTTTCAGACAGTTCATTAACAGCAAACACCCGTTGCGCCTACCCACTGAATCATATAGTAAACGCCGTAACACCATCGGTAGGGAGCGCGCCAAAACATATTTTCTTCTTATCCGCCGATGCATTTGGGGTGTTGCCACCAATATCCCGATTAACGCCCCAACAAGCTTTGGATTACTTTCTGCTCGGCTATACGGCCAAAATAACGGGTACCGAACAGGGCGTCACTAGTCCAATGGCTACCTTCTCGCCTTGTTTCGGAGCGGTTTTCATGCCCCTGCCCGCACGCACGTACGCAGCCATGTTTAAACAACGCATCGAACGATGTGGCTCTCAGGTATGGCTTATCAATACGGGCTGGAAAGGAGGTAGCATTGGTATTGGAAAGCGAATGTCATTAGCGCACACACGAGCAATGATCGACGCAGCGCTCACAGGAGCGCTAGACAGCATACCGTTCGATCAGCATACAGAATTTGGTCTCGCCATACCCACCCAATGCCCCGGCGTACCTACTGAACTGCTTAACCCAATCAACACCTGGGAGTACAAAGGTATGTACCAATTATCAGCCCGTCGTCTCGCCAGCGCCTTTGCACAAAAGCTCACCGAGCTTTAATAGAAAGTTTCAGGACGAATGGTAAATGAACCTGTCTGAATTTTTTCAAGCCATCATATCCTGCCAATTAATGCTACTGATATAGGGTTCTAATTGTCGCGTATCTGAAAAGGTACAGATGCAGGCAAGGCGTTCCTGTTGCTCATCGAAACACATCTCGACAAAAAACCATTGAAACTGTATAACTGACGAAAAAAGCCCGATCGGGAATAAGATACTAATTGAGTACCCCAAAGAATAAGTGCGCCAGTTCGGATGGCAAACGGTAACTTGTCGTATTGCTGACGATCGATTTCCATAACATAGTCGAGTTTCTATAAGACTATTCAGTCTATAGGTTTACCTCAAAATTAACTAATCGTTTATTTCTTAACCTGCACGTAGCCTACTATTCGTGTGTATTTTTGATTGTACGGGCTAAACACAGGATAATCAGCGAGATATTACATGCCCCTAGCATCATATATTTAACATATGATGCTAGTAGAGTTACAGAATTACGCGTGCAGAAACGCAGGGCCGGAGGCATGTCCGGGCAAGCGTAAACGCAAAAAGCTCACCTCTCCGGGTGAGCTTTTTTGCATTCTTGTTAGTGACCGATACGGGAATCGAACCCGTGTTACCGCCGTGAAAGGGCGATGTCCTAACCGCTAGACGAATCGGCCGTCTTTGTTAAAAGACCCAGCAGATAAGCTGTTGTGCTACTCTGTTGGCGAATCGTGGTGCAAAGGTAAGGCGATGATTTAATAATGCAACAACTACCGTTAAAATTTTTCTTAAAACCCGGTTCCTGTGCCTTTTACTCCTATTTTTGAGGTCGTTAGCTATCAAAAATATTTTTACTTTTTCCATGAAGCACACTCTGTTGCTGGTGGGCCTGGTCATTGCATCGATTTCGACCCAGGCCCAAACAACCACTCCTTCATCAACCACCGTACCATCTCCAGCTCAGTTTCTTGGCTATAATGTGGGAGATCGATTTTCCCCCCACCATCGTGTACTGGCTTATGCCGAACAGATAGCCCGGCAGATGCCGAACCGCGTCAAACTCCTCCCCTATGGTACCACCCACGAAGGTCGCCAGCTCATGGCTGTGGCAATAGCCTCGGATGCAAACATGAGCAGACTGGAAGAAATCCGTACCAGTAACCTCCGTCGCATCGGAATGCTGGCAGGAAGTCCGGCACCATCCCCTCAGTCAACGACGACTCCCCCCCCCATTGCCTGGCTCAGCTACAATGTCCACGGCAACGAGGCCGTCAGCTCCGAGGCCTTCATGGATGTACTGTACCGGTTGGTGAGTGCTACGGATGCCGTTTCGCAGAAGATACTCAACACATCGGTCGTTATCCTTGATCCCGGCCTGAATCCGGATGGGCATGACCGCTATGTGAACTGGTATAACCAGATGATGGGCCGCGTGGGCGATCCAACACCTTCAGCGCGTGAGCACAATGAGCCCTGGCCGGGCGGGCGCTATACACACTACCTGTTCGATCCAAACCGCGACTGGGCCTGGCAAACTCAGGAGATTACACAACAACGCATGGCATTATACCAGCAGTGGATGCCTCACCTGCACGGCGATTTTCACGAGATGAGTGTAGAAAGCCCGTATTATTTCGCGCCTTCTGCTAAGCCTTATCACGAAGACATCACGCCATTCCAGCGCCAGTTTCAGCAAACCATCGGGCAGTACTGTAGCCGTTACTTCGATAAAAACGGCTGGCTATATTACACCCGCGAACGTTTCGACCTGTTTTACCCCAGCTACGGCGATACTTACCCGACCTACAACGGGGCAATTGGAATGACCTATGAGCAGGGCGGCAGCGGACGCGCTGGCCTTGCCATTGAGAAAGCCGATGGAGACACACTCACCCTCCGCCAACGCATCGATCACCACGTGGCTGCCAGTATCGCCACCCTTGAATCGGTAGCCGATCGGCCAGCTGAAGTTGTGAATGCCTTCGGAACATTTTTCGATAAAGCCCGCTCAACTCCTATTGGCACGTATAAAAGCTATGTGATTAAGGCTAGTGGCGACGCGGGACGGATGAAAGCTCTACAGCAGCTACTGGATCGGAACAAGATCAGTTACGGCTACGCTGGTAAGGCGCAAACGCTGTCCGGCTTTAATTACACCAATCAGCGAACCGAGAAAAACGTATCCGTAACGGCTGAAGATATGGTCATCAGCGCTTACCAGCCTAAATCGACCCTGCTGAAAATTTTATTCGAGCCAAATTCGGCGCTTGAAGACTCGGCTACATACGACATTACGGCCTGGTCACTTCCCTACGCGTTTGGTTTGCAAACGTACGGCCTGACTAACCGGCTATCACCCGTTTCCAGCGCAACGGCTGCGCCATCGGCAATAGCCCCAGCTACGGCCCGACCTTACGCTTACGTAGCCTTGTGGCAGTCGATGCCGTCGGTCAAGCTGCTGGCCAGTCTGCTCAAGCAGAAAATAAAGGTGCGGGTGGCTGAGAAACCATTTGAACTGGACGGTAAAACCTACACCTCGGGAACGCTGCTGATCACCAGGGCGGGTAACGACCAGTTGGGAGATCGCTTCGATAAACTCGTTACAGCGGCCGCTGCCGAGGCCGACATGCTACTCACGCCCGTACAAACGGGTTTCGTAACCAAGGGCTCCGACTTCGGCTCCGACTTCGTCATGGCTCTGAAAGCGCCCCGTGTAGGCGTGGTAGTGGGCGAAGGTGCGCTTCCCCCGGCTGTGGGAGAGGTCTGGCATTACTTCGATCAGGAGTTGAACTACCCCGTCTCGCTCATTGACGGGAATACGCTGGGAAACGTCGACTGGAACAAACTGGACATATTAATATTGCCTACCAACTACAATTATGGTCGCTTCCTGACCGATAAGAATCTGGTTTCTATCAGGTCCTGGGTGCAGGCGGGGGGCAAGCTGATCGCGATGGAACGGGGGGCAGCCTTTCTGGCGGGGAGAGATGGCTTTGACCTAAAGGAAAAAGAAGAAAAAAATGATTTGAACAAGGGGAAAAAGGGAAATCCGGCTGACTCCCTGAAACTGTATGTCGACCGCGAACGAACGGCTATTTCAGACGAGACTCCGGGCAGTATCTACCGCGTAAATATCGACACGAGCCACCCCCTCGGATTTGGCCTGACGAATGGTTACTACTCGCTGGTACAGAACGCCTATAATTTCGATTTCCTCAAAGAAGGCTGGAATGTGGGCTATCTCAAGACAGACAATTATGTGGCTGGCTTCTCGGGTAAGAATGCCAAAGAAAAACTAAAGAACACGCTGCTCATGGGCGTTCAGAACGTAGGGCGGGGCACTGTCGTTTATTTAGCCGATGATCCGTTATTCCGGGGCTTCTGGTACAACGGAAAGCTGTTGTTCGGCAATGCGGTGTTTATGGTGGGGCATTGAGCCAACACGCACCCTCCTCACCTGTTAAAACGAATAAAGCCGAAACGATCGCTTCGTTTCGGCTTTATTCGTTTCATACATCAAGGTAAACAGTGCATCTTTACGTCTTCTAAACGTATTGATTATTAATTATTTTTACCTGGTGAAATCTTTACTATTTCTACTCAGCGCATTGTTGCTAACGGCTCCGTCACTGGCGCAAAAAAAGAATGAATCCTACCAGATTCATATCAACCGGGCAACGTCGCCTGTTGTCATCGATGGCGCAGTTGAGGAAACAGCCTGGCAAGCAGCCGAAGTAGCCAATAACTTTTGGATGGTGCTTCCTATGGACACCAGCCGGGCCAATGTACGCACCGATGTTCGAATGACATACGATGACAAGAACGTGTACCTGAGCGCCGTTTGTTACCACGGCGACGTACCCGGCCCCTACATTGTCGAATCACTCCGGCGCGACTGGAATTTTGGCCGTAATGATAATTTTATCCTGTTCATGGACACCTTCGACGATCAGACCAACGGATTTACGTTCGGCATGAATGCGGTAGGTGCTCAATGGGACGGTCTGTTATACGAAGGCGGCAAAGCAAACTTGAGTTGGGATAATAAGTGGACGTCGGCCGTTCGTAACTACCCCGACCGGTACGTAATCGAGATGGCCATTCCATTCAAAACCATCCGCTACAAACGGGGAATCACCCACTGGGGAATCAACTTCAGCCGACAGGATTTGAAAACTACCGAGAAGTCGTCCTGGACGCCCATTCCCCGTCAGTTTCCGACAGCTTCCCTTGCTTATACCGGGGTTCTTGTCTGGGACGAAGCACCACCCCAGCCCGGCCCTAATATTTCTCTGATTCCGTATGCGCTGACGGGATTATCGCGTGATTATGAGCATGGAGTTCCGAACAAGAACCGGTTTGATGCGGGTTTAGATGCCAAAATTGCCATCACCTCATCGCTGAACCTGGACCTGACCGTAAACCCTGACTTCTCGCAGGTCGATGTTGACCAGCAGGTAACAAATCTCGATCGGTTTGAGCTGTTTTTTCCGGAGCGCCGTCAGTTCTTTCTCGAGAACGGAGACCAGTTCACCAACTTCGGTTATGCCAGCATCCGACCGTTTTTCAGCCGCCGAATTGGGCTGGGTGGGGTACCTATTCGGTTTGGAGCCCGCTTAAGCGGTAAGCTCAACAAAGACTGGCGAATGGGCCTGATGGATATGCAAACGGGTAGTGTAGGTGCAACCGGACTCCCCGCCCAGAATTTCGCGGTAGTAGCTCTGCAACGGCGTGTCTTTGCCCGCTCCAACATCGGTGTCCTCTTTGTCAATAAGCAGTCGCTGGGGTACGATGTGCCTACGACCAACCCGCCAGCAACGAGTACCCCTGTTTACTCGCAGTACAACCGAAACCTGGGCTTCGAATATAATCTGGCTTCTGCCAACAACTTATGGACGGGCAAAGCACTTTACCTGAAATCATTTACATCGACTGGCCAGCCGGGCGAACAACCAAAGAGCGATGAGGCTGTGTATGCAGCCAACTTACAGTTCAACAGCCGTCAATGGCTCATAGGCGGGCAGTTGGAGTCGGTTGGTACCAATTACTCCGCCGAAGCAGGGTATGTTCCCCGACGGGGCTATAGGCGAGCCATGGGTAACATCAGTTACACCTTTCTGCCAACTGGTGCCAGCGGTATCCAGAGCCACGGCCCCCTGCTACAGTCTACCTATTTTTTCGACCCGGCCGGCCGGCAGAGCGATAATGAAACCTACCTGAGTTATCTGATCACGTTCAAGAGCCGGAGTACGTTTACGGGCTGGGTCGCCACCGACTATGTACGGCTGTTACAACCTTTCGACCCCACCAACACGGGTCGGGAGACACTGGCAGCGGGCACCAAGCATAACTGGACTGCCTGGGGCACGGCTTTTATATCGAAGCCCCAGAGTTTGTTTACCTATGGCTTCACCTCCCGGTATGGTGGCTACTATGCCGATGGAACCCGCCTGAACCTGACCGCTGATCTGGGCTACCGATTCCAGCCTTTTGTGAGTCTGGCTGCGAGTGCAAGCTATAATGATATCCGGCTACCACTCCCCTGGGGACATACAACGTTCTGGCTGGTTGGACCACGTTTTGACGTCACGATGACCAACACACTTTACCTGACAACGTTTGTTCAGTATAACGAACAGCAGAAAAACATGAATCTGAATGCCAGGATTCAGTGGCGTTACAAACCAGCTTCGGACTTCTTCCTGGTCTATACCGATAACTACCTGCCCGGGTCCAGCCCTCAGATCGGCATGGATGTTCCCGGACTGTTTACGGTTAGAAATAGGGCTTTAGTATTGAAATGGACGTACTGGTGGAATATTTGAGTGCAGAATAGTTAGAACAAAGTGAGACAGAGCGCGTTAATTGTGCAATCGCCGAAAATCGGCCGGTTATTCACTGCAAAAAACCAATCAACGTTATGAAACTGCTGCTCCGTTCTTTACCTGTTGCCTTTGTGGCTCTGTTTTTAACCCTGTTCATGACCAGCTGCGATGCCATTGGCGGTATCTTCAAGGCGGGTGCTTATACGGGGATCATCGGTGTAGTTGTAGTCGTGGCCGTAATTATCTGGCTGGTGTCAAAATTGTTTGGTGGCGGTGGCAACCGAAACGTATAGCGTTTACGCACAAACAAAAAAGCGACACGTCCTGAACGTGTCGCTTTTTTGTTTGTGGATGGTTCCAATATGGTCAAGCAACCAGTTCCAGTAACCGGTCACGCTGTAGCACTGCGCGCTGGCGTTCGCTCAGGTCGTCAGATGCTTTCATGAGCGGTAACCGAACCTCGGCCGATATGAGACCCATTATCTCCAGAATATTTTTAACCCCCACCGGATTACCCTCTTCGTAAAGTAGGGAATCTATACGCAGGAAGTGACCAAGTTCACGCTGGGCTGTTGCAAAGTCGCCCTGTAGGGCAGCATTGATCATAGCACAGAACTTAGCCGGAAATGCATTGGCGATAACCGACATCACGCCAACACCGCCGATGCTGACAATGGGAACGCCCTGCACATCGTCGCCGGAGATGAGCAGAAAATCATCGGGCTTATCGCGGGCAATCTCCATGCACTGTTCGATTACACAAGATGCTTCTTTTACCCCAATGATATTGGGATGCTGCGCCAGTTCAACAATGGTTTCGGCACTCATATTGATGCCCGTCCGAAACGGAATATTATAAAGAATAACCGGTACCGGGCTAGCATCGGCAACCCGGGTAAAGTGCTCGATAACGCCCCGTTTGCCTGGCTTGTTGTAATAGGGGCAAACCGACAGAATGGCGTCTACACCTTCGAAGGCGATATCCTTCATTCCCGTCACCACATCGGCGGTAACGTTTCCGCCAACACCATAAATGATGGGCAGCTTGTTGGGGTTATTTTCCTTCAGGTATTGTAGTAGCTGCGCTTTCTCGGCCTTGGTCACGGTTGGCGACTCGCCGGTGGTGCCTTGCAGGACAAAGTAGCGGACGCCCCCATCGGAAACGTGCCGGATGATGCGGCCAAAGCCATCGAAATCAATTGAGAGATCGGCATTAAAGGGCGTTACAATAGCAACGCCTACGCCGTGAAAATTGGTGTTCATATTGGTTAATAACGGGGTAGCCTGGCAAAGTTACGGGAATTTAGGCGGGAAAGCCTACCTAAGCCGTTACAGGCTGTGAGAAGTCTCTTGGTATAAAGTAGGCAGGCGTTTTAAGTTCGAAAACTTCGTCATGGATAGACGCTACAAACAGGCCCTCCTTCTGCGCCTGCTCCCGCTGCTCTTTCGAACCACTGACACAGGCGATAACGCCATACAGCTTTTTATTGGCATGCTCCGGGTGCAGACGTCTGAATCGTTCTATTGTTTTTACCGTTTGCTCGATGTCGCGCCGTTTAAGGTGGCTTTTAACATCTACGATCACTGCTGTGTTTATATCCCCGTTCGCTAAACCCAGTACGTCGATTTCCAGCGTGTCTGAACCAGCTTCAGTAGTGTAATTGGTAGTAACCGTTTTCATACCGAACTGCTTACGCAGCACTTTATCCATCGAGGGAAACGCCATCCCCTCCGTAAACGACCCGAACTTATTGCCGATCTCACCTACAAGCTTGGCAACCCGGCTTATCTCTTTGTCGTTCTCTCGCTGTTTCTCGGTGATCTCTTTGAGAATCGCCCGGATTTCGTCAAAACTGTTATTTGTTTCCATTGGTCGGTGGGTTTAAGTCGTTGCAAAGCTAACAGATTTAGGATCAGGCCTGTTCATTCGCCCATCATAGCCACAAACTCATCTTCACCAATCATCGGCACATTCAATTTCTCTGCTTTGGCAATCTTCGAGGGGCCTGCATTTTCCCCAATGATGAGGTAGTTGAGCTTTTTAGATATCCCGCTCAGTAATCGACCACCATGGGCGGCAATTTTAGCTTCAAGCTCCTCACGGCTGAAATTGACGAATGTACCGGTGTAAAGAAATGTCTTATCAGTCAGCGCATCCCCCTCCCGAACTACCTCCTTCCGGTCAGTCACCAGTTGCAGTCCGGCTGCCTGCAGGCGCTCTATATAAACACGGTTGTCGGCATCGGCGAACCAGTCGGCCAGGCTTTGAGCAATTCGTGGTCCTACGTCGGGCACGTTGGCAAGCGTTTCAAACGGAGCATGCATCAGCGCATCCATCGATCCAAAATAATCGGTAACCCGCTCGGCGGTGGTGTTGCCCACATATCGGATACCCAGTGCAAACAATACGTTGGAAAAAGGTTGCGCTTTAGACCGCTCGATGGCCGTTAAAATGTTCTCGACCGTTTTTTCGCGAAAACTGACAATGCGTTTTTTACCGGCCTCGTCCATGAATATTTTTTCGATCCCCAACAGCTGATCGGCGGTCAGGTCGTACAGATCGGCGGGCGTTAGTACAAGTCTGCGATCGATCAGTAATTCGATTTTCCCCTCGCCCAAACTTTCAATGTTCATAGCCCGGCGCTGGATAAAGTGTTCGAACCGGGCCTGGCGCTGGGGCGGACACCCTTTCTCGTTGGGACAATAGAAATGGGCTTCTTTCTCCCGTCGAACAAGGGGCGTTCCGCAGGCGGGACATTCTGTTGGGTATCGAATCGGCTGTGATGCGTCCGTCCGTTTTGTCAGATCGACACCGGTTATTTTAGGAATAATTTCGCCCCCTTTCTCTACAAATACCGTGTCGTGCATCATCACCCCCAACCGCTCAATTTCATTGGCATTGTGCAGCGACGCCCGCTTTACGACCGTACCAGCCAGCAACACGGGCGTCAGCATGGCTACAGGCGTAACGGCCCCCGTGCGGCCTACCTGATACTGGATGCCGTTAAGGGTGGTACTGGCAGCCTGCGCCTTGTACTTAAAGGCAATAGCCCAGCGTGGACTTTTCGCCGTAAAACCCAGTTCACGCTGCTGATCGTAGCGGTTTACTTTAACCACGATCCCATCGGTACCGAGCGGCAGATCGAAACGTTTGGTATCCCACTCGTTGATGTATAGCATCACCTCCCGAATGTCGGCACATTTCCGCCAGGTGGGCGACACATTGAAGCCCCAGTTTTTCATGGCTATGAGGCTGTCTTCATGGGTCTGAAAGATCGTTTCTTCCGACAGGAATGAGTACAGGTAGCAGTCCAGTCGTCGTTGCGCCACGGCGGCCGAATTCTGTTGTTTGAACGTGCCCGACGCAGCATTACGGGGATTGGCCAGCAGGGGTTCGCCAATATCGTCCCGCTCTTTATTGATACGCTCAAACTCAGCCAGTGGCAGGAAACCCTCGCCCCTGACTTCGAACAACGGCGGCACGCTGGTATCATGTACCCGTAACGGGATTGTCCGGATCGTACGGATGTTGTTGGTGATGTCATCGCCCCGTACGCCGTCGCCCCTTGTTGCACCCTGCACAAGCAGTCCGTTTTCGTAGGTCATGCTGAGCGCCACCCCATCGAACTTTAGTTCGCAGATGTACTCGAAGGGTTCATCCCGCAGCCCTTTCCGAACGCGGTTGTCAAACTCAATAAGGTCTTCTTCCGAGTACGTGTTACCCAGCGACAGCATAGGAAACCGGTGGTAGACGCTGGCAAACTCTTTACTGACAGTACCCCCAACACGGGCCGTTGGCGAGTCGGGGCGAACATACTCAGGGTATTGCTTTTCCAGTTTGGTTAACTCCTGAAGCAGCTGATCGAATGTATAGTCGTCTACTTCGGAAATACTGTTCTGATAATACTGGTAGTTGTACCGATTCAAACGGTCGGTCAGTTCGATAATATGTTGCTGGGGTGTCATTTGTAAAAGCGTAAATCAATAAGTCATAAACGGTCTGTCAGGGAAGGCTCAAACCAAAGCCGGACAGTAGATATTATTTCCTGCCGGAACCGGTCTGCCCAGTGACTGATATCCCGATACGTTCTAAACCGACAATATTGGTTTTGTTTCTTCATTCAACCAAAAAAAGGTACTTTTACAAGCTAAAAAAACCGGGACCGCGACGGCAAACTCCGAACAGCCTTTTCTTGACAACCCCTGATAGAAGGTTCGGATACGGAGAAATTTCTGACAACAGGTTGCTATGCGTTACGGCTTATCCACTATTTATTTTCTATGACACCCATTATCGCTCCATCAATTCTTGCTGCCGACTTTGCTAATCTTCAGCGTGATATTGAGATGATAAACGGCAGTGAGGCCGACTGGTTTCACGTCGATGTAATGGATGGCGTCTTCGTTCCTAATATTTCGTTCGGCTTTCCTGTAGTCGAAGCAATCCGGCGGCACGCTCAAAAACCACTCGACGTCCATCTGATGATCGTCCAGCCTGAACGGTATGTCGATGAGTTTGCCCGCAAAGGGGCCACCCATATCACCGTTCATTATGAAGCCTGCACACACCTGCACCGGGTGCTGACCCAGATCCGGGAAGCCGGGTGCCAGGCTGGCGTTGCCCTTAACATGCAAACGCCCGTAAATGTGCTGGCAGATCTGGTCGATGCGTTCGATCAAGTCCTGATCATGACTATAAACCCTGGCTTCGGAGGCCAGCAATTATTGCCCTTGTCTATCCCTAAAGTAAGCAAGCTTCGTCAGCTCCTACGCGGTGCAGGCAGTTCAGCACTGATCGGCGTAGATGGTGGTATGGGATTGGCCAATACCCCTACCCTGCTCGATGCCGGTGCCGATTATGTTGTAGCTGGCACATCGGTCTTTGGTGCCGATGATCCACAGGATGCGATCCGGCAACTCAAAAACCGTCATCAACCAATGGTGGCCTGATTGATCCGGTAGATACCCTGTACTACCGCCTTACGTTGACTAAGCGAAATTACTTATATGAATAAATCTCACCTGGCCGTTGTTTTCAGTGCCTTGTTACTGACGGTGGCCTGCCGGAATACCCAAAACGATAACGCAAAGACCTCTGCTTCAACGTCCGACACAAGCGCGTCGACAGCTCCTCCAGCTCCGGAATGGGCAAAGAACGCAACGATCTACGAAGTCAATACGCGTCAGTTTTCGGTCGAAGGTAATTTCAATGCAGTTGAGGCCCAATTGCCCCGGCTCAAAGAAATGGGTGTCGATATAGTATGGTTTATGCCTATCTACCCAATAAGTCAGAAAAACAAGAAAGGCTCGCTGGGTAGTCCCTATGCGGTGGCCGACTTCAAAGCAGTCAATCCGGCTTATGGTACTTTGGCCGATTTCAAAGCACTCGTCAAACGGGCACATGCCCTGGGCCTGCGGGTCATTCTGGACTGGATACCCAATCATACGGGCTGGGATCACGTTTGGGTAAAACAACACCCTGAATGGTACACGCGGGTGAATGGCAAAATGATAGCTCCTATCGATCCGAAAACGAATAAGCCTACCGACTGGGACGATGTTGTCGACCTCGACTATAACAATCCGGATATGCGGAAAGGCATGATCGAGGCTATGCAGTACTGGATAAAAGAGTGCGACATCGATGGGTACCGCTGTGATGTTGCCGGTTTTGTACCGAACGACTTCTGGGCTGAACTGCGGCCACAACTGGATAAGATCAAAACAGTCTTTATGCTGTCGGAGTGGGAGGATGAACCCGACCAGTTCAAAAGCTGCTTCAACATGAACTACGGATGGGCCATGCACAGTATGATGAAAGCGGTTGCTAAAGGAGACCGGACAGCTGATAAAATTGATTCGCTTCGTGAAGCGAATCAGGCTCGTTTTCCGAAGTGGTATTACCAGATGCTGTTCACCCAGAACCATGACGAAAACACGTGGAATGGCACCCTCGACCAGTCCTTCGGCCCTGCGGCCAACACCTTTATTGTCCTGAGTAGTACGCTGGAGGGCATGCCGCTGGTTTATAACGGAATGGAGTCGAACCTCAATAAACGGCTGGCCTTTTTCGAGAAAGATACCATTAACTGGGGAACTTACCCGAAGGCTCATTTTTTTGAGACACTGCTTACGCTTAAACACCGTAATCGGGCGTTATGGAATGGACCGGCGGGGGGTAAAGTCGTCAAAATCCCTACCGACCGCGACGACAAAGTGTATGCCTTTCATCGGCAGCGCGACACCGACCGCGTTGTTGTCCTGCTAAATTTAAGTGCTGAACCCCAAACCGCTCAACTGGGTGGCGATGGTTACGAAGGTATGTATACCGAAGTGTTTAGCCGGCAACCGATGAATCTGAAACCTAACGTCACGATTGCACTCAAACCCTGGGAGTACCGGGTGCTGACGAACTAAGCTTTAATACCAGGAATAGCGAGACATAATCAATGAAAACAGAGAAGCCCTTTTCATTCGTTGTACTTGTTTTCGCTATTCGTTATTCGTCCTGTAACATGCCTACGCAGCGTCTTCTGCTCTGCTTTTGTTTCCTTGGCCTCGCGTTGACGGGCTTCGCCCAGCGTACCGACCGCGATGGACGACCGCCCCGCACGGTGCAGTGGGCCGGCCGTGTGGTGGGCGTCTCATCGGAGAAAAAAGCAGAATCGACCGGCGACCAGTACAAAGCATTGCAGGCACTGGGACGGCCCAGCAAAGTTCCGGAAATGGGCCAGAGTGCCTGCGCCTGGGCTCCCGCATCGCCTGATGGGACCACGAACGAGTGGATTCAGGTTGGCTTCGTCCAGCCAATGCGGGCACGTCAGATAATAGTCGCCGAAAACGTCAATCCTGGTGCCGTTGTCCGGGTGTCCATCATCGACGAAAAAGGTGGAGAGCACACCGTCTACCAGGTAAGCGAACCACAAGCACGCACCAACCCACTGCTGACCATTTTGCTGCCCGATTCGTCATTCGTTTGTCATCAGGTTCGCGTCGTTATAAACGGAGCCGGGATACGGGGTATCAACCAGATCGACGCAATCGGTATCTCGGAAGATACCAAACCCATAGAGGTCGGCATTAATGTATCGGCGGCTACGCCCAAAGACATTCAGAAAGAAAACCTCGGCAAAACCGTCAATTCAGCAGGTCAGGAGGTAGCGCCGGTGATCTCCCCTGATGGCAAAACCCTGTACTTTACCCGTAATTTCAACAAAGCCAATATTGGTGGGGCAGACCGGCAGGATGTCTGGTACTCAACACTTGAATCGGGGGCCAACGGCAACCCGCCCGGCTGGAGCGAAGCCGTCAATATTGGGCCGCCCATCAATACGTCCGGCGATAATGCCATTAGTGGTATGGCCCCTGATGGCCGCACGGCCTACCTGATCAACATTTACAAGCCCGACGGCGGGCTATCGTTCGGGATATCAAAATCCATTCGGACAAAAGCCGGCTGGTCGCAGCCAGCCGAATGTAAGATCGTTAACAACTATAACCTCCACGAGAAAAATCAGCTGGAGTTCTGCGTCTCGCCCGATGGGCGGGCTATTATCCTGGCCGTACAACGGAAAGACACCCGGGGCGACCGCGACCTGTATGTATCGCTCGAACGACCCGATCACACCTGGGCTGAACCGGTATCGCTGGGGGCTGTGGTGAATACCGCCGAATCGGAAAGTTCTCCTTTTCTGGCCGCCGACGGACGAACGCTTTATTTTACCTCGGCGGGTCATTCGGGCTATGGCAATGGTGACATTTTTGTAGCGCGCCGACTCGATGAGTCCTGGGGCAACTGGAGCGAACCTGAAAATCTGGGCCCTGCCATTAACACGGCCGAATGGGATGGCTATTTCACCATTCCAGCCTCGGGCGACTTTGCGTACCTGAGTTCACGGGCGGGTTCGATGGGCGAAGACGATATCTTCAGGCTCAAATTGTATCCAGCCATTAAACCAGATCCCGTAGCGATCATATCCGGGCAAGTGCTGGATGCCAAGAGCAAAAAACCTATTGCCTCGCAGATCGTAACGAACCTGTTCAACGAAAACAAGGACGTCACCAAAGCGGATTTTAACCCCGAGACAGGTGAGTACAAACTGATTCTGCCAACCCAGAAAACGTATAATCTAACCGCAACTAAAGAAGGGTACTTCCCCACTACCGAGACCCTTGATCTGAGTAAAGACAAGCGGTTTCGCGATATTCGTCGGAACCTGTATCTGGTAAAGATTGAACCGGGGCAGAAATTCACCATGCGTGAAGTTTTGTTCGAGCAGGGGCAGTTTGCGCTTCAGCCGGGAGCCAGCACTGAGTTGAACCGCGTGTTCGATATGCTGACATCCTACCCAGAGATGGCGATTCTGGTGGAGGGCCACACGGATAACCAGGGGGACTGGGAGCCGAACATGAAGCTCTCCGAAGACCGGGTTCGGGTAGTGAAGTCCTATTTGATAGACAAAGGAATTGCCGAAACCCGCATCCAGACCAAAGCCTGGGGACCCAGTAAACCCATCGCCAGCAACGAAACCGACGAACGCCGTAAGCTCAACCGCCGGGTAGAGTTTACCATCCTGCACCTGTAAGAAGGCTGCCGGTGGGGCGCTGAGCGTCTCTGCCTACCAGAAAGGCCCTTCCATTCATCACTACAACTACCTGAATGTGTATCAGTTACTAGCTGATACCTGCATTGTTTCTGCACTATACTTTGTTATCCATTGACCCTTTTGGGCGTAGCAGACGCCGAGCTGATAGCTGGCCGCGGGTAACATATCGGTCATGATAGTAGCGAGCGGACCAGCCTGTAAGGGGTGGCCCGTTACTAAAAACAGCGATAGCTTTGTCCTGCTTTGATTGATGGGCCAAAGGAATGTATGCCTGGCTGAACGCAGAAGCAAATAAGCTGCTGTCTGATTAAAGGGTTGTTGTGACAGGGGAGCTAACGCTGTGGGATCAATCGTCAAATAGCGGTACCGTCGCTCGTCCAGCGAAAAGCTACTGTCTTTCGTAACCAATGCCTTTAAAGCCGCCTGCGACGTTTGCCGACGATTCGTTAGATCGAGGGGGGCTGGCGGCATCTTGTACACGCCTTCCCGAATGGCAGCTTCCATCAGGGTAGCATAGAAGGAATCATTCCCCCGTTTGTTGGCAGGCATCGTAATGAGCAGCCTGTTTTCCCGCCAGTTATGAAAATCACTCAACAAAGATTGGTTGATGGTCTTTACTTCAGCAAACGACGACCAGTACGCAAAGGTGTTGAACGCAATACTGAAACAGACTACAGACCACCCTATCGTTTTCCGGTAGTCAGGCTTCACCCAAAGCATTACCATGAGATAACCGACCACCAGAGAAACGGTAGCGAACCAGATAAAACGGGGTAAGATCAACCCATAATGCCAGCCCTGCCCTCTGGCAAAGGAGATACCAGCCAGTGTAATGACCAGGTACAGATAACCCGCAATCAGGCTAATGGAAACAGGTTGACCCGTTGGTACCGACCAGCTGCCTATTCGGTTTCTTAACCAATCCGGTGCGTAACGCAGCCAATACGCGGGTGCAATCCGACGAATCAACGCTGTACCCGAAACCAGAACAAAAACCATGGTAAGCCCAATTCCGATCAAACTTAGTGCAGTCAATGAACGCGTGAACAGCAGACCCATGGAACCACTCATCAGAAAAAATCCACCCAGCACCCGAAAAGGATGACTCAGGTTACCTGACACGGGAGCCGCTGCCGAAAATTGGGAGAAATAGTAAAATATCCCGCCTGAAACAGCAGCAAATAAAAGCCATATCAGGGTGTATTGCCGAGACCGGCAAACGGTGACGACCATAAGGCCAACGCCCAGTACTGCCAGACCATTTCCATTGGAAAACGTGGCCAGAAAGGCAAGTGGTAAACTCCCCCAGAACGACCGCGACGACGATTGGGAAAGCAGGTAAAAAGCAGAGAAAGCAAAGAAAAGAGCAGGCACATGCTGAAGAGCACATATAGCCCAGGTGAGGGTATTCTCGTAAAACTGTGGCTGTAACAGCAACCAGAAAATGGGCAATGTCTGTAGAACAGACAATCCACCCTGGCGGGCTAACCGGTATAGTACCCAGATCGTGCCCAGCAGGGTAGCATTACCAATAAAGAACAGGGTACGAAAATTCAATTCCCCTTCCAGCAGATAGTCGAGCATAGCGACCAGTCGGGCAAAAACGATAATGTGCTCGCCGTGTGGGTAAAAAACAGTGGTCAGCAATTGCCCCGGCGTCAGGTGAGCTATTTTTAGATTGATGCAGTCGACGATAAATGTGTAATCGTCCAGATACGGCATATTGATGGTATAGCTGTACACCATCCATAAATGAATGAAAATTGGAATAAGTAGGAAACAGTATGATAAAGAATGAAAATTTAATTTTAGACCACTTGAATTTATAAATAATTCCTTTTGAATCATATTATGGCTAGATGATTGCCACAATATAAGGTTAATAATGATTAAGTATGTAACTATTTATGCGATATAGAAACCTTCCTATATATGTAACTGTATACCTGCAATAAGGCGGGTGGTAGTTGATAATACAGGTTAATGTACATACTCGACAACACAGCGCTATATGCACAGTGTCATACAACCCGCCAGGCCACAGAACCAGCGTATAGTAATTATGCGCCGAAGAGGCTGTAGGTGGGTTACTGTCCCGGGTCCTGGGTCCCTACGTATTGAAGCGTTATCACTTCGCCGGGAGCGACATAGGCGGGCGACAAAGCATGGGCAATTTCAATCTGCTGTATTATCCCCGTCCACTTCGGATTATCGGCTACGTTGATTTTATAGGTGTGGAACTGACCGTCGTTGATAGCCATAAATCCAATAGACTGCTCAATTGAATTGCGTGTACCTCGCGGAAAGCGAATGGCATTCTGCCGGGGGAACTGGCTATCGTAAACCCCGTCTGCCTGCCCGTTCAACAACCAGGCCAGCCGTAACGGGGCCTCCCTGCCCACTCCTGTCGAACCGGTATAAGCCATGCGGATATAAAGTGTCCTGAATTCGCGGGCGTTCCAGCTACTAAATGGAGAAATAAGCTTGGTATGGTAGCCAGTGACGGGGCCGTTATCAGCCTTTCCGGTTACCGTTACCTGCCAGTTATCTGTTGAAAATGGTTCTTTCTGATCATAACCACCGTCCATAATAGTCCAGCCATTGCGGCCATTAGCTTTATTGAACACAAAATCAGGGGTGGTCTGGCGCTCCTGCGCATATACATACTGCCGTATTTCCTGCTCTGATCCAAGCACATAGGTATAGGATCGGTGCCAGGTATGGTCGCTATCCAGATGCACCATGGGCTGGTTGGCCGTATAGGTGATGGTGTTGCCTGCTTCTGAATTGTCGCGGGCTTGAATGGCATCCATGTTATAGTTGGCCCGAAAATAGCCTGCGGTATACAGCCCAATCAGGCGGGGTTGCCCCTGGTTGGTACCGATCTCTACCCCCTGCCAGGGCTCGGTCAGGCAAAACGACGTTCCCTGATGGGGCACAATGGTCCCATCGCTATTCCGGGCTTCTATGCCATCGGTTACCGTAGCCAGATCATTCGTGTAAGGCGATGACCCATTATAAAAGTGAACATTTCGGGCTCCATTGATCATCATCATGGGCCACTCCTGCGCTTCGGGGCCATAGAATGTTTTGTCAGGACGCCGATGGGTCAGCCGGACATTGACGTGGACTTTATTGCTGTCTACCCGTACCCATTGCTCATAAATCAACGGTAGCTGGCGCGCGTTCTGATGGGGCCATGACAGGCACTGCGCTTTAGTATAAATCCAGCCGTTGATGTAACCATGAAACAGAATGGGTGATGGATTCCCGCCATCGTCACCGGCCTGGAGCGGGTTATAGCCGATTCCTTTCCAACGGGGTGAATCATCGGCAAAGCTGCGCGGACCCGCATAAGAACTCATACCCGACTCACGGCCAAGATCCTTGAAATTGATGAGCGGCTGATTCGTTACTTTATCATAAATCTGGATAGAAGCACCGTAATCCCGGCGTACTTCCAGCCGTAGCGTACCCGACTCCTGAACTGATGTGCGGCCAACGACCCGGCCGTTTATGACGGTTGGGTTATTACTCAGCCATTGGGACTGCGATGCCGGTACGTCAAACGTAAACGGTCCCGGAACATAGGGCAGAATGGGTAATGGCGTAATAACAAGTTCTTCTTTTACACCACAACCAACAACGAAGGCCACCAGGATGAATAAGACCGCACCGATCCGACTAAGTATACCCAGGACGTTTTTCATAAAAGGATCGTTTTTATACAAGACCTCATTTAACCATTGTAGGTTCAGATCGATACAAAACAACAAAATTTTTATACGCCGTCGATCGCGACCCTATCCTCGGGTTCCATAGCTGCTGTAACGGTGGAGCAGAAAAGCCCGTGAGGGTAGCGGTGACAGCAATACCTGGTTTTGTGGAATGACAGTCTAACTTGCATACCAAATAAAAAACCCAGTCAGGCACGTGTGTCTGACTGGGTTTAAATCCTACTAGTACTGGTTCTTTTACTTCGGCGTTGCGTTCCACAACCCATCGGCCATGTGGGCCATACCGTCATCGTCGGGGTGATTATCCGTTCCGGCATCACCATAAATGCTTGGATTAAGGGCGTAATACCCGTTGATCAGGCGGTTGGGCCACATGTTGGAGAAGTCGGCAATGGGGTAATTGCGCTCGGCTCCGATAGCCCGGATAGCCGCATCGTAATTAGGTTTGTCCCATACCGCCGTCGACAGCACGACTTTAGCACCCGGCGACTGTGAAATCAGTTTATCGATCAGGTCCTTCAACCGATTCTGATACTGTGCCGGGTTGTTGATTTCCCAGTCCGTTACGTTTTCGCCCAGACGGATATAAATAATGTCGGGTTTCCAGGCAGCAACCGGATCGAACCGGCTCAGATCGATACCATTTTTGGTACTCTGCCCCTCCCAATAGGGGCCAGTTGCTTCATCCAGTTGACCACCCATGTTCCAGCTGGCCAGTGTTCGGTTCTCGACCGATGGGTTGAGGGACTGGTGTTTAGCCGACATCAGGTGAACATAGTCCTTATCAGGCGATGTAGCTGCCATGCCCCGCTTCGGGTTTTTATCGTTGACGATAAAAAACGGGCTGCCACCGTGTAACGTGATCGAGTTACCCACATAGAGTACCCGCTCGTATTTTTTACCGCTGCTGACGGGGCAGGCCGTAACCGTTAGTTGACTGGATGGCGCACTGACACAGCCATTGACCGTACAGGTAGCCGTATACGTACCAGCCGCATTGACACTAATGCTGGAACCACTTTGCCCACCCGACCAGAGCACCGTACCGGTACAACCGGCTGCGGTTAAGGTAACCGTTGAGTTGTTACAGACCTGCGTTTCTCCTTCAGCACTTACAGTAGGTGCAGGCGGTGGCGTACAGCCAGAGACCGGGCCGCTTCCTTCGTCGGTTACAGGGTACAGTTGTTTGCCCGTGCTGGGTACGCTGAAACTGAACGAGCACCCGTTCCCCTGATCGCCCGATTGACGAACCGAAAGAGTATACGTACCGGTATTCATGTTGGAAAGTGCCCAGAACCGGATGTCGTTCTGAATTTTATTGGTGTTGGTCCAATCTACCGTAGTAGGGCCGCTCAGCCTGATCTGTGGCGTACCAGCCGACGCGTTTATCTGAATACTGATCGAGTTGTTACCCCCATCCCACAGATAACTGATTGTACTGATGCTGGCAGCGCAGCCGTTACCCGTTGCTGGCGGGGTAACCGTCACCGGTGCCGGTGGGGTGGTCGTGGGCGGTGTCGGTACAGGCGGTGTGCCGTCGCAGGTGGCCTGGCGCGACCAGGTGTAGGTGATGGTCTTGCCCGACTGCTCGACATAGATCGTGAAGGGAGGGGTATCGGCGTTGACCCGCGAGCCCTGATCCAGGTACTGGTTAGGGTCGGTGGTCCAGCCCGTAATCCCCGTTGCCCGGTAGCGAATGGTGGTCCCATCGCCCCCGCTGGTGTTAAAGGTGATCGCTCCACTGGTACAGTTATACGTCGGGGCCAGCATCGTCAGTGCGCCACTTGTGGTGGTGGTTACGGGTGGGGTGACCGTCACGGGTGCCGGTGGCGTAGTCGTGGGCGGTGTGGGTGCAGGCGCTGTGCCGTCGCAGGTAGCCTGGCGCGACCAGGTGTAGGTGATGGTCTTGCCCGACTGCTCGACATAGATCGTGAAGGGAGGGGTATCGGCGTTGACCCGCGAGCCCTGATCCAGGTACTGGTTAGGGTCGGTGGTCCAGCCCGTAATCCCCGTTGCCCGGTAGCGAATGGTGGTCCCATCGCCCCCGCTGGTGTTAAAGGTGATCGCTCCACTGGTACAGTTATACGTCGGGGCCAGCATTGTCAGCGCGCCACCTGTAGTGGTGGTTACGGGCGGGGTGACCGTCACGGGTGCCGGTGGCGTAGTCGTGGGCGGTGTCGATGGCGCTGTCGTTGATGTTGAGGGGGGCACTGTTGTCGTGGTAGCCGGTGGCGTGGTGACTGGTGGCTTCCCTGTTCCGGGGCATACATCCGTACGTTGTGGGCTCATCGAGAGATCAGTGGACGAATCGGCCGGTCTTACTGATATAGACAGCACCGTATTTGATTTGTAATAATCCGGAATAACCCAGACATAGCCATACTCATTGAAGTCATTCGCACCAAATGCAGCGGCCACGTCGCGCCGGTGCTGATCGGCCATGACCGTAGCTGCTTTTACACCGTTGATGTAAATATCAACTTCCTGCGATTTACTCAGATCGCTGGTATTGACGATCCAGCCAGAAACAGCATCACAGGCGGCATAATCCAGAAAACCCTGATAGGCAGCAGCTGCAGCCCGGGCAGCGCCCATATCGGTAGCGCTGGTGACGACATACAGTGTTAGATCGGTGGGATTGGACGAGGCAGCAGTCGCTTTCTGTTGTTGAGAGAGTGTCTTTCCGGGTGCCAACGTTTCGAGCGTCACGGCCGACTTCTCGGCAAATAGGCTTTGGTCATTGGCCTGCCCATGGCTACGCAGAAGCCGGAAACTCGTACCGGCGGTCACCGACCTGAAATAGCCTTTGATGTGATAGGTCAACACGGGCTGAGTCGCATAGGAAAGGTTACCGACTACATAATCGGTGAAGTCCCCCCCTGTTTGTTCAAAACCCGGCGGCAGTATCATCTTCAGGGTATAGGCATTGGAGCCTGGTACGTAGAATAGCTGATTGGGTGTGATGTTCAGCAGTTGAGCCGTTATGGTCAGGTTTACCTCCTCGTTCAGTACGACCTGGCGTTTGTCGGACTGAATCAGAAATCGAATGGGATCGGGGCTTGCCTTGACAAGCCGACTGCCATCCGCCCACAGGCTGGCTTGATAGTTCTCCAGAGCACTAGCCTGGGGCATACCCGTGTTATAAAGCGTTGGTGCTGGTGCAGCAGTTGATCGGTTGGAAACTGCTTCCGGAACTGGCGCGTGGCCAGAGCCAGCGAAAACCGAATTACCGTTATGTACTGGTAGGCATAATCCTAACAGCATCATCAATCTTAACGGGGCACTAAAGACGTTGGTCATAGAGCACAGGAAAAGTAAGTAAATTATATAAGTCCAGGCAATAGGGTTGGTTACAAAAACTGTACCAAAAATTTTGTATATCTATTATTAGCCAAATAGGCTTTTTAGTAAACTTATTTGGCATTATACCTTACATACAAGTCCTTTTAATTAAAGAAGCAAAGCATTTTCAAATAAGTAGATTCCGTCTTATACGGATCGGAAAAATAGTACAATAAAAATGGGTTTGACAAGCTCACTAAATAGGAAAATCTATACCTGAATATCCTGAGTCAAGCTAATTACCCTATGAACACGAGTTAATGTAGCTGACTGTAAACTAGTTTGACCAGTTCAGGACTAGTAGGAAATACCAGATTGTCGCAAAAAAATAGATGGTAATTAATGAGATTTAAACATATCTTGACTACAGGACAAGTAGATAAATACCGTAATGAGCCAGCCGACGAACCGGCCAGGCTCACTTATTACGCTTCTGACAGCCGGAAATCACTGACCGAACGGATACGATTGGTAACAACCCGACATTGACCAGGCCATCGGGTAGAATTTAGGGACTCCGTTCAGCAAGAACCGGGATTTGAACGTAATTTTGCCCCTATGTCCACCAGATCACCCCGCATCACGCTTCTTTTACTAGGGGCTATAGTACTATTGGCGTTTGGCCTGCGCTTATACCGGGCCGGTACATACGGCGTTTTTTTTGATGAAAAAGCCACGCTGCTGGTCAGCCAGGGTGTCTGTGTTGAAGGGTATAATCAAAAAGATGTCTTCGGCAAACCAACCTTTACACCGGCCGACTACTGGCGGCCAAAAACAACTACCGATTATATAGAGGCCATTATCCGGGGCGACATCGGTAACAGTCCGGCTTACTATGTACTGCTGCATGGCTGGCTAAACGTGTTTGGACTTGGCGACTGGTCGCTACGGATGCCATCGGTGCTGTTCAGCACGCTAACGGTTCTCATGCTGTTCTTATTCGTCAGGCGGCATTTCAGGTCCGATACCCTGGCACTGGTCAGTGCGACAGTAGCCGCCGTAGAGCCTTTTTTTGTATCGTACAGCCACATGGCCCGCAACTATTCGATGACGTTTTTCCTGACGTTGCTGGCCACTCACCTATTTCTGCTCATCCTCGAAAAAGCCCCCGACCGTCGATCACCCATTGGTTTGTACCTGGCCTACGGGCTGGTCTTCATTACATCGGTCCTGTCCCACTACCTGACCGTAACGGTATTCTTATGCCACGGGCTATATGCGCTTCTTTACCTGCGGAACCTTCGCTCCTGGGTAGCGCTGGGATTGGCGGGCGCAAGTGGATTGGGTTTACTATCACTTTGGTTTTTGTACGGCGGAGGGAAATACACGTTTTTCACCCTCAACGCGCAGGCCGAATTTTACCGTAACATTGCCCTCACCAATCCGCTCGGGTCCGAGTTCGGTACCGTTCTGCCCGCTACGCTACCGAATATTGCCAAACGGGCCGCTCCCATTTTTACCGATCTGTTCATTATCACCAATGGCTTAGGTTCAGCGCTGATCGGGTTACGCAATTCGGCCCTGGCCCTGGCACTGGGCGGGGCTTCTGCTTTGGTCATGCATCGGTATTGGTCGGTGGCCAAACCGCCGGTCTGGGTATATGGTGCCGTTCCTGTATTGCTACTGGTTGGTCTGCCCATTTATACGGTCGTCCCGTTCCGCTTTCTGGTCCTTTCAGCGGCTTTACCGTTCTTCTATTTAATAGCCCGGTACATCCGGGATCGTACCGACAGCCAGACGAAACCCCTGGTCGTCGGCTTGCTCCTGCTGGCTTTTATACCCACGCTCTTCCTGTTGTTTATGTCATGGCGGTCCGGTCATACGTTCGGCATCACCCAGCGCTATTCCGGCTTTTCGTTTCCGTATGTATGCATTCTTATTGCGATGGGACTTCGGCAGCTAACGACGCTGCGCTGGTGGTTTAGTATGCCGCTGGTCCTTGTGCTGCTCGTCCAGTCGGCCTTCATCGTGCAGCTATTGGGTAAGATCTACGACGACATCGAACCCAAGTACACTTACTTCGACCGGGCCCGGATACCCAACCCCTACTTGTCGTCGGCAAAGGCCCTGATCGATCAGTATACTCCCGGCGATACGATCGTGTACCCCAACCGGCAGCGGGAAATTTACGTGGAAGAGGTCGAGACGAATACCTTCCCGGCATCGGTGTTCGACGCCCAGATCGCCAACCTGTATTTACCCAAAGAGGCCCGGTACATCCAGCGCATCAATCCGGCCGAACGCGACCGGATCATTCTCATCAAGGGAAAAACAGGCGAGAAAATCACTATTTTTGACTTCCAGGGAACCAAGTACCGGTACTAGCTCAACCCGAACGAGCATCGTCAAACGGACGTACTCAACACTGATCAACAGACAAATGACAACAAAACCTATTGATATACAATCACTTCGCGGACAACTTAGGCTTCGTCTGCTGGGCCTCTACAACCAGGCCCATGCTGGCCACATTGGCTGTTCGCTCAGTTGCATCGACCTCATGATCGCTACCCTGATCCTGCGCAAACGCCCCCAGGATACATTTCTGCTTTCGAAAGGACATGCGGCTGCGGCTCTTTATGCCTGTCTCAATTACCTGGGGGATATCTCGGATGACGAGCTGGCTACCTATTATAAGAATGGTACCACCCTACCCGCCCACCCGGCACCTAACCAGCACAAAGGCATCCCCTTTGCAACCGGTTCGCTGGGCCATGGCCTGCCCATTGGGGTAGGCATTGCGCACGCGGGTAAACTGTTGGGCGACGACTCGCGGGTCTACGTACTTATGTCGGACGGCGAAACCAACGAAGGTACGACCTGGGAGGCTGCCCACTTCGCCTTACAGCATAAACTGGATAACCTGGCCGTGCTCATCGACAAAAATGGCCTACAGGGCTTTGGCCGTACGGCTGATGTGTTTGGCGATACGGCCGATGTGCGTATCTGGGAAACTATGGGTTTTGAGACGATTGAAGTGGATGGTCATGATGTGGAAGCTGTACTGGCCGGGCTCGACAATTTCCAGGCCAGCGGCACGGGCAAACCCAAGCTGGTAATTGCCCATACGGTCAAAGGTAAAGGGGTTTCGTATATGGAAAACCGGCTGGAATGGCACTACCTGCCCATGACACCGGCTCAGTATGAACAGGCTTGTGCGGATGTGTCAGCCCTGTTTCCGGTAAGCCTGCCTGCCTGAGGTATTTACCGTTTTCACCGATCAATTATCCGACCGCCTGACCGCAACTAAAACAGCAATCCCAGTCTATTCTCCGCGCCGTTGCCTACTAAACCCGTTGGCCGTCGCCGGATTTCCAGCCATTTCCTTTAATATTGCGGCCTGAATGAATCAGCCTGCACCCATTTTGCTATCATCTTCTATTGCCCAGCTTAAGGGCCCCATCGTCGTCTTCGGCGCCAGCGGCTTCATAGGCGCCAATCTCTTCGAGCAACTCTTTCGCGTCAGAGAACGCCATGGATCGGCCGATGTTTACGCCCTTACCCACGACGCTACCAAAGCCTGGCGCCTGAAACTCCTCGACGCCCCCGCCGAGAACATCGTTCACTGCGATATCCTTTCGACAACGTCGGTAAAAGATGTTTTTGAGCGCATTCAGCCCAAAACCGTTTTCAACCTGGCGGCCTACGGTGCCTACAGTAAGCAGAAAAACGTGGGGCTCACCTACGAGACCAATGTCCTGGGCACAGTCAACATCCTGGAAAACTGTACCTCCGACATGGTCTACATCCATGCCGGCAGCAGTTCGGAGTACGGCTTCAACTGTACGGCACCGAAGGAAACCGACCCCGTCGAACCCAATAGTCATTACGCTGTCTCGAAAGTATCGGCCGCCTACACCCTTGAATACTACGCCCGGGTCCATCAGCTAAATACCCTTAACCTCCGGCTTTATTCTATTTACGGGGGCTGGGAAGAACCCGACCGGCTTATACCCCGTCTCGTAGAAGAAAACCGAAAAGGGTCATTACCACCCCTGGTCTCGCCCGATATCAGCCGTGACTTCGTCTACGTCGACGACTGCGTGGGTGCTTTTGTGCAGGCGGCCCTGCGGGTGAACCCTACTATCCGGGGGCGCTCCTACAACATTGCCACCGGCCAGAAAACCACTATGCGGGAGCTGGTGGAGGTAGCCCGGCAAACCTTTGGCCTAAGCCAGGAGCCCGTCTGGGGCAGCATGGGTAACCGCGCCTGGGACCTCTCGGACTGGTACGGCGATCCAGCCGCAGCTGCGACAGATCTGGGCTGGACGGCGACAACGTCCCTCAGCGAGGGGTTGCGCCAAACGGCCGACTGGCAGCGAAGTCATCACTATGAGGAACGGGTGATTCCCGCCTTCCAGACACCCACGCTGAACCCGGTCATCACGCCTATCATTGCCTGTTACAAAGATGCCCAGGCCATACCCTTCATGTATGAGCGGCTGGTGACGATGTTCAACCAGATCAAGGTGCGCTACGAGATTATCTTCGTCAACGATAATTCGCCCGACAACACCGACGAGGTGCTGGATGCTATTTGTGCCAGGGACCCCAACGTGATTGCCATCAAGCACTCGCGCAACTTCGGCTCGCAGTCGGCTTTTCTGAGCGGCATGGAGATAGCGACCGGCGATGCGGTGGTACTGATGGACGGAGACTTGCAGGACCCCCCCGAAGTGATTCCTCAGTTCGTTGAGAAATGGCAGCAGGGCTACGACGTGGTATACGGCGTTCGGGTGCAACGTGAAATGGCTCCCCATGTCCACTTCTTTTACAAACAGTTCTACCGGCTATTCAAACGAACCGCTTATATCGATATCCCGGTCGATGCGGGCGACTTCTCGATCATCGACCGCAAGGTGGTGCGTGAGCTGGTGAGCCTGCCCGAAACCGAGCAGTTCCTGCGGGGTTTGCGGGCCTGGGTGGGATTCAAACAAACGGGGGTCGACTACGTGCGGCCTGAGCGCATGTTCGGGGTGTCGACCAATAACTGGACCAAGAACATTGGCTGGGCCAAGAAGGCGATCTTCTCCTTCAGTTTCGCTCCGCTGGAACTGATGACCTACGCGGGCTTTGTGCTGACGGGCCTGTCGATGCTGGGTGTCGTCTGGCAAATTATTTCCCGACTCTTTAACTTCGACCCGAACACGCCCTATGGAATATCCACCGTTATTGTACTGGTGATGTTCTTTGGCGGTATAAACCTGCTGGGTATTTCCTTCCTGGGTGAATACATCAGCAAGATCTTTGAAGAGACCAAAAAACGGCCGAAATTCATCCGGACAATGGTTCGCAAGGGCGATCGGGTGTACAAAACAGCCGCTGAGATTGGTACCCTGGTCGAACAACGCAAGAGTAAATAACTGATTTTGACAGTACGTGGATTTCGGTCCGCCCTACGTTATGCGAAAAGAATTTGCTGCCGCCATCGAGCGGATCGCGCAGGAAGACGACAAGATCGTTTTCATCACTGGTGACTTAGGGTACAATGCCCTCGAAAGCGTGGTGGATGTGCTGGGACCCCGGTTTATCAACGCTGGCGTGGCCGAGCAGAACATGGTCGGGGTAGCCGCTGGTATGGCCTACCGGGGCTATAAGGTCTTTTGTTACAGCATTGCTCCCTTTGCCGTTTACCGCTGCCTGGAGCAGTTTCGCAACGATGTTTGTCTGCATAAAATGCCGGTCTTTCTGGTAGGCAATGGCGGTGGCTACGGCTACGGTATCATGGGTAGCACCCACCACGCCATCGAAGACCTGGCTTGTTTGAGCAGCCTCCAAAACGTGAACACCTACATCCCGGCTTTCGCCGACGAGGTGTCCCCTATGCTCGACCAGATCGTGGCCGAAGCGCGTCCGGCTTACCTGCGGCTGGGAGCCGGAGGCAAAACACCCGACGATGCCGAACGAATCGGCACCTTCAAACACATCGTCCACAGTCATGACTCGATCGGGACGGTGGTAGCACTGGGTCCGGTAGCGGGCCATGTGCTGACCGCTTTGCAGGATGAGCTATTGACAGGCCAGTTCGACGTGTACACGGCTACGAATCTTCCCCTCGATGTGCCTAATGAGCTGGCTCATCGCTGGGCGGGCAAGCCGTTGCTGGTGGTGGAAGAGCACGTCTCGATTGGCGGACTGGCCCAGCAGCTTTCGGTGCAGTTACTGACGAAGGGAGCCGTACCGAGCCACTTCACGAGCCTGTCGGCGCAGGGCTATCCGAACGGTCTGTACGGCGATCAGCAGTACCACCAGCAGTTATCGGGGCTCGACCCGGCCAACATCGCTCACCATTTAAGCAGCCTGCTTATCGCCGGATGATCCCGCCTAAACTGCTCACTCAGCCCCCGTCGACCCGGCCCGGCAACCGCCTGCCCGGATCGAATACAGCATCAGCACAACCGCTGTGGGCTTGGGTAGCCGTATTCCTGCCAGTGCTGGCCTTTGCGCTTACCTGGCAGTACTATGCCGTGAACGTACCAAAGTGGGATGACCACGCCCTACGGGCTTACCTGTATTACGTTGATCAGGAAACGACGGTATCCGGAAAAATCTATCAACTGTTCCGGCAGCATAATGAGCATCGTATCGTCTTCGACCGCATCGTAGCTACCCTCGACTACTGGCTTTTCGGCAAGCTAAGCTATCTTCATCTGATGGTGCTGGGCAACCTGAGTCTCGTTGGATTGCTGGCCCTGTTTAGTTTCGTATTGGTACGAACGGGGAAACCGCTCATCTATGCCCTGCCCGTGTCGCTGCTCCTGTTTAACCTGTCACACTGGGAAAACATGTTTTGGGGTATGGCCGCCCTGCAAAACTTCTCGGTGGTGCTCTGGGCCGTGCTGACCATCTACCTGCTTTCCTTCACCAACCGCTGGAGCCTGGCAATAGCCACGGCGATACTGGCGACACTGACCAGCGGCAACGGCTTATTGATATGGCCTATTGGTCTATTGCTGGTGCTTTTGCGTACGCCTGTTCGGGATCGTCAGGCTGTGGCCGTTTCATCACCCCGCCCGTTCGTCGTGCTGGCAACCTGGGTCGCGGTTGCGGCTGTCGTTATTGTGCTTTATTTTACTGGTTTCGAGCCGTCAGCGAGTAACCCACCCGATCGTGGCAGCTTCACCGACATACTGAAGGGCTGGGTAGCCTTCACCGGATCAGCCGCCGAAGCCTTCTCGTCCACCTCACCCCTGTCTACCAGTACCCGGCTCGGTATGCTGATGATTCTGGCCACCCTGGGCAGCGTAGGCTGGAGCCTCCGCACACACTGGACTACCCTTGGCAACAGGTTACTGGCCATTGGTAAACCAAACGCTATCGATACGTCGGGGAGCTTGCCGCCGACGACCCTTTTTTTCTGGGGATGTACGGCATTTATCCTCGCCACGGCGGCAATTGTCGCCTGGACGCGAACGAGTTTCGGTCTCGACCTGATCATCACCAGCCGTTACAAGGTGTATTCGCTCTCGTTGCTGGCGCTGCTATACGTGTATGCCGTTGTGAATTTACCCCGGCGGGCCGGGTACTGGCTGGGCATGACCAGTTCGGTGGCAAGCCTGTTATTTGCCTGGCTATCCTACAACGCCTTTCTGGATGATACAATCTGGTGGCGACACTATATGTTGACCAGTCAGTTTAACTGGACGCATGGCACCGACCAGCCAGTTAGCCGACTGGACGATGTCAGCAAGAAATACACCCGTCTGTCCCCGGCGTTCTACGATACGAATCCGGCGGTGTTGTACCAAACAGCTCAGCCACCCCTGCAACCGGTTACCGTTACCCAAACGGGCGACGAGTTCACGATCGAGAATAAAACCCTGCCGGTTCAGGACCTGCGCGACAGCCGATCATTTGTCGTGGCCCGGTCGGATCAACGCGCCTACCTCATCCCCGCCCGGCAGCATCAGCAGGCCGGCTTGAAAGCCCGGTTCTGGCCGTTTAGCCCGTTCAAAACCGGCTTTACGGCAGCGCGGAACGACATTCGGCTCGATGCGGGCACCTACCAGCTCTTTATCCTGACCGTTACGCCGGGTGGACAACTGAGCCTTCATCCAACCGGCCAGTCAGTTACCTCGGCGGGGCAGGCAGCCGCCACGTTGAAAAAGAACTGGTAATCTGTTTTCCTTATTAGTAGCCTGGAGAACCCGGCTTTATCAACCAACTTTATACCTATGCTAACCACACCGACGACAACGACCACCGCCCGACCAGCCCTGAACCACCTCCGGCAGTTAGACGGGATCCGGTTCCTGGCCGTAGCTATGGTGCTGTTCGATCACTGGATGTCGGGACGGGTCGAGTTACCGCTGGGGGCGCTGGGCGTTACTATTTTCTTCGTTCTTAGCGGTTTCCTCATCACGCGGATTCTGCTGGCGAGTAAAGATAAACTCAGTAACGAACCCAATGGGGGGCTGGGCAAGTACATGAAGACGTTCTACATCCGTCGAACGCTCCGCATCTTCCCGGTCTACTACCTGACCCTGTTTGTGCTTTACGCCGTTAACGAGCCCCCCGTACGACGGACGTTTGGCTGGCTGGCGCTTTATGCCACGAACCTGTACATGGCCTATTTCACCACCTGGATGGGCACAGTAGATCACTTGTGGTCTTTGGCGGTAGAGGAACAGGTCTACCTCTTCTTTCCCCTGCTGCTGTTTTTGGTACCACGCCGGTGGGTACCCGCCACGGCAATCCTCATGATCGTGGGAGCAGTAGCCATGCGGTACGTTCTTTACCGGGCTCGTCTTCCCTGGTTTATTGGCTACGTAACCATGCCTGCCTGCCTGGATTCATTTGGACTGGGGGCTATTATGGCGTTCTGGTGGCTCTACCAGCGTGGTCGTTTCGAGCAGGTATTCCGGCATTCGATCTGGATCTGGGTTAGCTGTGCCCTACTGGCCGTTGTCGTCATTTACACCAAAATCCTGCCTGCCATCCCCGATGCTACCGGCTTGCCCGGCCATCATAACATCATGTCGGATGTGTGGGAACGGCTGGTTGCCTCGTTCATTGGTTTCTTCCTCATTGGCCGGGCCGTGCTCGGGTTTGGCGGCCCCATGAAGTGGATTCTAGAGCACCCGGTTAGTCAGTATATGGGCCGCATCAGCTACGGGCTGTACCTGTATCACAATTTCGTCTTCAACGTTTATCACACCCAGCCTACCCACTTCACCCTACGGGCCTGGCGACGGATCACCGATGTGCTACCATTTCTGAACAGCTCCTATTTCTTTCAGTTTTCGTTTTTTCTGGCCATCACCATCACGCTGGCGACTATATCCTGGTACCTCATCGAGCGTCCTGTCAACAACCTGAAAGACCGTTTCTCCTATTGACAACCCATACCCGGGTCAATTTTCATTCTTCTTTTTGTCACTTACAGAATACCGGAGGCCTGCTTATAAACTTCCTGCTGATCACCTCCTAAGCGAGCTTGTGGACGCCGTTCAGGCTCCGCAGGTTTGCCTGTTTATCCATGAGCCTACGGAATACGGGCGTTGCCGAGGAGGCATCAAGTCCTTTCCCACTAAATAATGTCCTATTCATACTAAGCAATGGCCCGCAAACAATTCCTTATATTTGCGGAGTTTATAGGTATAATAACCCACGTCCGACCCGTTATACAGTCAGACTTTTCATTGAGAATCGGCGACTAACCCGACTTATCAGCAACCCCCTAAAGTACACTGCATGAGCCTCCTGCTGTCAATCGTAATGCCGGCTTACAACGAAGAAGAAGTTATTGAAGTTGTTGTCAAGCAGTGGACCGATTTGCTGACCCGTCAGTTTCCAACCGAAAACACCTGCCTGATTGTTGTCAATGATGGTTCCCGCGATAAGACGGGTGCTATACTGGACCAGATCAAAGATCGCTACCCTAAACTGGTGGTTGTCCACCAGCCCAACGGGGGTCATGGCAACGCGGTTGTCAATGGCTACCGGAAATCGGTTGAACTCAACTCGGACTATGTGTTCCAGACCGATAGTGATGATCAGTTTATCACCGACGATTTTGGTAAACTCTGGGCTAAGCGCAACGAGTCACCGTTTATTCTGGGCTACCGGGAAGAGCGCTACGATGCGTTTGCCCGGCTGGTAATCACGCGTATTCTACGGCTGAGTATTGCTCTCATCTATGGTACGTATATCATGGATAGTAACATTCCCTTCCGGCTGATTCGGGGTACCTTTCTTCGGAAACTGCTGGCCCAGTTGCCAACACCCACTCCTTTTGCTCCAAATATCTTCCTGGCCGTCATGGCTAAGAAAGCGGGCTATAACACCTTCGACATCCCCATTACGCACAAAGAACGCCTGACGGGAACTGTCTCGATTCTGAAATGGAAACTCCTGAAGGTGTGCATTCAGAGCTTTGGCGAGCTGGCCCAGTTCAGAATGGAACTTGGCAGCAAAGTAAAAGCCCTGAAAAAACCAGAGCCGGTAGCGGTTTGAACAAACGTATGCATGTAGGTGCCGGGGTGTCAGCTGTACAATAGGTACCATCGCCTGCCGCCCCTCAAACCCCTAAGTCATTGTAAATTAACAAGTGGCTAACCTCGCTGGCAGAACGGAGCAAGTACCGCTTTCACCGATCCGCCAGCGCGGTCAGCCACTTGTCGCTTAAAAAGATGTACCAACGCAAGACTGTTTACGGCTGACTAACTTACAACGTCTGTTATTATCAATGAATAAACGTGTCTGGATTGGTATTGGCGTACTACTGCTGTTAATAGGTGGCTGGCTGGGCTATCGGCACTGGCGTCCATCGGGTCGTACCGTGGGGTCGCTGGTACCGCCGGGAGCCCTGCTGGTCCTGGCCAGCAACCGTTTACAGGATACCGTGTCGGCCCAAACCCTGCGGAAGGAGATTTCATTACGCCAGATACCTATTTTCAATGAAGCCCGCCAGCGGCTCGACCGTTTCCTGTATGCTACCGCCGACACTGCTACCGTACTAAAATTCATAACCGGCAAGAACGTTCGTTACTCGCTCCATGCGCTCTCGAAGAATACCCTCGATCTCATCTTTTATATTCCGATCGATCCCGGCGACCAGTCGTTCCTGAATCGGTTAACCAATCCTGACCCGCGCGAATACCGGGTGTTGAACCATACGTTTGCGGGCGAAAAAATTCTCGATCTGGTTTCCCGGGGTAATGAACCGGTTGGCTCGTTTATTCTGACAGAAAACGTGCTGGTAGGCAGCGTATCGGGCATTCTGATCGAAAATGTTGCGAAGCGGATGCACCAGCCCCTGAAACTGGCGCAGCCTGATCCGGGCTCGCAAGTCGATGCCGACCATCTGGCAGGCTTATCCGTCCGACCTAAAATACTGCAATCACTCTTCGTTAACTCGGCGTCACTGATTCGGTTGTTCTTGCCGGAAGAGCTTACACTCCGGTTCCGCCCTTCCTCCTCGCGGTCACACCTGATCGGTTATGCGGCCGGTAAAATTGGCAACCGACGTGATGTGGCTGCCCTGTTTGCCGACCAGACGCCCCGGCGCATTACACATGCCGAGCTGATTCCTCAAACGACGGCGACGCTTTACCATATCGCTATCAGTGACGCCAGCCGTTTTGGCCGGTCGATGAGTGGCCTGCTGGGATCGGCATCCAGCGATTTCCTGCGCGACCGGTTCAGCCAGATCGAGCCAGCTACCGGCGCGTTCTACAGCACACTGGATAACGACATTTTGCTGTGCCGCATGGACTCTCCATCGAACACGCCAAGGCAGGTCCTGGTGCTGACCGCCCGCGACCCCAAGCAACTGACAAACGCTTATCAGCAGATCGCCTACCGTGCGGGAGCCCGAACAGCCGGAACGCCCAAGACTTTTTTAGGCCACAAGATCCTTCAGTTAAATGTATCCGAACTGCCGGCATCGCTCTTTAGCAGTTTGTTCTCCGGATTTCCGCAAAGCTGGATCACCCAGCACAACTCGGCCCTGGTAATTGCCAACAACGAGGAGACACTCCAGGATTACCTCCAGCAGGTGCAGCGCGGGGCTGTCTGGTCGACCGACGAACGCCAAACCGATCTGCTCAACAACACGCTTCGCCCGGCTAACTTCACGGCCTTTGCGCGCCTGAACCGGACGCCAACTACCCTCTCAGCTACCTGGCCAATGGCCTGGCAGAACCTGCTCGATCACCAGGACCCCACCGATGGGAGCCCGGCCCTGTCGAATCTGGAAAACATGGCCTATCAAGCCAGCTACGGTAACGAACGCATCCTGTCGACCATCATATTGGGCCGTACCACACGCCGGGCCAGTCAGGCGGTACGCAACAAGGTGTTGTTGCTGAAAAAGACCGAATTCAACGCCCCGCTCATTGCAGCCCCGGTCGTAACGGGTAGTTTAAGTAATGGCTCGGCCCAGTTTTACGCACAGAACGATGCCGGCCAGTTTGTGCTGGTGACGCCCGAAGGCGACAAAATCGTGCAGGATACTACCGATGGGCCCATCCGGAGTAATGCGCTGCCTGTCGACTTTCTGGATAATGGTCGCCTGCAATACCTGTTCATGACCGATCGCACGCTGTACATAGCGGACCCTGCTCAAGTGAGACCCGGTCAGGAAAGACCCGGTCAGGTGCGACCTGGTCGGGCGAAGCGAAACAGCAAGACCGTAAGTCTTCAGGCGATTCGGTTACCCAAAGGGCTCGACCCTACCTTTCTTATTCGGCCGCGTGGAATGCAGCGCCGTAATCTGGTAGCGCTGGCCGCTCACCAGGACGGCCACATTTATGCGCTGGACCGGCAGAGCCGCACGTTTGTCCGGCTGATGGCAGCCCCCCGAAAAGGGCCGCTGTTACTCCCGTTCCAGGTTATTCCAACGCCTTCCGGTATGGATATACTGGCCGTTCAGCCCGATGGCACGGTCAATTACTGGTACGAAAATGGGCGGCAACATCCTCATTATCCCGCCCGGATCGAACGACGTACGGAAGACGAACCCGACACAAAAATGGCAGGACCGGCCCTGCTCCCACCCGGTCGGCCAGGTATCCAGACAATCACGGAAGAAGGGCAATTAGTGACCCTGAACAACAACGGGCTGATTGCCAAACGGACGCAGTTGTTTAGGCCGGTGCGGAGTGGTTCGTTCCGGCTCTTCCCCGACGAGGAGCAAACCAACTGGCTGCTCCTGCTTACAACCGACACCGAAGTAGCCATTCTCGATCAGCAGGGCCAGCGACAGTTCGAAGTGCGGGCGCTGCAATCAGGCCGTAACAATGTTCGTTACCATCGGCTGGGCGCGGGGGTCGAGCTGATCAGCGTTAAATCGGGTGGTTTTACTACGTTGTACGACCTCAACGGCCGCATCGTTGGTGACCATCCCATTCCCAGTGATTTCCCAGTGGCGCTTCAGTTCGATGAGCGAACCAACGAGTTATATATTCTGAGCGGGGCGCAGCGGGCTGTGCAGTTATTTAGTATCCGATTACGGTAAGCCTACAGGCGTTGTCGACAAGCACCTCGTTCAGATCGACTCACCAACGGGCTTATGTATCAACTGACTAGTATATGCGTTTTCTTCGTTATGCCGTTCTTTCATTGACACTGGTGCTTTGGGCTGGCGGGCTATCGACTACGGTGTCGCGCTGGCTGTATAAAGCAGGCGTCATCGTCGACGACTACCGGTTTGGCGATCTGTACCGGCTGTCGGCCCTCCCCCAGTTCAAGGAGCCTGCGCCCCAGTGTGGGTCTTCGTCCCTGGCCAGTGATACGGCCTCAACCCACCTCTATATCATTGGCGACAGTTTTTCTGAAGAGCAACGTCTGGGGCAGGGCGATTTTCCGGTCAGCCACTACCAGCGTGTGGCCTGGGACCACCGGCAGCGGGCACAGCTGGATTCGACCAAACGAAATATATTGATACTGGAATCGGTAGAGCGCCATGTTCGGGAACATTTTTCCATACCCGTCACCGAGTTGACCGTCGATGCCGACACCCTGAAAACACCGGCCCAACGGCTATCCCTGCGCAAACGACTTAGCAGCGAGTTTCACCTGTCGGACGTAGAAGAACGGCTTGAATCGACCCTGTTCAGCCAGGATTGGGCGTTCTGGTTCAAAGAGCTGAAAGCCCGGTTGACATTCGATTGGTTCGACCGGGTCAGTACGGGCGTGAGCGTGTCTAAGAACGGACAGCACCTGTTCCTGCGATCTGACACGGATACGGCCAAGAAGCTGAACTCTTCGTTTGCCCCCCTGACCGACCGCGACGTAAACACACTCGTCGACAGTATCAACGTCGTTGCCGACCAATATAAACGGCGGGGTTTCGATGACGTCTACCTGTCCATCATTCCCAACAAAGCCAGCATTCTGGAAACCGGTCGAACTGATTATAACCGGCTGGTTGAGCGGGTTCAACGATCGCCGGCACTACGGGTAAAGACCATCGACGTATTCAGTAAATTTCAGCAGACCCGGCCCTCTCCCTACCTGCTCAGCGATACCCACTGGAACTGCACGGGTCGGGCTATCTGGCTCGACCAGGTCCGAAAGACGGCAGGGTTGTAGGCAGCTACGGACCAAATGCTGACGAACAGACCTTCTGATCCCGCTCCTACCTGGTTACTCTCTCGGGTGACCGGGTAATAAAGTAGGCTCATCATCAGTAGAATAGGCTTCGTTTTTTCTACTTTAGCGGATAAATCTTAAACCTTCCGATTATGAAGACAAAGACACCCGGCCGTTTGCTGTTCACCGGTTTCCTTATGCTTATCAGCCTGCTGGCCAGTCAGGCAGCCGGCGACCGATCGACAGTCACTACGGCCCAGATGATCACCGAGTGGCAACGCGCTAAGGAGTTTACCAAAGAGTACCTCGACGTCATGCCCGAAGAGGGCACGAACTACAAGCCAACACCCGAGATCCGCAGTTTTGCGGAACAGATGCTGCACCTGGCTAACGGAAATTTCAATTTTGCGTCGGCCGCCAGCGGAAAGCCTAATCCCTACCAGGGCAAAAATCTGGAAAAGCTGGACGAGTTCAAGACAAAAGCGGCTTTGTCGAAAGTAGTGCTGGAAAGCTACGACTTCACCATCGACGCCCTGAAGGCCACAACGGATGCACAGATGGCCGAACAGATCAAACTGTTCGGGAAGGACATGAGCCGCGAAATGGCTTTTGCGAAAGAATTTGAACACCAGACGCACCATCGCGGTCAAACAACGATCTACATTCGGATGAAGGGCGTAAAACCGCCGAATGAGAAATTGTTTTAATCGAGCGCCGATTGGTACCGATGTACGTTATTCTTGAAACAGCAAAGCCGGGCGATGAACCCGGCTTTGCTGTTTCAGAAATTGTTTACTCCCACTCGATCGTAGCCGGTGGTTTGGACGAGATGTCATACACGACGCGGTTAACGCCTTTGACCCGGTTGATAATTTCGTTGGATATGTCGGCCAGAAATTCGTAGGGCAGATGGGCCCAGTCGGCCGTCATCCCATCGACGCTGGTAACCGCCCGAAGCGCCACAACCCGTTCGTAGGTACGTTCGTCGCCCATGACACCTACCGACTGCACCGGGAGCAGCATAGCTCCCGCCTGCCATACTTTATCGTAGAGCCCCTCCCGTTTCAATCCATCGATGAACAAGGCGTCCACCTGTTGCAGGATATCGACTTTTTCGGGTGTGATATCACCCAGAATACGAATGGCCAGGCCCGGACCGGGGAACGGATGCCTGCCCAGAATAGCTTCGGGCAAACCAAGCGTCCGGCCTACCGCCCGTACTTCGTCTTTGAACAGCGTATTAAGTGGCTCAACGACTTTCAACTTCATGAAGTCGGGCAATCCACCCACGTTATGGTGCGATTTGATCGTTGCGGAAGGACCTTTTACCGAAACCGATTCAATGACATCAGGGTAGATCGTACCCTGCCCAAGCCAGGATACGCCTTCGATCAGGTGCGCTTCGTGGTCGAATACCTCGATAAACGTTTTACCAATGGCTTTGCGTTTCGCTTCGGGATCCGTCAGGCCCAGGAGGGCGGTGTAGAATTGTTCTTTGGCATCGACACCTTTGACATTCAGGCCAAGCGTTTTGTACGACTCCAGCACGCCCTCGAACTCGTCCTTCCGCAGCAACCCGTTGTCGACAAAAATACAGTACAGGTTCTTGCCAATGGCCCGGTGAATAAGCGTAGCCGCTACCGACGAGTCGACACCCCCCGACAGGCCCAGAACGACTTTATCGTCGCCCAGTTTTTCTTTCAGCTGGGCAATTGACGTGTCGGCAAACGATTCGGCGGTCCAGTTCTGGGAACAACCGCAGATGTCGACAACGAAATTATGAAGCAGCATTTTACCCTGTAGCGAATGGGTCACTTCGGGGTGAAACTGAATGCCGTAGGTTGGCTCACCCACCACCTCGAAGGCGGCTACCTTAACGGTGTCGGTCGAGGCAATGATCCGGAAGTTTTCGGGAACATTCGTGATCGTATCGGCATGTGACATCCAGACCTGCGAGTGCTGATCCAGGTTGCGCATCAGCAAACTCTCAGCGTTGACGGTACCCAGTTTGGCCCGCCCGTACTCCCGAATAGCTGACGCCTGCACCTCACCCCCGCTGTTATGGGCCAGCAGCTGGGCTCCATAGCAAACGCCCAGAAGAGGCATTTTATGGCGAAAAGCAGCCAGGTGAACATCCGGAGAATCGGCGTCCCGAACGGACGATGGACTGCCCGACAGGATGACTCCTTTTACGTCGGGGCTGATGTCAGGAATTTTATTGTAGGGATGGATTTCGCAGTAAACGTTCAGTTCGCGCACCCGGCGGGCGATGAGTTGGGTATACTGCGAACCAAAATCAAGAATCAGAATTTGCTCGGTGGCCATGATAGGTCTCTAAAATGCAAAGTTAGGGCCACCGGGGGAAAGTACAAAAGAGAATGTTGGTTATGGAGGGAGGAAAGGGAGGAAGGAGGAAAGGAGGAAAGGGAGGAAGGGGAAGAGGGAGGAAGGAGGAAGGAGGAGAGGGAGGAAGGGGAAGAGAGGGAACGCGTGCGCCAGCTCCTTTTCTCCTTCCTCCCTCTCCTCCTTCCTCCCTCTCCTCCTTCCTCCCTCTCTTCCTCCTTCCTCCCTTTCCTCCTTCTCACCGATACAGCAGGTACTTCTGGCGGGTTTGTTTGTAGGCGCTGATGGCGGGTTGCCAGCTTTTGCGGATGGTCTCAGCCGGAACGCCTGCCACCATCTGTAGTCGGAGCTGGTCCGTTCCGGCCAGCCGGTCGATACCGCCCCCGGCCAGAAAAAATTTCGACTTGTCGGAAGCGCGATTGAAAAAATCGAAGAAGTAGTCCAGCATCAGGCTATTTTTCGAAATAGCCACCGTCGACATATCCAGCCCATAGCAGAGCTTACCTTCCAGGGGCGGATTCATTGCACCAGGCTTGTCTACCGGCGTAAAGGTGTACGGTCCATACTTGGTATACGGTGAACCGATCACCTGAAATTGTTTGTCGGTGCCCCGACCAACGCTCACCACGGTACCCTCAAAAAAGCAGAGTGAAGGATACAGCAGAACCGCCTGCTGATTGGGCAGATTGGGCGACGGACGAACGGGGAGGACGTAAGGGGTCTGGTGGGTATAGTTCTTGACCGGTATCACGGTGAGAGGGCAGGTTCTGCCGGGTCCGAGCCAGCCTTCGCCGTTGATCATCCGGGCCAGTTCACCAACGGTAAGGCCGTGAACGACCGGGATGGGGTGCAAACCAACAAAGGATTTGAATTTGGGGTCGAGTACCGGACCATCGATATAATGTCCGTTGGGATTGGGCCGGTCGAGCACGATCAATGGTTTCTGGCTCTCGGCACAGGCTTCCATGACGTAATGCATGGTGCTGATGTAGGTGTAGAACCGGGTTCCTACGTCCTGAATATCGAAAATAATAACGTCCAGCGAGTCCATCTGAGCGGGCGACGGCTTCTGGTTCTTACCATACAGCGACGTAATCATTACACCCGTACGCGGGTCGCGGCTGTTGCTGATCTTTTCCCCATCGGTAGCCTCACCCCGAAATCCGTGTTCGGGAGCGAAGATGGTTTTTATGGTTATGCCACGGGCAATGAGACTATCGACGAGGTGTGTCTGCCCAATGCGCGACGTGTGATTGACGACCATGCCCACCCGTTTCCCTTTAAGAGCGGGAAGATACAGATTCGTTTGGGCCGCCCCTACCAGCAGTTGCGATCCGGGCGGGGTCGTGTTGTTCTGAGCCAGACAGGCCGTAGCCAGCAGGCTCAAGCCAAGAAAAAGTAATTTACCTAACGAAGTCATAGTGATTTCTAAAGTGAGCGTTCTGCAAAACTCTTACTTTTTGACCACCAATAAAAACGGTAGTTTCCTACAAGGGTCAGGGTTCCGGATGCGCTGAAGAGGCACCCAGAACCCTGACCCTTGTAGGAAACTACCGAAAAAGCTAGGGCACCGTAACCTTTTGAACGGGCGTATAGAGCAGCTCGGCTACACCCACTGTTTTAACACCAATGCGCGCATATCCGTACCCTTTAGCCACAACAGGCGCGGGTAATGCCATAGACAACGACAGCGGTTTACTCAGATCAGCCAGCGCCGTACCGGTACGGCTAAAGGCCCCGGCATTGTTGTTAACGTCTACAAATTGTGTGGTGCCTACGAACAACGTGACCGCTTCGATTGCCCTGGCATTGGTACCGCCCGCGGCCTGGCTTACCGAGCAGGTAGCCGTTAAGTTGGTGCCGTTTTTTTGAATCACCTCGTTCCGGATGATATAATACGGCTGCACCGGTACCTCTATGGTCGCCGTTCCGCGTACCGGCACCTCAATCGTATCTGTATTGTCGACCCAGGGTCCATTGCCCCGGAGCCGAACCAGTTTGTAGTCGCCGTCAAAGAGGGTGGCCGAGAAACTACCGTCCTGCGCTACCTGAACCGGAATTTTGGTAAACAGCTGGTAGCCCCGTTGCCAAAGTTCCAACTGAACACCATTGGAACGAAGCCCCACGGGCTGATTATCATAGACGACGCGGCCCGTCAGGGTTGAACTCGGGGGGTCGAAGTTATCTTTTTGACAGCCTGTCAACAGGGCAGCGCCTACCAGCAGACTCAGGATAATTGCTTTCATGGTTGATACTTACTGAAAAGGGTTGCGAACGATCTTCGGATTATTATTGATTACCGCCTGGTCGATGAACGAGTAGTAATTAGCCAGTTGAAACAACCGCGGAGCACGGAAACGCGGGGCGACCATTTTCATGAAAATGTATTTACCGTCACGGGCATCGCCCGGGCGGATAACACGATAGGGATACAGCGCATACATCACCGCATCCGGGCTGCTCGCACTACCATTCCATACCTCATGCGCAATGCGCCAGCGTTTCAGGTCCCAGACCCGATGGTCTTCAAAAGCCAGCTCAACCCGGCGTTCGTTTTGCAGCCGCGCCAGCGTCAGCGTCGTCAGGCTGCCGGCCGGAAAGCCAGCCCGCTCCCGTACCCGGTTCACGTAGGTCAGGGCCTCGGCGGCCATACCCAGTTCGAAAGCCGCTTCGGACGCATTGAGCAACACTTCACCCAGCCGAAACCGCACCCACCACATATCGCTCCGGATACCGCGTGTGCTCGACAGGGGCGTAGGGTCGATATACTTGCGCAGGTAAAAACCGGAGTTCGATACTTCCGTTTGCGACCGTTGCGGGCCGGAGCTACCCGTCAGGAGTTTGCCATCGGTATACAGCGCGCCCAAGGTGTTTCCCTCAACGATCTGGTAGTTATTGGAGGTGGCATTCCAGACAGCTACCCCCGCCTGAATCTGTACTTCCTGACCTTTAAAGCTGGTACCGGGATAAATGACCGTACCATACAACCGGGCATCCTTGTTAGCAAAGGGACCACTAAGGTTATCGTAATAGATATAGTCGGTATTGGCCGTATTGCGCGTTTTTATAGCACCCGAACTGCCATCCAGGTATTCGTAGGCTTCTACCAGATTCAGGGTCGGGGTTATATTAGACGACGACAGGTTGTCTTCCCGGATGTTCCGGGCGATGTTATCGTAGGTGAAGCCGTGCCGCTTATCTTTCGACGTCAGAAAATCCTTCGCCAGAATCACTTCCGAGTTACTCTGCTTCTTGGTGATAGCCTCGAAGAAGTTCTCGCCCAGGTTCGGGTTGGCCCGGTAGAGTGCATACGGACCTGCAATAACCTCCTTGGCAGCATCGAGCGCTTTGGTATAGTAGTCCTGCGCCCGAGCCGCCGGAATACCAACCTCACCACCAGCGGTTTGAATGGGGGCTCCCATCCGGTTGTTGTACTTCGCAATAGAACCGGCATACAGCATGGCCCGGCTTTTCAACGCCATTGCGGCAAACCGGTTGGCACGTGTCGTACTCCCCGTATTACCCAGGTCATTTTTGACCGCATCGAGTTCGCTGGCAATGAAATCGTACACCTCTGACTCTTTATTGCGAGGAAACTGGAGCGACGATGGATCACCCCCGAAATCATAGATCAGTTGTTGGGTGATGATCGGCACGCCCCCCATCCGTTTTACCAGTTCGAAATACATGTATGCCCTCAGAAACCGAAACTCAGCAGCAAACTGCGTTTTCTGGGCCACCGACAGCGCAGTACTTTTCGTTTCGATGTTTTCAAGAGCCAGGTTTATGTCCCGAATCAGGCCGTAATCCCATAGCCGCCACCGGTCATTTCCGTACGAGATTATGTTGTTTGGACCATCATTATTGCCTGACCACATGGCTTCGTCATAAGCCGCATAATCGGTCCAGCCGGTAAACCGCTGTGGCGTTGCATTGACATCTGCCCCAACATCGGGCTGCGTATGGGCGGGGAGCCGGTCATAGTAATTGGCCAGCAGGCTGGTGATCAGTCTAGTGTCATTCCAAACCTGACTTTCCAGGATGATGTTAGGCGGCTGACGCTCCAGAAAGTCCTTCTGGCAGGCCGTGAAGGTTGTCGTCAGTAAACCGATTGTCAGAATTTTATGAAAACGATTCATTGCTATAGTCGTTTTTTGTTAGAAAGAGAGGGCAAACCCGGCGTTATACAGGCGCTGGGGCGGATAAACCAGGGCACCGTTGGACGACACCTCGGGGTCGACCTGAATGGATTTCAGGTTATCGAAGGAGATCAGATTCGTCCCGTTTACATAGACGCGCATGGCTGACGCTCCGAATTTGCTCAGGAAGGGTTTGGGCAGGTTATAGCCGATTTCCAGATTGCGCAGGCGCAGGTACCGGACGTTCGTTACCCAGAAATCGCTCCGGCGGTTATAATTGACGTGGCTGGGGTTATCCTTCCGGATGACCGGATACGTGCCGGGTACCCACGGACTATCGGCGTTGAAGGGATCGGCCCGGTGCCAGCGATCTTCCAGGATGTAATCTGGCGACGTTCCGTTGTTCTGATACGGAATCTTCTGTTCTACCTCCCGCCGAAACGTTTGCAGGCCCGCTCCAACCACATCGACCCTGAGCGAGAAACCCCGGTATCCCAGTGTGCCATTGAAAGCGTAGTTGACGTAAGGCGTTGCCCCCTCGGCGTATCCGATCGGACGTTCGTCCAGGCTGGTGATGATCCCATCGCCGTTGACATCCCGGTAAATCAAATCGCCGGGGAGCTGGGTGCGGTTGCCTTGCCCGTCGTTGTCTACGGCATAGTTGTCGATCTCCTGCTGCGACTGGAACCGTCCGGCAACCTGGTAACCCCAGTTTATGTTGGACCAGCGGTCGACCGCCGAGTTTCGGTATTCGTCGAATGAATTACCAAATCGGGGTTTGTAAATGCTCAGGCTGCGTAGCCGCGCCAGCGTGGCGTTGGCACCAACGGTGTACGTGAGTCCACCTACCTTGCTGCTGTAGCTCAGCGCGCCCTCGATACCACGTATCGCATCAGAGTTCAGGTTGGCATTGGGCAGCGTATAGCCCACTTCGCTGGGCAGTAGCACGTCATACTGGGAGGCTGGCAGGCCCGTCCGCTTCCGTTCAAACACATCGAACTGACCGGATAGATTGCCATTAAAAAGCCCGAAATCCAGGCCTACATTGGTGGAGACGTTACTTACCCATGACAAGGTCGTTATAGGCAGGCCACGTGGCCGGACACCAATCGTGTAGTTCCCGTTGAAGATGGCACTGCCCTGCAGGAAGTCGTAACCGGACAGGTAGCTATAGGGCGCAACGATAAAGTTGTCGTTGATCAGATCACTACCAGTTCGCCCGTAACTGGCACGCAGTTTCAGTTCGCTGATGACGTTGCCAAGGCCTTGTTTAAAGAAGGGCTCTTCACTCATGCGCCAGCCCACGGAGGCCCCGGGAAAAAAACCATACCGGCGACCCGGCGCAAACAGGAACGAGCCATCATATCGGCCCAGCACCTCTAACAGATACCGCTGTTTGTAATTGTAATTGACCCGGCCAATATAACCCGCCCGCGCCGTTACGTTCCACTCATCGATCAGCAGATCCTGATTGGCAAACGACATCAGGGGAATGTAATTATTGGGCGGTACGGTATGTACAACCAGGTATTTGTTGTCGGTATCGTATCGTTCATAGGCCGCAACCGCCGACAAACCATGCTCACCAAATTGCTTGTTGTAGGTAGCCTGAAGCTGCCCGAAGCGGTCGACAATATTACGCTTCCGCCGTTCGCGCCAGGGGTTCTGATTTCCGCCACCCTGCACTACGTTATAGGTATCGGTGGCGGCATCGTAGTTATAAGCATCGTAGGTATACTCGAACCCATCAAAATCGAAGTTGGTAAAATTATACGAGTACGTACCCTTGACACTTAACCCGAAGTCAAAATCATACTGCGCCGTAAAGTTGGCTTTAGCGGCCCGGTAGATCTCGCTGATCGTCCCCGTAATCTCCTTTTTATAAGTCGCCGGGTTGACGTTTACGTTGTGTGTTTGGTTTATATACTTCGGGTTATCGTTGGCATAGGGCCGTTCGGTTGGCCACATTGAGAAAATACTCAGGAACGGATTGAAATAGTCGTCCAGCCCCGGCACACCCGTTTGAAAGCGATCTTCGATGCGGCCACTAATCTGGGCACCAATCCTGAGTTTCTTGCTTAACCCGGCTTCTACGTTCGCCTGAAAGTTGCTCCGCTGAAATTTAAAGTCTTCGATGAGCGCGTCCTGCGACAGGTGGCTGGCCGATACGTAGTACGTTACACTTTCTGACCCACCCGATACGCTGCCGTTCAGGTAAGACTGGGGCACGTTGGGTCGCATGACCATTTTGTAATAGTCGTAGCTCTGGTACCCTTTCTCGGTGCCAACGCGCCACTTTTCCAGATCGTCCGCCGTAATGGTTGTTGGAATACCCCGGTTCTGGTCAGACTCGGCCAAACCCCGCACATGCTGATAGGCATTGGCCGGGCGGGGGTAGCGGGTAAAATTCTGCAATCCATAATAGCCCGACAAACTGATAACGGGTTTCTGTCCGGCCTTACCACGTTTAGTAGTCACCAGGACTACTCCATTGGCGGCCCGCAACCCATAAATAGCCGCCGACCCATCCTTCAGAATGGAGATATTTTCAATGTCGTTGATCCCGAGGTTATTGAACTGACCAGCGTCGGCCACGATCCCGTCGATGACATAGAGGGGCGTACCCATGTTACGAATCTGGATGTTGGTACCACCACCGGGCCGGGCATCGGTCTGGCGGGCGGTGATACCCGGTACCCGACCAACGAGCGCACTGGAAGTTGCCACGGCAGGCGTCCGGATAATATCCTCGGCCTTGACGGCAGCGACAGCACCGGTTACCGTTCCCCTCGACTGCGTACCGTAGCCAACCACCACAACCTCGTCGAGCGACTGGTCGTCAGCCACCAGTTTGATCGTCAGGCGGGTTGCGCTGCCAACGGCCAGCTCCTGCGTGCGATAGCCAACAAAAGAAAACACAAGCACCGTCGCCGGGTCAGGCACGGTGATTGTGAAGAGGCCTTGTGCGTCGGTTGTCGATCCTTTGGTCGACCCTTTGATCACGACGTTGACACCGGGCAACGACTCCCCTTTCTCGTCGGTCACCGTTCCCGATATAGTCAGGTCGGCAGCGACACGACTAGCCAGTGACGAACCGGTTGCCGGAGGAAACGATGGGAAGCTGGCGGGTTTCGCCAGGACGGGCCCCAGGAGGAGACTCAGAGCTATTGGGGCGAACGCACGGCGAACAAGCAGCTGTGTCTCCGCAAATGGTACTATTTTTTTCATACCTTTAAACGTTTTTGTCTTGATAGAAAAAGGGCAAAAGCATTCCTGACACCCCCCTGGGAGGTGCTTTAGCAGATCGGGAAAAGAGTCGGGTCAACGATGCTGGTACCATCGTTGACCTTTTTTAATTACTGTTTATTTACATAGGCAAGAAAAGATTATCGGTTACAAGATCGGTGTTGTAGCGCCTTCTATCACTAAAAAATCAAAACCGAATTTATCCTATAAATCAAATGTATAATACAGTATTATTAAAAACTAATTAATATCAAAATTGAGTTAATATCAGCTAAAAAGTACCCAAAAGAATCATTTTTACAAGAATCATCATTCATTTAGCGCCTAATCTGACTATATTTAAACATCGGGCGACCCGTATTTTACGCTAAAGTTCACTAGACCAGCTTATAATATGAGTCAATCCCATACCGGACACCACCGGTTTTAGTCTTGTCTTCGGGTTATGATCTGGAAGGTTTTTTCAGGCTCTTCCGTATACGAACGAAGCTATTTTGCGTCTCAGAAGACCTCATCCTGTTGCTGCATTACGGCCTGGTGGCTCCAGGCATACAGAAATCTACTGCCCGGAGCCCGATGGACTGCGTCAACAAAACGCTTACTTTTACGCACCGGAACGAAACACACGTCAGCAAGCCCTGACCGGCCCGCAGGGTTGACGCCTATAGGCAGGCGTTGCTGGCTGACGTTGTTTACTGATAACTGCACACAGCTTTGAACATCCCTATTTTCCTCGCCCGCAAGGTACGTCACGCACCCGAAGGCAGTTTCTCGGCTACCGTTACGCGGGTGGGTGTGGCCAGCATCGCGCTGGGTCTTGCCATTCTGATTGTGGCGTTCGGTGTACTATTCGGGTATAAAAACACCATCCAGCAAAAGATCTTTCTGTTCGGTGCTCATATTCAGGTAAGCAAATTCACCAACAACTACTCGTATGCCGAGTCGGCTATTTCGCTGAACACGAAGCTCTATCAGGAACGGGAGCGTATTCCGGGTTTCCGCCACATGCAGGCTGTAGCGCTGAAGGCGGGTATCCTCAAAACTAAAGAGGAACTGATGGGCATCGTGCTCAAAGGGGTTGGACGTGACTATGACTGGGAGTTACTGCGCGAATCCATTACAGCCGGTACGGTTCCGGCTGTGGCGACCGACTCCAGCAACGGGCAACCGAGCCGGGGCTCTACGGAGCTGCTCATCAGCCAGTACATGGCCAATCAGTTAAAGGTAAAGGTGGGCGATGGCCTGCCGATGTACTTCCTGGGAGGGCAGTCGCCCGGGAGCGCACCCCGCGTTCGTAAAATGACGGTGGTGGGCATATACGATACGGGGCTCGAAGAGGTGGACAAGACCATCGCGCTGGGCGATATCCGGCTGATTCAACGGCTCAACAACTGGGGACCGGACTCGGTGGGGAGTTACGAAATTTTCGTCAGGGACTTCGACCAGCTGGAACCGGCGGTGGCCAGTGTGTTCGACCTGATGTCGCCCGACCTGCGGCTGACCCGCGTCACGGACCAGTACCGGCCGCTATTCGACTGGATGGTATTGCTGGACCGCAACATGGTGATCCTTCTGGCCCTGATCACGTTTGTAGCTTCCTTCAACATGGTATCGGTATTACTGGTACTGATGATGGAACGCACCCCTATGATTGGCCTCCTGAAAGCAATTGGGGGTCCCGATACGCTCATCCGGCGCATGTTCCTGTATGTTGGCCTGAACATGGTCGGGTGGGGCCTGTTGATCGGAAACGTTGTGGGACTGACCCTTTGCTGGCTTCAATGGCAGTTTCGCCTGATTCCACTCGACCCGAAAAATTACTTCATGACCTATGTTCCCATCTCGTGGGACTGGCCAACGATCCTGGCCCTGAACGGGGCTACCATTGCACTGATCGCGTTGGTACTCTGGTTACCAACGCTCATCATCAACCGTATCCAGCCCGTAAAAGCGCTGGCGTTTAAAAAGTGACACAGTCGATCAGTTAGTTAGTCGATGAGTCGGTGAGTTAGTCAGTTCACTCACCAACTGACCAACTCATCGACTGACCAACTGCCTCACTCCACTGCTTTCACGGTATACCCCTTTTCCCGCAGGAGGTTCACGACGCCTTTGTCGTTCCCCAGGTGGCCGGCTCCGAATGCGAAAAAGGTGGCTTTCTCTTTGGCAGCTTTCTCGATGACGGGAATCCAGTTGGCGTTGCGTTTACCCAGGAGTGCATCCTCATACTGCGCGAAGTCGCCCCCGCTAAACTGGCTGCTCTTCATCATCGTCATCATTCGGGCGATATCATGGGCTTTGTAGGCCGCCAGCAGCGCGTTAAATTCCTGTTTGGCCTCCTCCGGCTTTTTGGCCATGTCTACCAGCCCTTTTAGCTGCTCTTCCATCGGAATGTTGTCCAGCGCGGCCAGCTGGGCATCGAGGCTTTCCAGTCCAAGAACCTCTTTTTTGTCTTTGGCAACCATCTGGGCAAACGTCATATCGTAGGACGCGGGCTGGCAGGGAAGCACGGTCATGTACATCAGCGACGTCAGGGCAATAGGTTTCATGGTGCCTACCTGCGTCAGGCTCATGTTCATTTTCTGCTTCAGGTACGTATCCAAGAGCGTGTAATCGTCTGGCTTAAGGTAATCCTTTATGGTTTTACCACCCGTCATTGTCATCGCTTTCATCATACTTCCCATCATGGCAGGATCATCCATGTCGAGTTCCAGATACAGCTGCTGACTGTCGTTAACGGCTTTTTTCATGACATCGGTAATGGCAAGGTCGGTTGGGCAAACGAGGTGAAACGTGCCATAGAGGTACGACGGTGTAGTAATGCCGGGGCCGGTCAGTTCATAAAGCAAGGCGTTGTCTTTGGTTTGTGCACCAGCCGTACCGACCACCGCCCCCGACAGTAGCAAGCCAGCAACAAGAAGTTTTTTCATGTGTATCATTCGTGTAGACGTTTGGTTAACCTAAAAATACAACCAGCTTCCTTTCATCTACAACCCTTCGGTACGAATGCTATTCTTTACGGACAAACGGTGAATCGGCAGGAAAAGAAACGGCATTGCCTATTGATGTGTAACTTTGATCTTGTTTTAATGATATTACATCAACAAACGATTAGCCAATCCCCTATGGTTGCTCAACCCGCCAAACCGGAATCTGCCACCGGCTCGAAATGGAGCCACAAAATCAGGATCGTAACATCGGCGTCACTCTTCGATGGGCATGACGCGGCCATCAACCTCATGCGTCGGCTCATGCAGTCGTCGGGTGCCGAAGTCATTCACCTGGGCCATAACCGGTCGGTAGCTGAAATTGTAGACTGCGCCATTCAGGAAGATGTTCAGGGTATTGCCATTACCAGTTACCAGGGCGGGCATCTGGAGTTTTTCAAGTACATGTATGACCTGCTCAACGAACGGGGAGCGGGCCACATTAAACTATTCGGGGGCGGGGGCGGCACCATTTTACCCACCGAGATCGAGGAGCTTCACCGCTACGGTATTGCCCGTATCTACAGCCCCGACGATGGCCGGGCGATGGGCCTGCAAGGGATGATCGACGATCTGCTGCAACAGTGCGACTTCGAGCTGCCATCCATAACGACTAGCTCAGTTGATCTGGAAACTATTCCCCGCTTCATCACTACCGCCGAAAATGATCCCGATCAATACCGTCGTCTGAAGCAGGCGTTACAATCGGTAAGTCAGTCGTCACCGGTTCTTGGCATCACCGGTACCGGGGGTGCCGGCAAATCCTCGCTTGTCGATGAACTGGTGCTTCGGTTTCTGCGGACCTATCCGGATAAAACACTGGCGATTATTTCCGTCGATCCATCGAAACGAAAAACGGGTGGCGCACTGCTTGGCGATCGAATTCGCATGAACGCCATTCATAATCCCCGGGTTTACATGCGGTCGCTGGCAACCCGCCAGTCGAATCTGGCACTGAGCCGCCACGTTCAGGATGCCATCGACGTATGTAAAGCCGCCCGCTTCGACCTGATCATCGTAGAAACGTCCGGTATCGGGCAGTCGGATACGGAGATTACCGAACATTCGGACAAGACGCTTTATGTGATGACGGCCGAATACGGGGCGGCAACGCAGCTTGAGAAGATTGATATGCTCGACTTCGCCGATGTCATAGCCATTAATAAATTCGACAAACGCGGCTCGCTCGATGCCCTCCGCGACGTCAGGAAACAGTACCGGCGCAATCACAACCTGTGGGATGTAGCGGATGAGGACTTACCTATCCTGGGAACAATTGCCTCTCAGTTCAACGACCCGGGCATGAATACTCTGTTTGCCAGACTGATGGCCTCTGTGGGCGGCAGCAGCTGGCGGGTAGCGGATGAAGGTCAGACAGCTTCCACGGGCAAATCGGCCATTATCCCCGCCGACCGGGTTCGCTATCTGGCCGAGATCGTGGAAGAAAGCCGACGGTATGATCAGTTCGTAACCGATCAGACAACGCTGGCGCGGCAGTTGTATCAACTCGATGGCGTGCTGAAACTACTTTCTTCGTCGTCCCGGGAGCAGCCCGCCGTTACGGGAGAGACCGGGGGGGAAAGCCATAAGCACGACCAACTCCACCAACTCTACACGGAACTCGAAAGTCGGCTCCACCCGGACTGTCGCGCCCTGTTACAGCAGTGGCCCGCTATGCAGGAACGTTACACAGCCGAGTTCTACGAGTTTAAAGTCCGCGACCGGGTTATCCGTCAACCGCTGTATACCGAAACGCTGTCTCACCTGAAAATTCCTAAAGTCAGCCTGCCCCGCTACCACGACTGGGGCGACATTCTGCGGTGGCTGCTAACCGAGAACGTGCCGGGTGAGTTTCCGTATGCGGCTGGGGTATTCCCGCTCAAACGCGATGGCGAGGACCCAACGCGCATGTTTGCGGGCGAAGGCGGGCCGGAGCGCACCAACCGCCGGTTCCATTATGTATCGAAAGGCCAGCCGGCGAAACGGCTTTCGACGGCTTTCGACTCGGTCACGCTGTACGGCGAAGACCCGGCCCTGCGCCCCGATATCTTTGGCAAAGTGGGCAACTCAGGCGTTAGCATTGCTACCCTCGACGATGCGAAGAAGCTTTATTCCGGCTTCGACCTGTGTGATCCGGCAACGTCGGTATCGATGACCATCAATGGCCCCGCGCCCATGCTGCTGGCTTTTTTCCTGAACGCAGCCATCGATCAGCAGTGTGAGAAGTACCTGAATACCCGCACCGACCCCTCAGCCCCGGAGCTTACGCATGAAGTTGGGCAGGAAACCGCTTATAACGGCCCCCTCCCCGACGGTAACGATGGGCTTGGACTGAGACTGCTGGGCACCACGGGCGACAGGGTGTTACCCAACGGGGTCTATGAACAAATCAAAGCCGACACGCTCCGCAAGGTGCGCGGGACCGTACAGGCAGATATTCTGAAGGAAGATCAGGCTCAGAACACCTGCATTTTCTCGACCGAATTCGCCCTGAAGATGATGGGCGATATTCAGCAATATTTCACTGACAATCGGGTTCAGAACTTTTACTCCGTCTCTATTTCGGGCTACCACATCGCCGAAGCGGGGGCTAACCCCATCTCCCAGCTGGCCTTTACCCTCTCCAATGGCTTCACATTCGTAGAGTACTACCTCAGCCGGGGGATGCAGGTCGACGAGTTCGCACCAAACCTGTCGTTCTTCTTTTCGAACGGTATGGACCCCGAGTATACGGTGCTGGGACGTGTGGCGCGTCGTATCTGGGCAAAAGCGATGAAACATAAGTACCGCGCCAACGACCGGAGTCAGAAGCTCAAATACCATATTCAAACCTCGGGCCGTAGTCTGCACGCACAGGAGATCGCGTTTAACGACATTCGAACAACGTTACAGGCGCTGCTGGCCGTCTACGACAACTGTAACTCGCTGCATACCAATGCGTATGATGAAGCTATCACGACGCCAACAGAAGAGTCGGTGCGCCGTGCCATGGCGATTCAGCTCGTTATAAACCGGGAATTTGGCCTCACAAAGAACGAGAATCCATTACAGGGCTCGTTCGTGGTGGAGGAATTGACCGATCTGGTTGAAGAGGCCGTATATCAGGAATTTCTGGCTATCAATGAGCGGGGGGGTGTACTGGGAGCCATGGAACGCATGTACCAGCGGAGCAAGATTCAGGAGGAGTCGATGTATTATGAGACGCTCAAGCACAACGGTGACTTACCCATCGTTGGCGTCAATACGTTTCTGGACCCGAACGGCTCACCGACGATTACGCCCACTGAGGTCATCCGTTCGACAGAGGAAGAAAAACGGTCTCAGGTCGACAACTGCCGGGCGTTTCAGGTACGAAACCAAGACGCGGCTGAAGTAGCCCTGAAAAACCTCCAGACCAGTGCCCTGCTGGGCGAAAATATCTTCGAAAGCCTGATGGAAGCGGCCAAGGTATGTTCGCTGGGCCAGTTATCGAACGCGCTCTATGCAGTAGGTGGACAATACCGCCGAAATATGTAGTCGCCGGTCAGATAGCGCAGGTGGTGATGAACGATAAAATCTGCCGCCACCTGCGCTATTCATCAGGCGGCTAACTCGTTCAGTCGTTTCAGTATCTGCTGTTGACGCGTCTGCGCCTTCATGGACTGCCTTGTATAGGTATCGATTTGACGCTGGTAATGGTTTATCATAACGGACCGGGTTGGTTCGTGAAAGATTCCTCCTTCAACCCGATGTAGCAATGATTCGAAATAGGAAATCATTGACTGCTGGTTCGACATACTGCTTTCACACAGGCGCATGCGCTGGTGAGTCAGGTTTATCATCTCCTGATCGACGTCCGGTACAGGACTGGTCGGTTGACTCAACAGCCCTACCCACTCCTGCTCCAGCTGCTGTATGGGCGCGATGAAAGGGAACCCGTCGAATAGCTCCAGCGGTAACGGGGTCAATTTATTCTTTTCAATAAGATTGACCTCAAGCAGCGTTTCTCCCTGACTGACAAGCGAGCTAACAAAGTCACAGCCAACCTCCAGACTATCCAGCATGAGCATAAACTCCCGATGCTGAGCTTCTTTGTCGAGAATCGTTAAAGAAAATATCATAACAACGTCCTTTAGTACCAGCGGCTCACTGTGTGCCACGGCCCTCGATCATACAAGGTTTATAACTCCTGCCAGCACGGCATGGTTAAAAAAATGCGCCCGGCTGGCCGACTCCTCACAGTGTTTGGCGAACAGGCCAGCAAATGAACTGTTTTTTTCAGGATATCGAGCCATGAGAAGGGAAATTAGACCGGACTTTATCAAACCAGCCGCCCATAACCTCCAAAAGCTAACCAATCAAATCCCGGTACCCACGGCGTCCATCAACATTAGTCGGGCAGCCGGTTATCTGGGCAAACGAAACCCGCTCTCAGGTAGTTAGGGGTAGGTATGGAAAACCGTTCATTAAGCACACTATTAGCCCGTGTCGGGCTCGATTGGTTTATACTTGCTTTGCTGGCTATGATTGGTCTGGCAAGGCTATGGCCAGGTCCCGGCATTCAGGAGGGTCCGCTTTCTTTATCGGCCCTGGCCAGCTACGGGGTTTCGTTCATCTTCTTTTTCTATGGACTTCGGCTCAATTTCGACCAGTTGAAAGCAGGTCTGCGTAACTACCGGCTCCATCTGGTTATTCATCTGACCACGTTTGTCCTTTTCCCGGCAGTTGTACTGGCGTGTCGTTCGCTGTGGCTTACCCCCGATACAACGTTACTATGGCTGGGCATATTTTATGTAGCCGCCCTGCCCTCTACCGTTTCATCTTCGGTCGTGATGGTTTCGATTGCGGGGGGCAACCTGCCGGCGGCTATATTCAACGCCAGTATTTCCAGCCTGATCGGGGTGTTCATCACCCCCCTCTGGATGAGTTTCCTGCTCTCGTCGACAAACGGGCAATACGACCTGGGCAGCGTCATTGGAAAGCTGACCATCCAGGTCATACTACCCGTACTGGCCGGACTTCTGCTGAATCGCTGGCTGGGCTGGTTCGCTGATCGTTACAAGTCCTACCTCCGCTATTTCGACCAGTTTACGATTCTGCTCATTGTCTATACGTCTTTCTGCGAATCGTTTTCGCTCAACTTGTTTGCCAACTACTCAGCGGCTGACCTGGCCCTGCTGGCCGCCCTGATGCTGGCGTTGTTCTTTTTCATGTTCGGAATCATTCATTTGCTCAGCCGACTTTTACATTTCGAGCCGAAGGACCGCATTACGGCCTTGTTCTGCGGCTCCAAAAAATCGCTGGTCCAGGGTAGTGTGATGGCCAACGTCCTGTTTCCGGGCAACATTGCGGGGGTCGTCCTGTTACCCATCATGATCTACCACGCTCTTCAGCTTATTGTGGCCAGTATCATAGCCCAGCGCCTGGCGCATCGCTCGTCAGAAAAAAATGAAGTCATTCAGGAGTGATTCTTTCCGGTTCGGCACCCGAAAACCGGCATTCGGCAAGGTGGGCCTGTTACCCCGTTAAACGCAGCCAGTGGCTTTACCTCTAACCATCAGGTAACACAAAAAAACAACCACTGATCATGAAAAAGACAATCGCAGCCGCCCTTACTTTCTTTGCTCTTGCAACTGGTGTAACCATGGCTCAGGGCGTTTATTCGAGACCTTACGGCAACCGTCCAGTACAGGCGCAAGGCCCCCGCTACAATAACGATCAAGCCCAGGACGAGTATAAAATCGACCGCATCGACGCCATCGTTGGCTTATCGCGCCGTCAGGAAAAACAGCTTCGTAAAATCGAGAATAACTACGACCAGATGCTTTCGAATCCCCGGATGACCCAGGATGGCTACCGCCAGCTTATGCTTCGCAAGCGTCAAGATGTACTGGCCGTACTGACTTCGGTGCAACGGGATCGTCTGTTTGCGGCCCAGCAGAACAATCGCCCCTACAACAACCGGCCTGCTCCGTTTGGCCGCAGAGGTTAATCCACTATACTACCACCGTGCCTGTATGAAATGCACGTGCCCGCTCAGGTCGATTCGTTCGCCTGGGCGGGCATTAGTGTATCTGTACCAGTTCGAGACTACGCCATACGACGTCACCCATCGTGCGACAGTCATTGTAGCTGCTGGTGTGGTAATGCCGGTTGAGTGCCCCGCATAGCTGTTCAACGTTGCCTTCGGGCGCAATGACATCCGGTCGCATGGCCACCATCAGATCCCCGATCCGGGTCTGTTCAACCCGCAATCGGCCGGCCATCAGCGACCGCTCTTCAATTTGGTACTGGCGCACGCTTTCCGGGGTAAGGCAGGTTGTACCCAGGTCGATAATCGGTTGGTTCTGCTTATAATACTGCGGCATATACACCGACTTTCGACCCTCGTAGGATTGCTGATCGAAGTCGATGGCCCGGATGCGGTAATAGACCTCGTCAAAATCGGGCGTGATGTCGACCACGAAATTGCTGGAGTGCATATCGCCCAGAAGCCGCGCAAAACAGCGTTCGTTGAACTTGACAAATTCTTTGCAAAGCCGAACCGGATTCATCTCGGCATCGTGCATCTGCTGGTTGAAGAACATATCGCCCGGAATACCGGCAATGTGTTCTTCAATGAGCGTTTGGCCGCTGGTCAGGTAACTGATGCGGTTAGGCGACAGGATGTGCTCCAGTTCCAGCCCATATATCCGCGACGCATCAGCCTTTTTGATATAGAAATAGTCGAAGTTATCGTTGACCAGATTCCTGACCCGCACCCGAAACGGCATGGTATTGCCGTAACTGCACAAGTCCACCCGGTCGATGGTCAGGTGTCCCGTTACCGACATATCACCATCCGCTTTCAGAATAGCGTAGATAGTTTTCAAAGCCAGCAGGATATCGTCGGTTTCGCTGGCCGGATAATAAACCGTTTCCCAGAGCGTATCCCGGTCGCGTTTGTCGAACAGTGAAGCGGAGTTGTCGTAACGCAGCAGGTCGGCGTATTGAATCGGTAACGTATATTCACGATTGTACTGTTGCAGGTAAGCCCGCAGGGGGCCGCTGATGGTGTAAACCAGTTTTTTTCGGGAAATGAAGGGCATAACAGGCGGGGGTTACCGGAAAGCTACCGTCAGGGTATAGTCGGCGCGGGTTACCAACCCGTCTTTCGGTCAATATTAAGGTTTTGTTACGGGCAAACCTGATCGGGCGCGTAAATTGTTACTGTACGTAACGTTCCAGTCTGCATCTTGTCGAAATCAGCTATCCTTCCTGCCTCCCAACCTGTCAACCCACTTTTTACCCGACAGCAGTTCGGTTCCGATTTTATCTGGGGAACGGCCACCGCGGCCTATCAGATCGAAGGGGCCGTTGACCGCGACGGGCGCGGGCCATCCATCTGGGACACGTTCAGTAAACAGAAAGGAAAAATAAAGACCGGCGAAGTGGCCGATGTTGCCTGCGAATTCTACGACCGCTACGAATCGGACTTACTGCTTCACAAGGAGATGGGATTCGATGCGTTCCGGTTTTCGCTTTCCTGGCCGCGTATTCTGCCCGACGGCACCGGGCCCCGCCAGGGAGGCCGCATCAACGAGGCTGGTCTGGCCTTTTACGACCGGCTTATCGACCATTGCCTGGCGCTGGGCATTACCCCCTGGGTTACCCTCTATCACTGGGACTTGCCGCAGGCCCTGGAAAACAAAGGTGGTTGGCCAAACCGCCAGATCGTCGACTGGTTCGGGGAGTTCGTGTCCATCTGCACCCAGGCCTTTGGCCATAAAGTCAAGCACTGGATTATTCTGAACGAGCCACTGGCCTCGTCGGTGCTGGGCTATTTCACGGGCATGCACGCCCCCGGCCGGCGTAGTTTCCGAAGTTTGCTGCCCGTTATTCACCATACGGCGCTGGCCCAGGCCGAGGGTGGCCGGATTGTCCGGCAGAACGTGCCTGATGCACAGGTTGGCACAGCCTTCTCCTGCTCGCCGGTCGATCCGTTCTCTCCGTCGTCCCGCGACCTGGGTGCTGCCGCCCGCGTCGATGCCCTTTTAAACCGGCTGTTTATCGAACCGGCGCTTGGTTTGGGCTATCCCAGCGACACCCTGCCCTTTCTGGAAGCTATCGCCAAAAAAGTAGCCAGACCCGGCGATATGGAACGGCTGGCATTCGATTTCGACTTCATCGGCCTGCAGCACTATTTCCGGGCGGTCGTTGAGCACACGTACTTCATGCCCTATTTATGGGCTAAGGACGTTTCCCCCCTGCAACGCGGTGTTCCGGCCATTACCGAAATGGGCTGGGAGGTATACCCCGACAGCATGTACCGGATCATAGAGCAGTTTAGCCGCTATGAGGGCATTAAAAAAATTGTTATCACCGAAAGCGGAGCCGCTTTTTACGACGCCGTTCAGCAGGGCGCAGTCCACGACCCGGCCCGCATCGACTATCACCAGCAATACCTGCTCAACGTGCTGCGTGCCAGACAGGATGGCTTACCGGTAGCAGGGTATTTTGCCTGGACTTTCCTCGATAATTTTGAATGGGCAGAAGGCTACCGGCCTCGCTTCGGCCTTGTTTACGTCGATTTCAGAACGCAGCAGCGGATCGTGAAAACGTCGGGGCGCTGGTTTCAGCAGTTGCTGACCCACTAGCCCGCACAGGGACGATGACTTCGAACCCGTAGCTCACTAAATTTGAAACCACACGACCCTTCACCGGGTTGTCTTTTCTATTAACCAACGCACTCAACGGTAAGAAATACCTTGAATGCATTCGTCATTACTTAGATTACTATGTCAGCTATCCTTCCGCTTACCACACCTGAACAGGCTGTTACAGCCATTCAGTCGGGCAATCGTGTATTCATTCACAGCGTTGCCCAGACCCCCCATGTGTTGATCAACGCTATGGTGGCGCGGGCCACCGAATTGAAAAACGTGGAGGTGTGTCATATCCATACCGAAGGGCCACTCCCCTATCTGGACAAAAAATACCAGGACTCGTTCCGGCCCAACTCGTTTTTTATCGGGGCCAACATGCGCAAACAGCTTAACCAGGGTATTGGTGATTATGTACCGGTTTTCCTGAGCGAGGTGCCGCTGTTGTTCCAGCGAAACGTGCTGCCTATCGATGTGGCCCTGATTCAGGTATCGCCCCCGGATGCCCATGGATACTGTTCACTTGGTCCTTCCGTCGATGTATCGATGGCGGCTATCCGGTCGGCAAAGTATGTGATTGCGCAGGTAAACCCCCGGGTTCCCCGTACCCATGGCGACGGTCTGATTCCGGCCAGTATGCTCCACGCGGCCGTAGAAGTCGATGAGCCGATGTATGAAGTACTGCCGGGAGAGATCAGCGCCGAAGACCGTAAGATTGGTCAGTATGTAGCCAGTCTGGTAGACGATGGCGCTACTCTTCAGCTGGGTATTGGCGGCATTCCGAACGCGACACTGGCCGAACTGATTCACCATAAGGGGTTGGGCATCCACACGGAAATGTTTTCGGATGGGGTCATCGATCTGGTCGAACGGGGCGTTATCACGGGCGAGCACAAAACCGTGCTACCCTACCGGATCGTGTCGGCATTTGTGATGGGGAGCCAGCGGGTCTATGATTTCATCGACGACAATCCCGGTGTAGCCATGAAGCAGGCCAGCTACACCAACGATACATCGGTTATCCGGCGGAACCCGAAAGTAACCGCTATCAATTCGGCCATCGAGATCGACATCACCGGTCAGGTCTGCGCCGATACCATTGGTACCTATCAGTATTCGGGTGTTGGCGGACAAATGGATTTTGTGCGGGGGGCCTCGCTATCGGAGGGGGGCAAACCCATCATTGCGCTGCCCTCGGTGACCAGCAAAGGACTCAGCAAAATCGTTCCGTTCCTGAAAGAAGGAGCGGGCGTAACGACCACCCGTGCCCACGTCCATTACATCGTAACCGAGTACGGCATTGCTGATTTGTATGGCCAGAACCTGCGTCAGCGGGCCCGTGCGCTGATCAACATCGCTCATCCTGACCATAGGGAGGAGTTGGACCGGCAGGCATTTGCGCGATTCGGCAGCGTATGAGCGTAACGCCCCTGATCCCGTACAGGTATAGCGTCGATAGAACGGTATGACAGACTATCGTATGCAGGCACTCCTTGTTTTAGCAAAGTCGTATGAAACACATAAGCTTATCTATTTTCCTGGCTATTCTTTCCAGCGCACTGGCCTTTGCTCAGGAGGCACCACGCCCGGAAGACATAACGGCGATCAAAGGCCAGTGTGGCTGTCATAACGTGGTTTTTACGTATGCCGAGAAGTCTGCGCCCGACAAGCAGTATACCTTTAAAGATCCTTATACCGCACGCGGCACCGAGTGGGTATTTGTAGCCGAACAGCAAGGACCGGCGAATCAACCGACTACAATCGTGATTCAGCACCTGCTGGTAGCGGGCGACAGCGTGGTTATCAAACACTGGCGGGAAGACTGGTCGTTCGAGAGCCGGGACCTGCTTACATTCCGTCAGAATGCGACCTGGAAACGGGTAACGCGTCCTGCCCAACAGGTCAAAGGCCAATGGGCCCAAAAGGTATTCGAGGTCGATGACAGTCCCCGCTACGAAGGATCGGCGACCTGGAACCATACCAACGGACGGCATTACTGGGAAAGCACAGCCGACGCCCCCCTGCCGCGCCGAGAATACACCAAACGCCAGGATTACAACGTCATGCGTCGGACAAACCACCATGAGATCACCGCCACGGGATATGTTCATGAACAGAGCAACGACAAGATCATCCGGTCAGAATCGGGCGATCAACTGCTGGTGACCGAAAAGGGACTGAACGCCTATACGCGCACCAGCGAAGCCCCGTGTGGAGCCGCTAAAGCGTGGTGGGCCAAACACAAGGCCTACTGGGCCGATGTTCGGGCGGCCTGGGCCGAGGTACTGGCTGGTCGGCAGGACGTTGCCCTTCGGCAGCAGGTAAAAGGGATGGTCCTGAGCCATGAGCTGGATGAACTGGAACAGCTGGCCGTTGCCACACCCGGATCACCGGCAGCTGATCGGGATACGATCAAACGAACAATCCTGAAGTATTTGAAATAAGCCCGGTTGCTAAGAAGTGGCCAGCGGGCTACTCTGTTTTCACCCATAGAACTTGTTTATGATTTCACGTTGGCCTATGTTTCACTCAACCAGGCGGTCGGTTGTAGCCTGGACGGCTACGTCCGGGCGTGAAATGGGAATACGCTTACCCGGACGTTAGTGACGAAGTTATAAGTGATACACCCGCAACGGGAATGAAATAACACTAAGCTACCCGGACGTGGCCGTCCAGGCTACAACCGACCACGTCCTGCCAGTAACCCTAACAGACTCATAGTCATTACGTTGCTGAGCTTACCGGGACAAGACAAATAAACGACTAGATATCATGAGTATTTACCGGCGTTTAGGTATTCAGGCCCTTGGGTGGAGCCTTCTTCTGGCGGTGGTCAGCCACTATGCCAGACAGGGACTGAACCCGTTCCTTGCGGTCATTGTCACTGGCTTTCTGGTACTGGCGTTACTTTTACAGGTATTCTTTCTGCGCCAACGAGGCCTTCGTTACATCGGTGTTTTCGTAATTTGCGTGGCCTTGCTTACTGTTGCGTTAGGATACGCAGACCGCCGGATATCAGGCAACGGGAAACGCTATTATGCTAAAACAGAGTGACGTTTCCCGATAATATCCTGACGTGTTGTCGTCGTGATTCCCTACCGCCATCTCAGGAAAAAAGCATAAAACCTTAGTCATCCCCTATTTTAACGAATCGGTACACTTCGGGAAAACCTTACCCAAAAAGCAGCCTGGTTCCGGCACATCTGGGGGGCGTGGCATTGGATCAGGGGACGTATTGTCTGGGTAGATCTCCAGCCTTGGTCAGCTAGCCCCGTAAGGGCGACCTGTCACTAGTTAGTAGCGCTCCTATCCTCTCTAAAGCGCCGTAGGTGCGACCTAATCCAGTTCAGTTAGGTCGCCCCTACGGCGCTTTACGGGCCTACCCCTTCTTTCTTTTCTATTGACATGTCGCCCCTACAGGGCTTATCTGTAGGAAAAAAAGAAGTGTATACCCGGTAGGTCAAGGGAGCTGACAGCATGCCTAATACCCTTGTTTTCTAAAAGATAGCGACTTTTAAAATCCGGGATGACTCATGTTTATGCGGGAATAGGTCCATCCCAGGCAGACACCTGCTTTAGACTTTCAGTTTCTGCACGTTTTTGTAGCTGATGGCGATGGACTCCAGCGGAGGCCGTTTGCAAACATCCTGCTCCACGAAGTAGTGGGTCATACCGGCGGTTTTACCGGCGTGGAAAATACGCTGGAAATCGACCGAGCCGGTACCGACTTCGGCAAATTCACGTTCCGGCGTTTTAGCAATATCTTTTATGTGCCAGAGGGGGAAGCGGCCGGGGCTCTTTTTGAATAAAGCAACTGGGTCCTGACCCGCCAGGGTGGCCCAATATAGGTCAAGTTCCATCTTGACAAGTTTTTCATCCGTTTCATTCAGCAGCAGATCGTAGGGCAACTGCCCGCCCAGTGGCTGAAATTCAAAATCGTGGTTGTGGTACGCAAACTGGATACCGGCTTTCTGGCAAACCTCTGCCGATTTATTAAACAGTTCGGCAAACTGCTTGTAGTCGTCTATCTTGGTCCGTTCGGGGGGGAAGAGATACGCGCAGACCATGTATTTCTGTCCAATTTCAGCGGCATCGGCTACTGTGCGCTCCCAGTCGTTTTTTAACGTTCCTTTGCCGGTGACGACAACATTGCCGGTCGTGTAGTGACCACTAGGGGCCGTCAGGCCTAAATCCTTCAGTAAGGTGGCATACTCTTTGGGCGTTTTACCGAAAAACTTCCCATCCGAATAGCCGAACGATTCGACTTCTTTATACCCGATCTTAGCTACGCTCTTAAGCGTTCCATCAGGATCTTTCGCCATCGCTTCGCGGAGCGTATACAGTTGCAGGCCAACTTTTTTAGGTGTGGCAGCCATCCCTTCGAAGGCAGGCAGCAAAGCAGCCGACGTGGCTAATGCGCCAAGTTTAAGAAACTGCTGGCGATTCATGGTGGTATTCCGATTCATTGACATAAGGCAAAAAAATGAGCGATGAGCAATTGAGCGTCGCAGTTGCGGGCTTAAAGATAAGCAGCCTGAAAATCTTCTGTTCAGATTTCTGGTAGGACCGTACGAATAATTTATTGAAACGAACTCGGAACGTGTGTCCTGTACCAGCTAATTCTGAAACTAATACGGTCAGCCTGTGCCCTTTTCCCGTACCTTTGCGGCTTCAATCGACTGCGCCCCCTCATGCCGCTGATTGCCCCGTCGACTTATAAGCCACCCACCCGTTTGTGGAATGGCCACTTGCAAACCATCATTCCTTCGCTGTTTCGCAAGGTCACGGTGAACTACGTCCGCGAACGAATCGACACTCCCGACGATGACTTTCTGGACCTGGACTGGGTTTACTCTACCAGCAACCGCCCCCCACTTTCGTCGGCTACCCCGCCTGATGGCGCCATAAAGAGTCCTCTGGTCATTCTTTCACACGGTCTGGAAGGCAGTTCGACGAGCACGTATCTGGCCGGTATGGTTCGCCACCTCAGCCAAAGCGGATTCGATTGTCTGGCCTGGCACTACCGTTCCTGTAGTGGCGAGTTGAACCGGCAGCAGCGGTTTTACCACATTGGCGACACGGGCGATCTGCATCATGTCGTTCAACACGCGGTTTCGGCAGCTTATGAAACCATTTACCTCGTGGGGTTTAGCGCAGGCGGCAGCGTAACCTTGAAATACCTCGGCGAACAGGGTTCCCTGACCAGCGGAAAAGGCCTTGATCCGGCCATAAAGAAAGCGGTTACCTTCTCGGTACCACTCGATCTGATTGGTGCCACCCAGCGGCTGGAGCAGTGGGACAGCCTGGTGTACAACTACCGGTTCAACCGGACGCTCAAGCGCAAAGTGCTTCAAAAAGCCGCAGCAATGCCAGGAACATTCGCCACGGAAGCCGTCAGCAAAGCGCGTAGCGTTCGGGAGTTCGACACGTTATTTACTGCACCCATGAACGGCTTTGCCGACGTAACGGATTATTATACACGCAGCAGTTCGCTACAGTTCTTACCCAGTATTACCATCCCAACGCTCATCGTCAATGCCCGGAACGACCCATTTCTGTCACCCGAATGCTTCCCCGTCTCATTGGCTAGGGAACTACCCAATGTCTGGATGGAGTTTCCCGAGCAGGGTGGCCACTGCGGTTTTGCCTCGAAGGCTTCGGGCATCAATGGAGAACCCTACTGGTCGGAAGAACGGGCAGTAACCTTTCTAAGCACGTAGCTCTTCGTATCAATGAGTTTAAAAACAGGTACGATCGTCACTTCTTCATCACAAACTAGCGTTAACATGTCCCATAACAGACACCGACTCTATTTGTATTTCTCTATATGATCACCCAATCACCAACCCTCGGCCCGGCCGAGCAGACCTTTTACATCATTGACTTCGACAGCACATTTACCAAAGTAGAAGCTTTGGATGTGCTGGGGGAGATCTCGCTCATCGGTCGTCCAGACCGCAATGACGTACTGGATCAAATCAAAGCCATCACCGACCGGGGCATGTCGGGCGAAATTGGTCTGGCCGATTCACTGGCGCTGCGGCTGAAACTGCTCAACGCCCACCGCGACCATCTGCCCGCCCTCATCGAAACGCTGATGGGCAAAATATCGGATTCTTTCCAGCGCAACCAGGCTTTTATCACGGAAAACGCCGACCATATCTATGTGGTGTCGAGCGGGTTCCAGGAGTTTATCGTTCCCATCGTAACCTCGCTGGGTGTGAAAGAGAGTCACGTTTTTGCCAATACCTTCACCTACGACGAAACGGGTAACATCGTCGGCTGCGACCTCGAAAACCCGCTGGCCTCCGACGGGGGCAAGGTCAAGCTGATGCGAAACCTCAACCTCGACGGCGACGTATATGTGATCGGTGATGGCTATACGGACTATGAAATTCGGGAAGCGGGTCTGGCCAACAAGTTCTATGCGTTCACCGAGAACGTGGCCCGAATCAAGGTGATGGAGAAAGCTGACCATATTACCCCTTCGCTCGATGAGTTTCTCTTCGATAATAAATTGAGCCGGAGCCAGTCATACCCCAAAAGCCGCATCAAAGTCCTGCTCCTCGAAAACGTACACCCGATTGCGGTCCAGCTATTCGAACAGGAAGGGTTCAACGTCGAAATTCATAAGGGTGCGCTGGACGAAGATGAATTGATCGAAGCCATCCGCGACGTATCGATCCTGGGCATTCGGTCCAAGACGATGGTAACCCGCCGGGTACTCGAAAACGCCAACAAGTTGATGACCATTGGCGCCTTCTGCATCGGCACGAACCAGATCGATCTGAGCACCTGCACCGAACGCGGCATTGCCGTTTTCAACGCCCCCTACAGCAACACACGCTCGGTCGTTGAACTGGCTATCGGCGAAATCATCATGCTGATCCGGGGTATTGTCCCAAAGAGCAATTCGATGCACAGGGGCGAGTGGGACAAGTCGGCAAAGAACAGCTATGAGGTACGGGGCAAAAAGCTAGGGCTGGTGGGTTATGGCAATATCGGTACGCAGCTCTCTGTGGTGGCCGAAGCGCTGGGCATGGAGGTTTACTTCTATGACGCGGTCGACAAACTTGCCCTGGGCAATGCCCGCAAGTGTAAATCGCTGGACGAGCTACTGGCTATTGCCGACATCATCAGTCTGCATACCGATGGGCGTAAAGAGAACAAGAACCTTATCAGTTACCGTGAGTTTGGTCTGATGAAAAACGGCGTCATTTTCCTGAACCTCTCCCGTGGCCACATCGTCGATATTCCGGCGCTGGTGGACGCCATCGAGCGGGGTAAGGTCATTGGTGCCGGTATCGACGTGTTTCCGCAGGAGCCCAAAACGAACAGTGAAGAGTTCATCAGCACGCTGCGCAACCTGCCGAACGTGATCCTGACCCCCCATATTGGCGGCAGCACCGAAGAAGCGCAGGCAAACATTGGTCAGTTTGTACCGGGCAAACTCCTCGAATACATCAACAATGGCAGCACCTACGGCAGCGTCAACTTTCCGGAACTCCAGTTACCGCTCCTGAAAGATTCGCATCGCCTGCTGCACATTCACACCAATGTGCCGGGCATTCTGGCCAGGATGAACAACATCTTCGCCAGTTATGAGATCAACATTCAGGGGCAATATCTGAAAACCAACGAACAGATTGGCTATGTGATCACCGACATTGCCAAGGAGTATGCGGATGCCGTTGTGAGCGAACTACGCGTCATCGACAATACCATTAAATTCAGACTACTGTATTAATTAATGAGCGACTGGAAGCGTGAAAGGGTGTTCGCATCAGCCTTTCACGCTTTCTCTCTTTCATGCGTTCACCCTCTATGAAAAACACCTACTTTACCCCCGGCCCGGCCGAGTTATACCCCACATTTGCTCACCACCTGCAAACAGCAATGGACGAGCAGATCGGGTCAATTTCGCACCGGAGCAAGCAGTTTCGGGATATCTACAAGTTTACCGATGAGCAGCTGCGCATCCTGCTCAACATCCCGGCTACCCATGGTATCTTTTTCACCGGCTCGGCATCGGAAGTATGGGAACGGGTATTGTTCAACTGCGTTGAGCACGAGAGCTTTCATTTGGTCAACGGTTCGTTCTCCCGGAAGTTCTATGACTACGCCCATAGTCTGCACAAATACGCTCACGTACTTGAGAAGCCGTTCGGTGAGGGATTCGACTACAGCGATATTGACGTGCCGGAATACGCCGAACTGGTTTGCCTGACCCACAACGAGACCTCGTCGGGCGTACAGATGCGGCCAGCCGACATGCACAAGCTGAAGCGTAAGTACCCCAAGAAACTGTTTGTTGTCGATATGGTATCCTCGGCACCGTACCCGAATCTCGATTTCAACCTGATCGACTCCGCGTTTTTTTCGGTACAGAAAGCGTTTGGCATGCCCGCTGGCTTAGGCGTCTGGATAGCCAACCAGACCTGTCTGGCCAAAGCGGAACGCATTCAGAAGTACGAGTCTATAACGACCGGTGCGCACCATACCCTGCCCGTACTCTGGAAGCATTATCAGACGTTTGAAACGCCCGCCACCCCCAACGTACTGTTTATTTATCTGCTGGGTAAGATCGCGGAAGATTTCAACCGGATTGGCATCGACACCATTCGGAAACAGACCGAGGAGAAGGCGAAGATGCTGTATAAATTCCTGGACGACTCAAAGGAGTTTCAGCCGTTTGTAACGGAAGAGCGCCACCGTTCACAGACCGTTATCGTGGCAACGACTAAAAACCCGGCCGAAGTGTTAGCAGCCACAAAGCAGGCTGGTCTCATTCTCGGCAGTGGGTATGGTTCGTTCAAAGACACTCAAATGCGGATCGCCAATTTCCCCGCCGTCTCAATAGAACAGGTCCAGAACCTAATTAACCAATTGAAAAAATAGTATTCTTTTCTAGTCTTTTTCCGGGTCTGCACTCCCTTATTTATTAAGGGAGTGCTTTATTTTTTGTACTATCTCTGGAAATGACGATCCCAGCGACAAACCTTATTTTGGGTTTGTAGTTAATAGGGCAATAGATACTCGACAACGTTATCAAATCGACGATTATGAAAAATTTACTTACAGCGACTACGTTACTGACCATGCTGTCGGTGGCGGCATTAGGACAGAACGACCGGTCACGGGAGAACCGGCCGCTCATCAAGGAAGAAACGAAAGAAAAAGTACGGGAGAAAGCACAGGATGTTAAGGAAGATGTTCAGGAAGGAGCCGAAAAGTTAAAGAACCGGGCCGAAGAACGCGCACCTGAAGTTAAGGAAGAGCTACGGGAAACGGGACAGCAGGTAAAAGAGGCTTCCCAGGAGGTTAAAGAAGAAGTTCGGACCAGTATCGTTGAACCGACCCGTGCGCGGAACGAACGCTATGGCTTACCCTGGTACGATAAGGGAAGTATTTTTGTCGGCAGCTCAATCGGCTTTGGACTAGGCGGCAACAATGGCCTGTATCTGGCCCTCGACCCACGCATAGGGTACTTCTTTCAGCCGGGCTTCATGGGTGGTGTGCGACTGGGTTACGACCGACGGTTGAGTACCAGTTTCCGCTCCAATCAGGTCGGCTTATTTGCCCGTTACTACCCTTTCCGCACCCGGATCAGCAGCTTCGTTGGGGCTGGCTATAACTTTGGTCGGGAGCGTGCCAGCAATGTTGCCGACGACGAGAAAGCGCGTTACAACAGCATCAACCTCGAAATTGGCGTTCAGTTCTACCTGCTGAAAAACCTGGGGCTGGAAGGCAGTCTGGAAACGAACTATTACGACCGCAGTAACCCGCTGGCGGGTCGCAACCGGGGCGGCCGCGCCCGCGTTGGCGTCAACTATTATTTCAGTCGGCGTAACCAGTAAGCACTACCAAAGAGGTACCATGAGTCATTCCAGCGCGTGATAGGATGGCTAGAAAGAAAAAACCTTCCAATGTAGTGGGGTCAACCACTAAGCGGAAGGTTTTTTTATGGCCAAAAACCGGGTAAGAGTCGAATGCGACCCTAACCGTGGTCAATATTAGCCAGTGGACGTATCGTAAAGCCCAGATCAACTACGGCCCGCCCTGGAAATTACCTTGGCAATAACTTTAGCCTTCATTAACTAAAGAGGATAGCTACAACTCATGCGGGTTTACGCAAACCAGGCCAGTGATAGAGCGAAAATCTTTAGTGTTGCGGGTTAAGACGGTAAACCCATGAACAAGCGCTGTTGCTGCAATCAGGGCATCACCAAGTTTTAGCTTTTTGTACGTCTTTCGTAGAGCGATCGTTTTATCGGCAATGGCATCATCTACATAAAAAGTTGTTGCCAACCCCAAAAAATCGTTCAGCTTTTGCATCTCTTCAGGATCACCGTCGAAGCCCAAAACTTCAATCTTAACAACGATAGAGGTCGTGAGTTCATCGTTGAGGAGGTTGTCCATAGCTAGAGCTGCTGACTGCGGAAGTTTATCCCCTACGTAGTCAATAACAACATTTGCATCTAGGATATAGTGTTTCCCCATTCGGTTCTTGCTTGTTCAGTGTATCTGAGGAGTTCATCGGCTGTTTTTTTAGAAATAGACCCCCTAAAATCCGAAGGCTTTGGCTGGATAGTAGGCTGCATTGGTTTTTCCAGCGTTTTTAAATCCTCATGCTTTGCCGTTATGCTGTTCCACTCCTCAATGGGTATGACGATGGCCGTATGCCGGCCCTGGGCATCGGAGAGATACTGTACGTTCATGATTGAAGCTGTTTTGCTTGTTTTTGCCCCTGCCTGGTAACCTACTTGTAAAAATAAACAATCCACCTCGGTAAAACCAATCCGGCCATACCGCCAGGGAAGCCGAGCGCATACCGTATACGAGAGTTTTGGTAGAACACCTTTTCTCCGCAAAATAGTGGCTAACCACTACACAAAATAGGGTACATCCCTGATTGTTACTTCATCACAAACAGCGTCTATTTGTCCTTGTCATGGCAGGAAAGTTTCCTGCCACCAATCCGAATTCGGTTGTCTAGTAGTTGATCCGTTGAAAATGCCGAATAGCCATTGTTCTGAGCAGCTCAATACGAGAACGCGTGCTTTAACCTATAAGTCACCAGAAATTTTGAAAACCAGGAAAACCAGTTTTTTCATGAGACTAATAATCTCATGTCTGGTGTTGCGATTGCCCTTCGATTCCAACAAAAAATTAATTTAAAAACACAGAATAACTTCTTGATTATCAACTATATAACTTAACATCAAAACTACATGAATGGATTTTTATTTACTCAATCTATGTTCTTTAGGAGACGCCATCCAACTGGTTAGGCTGCGCCCTGATTTATCCTTCTACTCTCGTTATGACCGCTGAATCCAACCTGCTGACCCAATCAATACCTACGCCCGTAACAACTACAGAGCCCCTCCTTCGGTCGCCGAAACTGTGGATGCCCAAGCGGGTTGTCTTCACGGCCGACGCCCTGAAAGAGCCTTTTGGTCAGGCAATGTACGAGCGCCTTTCGGCGCTGCACTTGCCCATTGACGTAGCTAAGAATAACCGCATCACCGGTTTGCGCGGAGCCGATGAGCGCGAGACCTACCGCATTGCCAAGAACACCCTGGCCGTTGTGAACGCTCCTCCGGGCGCGTTTCGATTGCAACCCATTCCCCCATCGGCCGACTGGCAGATGAACCTCGCCGAAGGTTGCCCCGCCCACTGTCACTACTGTTACCTAGCCGGTAGCCTGTCGGGGCCACCCGTCGTGCGCGCCTATGCAAATCTGCCTAAAATGCTCGAACATACGGCTACCTATGAAGGGACCTACCCACCCAACAAAACCTGGCAGGGACAGCCTGCCGGTCTGAACGGTGTAGCCCGTCCAACCACCTTCGAGGTGAGTTGTTATACCGACGTGCTGGGCATTGAGCACCTGACGGGCAGCCTGGCTGAGTGTATCCGCTATTTCGGCACCCGGGAGAACGCACAGTTACGGTTTGTCAGCAAATACGGCCAGGTCGATAGTCTGCTTGATCTTCCTCATAACGGGCAGACCCGCGCCCGTTTTAGCCTGAACGCCGAGTCGGTAGCCCGGCGGCTGGAAGGTGGGACGGCCTCGGTCGAAGCCCGGTTGCAGGCGCTACGTAAACTGGCTATGCCGCGCGAACTTGGCGGGGGCGGTTACCCGGTCGGTATTGTTCTGGCCCCCCTCATGCCCATTCCCGACTGGCGCGACCAGTACAGCGACTTGCTGGATCGTATAGCAGCCGCGCTCGATTTTCCCGGCAGCGATACACCAGACTGGCTGAACGTCGAGTTCATCAGCCATCGCTTTACCCCAGGTTCTAAAGATGTATTGATGCAGTGGTATCCAAACACGTCTCTGGAGATGGATGAGACGACCCGCGCCGAGAAGCGAAACAAGTTTGGTGGCACAAAGTACGTTTATCTGCCTGCTGTCATGAAGGAGATGAAAGCATTCTTTTATGAGGAATGGCAGAAGCGATTCCCAAACGCGCCGGTACTGTACTGGACGTAGAAAGGCTCCTCACCCCCGGCCCCTCTCCCCATGGGAGAGGGGCCGGGGGTGAGGAGCCGGGGCGGTCAGGCCTTGCGGTGAGGGGATGCTTACAACAGGTGTCCTTTAATTTTGCTCAATACCTCTTCCAGCGAATTAAAAACACAATGGTTTGAAAACCGTATTACGGTTAGTCCCAAATCGCAAAGGATAGCTTCACGCTCAGCGTCATTTAAGCGGGTTTCAACCAAATCATGTACACTGCCGTCCAGTTCAACGACAAGCAGGTGTTCATGACAGTAAAAATCAACGATAAATTTATTGCCAAAGCTGTGCTGCCGTCTAAACTTCTTACCCGCCAGTTGTCGATTACGCAGGGTAGACCAAAGCATTTCTTCCGCTTCAGTCTGACGCTGGCGTAGCTCCCGCCTAAGTTCTTTGATTGACTGTTTACCCGAACTACCTCTCATGCTCAGCATTTTGCGCTGATAGACGGTGTAGTGCGGGGTTTGTCACTAACCTCCCTCACCACCCAGTATGGTGAGGAGCCTGTCTACGTCACCAAACCCTTGCCTGCTCTACCTCCGGCTTAAACAGTTTCTGCCCCGCCTTCACCGAAAACGCCTGATAGAAGGGCGCAAAATTCGTTAGCGGACCATTTACCCGGAATTTAGCGGGTGAGTGCGGATCGGTAGCGACGCCCACCCGCTCGGTTTCGTCGCGCACCTTGATACGCCATACCTGCGCGAAACCCAGAAAGAATCGCTGGTCGGGGGTAAATCCGTCGATCTTTTCGGTGCCCTGCCCCTGCTTCGTCAGCTTAAACGCCTGATAGGCCAGCGTAATCCCACCCAGGTCAGCCAGGTTTTCGCCCAGCGTCAGTCGACCGTTCAGATGCAGGTTATCGAGCACGGTATAGCCGTTGTACTGGTTTACAACCGCCTGCGTTTTGGCCGAAAACCGCTCAGCGTCCTGCTTGGTCCACCAGTCGCGGAGATTGCCCTGCGCATCATACTGACGGCCCTGATCATCGAATAGGTGCGTCATCTCGTGGCCAATTACCATCCCTATCCCACCGTAGTTGATGGCGTCGTCGGCATCTTTGTCGAAGAACGGGAATTGAAGAATACCCGCCGGGAACACAATTTCATTATTGGTTGGATTCGCGTAGGCATTCACCGTAGGGGGTGTCATACCCCACTCGGCCTTATCGACAGCCTCATTGATTTTTGCAAACTCTTCGTTATAATAATGCTCCCGGGCGCGCTGTACGTTACCGAAGTAGTCGTCCCGCTTTATGTCTATGTCTGAATAATCTTTCCATTTATCGGGGTAGCCAATCTTCTTGGCGAACTTATCCAGCTTGATCAACGCCACTTTTTTAGTTTCAGGGGCCATCCAGTCCAGCTTCTCAATCCGTTCGCGATACACTTTTTGCAGGTTATCGACCAGCGTCAGCATGCGTTCTTTGGCCTCTGCCGGAAAGTACTTCTTGACCCACAACTGACCCAGGGCTTCACCGAGCGACCCATCGACCCGGCTGGCGATCCGTTTCCAGCGCTCTTTTTGCTGAGGCTGGCCATAAAGCGTTTTGCTGTTAAACTCGAAGCTGGCCCGTTCGAACGGTTTACTCAATAAGCTGGCGTTATTATCCAGCAGATCGAACACGAGCCGGTCTTTCAGCACACTGATGGGCGTAGCCGGCAAAAGCTTGTCCAGCGCCTGGTAGTACCCCGGCTGCGAAACGAGTACAGTATCAATTTTCCCGAGACTCATAGCCGTCAGCAGCGTTCGCCAATCGAGGTTAGGCATACGTTTCGTCAGGTCGGCAACGGCAAGTTTGTTGTAGTTGGCAACAGGGTCGCGCAGGTCGGCGGGTGCTTTGTGCGATGCAGCCAGCGCTGTCTCAAACTCCAGGATAGCGTCGGCTTTCGTCCGGGCTGTCGCTGCGTCTACGCCGACCATCGTGAAGAGCTTCGCCACATACGCCACAAAAGCGGCTCTGATCTTGCGGGTCGAGGAGTCGGTTTTAGTATAGTAGTCTTTTTCCGGCAACGAAAGACCTGCCTGACCAAAATTGATGCGATTCAGTGAGCTTTGCCGGTCATCGGCTCCAACGTAAAGGCCAATAAACTCCCCGCCCCGATTGGCTTTATCCGAAGCAATGTAGTTCAAAACACCCTTGTAGTCGGTCAGGGCGGCAATACGGGCGAGTTCGGCTTTCAGGGGTTCATAACCGAGTTTCTCGATCGTCAGCGTATCCATACCACTGGCGTAAAAGTCGCCAACCTGCTGCTCCACGCTACCGGCTTTCGCTTTGGACCCTGCCGCTTCGTCGAGTATGGTTCTGGTTTTTATCTGGTTGTCTTCATAAATCTGATAGAAGGACCCCCACCCGGTTTGGTCGCCGGGAATTGCCGTTTTCCTGACCCACCCACCATTGGCATACGTAAAAAAATCGTTGCCGGGGCTAACGGTCGTATCCATACCCGTTTTGTCGAAAAAGGTGGTACGACGATTTACCTGATCGGCTTTTTCTTTTTTCTGGCAGGCTATCACGCATAACACGCTCAACCCGAACCCTATAATTTGTTTGACACGTACCATAGCTTATTTTAAAAGTGCGTTTGAATGGGTACTTTTGGGTAAATATAACGCATTGACTGTATGAAAAATCTTCTGATTATTGGACTGATCCTGGGTGCGTCTTTTGGGGCCGTAGCCCAAACCAGCGCCAGTTACCACGGCAAAAAAATTTCCGACAAAGGTGCCCTGCCCGCTACACAGTTAGCCGCCAAAATGGACGGTAAAGATAAAATGCCGGCTAAAGTAGAAGGCACCGTCGAATCGGTCTGCAAGATGAAAGGTTGCTGGATGAACGTCAAAACCGGCGACGGTCAGGTGATGCGGGTAAGCTTTAAAGATTACGGATTCTTCGTACCAAAAGATATTGTCGGCAAAACGGTAGTGATGGAAGGTGTGGCTGAAACCACGACAACGCCCATTTCCGAACTGCGGCATTATGCGCAGGATGCCGGCAAATCGAAAGAAGAGATCGAGAAAATTACCGAACCCGAAAAAGCCCTCACGTTCGTAGCCGATGGGGTTGTTGTGAAAAACTAGCGCCCATCTGATGGGGAGTTTATGTAAACAAGTTGCTAAATATTGTATCATTGCGAAACTAATTTATCGCTTCGGCAGCCCACCAATTATGTTTCTTGAAGAACGAGTTGAGCAACTTGAAAATTTAGCCGCCGATCAGGGTCGCCAAACAGAACGCGTGGCCAGTGGTCTGGCAGTGTTGACTATTGAAGTACGAGCCATCCGGCAGGATGTAACAACTGGCTTCAATCAGGTCAAACAGGAATTCGAACTGGTATATCAACGGTTCGAACAGGTCGACCGACGATTCGAACAGGTTGATCAACGGTTTGAACAGATCGATCAACGGCTCGAACAAATGGACCGACGGTTTGAGCAGATCGATCGCCGGTTTGAGCAGGTCTTTGTTCGATTCGATGAGATGCAGCAAACTCAGTTGCTGATCCTAAAACTTTTAACCGACAAAAAGTGAACTACAACGGTTTGGCAGTCAAAGCGGTCCTGTTAAAAACCGGTATAACTATGTCACATCACCTTAAATCTACGCTCGGTTGTGTCTTTGTTGTAATCTGTCTTTTTTGCGCCTGTCAGCCAAACCCTCTGGTTCCGGCAATTCCACCCGACCATGTCGCGCTGATCAGCCGTGAATCGATAACAACAACCGCTGGCATTACCGTTCTGGCCGATTCGGTTAACGTATCCATTTGCCCGTCCAACGCGAACTGTTTTGCGCCAAACAGCGCCAGCGTCAAACTCCAGCTGTCGAAAAATGCCCAGACACAGTCCGTTTATTTATGGACGTTCATTCCCAATTACAAACGGATGTCGTCGATCAATCCACCGGCCGACTCAGTAACGGTTGCGTTCGAGGGCCAACAGTATAAGGTTATCCTTCGGGATGGCGGGTTCCGAAAAGGGCCCGAAAACGCAAATCTGCCCGAAGCTGTGGTGCAAGTTTCCCGCTTGTAGGCGCGTTTAACGGCAACTTTCCGTAATTTGAAGGCCGCAGCTTCCGTTGCGGCTTTTTTATATCCGTCCAATACTTATTCTATGAAAAAATTGTACCTGCTGGCGAGCCTGTCGCTGCTGGCATCACCTCTGATTGCCCAACGTACCCTTATCCACTGCGGAAACCTCTTCGATGGGATTGGCAACACACTGCAACCGCAGATGACGGTTGTGGTTGAAGGCAACAAAATTACGGCGGTCCAAAAAGGATTTACCACGCCTGCCGGTCAGGATCGTGTAGTAGACCTGAAGGCGAAGACGGTGCTGCCGGGCCTGATCGACATGCACGTCCATCTGGAAAGCCAGACCCGCCGGGGTGGTGCCATCGATGGGTTCACGCGCAACCCCGCCGACGTCGCCTACCAGGCAGCTCAATATGCGAAGACAACCTTACTGGCAGGATTCACTACCGTCCGTGACCTGGGCGGCTCGGGCGTCAATGTATCACTTCGTAATGCGATCAATAACGGCCTGGTCGATGGGCCTCGGGTGTTGACCGTTGGTAAATCCATTGCCACAACCGGGGGGCATGCCGACCCGACTAACGGCTACCGTAAGGACCTGATGGGTGATCCCGGCCCGATGGAGGGCGTTATCAACGGTCCCGAAGATGCCCGTAAAGCCGTTCGGCAACGCTATAAAGATGGGTCCGACCTGATCAAAATCACGGCTACGGGTGGCGTACTGAGTAATGCGAAAGACGGCTCCGGAGCTCAGTTCACAGAAGAAGAAGTGAAAGCGGTTGTCGATGCAGCTAAAGATTACGGGTTTGCCGTGGCGGCCCACGCCCACGGTGCCGAAGGAATGAAGCGGGCCATCCGGGCGGGGGTTCAAACCATCGAACACGGCACCCTGATGGACGATGAAGCTATTGAGTTATTTAAAAAATACGGCACTTACTACGTCCCGACCATTATCGCCGGCAAGACCGCAGCCGACTCAGCCCGGCGGTTTGGGTACTACCCGGCGCTGGTAACACCGAAAGCGCTGGCGATTGGTCCAAAAATCCAGGCTACGTTTGCCAAGGCGTATAAGGCAGGCGTTAAGATCGCTTTTGGTACCGACGCAGGAGTATATATCCATGGCTATAACGCCAAGGAGTTCGAGTACATGGTCGAAGCCGGAATGCCCCCTGTCGAAGCAATCAAAGCGGCCCTGATGACGAACGCGAAACTGCTGGGTATGGACACGCAGATCGGTTCTATCGAAACAGGCAAATTCGCCGATATCATAGCCGTCGATGAAAACCCGATCCAAAACATCAAAACCCTTCAAGCTGTCAAATTCGTAATGAAAGACGGGAAGGTTTATAAATAGGAGGAAAGGGAGGAAGGAGGAAAGGGAGGAAGGGGATTGCTTTCGCCAGAGTGCGTCAACTGCCCTTCCTCCTTCCTCCTTCCTCCCTCCTCCCTCCCCTCACCCCCCCTCTATTATCAACTCACTGACTCGCTCCGGTTCTTCGTGCTGTACCCAATGAGTCGCGGTTTCGAAAAAAAAGACGGTGCCGTTGTCGCACAGATCGATGCTGGGCTGGGCCATGTCCCGCTTGAGAAACTGGTCGCGAACACCCCAGATAAGCAGCGTTGGTACAGTAATCCGAATCGATAGGGCATGAGCAGGAGGGCGCTGTAGCGCGGCCCGGTACCAGTTCACCATTGCCCGAAAGGCTCCAGGCTGCGACCATGCCTGTTTGTATTCATGAATATCGTCATCAGAGAAAGTACCGGGACGGCTGCTGCCGCGTAGTGTTCGGACCAACATGGCCCTGTTTCCCAGTTTGGCCATCAGTTCCGGAATGACCGGTAGCTGGAAGAAACCAATATACCAGCTTCGCAGCATCTGACCGATGTTTCGACTGGCGTATTGCTTCATCACTGCCGGATGCGGCACGTTCAATACGACCAGTCGTTCGACCCGCTCGGGGTGGGTAGCCGCTACCCACCAGGCCACGGCAGCTCCCCAGTCGTGGCCCACGACGATTGCCTTCTGCTGACCAGCGGCATCGATCAGTTCCACCACATCAGCCGCCAGAACGTCGACCGTATAAGCTCCAATGCCGTCGGGCTTGTCGCTACGGTTATACCCACGCTGGTCGGGTACCCAGACGCGATAGCCCGCTTCGGCCAACGGGCCGATCTGCTTCTTCCAGCCGTACCAGAACTCAGGGAAGCCATGGAGCAGAATCATAAGTGGTCCGTCAGCTGGCCCGGCCTGCACAACATGAAGCGTTACCGGTGCGCCGGAGCGGCCATGGATCTCAACGAAAGCGTGGGTCATGGAACGGGGTTAAAAACCAAAATAGCGATCGGCATTCCGGTAGCAGATATCCTGTACGATCTGGCCTATCCAGTCAATATCGGCGGGCAGTTCGCCATTCTCCACATCGTTACCAAACAGATTACACAGGATGCGCCGAAAATACTCGTGGCGGCTGTAGGACAGGAAACTACGTGAGTCGGTCAGCATACCGACAAACGTGCTGATCAGCCCCATGTTCGACAGAGCATTCATCTGGCGCTCCATCCCATCCTTCTGGTCCAGAAACCACCAGCCCGAGCCAAACTGAACCTTACCCCGCACCGAGCCATCGTTGAAGTTACCGACCATGGTCGCCATTACTTCATTGTCGGCGGGATTGAGGTTGTACACGATCGTTTTAGCCAGTTTGTCCCGATCGTCCAGACCGCCCAGGAAACGGGACAGAGAGGCTGCCTGCGGAAAATCCCCGATGCTATCCCAACCTGTGTCGGGCCCTATTTCCCTTAGCCGCCGGACGTTGTTGTTCCGGAGTGCGCCCAGGTGAAACTGCTGAGTCCAGCCTTTCTCATGATCCCACTCGGCAAACTGTACCAGCATAAATGACTTGAACATCAGGACGTCGGCGGGCGCAATAGCAACTCCCCGGCGAAGCTGATTGAACAGCCTCTGCACGTCACCGTCGGTATAAGACTCGGCATAGACCATTTCCAGCCCGTGGTCCGACAGTCGGCAACCCCGTTCGGCGAAATAGTCGTGCCGGGATTTAAGGGCGTCGATATAGTCGGCGAGGGTGCTGATATCCCGGTTGGTGACCTCGGCCAGCCGGTCGGCATAGGCGCGAAAGGCATGCGGATCATCGGCAGCCATGGCCTTGTCGGGCCGGAACGTTGGCAATATCCTGACCGCAAACCCATCGCGGGCAATCTGATCGTGGTGCGCCAGCGAGTCGAGCGGATCATCGGTAGTGCAGACCACCCGCACATCGAAATGCTGGAGCAGGCGACGGGCCGTCAGTTGTGGCAGTTGCTCGTTGCAGGTTTCGTAGATACTGCGGGCCGTAGCTGGTGTGAGGAGTTCCTGGATGCCAAACGGGTTGTTGAGTTCCAGGTGCGTCCAGTGATAAAGCGGATTTCGCAGGGTATACGGAACGGTTTCAGCCCATTTCTCGAACTTCTCCCAGTCGCTGGCATCCCCGGTACAGTATTTTTCGGAAACCCCGTGCGTCCGCATGGCCCGCCACTTGTAATGGTCGCCGTAGAGCCAGGGCTGGGTCATATTATCGAATCGTTTGTCCTGCGCAATCTGATCGGGTGGCAGGTGACAGTGGTAGTCGATGATTGGCATCGACCGGGCATAGTCATGATAAAGCCGCCGGGCCGTTTCGGTCTGGAGCAGAAAATCATCGGATAAAAACGTGGGCGCAGATGCGAGTGTGTTCATGTTCGTTAAAGCAAAGTTCGTCGGGTTTCTCCCGCCTGATGGTTATTTTTCTGTCGATCGCAACGCGCCCGCTTTCTGTTTCGGCCCCTTCTTCAACAACCCATCCGGTATTGGATATACCAGCCGTAAAAATTTGTTCGTTGTCCCATAAAACAACCAGACTAATACGGGGCATCGGCCATCGTGTTACACGTTACAGACTAGAAACCCGGATTTTGCGAAAATGATCACGATTTCCGGCTAACCAGTACACCATGAGCCAACGAATCTGTCTTATATTCCTGTTATTTCTCACCCTGCCTACCGGTTCTTTTGCCCAGCCACTGGCACCCGATGAGCAATACGGCGACCTGTTCGCTGAGGTGCAAACCCGGATGATCTTCCCCGACTCTAAAACCTTTGCCGACTGTGTACCAAAATTTCCTGCGCCCGTCATTCTAAAAAGTTATGAAAAGGCCCGTCAGACGCGTGGCTTCTCTCTGAAATCGTTTGTGGAGCAGCACTTCACCGTACCAACCCTGCCAACGCCTGCCCGCAAAGTCCGGCCGACGGGGTCGGCTCAGCAGACCCTGACGAGTCTATGGCCCCTGCTGACCCGACAGTCCGGCGATCGGGCTGATGCGGGTTCCCTGATAACGCTCCCGAACCCGTATGTTACAACAGACGGCCGGTCGGGCGAACTCCCCTACTGGGACAGTTATTTTACGATGCTGGGGTTGCAGGCCTCCGGCCAGACGGCCCTGATGCGGCACATGGTCGATAATTTTGCCTACCTGATCCGAACCGTCGGCCATGTTCCGTCCAGCAACCGGACCTACTGCCTGAGCCGATCACAGCCGCCGGTGTTCTCGCTGATGGTAGGCTTGCTGAGCGAAACACGGGGTCGGCGGGTGCTGGTTACGTACCTGCCCGCGCTGCAGCAGGAATACAATTTCTGGATGGATGGCCGGGATAAGACGACGGAGGAAGCACCGGCTTACCGGCGGGTGGTACGGATGGCATCCGGCGTTTTTCTCAATCGCTATTATGATGACCGTGACACCCCCCGCCCCGAAGCGTACCGGGAAGATATGGCCCTGGTGAAGAACCGGAAAGATGCCCCGGCCCTGTACCGGAACCTGCGCGCCGGGGCCGAATCGGGCTGGACGTTCAGCAGCCGCTGGCTCAAAGACAGCAAGGTACTCCGCAGCATCCATACCACAGACCTTATCCCGGTAGACCTCAACTGCCTGCTGCTCAACCTGGAACGAACGCTGGCCGAAGGATACCGGCTTAAAGGCGACAAACGCCGGATGCGAATGTACCAGATCCAGGCCCAGAAACGGCACGACGCCATCCAGCAGTATTGCTGGAATGACCGGCGTCGTTTCTATTTCGATTATGATTTCGTAGACCAGAAAACCACGTCTGTCTACTCTGCCGCGGCTGCCCTGCCGTTGTTTGTCAGGATAGCGACACTCGACCAGGCCCGATACGTTGGCCAGACACTTCAACGCGACTTCCTGAAGGCTGGCGGTCTGCTGGCAACAACCACCTCCCGAACCAGTCAGGTATGGGATTCGCCCAATGGCTATGCCTCCGTACAGTGGTTCGCCATTCAGGGGCTTCGGAACTACAACCTCACCGAACCCGCCAGTCAGATCAAACGGAACTGGCAGGCCGAAACCCTGAAGGCTTATAAAGCCACCGGCACTTTTCTTTCCGTTTACAATGTAGTCGGCTCCCGGTCCTCGGGCGACAAAGACCTCCCTATTCCCGATGGGTACGGCCCCACCAATGGCGTATTGTTGCGATTACTGAAAGAGGATGCCCTCCTGTCACCCCCCGATCGTTCCTTAGCCCAGTAGAATCCGCTCAGCGAGTACCTCCGGCGGGTAGGTTACTTCAACCAGGTACAGTCCATTGGCCGGTGCGGCCCGCCCCGCCCTGTTGCGGTCTTTGGCCTCGATAATAGTTTCGAACTGATCGAGGTTCATGTGCCCCTGACCAATCTCCACCATAGTACCTACTATCGTCCGGACCATACCCCACAAAAATCGATTGGCTTTGATATGGAAGGTCAGCCGGTCGCGGCTACGCTCCCAGTAGGCCAGATCCAGCCGACACAGGAAATTGGTTACGTCGGCGCGGGCCTTGCTGAAACTTTTGAAATCCTTCGTATGCAGCAATAACTGGCAGGCCTCATTCATCAGCCCTTCGTCCAGCTCCGGCCTGAAATGATAGGTTAGCCCACTTTGAAAGGCGTTTTTGTGCCGTGTGATGTGATACTGGTAGTACCGGGACGTAGCCGAGAACCGGGCGTGATCGGCGGGGCGTACGGGAAAAATAGTTTTTATGGCAATATCCTCAGGCAGGATGCAATTGAGGGAGTAGATCAGCGAATCGGATAGCGCCAGTGGCTCCGGCACATCGATATGGGCAAACTGCTGTTCGGCGTGGACACCGGCGTCGGTACGGCCGCTACCCAGAATGTACATCGGGTACCCGAATCGTTGCGACAGGGCCGCTTCAATGGTCGTCTGGACGCTAACCCCGTTGGCCTGCGCCTGCCAGCCATGATAGGCCGTACCGCGGTATGAAAGTTCAATGAAATAACGCATATCGCGCAAAAGTACCACCCGGCAGGCGTTTGTAAACACAGCGGCCAGTCAAACCTTCGTGTCGAACGGGCAGTTGGAGATGGATCAGCAAACCGGTTATTCCATGACAGCCAATAATCCTTTTCAACGCTACGACGAAACCGACGACGCCAATTTTTATGTCCAGCCGCGACTGGTTGCGCATATCGATGACGCGGCTATTGCCGCCACCACCGATCTGTTTCGGGAGTATTTACCCGCCAGGGGTGCCATTCTGGATTTGATGAGCAGCTGGGTGAGCCATCTGCCCGGCGATGTGGCCTACAGCCGGGTGGCGGGCCTGGGCATGAATGAAACCGAGCTAAGAAAGAATCCACAACTGACCGATTATGTCCTTCAGGACCTGAACCGGCAGGCACGGCTCCCCTACTCCGACGCCAGTTTCGACGGCGGCATGGTAACCGTATCCGTGCAGTATCTGACCGATCCATTTACGGTGTACCGTGAGGTGGCACGGGTCTTACGGCCGGGCGCTCCTTTCATGACCGTATTCTCCAACCGGATGTTCCCCACCAAAGCGGTAGCCATCTGGCAATCGCTGGACGATAAGGGACATCAACGGCTGGTACGCAGCTATTATGAACAAACGGGTTTGTTCGATCAGATTGAGGTGCTCGACCGTAGTCCGGCTGGCTGGAGCGATCCGCTGTTTGCGGTGGTAGGGTATCGAATTTAACGATAAGTAGTTACCTGGAGGTAAGTAGCCACTACCAGGGTCTTCGACCACTGGCAGGGCATCGCTCATTATGTCCTGCCAGTGGTCGAAGACCCTGGTAGTGGCTACTTATCTTTAAACAACTACTTCCCAATCTTCATTCGAAACACCTCGTAGGGACTCTTTCTGGTCGACTTACCCCCGTTATGCTTGGCCATGTGGTCGATCTGTGACGTCGTGATGTAGAGGTAGCCATTTTGGACCGCGTAACTATCCGGCCATTGCAGCCGGACCCGGTCGGTGAGCAGGTTTTCACGCTTCAGATCGGCAGTTGTGTTCAGGCGATACATCGTGTAGTTCTGAATATCGCCCAAATACAGGTAACCAGCCGGATCGATGATCATGCCATCTGTCGAAGTGAATTTACCCAGATCCTCTACCTGCGCCCACAACGCTTTGTCGGCAATTGTCGTATCCAGCAGATACTCCGTCTTGATCCGGTAGAGTTTGTTGTCCGTCAGCGGTTTGTAATAGAGCGTGTTTCCATCGGGTGTCAGAGCCAGCCCGTCGGAGTTGAACTTGACAGGACCTTTGGGGTCGCGGAGTTCGCGGCCATCGATAATGAACTTGTAGGTAGGGTCCGACACGACCGATGGGTGCCCTTGTAGCGTCAGGCGCGTCTTTCCGCTTTTGATGTCGACAATCACGATTCCGCCCTGCTGCGACTCGGTCAGATAAACCAGTTCGCGCTTCGTGTCGACCCGGATATCGTTCAGGTAACTATCCTTTCCCACAATCCCTTTCATGGGGTAGGTGCGTTCTACTTTATTCGTCGTCAGGTTGAAGCAAACCAGCTTGTGCGAATCCTTGTAAACCCCCTCCTGCTTGGGACTGGCCGGGTCGATCACCCACAACCGGTCTTTATCGTCGACAAATACGGATTGCACACATACCCATTTATTGGTAGGGTCCTGACCGGGCTTCCAGCTGTTCCAGGCCGCATCGGGATATGGTTTTACCGAACCATCTTTGGCTACTTCAACCACGGCATACCGGTAGGTATCGGTCCAGTAGGGATAATTGACAAACATCCGGCCTGACTTCGATACGGCTACGCCCGTAAGCTGGTACGTATCGTCTTTAAAGACCGATTCCACGGGTGTTTGCTGCGCTTGGCCGCTTAGCGCGGTTGCCAGCAACAGGGCCACTAGACGACCCGCATTTTTATACATCGTTTTCATTTATGTTGAGTGTTTTCTCTCTTTCGCTAACCCGGTGTTTGCCGGAAGGTTTGCGTTCACTAGTGTGCGGGAATTGATCCCGCCTGGTCTTTTGGATGTAGAAGGCTGTATTCCCGGTACGCTAAGGTTAACGAACATTCGTCTTCACCCGCCGTTACTGACTCAGATAAATGACACGAAACGTTACGAAGAAACTACATGAACTATTCCATTCCATTGGCTTTGCTGGTCGCAGCCCTGGCGACGGGTTGTCAGTCAAACCAGAAAGATAAACAAGGTGACGCTACATCGGCAGCAGCAACAACCGATACATCGGTGCAGATTACCGGCAGCAAGCGGCCTGCCCTGCTCCACTCGCTGCCCGAAATGTACAACACCCCCGACGGTATGGCACTGGCACCCGACAGCAGCGTAATTCTGTCGGTACCCAACTTCGGCAATCCCAGCTTTACACCGGTGTTGCTGCGTATGGCCAACGACACGATTGGCTTTTTCTTCGCACCGCCGAAGCACCCCGACACCAAACATGCCGCCCCAATGGATCTGGCCTACGGACCCGATGGTAACCTGTATTATGCCGACAACCAGTGGCAGTATAGCAAAGAACGGAAGTCGCGGCTGATGCGCATCCGAATACAGAACGGCAAACCAACAACCGCCGAAATGGTGGTCGAAGGCTTCCGGCTGGCGAATGCTGTCGTCTGGAAAGGCAACACCATCTACGTCACCGACAGCCAGTGGGATACGCCCGAAAAACCCCGCGAGAGTGCTATCCTTCATTTTTCACTCAGCGAGCTTAACGGAACCCCGGTAAAACTCAAAGCCGGCTTTACCGACCCGCATATCCTGACAACTTTCACGACACAGGATAACCCGAGCGCCCTCGACAACGGCGCCGACGGACTGGATTATGACAGTAAAGGCAATTTCTTCACGGGGGGATTCGGCGACGGCATTATCTATAAAATGACGCTCAAGCCAGACGGTTCACTCGCCGAAAAAACAAAGTTCGCGACCCTGGCCTGCGTCGACGGGCTGATCGTTGACCGGACGACCGATCAACTGTATGTGTGCGACTCCAAAAGTAATGCCATTCGTCTGGTCTCTCCTGATGGTAAGGTGAGCACACTGGCCGAAAATGGCGATACCAACGGCAGCAATGGCCTGCTCGATCAACCGGCCGAAGTCCTTCTGAAAGGAAAACGCCTGTTTATTGCAAACTACGATATGCCGGAAAAAGCGTTCAGGAACCAGCGGTTCGATGCTCCGCATACGCTCTCGGTAATTGAGCTGGACAAGTAAGCAAACCACCCTATATAAACGCGTCGTAACCAGATGAAAGCTCATCCGGTTACGACGCGTTTATGTTTTCAACCATTGCGATGGCCATAATGATGTGCTTGTTTTTACGACGACCATAGTATCATATAACCTATTGTATTTCAGGTATTTATACGCTAAATATCCCGGCATTTCCCCCTTTTAACTGGCCATAAGTCCTTCTACTTTTGTCATTCCAGCGCGTTGCTGTCAGTGGTATTAATCCTAAACCTTTCTACGAGTATGGACATTGTCAGTCAGTGTAATGAGATTTATTTGCAAATGGTCCGCCAGGCAGGTGGTGCGCCGGGTCCTATTTCCCGGACGGGTGCCATGTTGCATATTGCCATGTTTGAGGTGATCAATGCGTTAGCGCCAGCCGGTGTGCCAACGTATGAGACGTACCTGAACCCAATTGCCTGCATACCGGGCCCGGATGCGCTGCAGAGGCTCTCCGCTATTTATGCCGCTCGCCACATCCTCATGACAGTCAGTGGTGATGCCCACCTTGTACCGGGGGCCAAACGCTTCGAAATTCAGACCAATCTTGACGCATCATTCGGTACGTTACTGAACGACGAAGGCGGATCGAATGTCCAGCATACGGCCAGTAAAGACTTTGGCGAATGTATCGCTCAGGCCATGATCAACTCCCGTCAATCGGATGGGTATGATAACGCCACCACGTATCCGGGCTCGGCTACGCCTGGTCAATGGCGTCCAACCCAGCCAGGCACTAGCGGGGTGACCCCTAAATGGGGCCTTCTGCATCCTTTTGGCCAGTGGTCACCCAACAAAAAGTTTCGTCCCAGTTTACCGGCAGGGTTTGAAACCATGAGCGAAATGCTGGCCAGCCCGGAGTATGCAGCCCAGTTGAATGAAGTGAAACTGCTGGGAAGTAGTGACTCCACCCATCGTACGGCCGAGCAAACCCAGATCGGCTTCTTCTGGGCTAACGACCTCGACGGTACCTCGAAACCGCCGGGGCAGTTGTATACTATGACCAGCATCATTGCGCAGCAACGTAATCTGACCCTGGAAGAAAGTGCCCGGCTCTTTGCTCTGGCCGGCATGGCTATGGCTGACGCGGCCATTGTAGCCTGGGATGTCAAGTACGAAACCGGTATTGATTTATGGCGACCCGAATCGGCTGTCCGGGAAGCTAACTCAGACGGGAATACCCACACAGGAGCCGATCCGTTCTGGCAGCCGCTGTCCCGTACTGCTCCTCAACGCGGTATGACCAGCACACCGGGCCAGGTCATGTCAGAAACGAGCGTCACTCGTTTCTCGCCCCCTTTCCCGGCTTACGTCTCCGGCCATGCCACCTTTGGTGCAGCCCATGCAGCCGCCATGCGCGTTGCCCTGGGTACCGATAATATCACCTTTACCCTCACAACCGAAGACCCTAATGCCGTGGGCGTTACGCGCACCTTCAACAGCCTGATGGCCGCAGCGTTGGAAAATGGCCGCAGCCGGGTATATCTGGGCGTACACTTCCAGTGGGATGGCGATAACGGGTTCCTGGCGGGCACTAAAGTTGGTAAATTCGTTGCCACTAATTTCTTCAAGCAACTAAACCCACCACCCGTGCCGATGCTTATCACTGAATCGCCTGATACCGCCGTTACGGAATCCTGAGTTTTTTTTCACAGTTGAGGGCCGGTTGCATGACAAAAGCAATGCAACCGGCCCTCAACTGTGAAAAAAACGTACGTTTTCGGTTAACGTTATTTCAGGCGTTCATAAACGCCACCGGCAACCACGCCCCCAAACAGATACCAGGCCACCGTCATAGCGATAGTCGCCGAACTACGGGTGGTAGGTGCCTCGCCCAGCCCCATTGGACCGGGCAGCGTTACGGCACCAACGCCAGCCAGGACGCCCAGCCCGGCCCCCACCAGTAGTGGCTGTTTCGGACCAATACCTACCAGGCTGTAATAGACCGCATTCGATGTGACATCACCGAGCATGGCCAGCCCATATAGGTTGTCGCCGGTGGGCGGCTGCTCACCCGCTTTTTCGTAGCCTTTTTTGATACTGCGCATGCCGAGGATATCGGCGCGGGGCGCTTCGGGCACAAACTGCCGGACGGTTTCGTGGAGAACATTTAACGCAATGGCTCCGGCAAGACCGCTGACAAGCGACCGGATGAGTGACGAACTGGTAAGTATTGACATGGTACGTTGCGATAAAACGAGAAACGAATTACATGAATCAACCGGCCAGCCAACAACTTGTTTAAGTATACAGAAGGCCCGAACGGATAATCCCTTCGGGCCTTCTCTTACGGTGGGCTATTCCTTTGGTTGTCTTACTCGCTGGTAACGAACAGTTGCGGTTTGGGAGCCAGAATATCGTCTTTGCCAAACTGCCGGGCCACGTTTTCGAGCATGTAATAGTGGGTTTCCCAGTACGTCTCGCTTTTGGTCCAGACTCGAACGTCATAATCGCGCGAGTTGGCGTTCAGTTTCGTTATCAACACATCGTGGGTGCGATCCTTGAGTGCAAACGGACAGGCATCGACCACTCGCCGGATAGACGCTTCGGTCGCGTCGATATCGTTCTGGCTTCCCACGGTATAGACCTGATCGACACGAATAGTCCCCTTCGTGCTTATGTTCGTAATAGCTGAGGTCGATAAGGGGCCATTGGGCAGAATAATCGTTTTGTTGTCGAGCGTGACGAGCGTCGTATCGAAAATACGGATGGCTTCCACGTTACCGGTAAAACCCTGGGCATTGATCAGATCGCCGACACGAAAGGGCTTGAAAATAAGGATGAGGACGCCACCGGCAAAATTGGCCAGGCTACCCTGAAGTGCCAGTCCCACCGCTAGGCCAGCCGCACCAATGATAGCTACGAACGAGGTAGTAGCCACCCCTAATGTGCTCGCTATACTGAGTAACAGCAACACGCGCAGCAGGCCACTCACCAGCGAGAGCAGGAACGGCTGTACGTCCCGGTCGACGTGCCGATTGGTCATTACCGACGAAAGAACCTTAATGATCCAGCTGATTAGCCATAGACCAACGATGAGGGTGACAATAGCGAGCAGAACACTGCCGCCGTAAATAGTGGCAAAAGTAAGCATCTGGTCGTAGACGCGCTGGGCAGAAGACTGAGCATTTTCCATGAAAGTCAGGTGGTTAAGTACGCTTATCAGACGGATAATCGCCGGATAGTAACAACCTACCTGCAATCAGGAAATGATTTTTATTGCCTGCTGCCCGTTTTTGCCATAATCAATACCCTCGACGATTCATCTTTTTAGCCTGTCCGGGAGGTATATGCTTCACGTTACCGTGCTTATACCAACCCTTATGCAGGCCGTTGTCATGGCGCGGTGGCGGGTAATATACAGACACCGGGCGGCTGCAACCCACGGCCAGCATAAGCACGACAAAACAGGCGACAAATAAGCGTTTCATTTAGTTGAGGTTTATCACCAGAACGAAACTATGCGCGCTCCATTGCCCGGCAAGGTAGCCTTACAACCAGTTCTTCCTGCGGAAAATATAGAGCGTTAATAACGACGACGACACAATCAGGGCCAGCGCCAGAGGATAGCCAAAAGACAGATGCAGTTCGGGCATGTTATCGAAGTTCATGCCCCATATACTGGCCAGCAGCGTAGGCGGCAGGAACACCAGCGACACCACCGTAAATATTTTAACGATCCGGTTCTGTTCCAAATCAATCAAACCCAGATACGTATTTTGCAGGAACTCCAGCCGCTCAAAAATGAAGTTCGTGTGGTCGATGAGCGAATTGATGTCTTTGATCAGCGTTCGTAACCGGATTTGCTCCGCTTCGTTAAACCAGCCAGCAGACCGTATCATGGCTGAGATCACCCGCTGTTTATCGACAACATTTTCCCGGATCGACATCGTCAGTTCCTGGTAATCGTTGATGTTGAGCAGCATTTCGCGGTCGAGGTTCGCGTCCAGATCGAGCATCTTGTTAATGGCCTTGATCTCACTCGACACCATCTCGACCAAATCGGCGTCGTAATCGATGCGGGACTCGAAAATATAGATCAGGATCTGGGCTCCATCGCTGAACATGGCCCGGCGCGACTTGATCCGCTTCACCGTATCGGCAAAGGACTTGAGATCAGCATTGCGGTACGTGAACAGCGTATCGTCTTTGAGCAGAAAACTTACCGGTACCGTCACGTAGCGCTGGTCTTCGTCGGGCACCAGGAAGTTAGAGTTGGCGATCATGAAGTCATCTTCTTCGATGTAGCGCGACGAACTTTCAATTTCCAGCTGCTCCTGCTGGCTCAAAAAATCGACGTCAAACTTCTCCTCTACACTTTTGATCTCGGCGGGTGTCGGATTCTGCAAGTCGACCCATAACGTCCGCTCGGTGTCGGAGAAGGAGTCGATGTCGCGGATTTTACGGACGGACGTTTCGTCCTGTTGAAAGATACGGATCATAGCGTAGTTGAGTGGGTACGGCTGTGTGGCCGCGAAGTTCGTTAAATTGGCTAAATTCGCTTACATCGAATCTGGCGAATAGGTAAACAAATAACCGTTCTTACCGGCGTTGTTCCGCTGGACAAACTCACGGCTTTCAGCTGGCTAAACCGCTATAGGTTCGTACCAAGCTAACCTAATTTCCATTTCATTGCGACTCTGTCAATGGTAGGTGTTCACGAAGAAGTTTACCGCATAAAGGCCGCCTATCTATATGGACGCTGGGGCATCATGGCACTACTGCTCCTGTCTTCACTCGTTATCCCATACAAGATAGCTACCGATGGACAGGCTTACCCGGATCTCAATTTATTGCTGACCTGCTATTCGATTGCGGGTTTTCTGTGGATCGTGGCCCCGTTCGACTCCTGGACCGTAACGGCGTACATCGAAACAACGTCGGATGGTTTCTGGCTGAAGAAGCTCGGACAAAAAGCGAGATGGCATCCCTACTCCGCGATTATGGCCTATAACGAGCGTCCTAATTCAACCAGGATGGAGTCGTTCGATGAGCTGACCCTATACCTGACCGATGCCTGGTTCGTGCTTCGATCGAATGAGTACAGAGACTACGCTGATTTAAAAGACCTGTTTACGCAGTACGGTAAAGCCGGTCAGCATCAGAACGTGATAACGGTGCCCGAACGGAATCTGATCCGATGGCTCATCGGCGCAACAGCCCTTATCATACTAATAAATATTGTTTTCGGTTTCCTGGCTCATAACGACACTGACAGCACACCCGCCCATCTGGTCACCATCAGAGATGGGGTCAGCCAGGCAAAAGAGATCCGAAATAAGGGGCGTTTGAAGGGCGTAACCATCTCCCTGATTACTTACCCCAACTTCTCGTTCTATCTGTCACGCCGGGAGTATACCGATTCACTAGCGTACCTGGTCTGGGCTGTCGACATGGGGCAGCCTATCGAATTAACGATCCGGGAAAGTGAACTCCGCCGGAAACTTTCCCAAACAGAACCCCTCACATTTGGCGATAAGTACAGCGATTTTCGGATGGTCGACGTTTTTGCAGCGCAGCAAACCACTCGTTTCCACATTGAAAGCCAGTCGCCCGTTTACGAACCAAAACGTACCAACCCCATACTACGAACAATGCTGCTTGGTATGCTGCTGATCCTGTGCTGGACAGGCTGGGTCTATGTCGATCAGCACCGGCTGCTTCGGGCAACTTGATACAGCAGCCCGCTAACTTTTTCCGTACCTTCGCCCTCCCAAACCGGACAACCGGTTTACATCAGCAGACTACTTAGCCAGAAGAAAAAACAGGCGTAAAAACGCCCTCTACTACCCTTGTACGCGGACCTATCTAACGTCTAACCTAACACTGACTTGATTGAACTAAACCAAAAGGGGCTAATAGTACCCGATTATAATGTTCCGTCGACCGTTCCTGAGTTAGCGACTGTCTTTGTGAAAGATAGGGCAACCCCACAGCGTCTAGCTCTGTTTAGAGGCTACCTGGATTATATGACTGATTTATGCGCTTGCCTGGGTGAGCTATCATTCACGCAATGGGTAGATGGCAGTTTCACAACAGCAGAACCACATCCAGGCGATATTGATATTGTTACGTTTCTTTCTTTTGCCGATATTGACAAATTAGGGCCAGCATTAAAGCCGTTTACCTACCCTCAGTCACTTGGTTACGGCATGGATGCTTATCTGGTTAGGGTGTTCCCGCCCGAACACCGGTTGTTCGCCTTATATGTTGGCGATAGAGATTACTGGCTCGATAAATTCACAAAAACGGAAAGAAACCGCCGGGGTATCGTTTATAAGAAAGGATTTCTTGAACTCATTTATTCGGATGAAGAACGCACAACTCTTAAAAGTCTACGATCTGATTCGTGAACTACAGGAGGTCGATACGCTCCTAAAAAGGCATCAGCAGTTGTCGGAAGATACGTTCATGACCGATCAGTATCTGGCGCTCAAAGACAAGTTGTTTTCCAGACTCCTGACGATACTAGCCAAGCCAGGTTTGGCATCATCTGCCAGTTACCAACTGGTGAGGCAGCTGGTCGAAAAATATTATGGATCAAAATCGCCCGCTCACCCACTTTCAGACGAATGGGCCGAGTTGCAGCGTCTAGCCCAGACCGTGTAACATACACATCGTCATTTCAGGCGTTGAAACTTCCGTACCTTCGCCCTCCCGAAGGGAACAGCATCCCAACATCAGCAGACCCATTTATTATGCAGCAAAAAATCCGGCGTGAAGATGCCCTTGACTACCACGCCAAGGGGCGGCCGGGCAAACTCGAAGTCATCCCGACAAAAGAATACAGCACCCAGCGCGACCTTTCACTGGCTTATTCGCCCGGTGTTGCCGAGCCCTGCCTGGCCATCGAAGCCAACCCCGACGATGCCTACACCTACACCGCCAAGGGAAACCTCGTTGCCGTGATCAGCAACGGCACGGCGGTTTTAGGGCTGGGCGATATTGGTCCCGCAGCCAGCAAACCCGTTATGGAAGGCAAAGGCCTGTTGTTTAAAATCTACGCCGATATCGATGTGTTCGACATCGAACTGAATACGAAGGACGTCGAAGAATTTGTTCGAACGGTCCGGATTCTGGAGCCTACCTTCGGGGGTGTCAACCTCGAAGATATCAAAGCGCCCGAGTGCTTCGAAATCGAAGAGCGGCTGAAGCGGGATATGAACATCCCCGTCATGCACGATGATCAGCACGGCACCGCCATCGTCAGCGGAGCCGCTTTGCTCAACGCGCTCGAACTGGTTGGTAAAAAGATCGAGACGGCGCAGTTCGTCTTTCTGGGAGCTGGGGCGGCAGCCATTTCCTGCGCCCGTCAATACGTAGCGCTGGGAGCAACAAGAGAAAATATCGTCATGTTCGACGTCGTTGGGCCGCTCCGTGCCGACCGCACCGACCTCAACCATATTACCCAACCCTTCGCCACGAGCCGCGATATCAATTCCCTCGCCGATGCATTTAAAGATGCCGACGTATTTGTTGGGCTCTCCAAAGGTAACATCGTTGGGCCGGACCTGATCCGGGCGATGGCCAAAGATGCCATTGTGTTTGCCATGGCTAACCCCACACCCGAGATCAGCTATGAGGAGGCTATGGCCGCCCGGCCCGACCTCATCATGGCGACGGGCCGGTCAGACTATCCCAACCAGGTCAATAACGTACTCGGCTTCCCGTACATTTTTCGGGGAGCGCTCGACGTTCGGGCTACCGAAATCAACGAAGCCATGAAACTGGCCGCTACCTACGCGCTGGCCGATCTGGCCAAAAAGTCGGTGCCGGACCTGGTCAATCTGGCCTATGGTGAGGCAAACATGATCTTCGGACGGACGTACATTCTGCCTAAGCCGGTCGATCCCCGCCTGCTGTCGACCATTGCCCCCGCCGTGGCCAAAGCAGCCATGGAGTCGGGAGTAGCCCGTTTGCCCATCTCTGACTGGGAAGCGTATCAGGCGCAACTCGCCGGTCGGCTGGGGCAGGATAACCAGATCTCGCGGGTGATTCTGAACAAGGCCAAGACGAGTCCAAAACGCGTTGTCTTTGCCGATGCCGAAAACCTGAAGGTGCTGAAAGCCGCCCAGCAGGTGCGTGACGACGGTATCGCCTACCCGATCCTGCTGGGTGAAAAGGAGAAAATTCAGCAGATCATTCTGGAGAATGGCCTTGACCTTGGCCAGATACCCATCATCGACCCGCGCGCACCGGAACAGCTGGAACTCATCGACCGCTTTGCCGATATCTATTTCAAAAAGCGGCAGCGTAAAGGCGTCAACGCTACCGAAGCGCGAAAATTGATGTTCTACCGCAACTATTTCGGGGCTATGATGGTGGAAACGGGTGAGGCCGACGCCCTCATTTCAGGCCTGACCCGCTCCTACCCCGACACGATCCGTCCCGCCCTGCAAGTGATTGGACGGGAGCCGGGCGTGCAGAAAGTAGCGGGTATGTACATCCTGCTTACCAAACGCGGGCCACTCTTTTTCTCGGACACGACGGTCAATTTCAACCCCACCGCCGACGAGATCGTGGAGATCACCGAGATGACAGCCCGCGCCGTAGAGCGCTTCAACATCAAACCCCGCATTGCGCTGGTCACTTACTCCAACTTCGGCAGCGCCAAAGGAGAAGATGCCGAGAAGATGAACCGGGCCGTTGAAATCCTACAACGTAAACACCCGGATTTGATCGTCGACGGTGAAATTCAAGCTCACTTAGCCTTTAACCGGGAGTTGCTGCAACAGAATCACCCGTTCAGCAAGCTCGTGGGCGAGGGCGCTAATACGCTCATCTTCCCGAACCTGTCGGCGGCCAACATCGCTTATAACCTGATGAGCGAAACGGCCGGTTTCGACGCCATCGGTCCCATTCTGCTCGGTATCCACAAACCGGTATATGTCCTGCAGCTGGGATCGTCGGAGCGCGAAATCGTGAACATGGTCGCCATCGCCGTCGTAGAAGCACAAGGAAAGTAATAAAAAGGGGAGAGTGGAGGAAAGGGAGGAGGGAGAAAAGGGAATACAATGCACGACCCCTTTTCTCCTTCCTCCCCCCTCCCTTTCCTCCACTCTTAACATATGGCACGTATTTTAACTGGTATCCAGAGCAGCGGACGACCGCATCTGGGCAACATCCTGGGGGCCATCAAGCCCGCTATCGATCTATCGAAAATTCCCGGCAATGACTCATTTCTGTTCATCGCCGACCTCCATTCGCTGACCAGCCTGCGCGACGGGGACACCCGCAAGGAGTACGTCCGGGCTATTGCCTCGACCTGGCTGGCGTTTGGTATCGATACCGAACGAACTACCTTCTGGCGGCAGTCGCGAGTGCCGGAGCATACCGAACTGGCCTGGTACCTCAACTGCTTTACGCCCATGCCGATGTTGGAAAATGCAACCTCGTACAAGGATAAAGTGGCGAAACTAACGGCCGATGGCGGGTCGGCCAACACCAGCAACGCCGGTCTGTTTACCTATCCGGTCTTACAGGCTGCCGACATTCTGCTCTACGATGCGGAGCTTATCCCCGTCGGAAAAGACCAGCGGCAGCACATCGAAATGACCCGTGACATTGCCGGTGCCGTGAACCGGTCTGTAGGCGAAGACATTCTGGTGCTGCCCGAAGCGCGCATCGATGAGCGGCTCATGGTCATTCCGGGCATCGACGGCGCGAAAATGAGCAAGTCCTATAACAACTACATCGACATTTTCCTGCCGGAGAATGAGCTGTATAAAGTTGTCAAGAAAATAAAGTCGGACTCGACGCCCCTCGAAGCGCCCAAGAACCCCGCCACCGATATCACCTTTCAGTTATATTCGTTGCTGGCGTCGGAAGAGCAGATTGCCCAGATGCGCAGCAATTACGAAGGTGGCAACTATGGCTATGGCACGGCGAAAAAAGCATTCTATGAGTTGCTACTGGAGCGCTTCGGTTCTGAGCGGGAACGGTTCAACTACTACATGACCAATAACGACGCCCTGGAAGCCGAACTACAGGCGGGAGAAGAAAAAGCCCGCGCCGTAGCCCGCCAGACAATTCAGCGCGTGCGGCAAAAGCTTGGTTTTATTTAAGCAGGAAACCTACCCGATGGACACGACCCTGATTCACTCGATTGCCCGGATGATCGACCATGCGCTGCTGCACCCTACCCTGACCGATGCGGAGTTGCGGGCGGGCTGTGCGCTGGCGCTGCGCTACGAGGTAGCCTCTGTTTGCGTCAAGCCCTACGCGATTCCGCTGGCCGCCGACCTGCTGGCGGGTTCCGACGTCCGGGTGGGAACCGTTATCGGCTTTCCCCACGGCAGTAACGCCACCATTATCAAGGTGGCCGAAACAGTGCAGGCCTGCCGCGACGGTGCCGTCGAGATCGATATGGTCGTCAACGTTGGCAAGGTACTGAGCGAAGACTGGACCTATGTGGAAGCTGAGATCCGGACGATCCATGAAACCTGCCGGGCGAACGGAGCGATCCTGAAAGTTATTTTCGAGAACGACTTCCTGACCAACAATCAGTCAAAGATCGGCCTGTGTACCATCTGCTCAGCCGTGGGTGTCGAATTCGTGAAGACGTCGACGGGTTTCGGTTTCGTAAAAGACGCCGACGGTACCTACAACACGGTCGGGGCCACACTGGCCGATCTGCAATTGATGCTCGATCATGTGAGCCCTGCCGTTGGGGTGAAAGCGTCGGGGGGTATCCGTACCCTCAATGACCTGCTGACGGTACGGGAGATGGGCGTCACCCGGGTGGGCACCTCAAGTACCGCTGCGATCCTGGACGAAGCCCACCGCCAGTTTGGCGAAGTACCGCTGAGCGTTGCTTTGGATGAAGATCGTGACGTTGACGGTTCACGTGACGTCGGTTACTGATACCCATTTTCTAACCTTTATCCTATATGCTCGACCTTGGCTTTGTTTCGGCGATTATGGCCGATTACGACCTGAACAGTGTTTTCAAATTTGCGGCCGAACAGCGGTTTCGCTGTGTCGAAGTCATGTGCTGGCCAACGGGTAATGCCGATGCCCGCCGGTATGCCGGTGTGACACATATCGACGTCGACAATCTTGATATCACCTATATTCACGCCCTGACGGTTGAGTACGGCGTGTCGATCTCGGGGCTGGGGTACTATCCAAACCCGCTCGACCCGAATCCAGAGCAGGCAGAGTTCTACCGGGAGCATATCAAGAAAATTATCCGGGCAGCTGCGAAATTGGGCGTTCCGGTCGTTAACACGTTCATTGGTCGCAATCCGTCGCTGAGCATCGCCGACAATCTGAAACTATACGCCGAACACTGGCCGGGTATCGTAAAGGTAGCGGAAGAGAACAACGTGAAGATCGGTATCGAAAATTGTCCCATGTGGTTTACGGACGACGAGTGGCCGGGTGGCAAGAATCTCGCGACCACACCCGCTATCTGGGACCGTATGTTCGAGATCATCCCGTCGCGGGTGCTGGGACTCAACTACGACCCGAGCCACATGATCTGGCAGATGATGGACGAAGTACTGCCCATTTACAACTACCGCGACCGGCTACACCATATCCACCTGAAGGATGTGAAACTGTACCGCGACAAACTCAACCGGGTGGGCATCATGGCGAATCCGCTCGACTACCATTCGCCCAAACTACCGGGTCTGGGCGATGTTCGCTGGGGTGCCTTCTTTGCGGCCCTTACCGATGTGCGCTACCGGGGACCCGTTTGTATCGAAGTCGAAGACAAGGCTTTCGAAGGCAGTCCCGACGATGTTCGGACCGCTATCCTCACCGCCCGCAACTACCTGAGCCAGTTCCTGGTTTTGTAGTACGGTCCAATTCATTTGCCAAACCGGGGCCGGTTATTTCCCACCAATTACCAGTCCACCGTGATCCAGAAACTTCACCAACTCGATACCGACCTGTTCCTGTGGCTCAATGGCCGTTACACGCCCTGGCTCGACCCCATTATGGTGTGGGTAACCGAGCGGAACAGTTGGTTCCCCTTCTATGCACTACTCGTTGGCTGGCTTATTTACCGCTACCGAAAGCAGGCCATTGGTTTGTTGTTGACGATCATTGCGGCCGTAGCCCTGAGCGATCAGGTGTCTTCGTCGGTGCTGAAACCGTTGACGCTCCGGCCCCGGCCCTGCCATGTTGAAGCCCTGCAAAAACTTATTCACCCGGTGCTGGACTGTGGCGGTCAATACGGTTTTGTGTCGTCTCATGCAGCCACTACGTTTGCGCTGGCAACCACCTTATGGCTCCTCCTCGGTCGGCAGCACCCCTGGATACGGCTGACGTTTTTGTGGGCGGCCTTCGTTTCCTACAGCCGGATCTACGTAGCAGCCCACTACCCGCTCGATGTACTGGCGGGTACGGGTGTCGGTGTTCTGTCGGCGGTTATCTGTGTGACGCTATACAACGAATTCCGTAAACGGCAGCACCCACAGGGAGCCGCTTAGGTCAGAACCAATGCTGTTTTAACCTGAACCAGGGCCAGCATCGACAGTAATCTGTTGACAGGTTAAGCCGCACCTACTTTATCCATGATGCACGTTTTTCAGCGAGGCTGGTGTTTTCTGGGTTTCGCCCGTTCGTACTGTACCGGCCAGGGCATGTCTTCTTCCAGTTCGTGAGCCGCCTGTAGCGGGAAGTAGGGACTCCGTAGAAACTCGCGGGCCAGCAGAATCAGGTCGGCCTGCCCGTTCGCCAGAATGGCTTCAGCCTGCTCAACAGACGTGATCAGGCCCACGGCAGCGGTGGTCATACCGGCTTCGTTTTTAATACGGTCAGCAAACGACACCTGGTAGCCGGGTGCAGTCGGAATGCTGGCCCGGGGCACGTTGCCACCCGTTGAGCAGTCGATCACGTCAACGCCTTTGTCTTTTAGCACCGTGGCTAACAGAACCGAATCGTCGGCTGTCCAGCCCCCTTCTGTCCAGTCGGTCGCCGATATCCGCACAAATAGTGGTAAGTCTTTTGGCCAAACGGTTTGAACGCGGGCTATCACGTCCAGCAACAGCCGAATCCTATTCTCGAAGGAGCCACCGTAGTTATCGGTACGCTGATTGCTCAACGGCGACATAAATTCATGGAGCAGGTAGCCGTGGGCAGCGTGGATCTCTACGACCTGAAACCCGGCATCCAGCGCCCGGCGGGCAGCGGCCTCAAAATCGGCCAGCACCTTTTCAATCCCGTCGTTCGTCAGGGCTGTCGGCAACGGACCTCCCTCATCGAACGGTATGGCACTCGGCGCTACCGTTTGCCAGCCGCCCTCTTCGGTGGGCGCAATGGCGGTGCCGCCCTTCAATGGACTTCGGTGACTGGCTTTACGGCCCGCGTGGGCCAACTGTATACCCGCTACCGACCCGTTTTGCTGGATAAAGTGCGTAATACGTTTGAGATTGGCGATGTGCTCATCGGCCCAGATACCCAGATCGTCGGGTGTGATGCGTCCCTCGGGCGACACGGCGGCAGCTTCGGAGATGATCAGGCCCGCGCCACCTACCGCCCGGCTTCCCAGATGAACCAGGTGCCAGTCATTGGCAAAGCCATCGACACTGGAATATTGGCACATCGGCGAAACGACAAGACGGTTCTTAAGCTGGATGCTCCGAATGGTTATTGGCGAAAATAGAAATGACATGGCTACCGTTTAATCGGTCTAACGGGGTATCTCGTTATTATGTTTGGCAGCTTCGTCTGTTAGTGTTGTCAGTACCGACCCGGTAAGGGCCGTTTCGCTATCCTTGCCTAAAGCCCGCTGCTCACCGATACCGCCGGGTGCGGGCAGGGTTTCGTTGACTACCGCCATCAGCTCACTCAGGAAATTTGGCGCTACCCCTTCCAGAGCCGCCCCGATCTTAGCAGGCAATGTAATGATCCGTTCGGCTTCACCGTACCGACAGGCATCGATGACCTCGCGGGCACAGTCATCGGCTGCGATCGTGAACAGCGGCAGCGAATCTCCGATCTTGAACCAGGCATACTCCTTTTCGTTCTGTCCCTTGAAAATCGCGTTGCGCGGGCTACCCGTCCGAATCAGGCCGGGGCAGATGGTCGTGACGTAGATATCGTTTTTCAGCAACTCGGCCCGAAGTCCTTCCGAGTACCCAACGAGCGCAAACTTACTGGTTGAGTACGGCATCAGGTGCGGTACGGCGACTTTACCACCAAATGAGGCAATATTGACGATACGGCCCGATTTTCGCAGCAGCATTTGCGGCAGTACGGCGTTGATCATGTGAAAAGCCGCCCAGAAATTAACATCCATCGCATCCCGGAAATCATCTTCGGTAGCATGCTCATACGGCGTTACGATGATGGTCCCGGCGTTGTTGATGAGCACGTCGACCGGACCGATTGCCTGCCGGACTGCCTCCACGAAAACCTCTACCTGCACCTTGTCGGTGATGTCGCAGACCTGAGCGAATATATCGACACCATATTGCTGTAGCTGCGATTCGGCCCGGGCCAGTTCGGCTTCGTCGCGGGCGCAGATCGCTACATTGGCACCTTCGCCCGCCAGCTGGCGCGCCAGTTCCAGCCCCAGCCCCCGCGAACCACCGGTGATGAGAACCGTTTTATGCCCAAAATCGATTTTCCGTTTTTGATTGAGAAAGGCTTTAGCTACGGCCCAGGCCCCTACGCCGGCCAGGCCCCATAATACTGCTTTTGTTGAGAGGGAAGCGCTCATAATCGATCAGGTTGTTGGGTTACAGACACCCGTCCAAAAGACCGGATGCCTGTTCAAACAACAGGTGTTCGAGCGGAAGGTTGGCAAGTCTGAGTGAATGGTACCTGATCAGGGCTTAAAAAAGGCCGTCACTTCCCGGCGAACGGTAGCTTCTTCGCAGGACGTAGCCAGGTGCCCGCACTCGCCGGTCAGCTGGACCAGCGGCACCTGTAAGGCACGGGCCAGTTCGCTCGCCGGACCGGGGGTTACCATGTGGTCCTGCGTGGCTACGATCACCAGGAGCTTCGCCCGTATGGCCGATTTGAGTTCGGCCACTGTCCGGCCCCGGTAAATGTCCTGGCCAATCATAGCCCGCAGCTGCGACGCCCAGTTGTAGGGGTTGGTTTCGGCGGAGTTGATCTCTGTTTTCCGGACGAACTCCGGTTCCTCTTCCGCGTTCATATGCCCGAAAAAGTAGCCGGGTGTCGAGAGGTTCAGTTGATGCAGGGCCGACACGATTTGCATAGCTTCGGCGGAGAAGTTACCCCGCTCCAGAATAGCCAGCTGCGTTCCCCAGAAGAGCCGGTCGTAGCTGCTCTGTTTCGGCGTCCCTACGATGGGGACGATTTTGTCGACAAAGTCCGGATAGGAAACCATCCATTCGAAGGATTGCATTCCGCCCATCGAAATGCCCGTAACGGCGTAGAGATGGCTCAGCTTCAGCGTTTTCGTGACCAGTCCATACTGTGACCGGACCATATCCCGAATCGTAAACGTCGGGAACTGCGCCCCTGGCTGAGCGGTGCTGCTGGAGGGTGACGACGACACGCCGTTTCCGATAGCATCGACGACAATAGCGTAGAACCGGGTACTATCTGCCACACCACCGGGACTGGCTACAAACGCTTTTTGCTGCGATGTACCGCCAAACCACGTCGGTACCAGAATAGCGTTGGAGCGACTTCGGTTGAGCGTCCCATAGGTCCGGTAGCCGATCCGGCAATTACGGATCGTCTGGCCGTTTTCGAGCAGCAGATCACCTATGTCAGCGAAGCGTTGCTGGGCGAAGGTGGTGAGCGAGACCAGTAAAAACAAAAGCAAAAAAATTGACTTATGCATGAAAAAGGGGGTTTGGCAGCTAGTTACCAAAGCGCACCCCTACCCATTCTTACTTTTAGTTACCGGGGCTTCTCAGGACTCAATCGCTGATTACGACCAGATTGGCGGGCGGCTCCCAGGCTCCGTCGCGCCACTCGCACACGAATGTTTCAGACGAGATGCCCCAGAGGACCCATTTGCCGGCGTTGATCGTCTGGCTGGTATTCTGCCGGTATTCCCGAACCGTTATAGGTCCTAATTCGATGGTCTGATTGGCTGCTGTTCCAGCGGGCAAATTGGCTAAAGCCACCTTATAAACCGATTCCTTGACGATGTACTCTACGTGTGTGTCCCTGCGGGCCATGATGGTGTTCCTTTTCAGAAGTAACCTGTCGCCAGTAGGTATTGTTATCTGGGACGTATTAAGAAATAATCAGCCGTTCCCTAATGATTAGAGAACAAAAGCTACCAAAACGAGGATTTATCGCATTACCTACTCTTGTAGGTAACAACCCAGGCCAATGGCCGGATAACTGATTTTGCTGTACTCAGCCGCCTGTTGACCTGAACCCACAGACTAGCCGATAAACGTTATGAACCTACGTAAAGTAATCGATAAAATTGGTCAGGAGGTAGACACCCTGGCCGGAAACCAGACCAAGGACCTCACGTACCAAAGCGACCATACCTATTCCAACGACCGGACGGCTGCTCAGGCTTTCCTGCGGTCGAAGGCAAAGCTGTTTGCCGTCAACGACTGGTCGACCATGCCCGAACCTACGGCTACCTTCGAGCTACATGACCCGCAGGGGAAACCTAAACACAGCGATACGCTCATCGTTGGCGACTATATCCGCATCGAGTTACCACTCCCCGGCCACTTACCGGCGAACTGGGTGCAGGTATCAGCTCTCCGGGTTACCGATACGCTGGCAGAGTTTACGGTAGTTCCCTGCAAAAATCCGCAGGCTGAACAAACCGACGAAAACGCGCCCGTAGAGCACTTTTTCGGACCGGAGGCCAGCAGTACCTTCCGCGTCGAGCGCCAGGCCAACCGGCTCATCGCATCGGAGCTGGGTCGTAATGAACGGGTCAATAACGACGAGAAGACGGCGGGCGACCGGGGCATTATAAATACCCTGATAGCAGCCGGAGGTTGGGCTTTCTTCCAGGAAATGCAGTGGAAAAAGCTCACCGAATACCTGGTCCATCTGTAAGCAGGCAACACTTTCCTACCGGGGTATACGCCGTCGAAAGCCGCCCGCCAGCCTGTCTGAACCACGCTCTAGTCAACGAGTCCCGCGGTTTAAACAGGCCGACGGGCGGTCTGGCGTCGGCTGGTTCAGGCATCAATTGAAAAAATGCTAATCATACACATATAACCTATATATTTAATGCTTTGATAAACGGGCGTATTCGTACGATACGCAGCGAGTAACTTCCCTGACCAATTCAATTCAACATTCGCCCTATCTGGCAGGACAAGAAGGGGTAACCATGCGATCTGTACCGTATACACTAAGCCTGGGTCTATGGCTGCTCTGGGGCCTGACATCCGGGGCCTGCGCGCAAACACCCCCCTATGCCTTTAGCCGGTTGACAACCTCACGCGGACTGTCGAATAATCAGGTAAACTGCCTGATGAAAGACAGGCAGGGATTTCTGTGGGTCGGTACCATGTCGGGACTGAACCGCTACGATGGGTATTCCTTTCGGGTGTTCAGACATGCGTTCCGTGATTCGACGTCTATCCCCGGCAATTACGTAAATCGAATGTTCGAAGATCCGCTGGGGCGTATGTGGGTCAAAACCCGAACCGGCGATGCGGTTTACGACCCATCGACCGAACGCTTCGACCAGAACACTCTTCCCCTGCTACGGGCACTGGGCCTGCCCAACACGACGCTCAACAACATCCATAAGGACAGACAGGGTAATTACTGGCTGCTGACATCGGCCGGTGCGTATTACTACCGAACGGCAACCCGGCAAACCGAAGCCGTTCGCCACCGCCCAACCGATCGACAATCGCCTGCCGACGACAATCTGACAGCCCTTCAGGAAGACAGCCGGGGCGCAGTCTGGCTCCTGCATCGGTCCGGTTTGCTGGAGAAACTGGATGCCCGAACCCACCGGGTTATCGACCGTAGCCAGGCCCTCCAGCAGAAAAACAACAATCAATTATACGACTATCAGCTCTTCATCGATGCCGATAACGACTTGTGGGTCCATACAGGCAACGAGGGCAAAGGCGTTTATTTCATCGACACCCACACGGGCAAACTAACTCATATTCAGCGGAATGTGGGAGCAGCATCGCTCAACAACAATCTCGTTCGGGACATCACGCAGGACGAACAGGGCCTGATCTGGATTGGTACCGACCACGGTGGCATCAACCTGCTCGATAAGAAAACAGGGACCATCCGTTACCTGCGCCATAATCCCGCCGACGACAGCAGCGTGGGGCAAAATAGCATCTACGATTTCTATCGGGATGCCGATGGTATCATCTGGGTAGGCACGTTCAAGCAGGGCATTAGCTATTACCACAAAAACAACCTGCGCTTTTCGCTCTATCGCCACCGGGCCTCGGACCCGGCCAGCCTGAACGACGACGATGTGAACCGCTTTGCGGAGGATAAAAAAGGAAACCTCTGGATCGGCAGCAACGGCGGGGGCCTGAGCTATTTCGACCGGGCCAGCAATCGGTTTATCCCATCGGCCGCGTTTGCCCGGGCGGCCGGTCCCAACAGCGTGATCGTGAGTATGCTGATCGACCATGAGCAGACACTGTGGGTGGGCACCTACATGGGTGGACTCTATGCCATCCGGGGCGACAAGGTGACGGCTTATAAACATGATGAGGCCAATCCGGCCAGTATCGCCAGCAACAATATCTGGGAGATCTATGAAGACCGGCAGCAAAATCTCTGGATTGGCACCCTCGAAAGCGGGCTCGACCGGTTCGACCGGCGGCAAAACCGGTTCTATCATTACCGGACGACCGATGGCAAATCGATCCATTCCGATTACATTTCCTCTATCCTGGAAGACCAGGCGGGTAACCTCTGGATTGGCACCGCTTACGGTATTGATGTTCTCGACGGTCAGTCGGGGCGTTTCCGGCAGTATGTCAACTACAATCAGGACCCCAACGGCCTCAGCAACAACAACATAAATACCCTGCTGGAAGACAGCCGCGGTACGATCTGGGTCGGCACCAACGAAGGGCTCAACCGGTTCGACCAGGCGACGGGGACGTTTCGCGCGCTTCGGCAGGAAGATGGCCTGCCCGATAATACCATCCTGACGCTGGTGGAAGATGCCAGCCATACCTTGTGGCTGGGTACACCCAGCGGCCTGTCGCAGTTGATCATCCGAAAAAATAAGGCAGGTCAGGATACGTTTACCTCTAAGAATTATGATGAATCGGACGGTCTGCCGGGACGGGCGTTCAACGATAACGCAGCCTACAAAACCAGCCGGGGTGAGCTGGTCTTCGGCGGGGCCAGTGGCTTCACGATTTTCCGACCCGAAACCTTCCGGGCCGATGCGCCCCGGCCAACGGTCGTCCTGACTGACCTACAAATCTTTAACCACTCCGTTCGTCCCGGTCAGGAGGTCGACGGGTCGGTGGCACTGAACCAGTCCATCACCAAAACCCCCGGCATTACGTTAACCCACCAGCAGAACGTTTTCTCCATCGAGTTTGCCGCCCTGAATTTCGTTCACCCCGAAAAAAGCCGCTACCAGTACAAACTGGAAGGGTTCAACGACGACTGGCTAACCGCCGACAGCCGGGTTCGGAAAGCCACGTTCACCAATCTGAACCCCGGCGACTACGTGTTCCGGGTACGGGTGGCCGACAACGACCGGGGCTGGAACCAGGACGGCAGTCAGCTGACGATCCATATTTTACCCCCCTTCTGGAAAAGCCCGCTGGCTTATGTCCTGTATGGCCTGCTCATCATCGGGATTCTGCTGCTCGCCCGCTGGATTCTGCTCGAACGGGCGCGGCTCAACTTCCGTATGGAGCAGGACCGTCGGCATGCGCAGCAGATGCACGAACTGGACGAGATGAAGATCCGGTTTTTTACCAACGTCAGCCATGAGTTCCGTACGCCGTTGACGCTGGTTATCAGCCCGCTGGAACAGCTTATCAAAAAAGAAGACGATCCCGGCCAGCAACGACAGTTCCTGCTCATTTACCGCAACGCGAAACGACTGCTCAACCTGGTGAACCAGTTGCTTGATTTTCGCAAAATGGAGGTGCAGGGCCTGCGGCTTCACCCCACACGGCACGACATCGTCGACTTTTGCCGGGAGATCTTCTACTCCTTTTCCGACCTGTCGGAGAAAAAGCATATTCATTTCACCTTCGACGCGAACGTAACCGAGCTGGAAACCGTGTTCGACCAGGATAAGCTGGAACGGATTCTGTTCAACCTCCTGTCCAATGCCTTCAAGTTCACCCCCGAGCATGGTCAGGTGGCGATTACAGTCCAGGTGCCGGACCCGACATGTCAACCGCCGTCCGACACGGAGACCGAGCGCTGGCTGACCATTCAGGTCATCGATACGGGTATTGGCATTGCGCCCGCCCAGCAGGAAAAGATCTTCGAGCGCTTCTTTCAAAGCGATCTGCCCGGTTCTCTCATCAACCAAGGGAGTGGTATCGGGTTATCCATCACCCGCGAGTTCGTTCAGCTGCATGGCGGCACGCTGTCGGTAGAGAGCGTGCCCGACGGGGGCAGCACCTTCACGGTTCGGTTGCCGATGCGGACAGAAACGGAGCTGGCAGCGCTATATCAACCGGTTCGGGAAGCCGTTCTGACAGCCGAAGTTGCGTTGCCATCCGTTATGCCCGGAAATCAAACCGGAAAAAGAGGGGGTAAAAAACCGGTGTTACTGGTCGTGGAGGACAACGAAGATTTCCGGTTCTACCTGAAAGATAATCTCAATCGAGAGTACACGATTCTGGAAGCGGCCAACGGAAAAGAAGGCTGGCAGCTGACACAGGCCCACTTGCCGGATCTGGTTGTGAGCGATGTGATGATGCCCGAAATGGACGGTATCGCCCTCTGCCGCCGGATCAAGGACGACCGGCGAACGGCCCACATACCGGTGCTGTTGCTGACCGCCCGCTCGGCCGAAGAGCAGCGGCTGGAGGGCTTCGAGACCGGTGCCAGCGACTACATCACTAAACCGTTCAACGTCCAGCTTTTGCTCGCCCGCATCCGAAACCTGATCGCTCAGCAGAATCTCCTGTTAAAAGCCCTTCAGCCGGGTCCGAACCTAACGCCAGGCGAGGTAGCGGTGACATCGCTGGATGAGAAACTGGTTCAGAAAGCGCTGAGTCTCGTAGAGAAGAACATAGCCAACCCCGACTTTTCGGTAGAGGAACTGAGCCGGGAACTGGGCATGAGCCGGGTCCATCTGTACAAGGAACTACTGGCCCTGACCGAACGATCGCTCATCGAATTTATTCGCACCATCCGCCTGCGCCGGGCCGCTCAGCTGCTGGGCAAAAGTCAGTTGAGCGTCGCCGAGATCGCGTATCAGGTTGGGTTCAACAATCCCAAGAACTTCACTAAGTACTTCAAACAGGAGTTTGGTGTTATTCCTTCTCAGTATGCCGTAGGGAACCAGCAGCAGCCCACGGAATGAGTGCCAAAACGTCAATTTTTGGTGGCTTAATTGACTATTTCTTATAGAAGAACCGGGCTTGTTAACATTTGAGCCCCCTTTCTGAAACAAATTCAGCAGCCACTTAACAAAACAGCCCCTTTTTCCTAACAATAGGCCCCGTCCCAAAACGACGGGGCCTATTAGTTTTGATACAAAAAAAATAGGTTTTATACAATGATGTGGATCGACCTGCTCAACCCCGCGTAAACAGCCTCTGCGTATAAATCCTTATCACTAGCCTCATTAAACTGCTACTAAGTATGTCGCTTTTCTACAGGTCCAGCTACGGACAAGATCCTTACCACGGATTTTTCCGTAACCAATGTAAACTCCTTCTTTTTCTCCCGCTGGTATTGTTCAGCCTCGCCAGCCTCGCCAGCTTCGCCCAGACGCCCACGTCCCGGATCCGGGTTACGGGTAATGTATCCTCGCAACAGGATGTACAGGGTATCCCCGGCGTCAGTATTCTGGTAAAGGGCACGGCCACCGGCACCACGACCGATGCCAGCGGCAACTTCGCTATTGATGCGCCCCGCGCAGGTACGCTTATCTTTTCGTATATCGGATACGTCAAGCAGGAAGTCCCCATAGGTGGCAAGACGAAACTGAGTGTCCGGCTCCTCGAAGATGTCAATAACCTGAACGAAGTTGTGGTCGTTGGCTACGGTCAGATCAAGCGGGCCGATCTTTCGAGCGCGCAGACGACGATCAGCTCCGCCGACATTCAGAAAACCGTTAACACAACGCTGGAACAGGCCTTGCAGGGCCGGTCGGCCAACGTATATGTTACCCAGAACACGGGCCAGCCCGGTGGCGGCATCTCGGTCAATATTCGCGGGGTCAACACCATCAATGGCTCCAACGAGCCGCTCTACGTCGTCGATGGTGTGCAGATCTCGGGCGCACCCGGAAGTCCAGGCTCACCCGCAGGTTCGTATGGCGTTTCCAGTTCCATCAACCCCCTGGCGGGTCTGAACCCGACCGATATCGAGTCGATGGAAGTATTGCAGGGCCCCTCGGCAACGGCTATCTACGGGTCACGCGCTACCAATGGGGTGGTGCTGATCACGACCAAGCGGGGTAAGGCCGGGCAGACCAAAATCAACTATAATTTCCTGTACACCTTACAGGATACACCCAAGCTGTTGCCCACGCTGAATCTGCGTGACTATGCCGGCCTGGTCAACGAATACCGGCAATTGAACGGGCAGACGCCCATCCCGGAATTTCAGGACCCGTCGCTGCTGGGCGAAGGCACCAACTGGCAGCGCGAGCTATTCCGGCAGGCACCCCTCATCAAGCATCAGTTGAGCCTGAGTGGCGGAACCGAAAAAACGACCTACTACCTCTCGGGTGAATACTTCAACCAGCAGGGCGTAGCGGTTGGGTCTGCGTTCAACCGGTACTCGATGCGTCTGAACGTGGACAACCAGACCCGCAGCTGGCTGAAGATCGGAACGAACCTGAACCTAAGCAAAACCGAGGACCGCGTTACGCAGACCAACAACGACCTGATCAACCTAGCCATCGAGCAGTCGCCTAATATTCCGCTGAAAAATCCCGATGGGTCATGGGGCGGACCAACCAACCCGCAGTTTGCCGTTAACAACCCCATCGCCATCGCCAACTTGATCGACAACCGGGTCAACCGGGTGAATGTGCTGGGTGGTATCAACGCAGACATCACATTGATGAAGGGGCTGATTTTCCGGAACTCGTTCAATGGCAACGCCCAGTTCAGTACCAACAACACGTTTACGCCGACTTACCAGCTGGGCACCATCATTAACAACACGGCCTCGGCCAGCAAAGGCAGCGGCAACAACTACTACTGGAACCTCAACCAGTTACTCCAGTACGATACGAAGATTGGCCGCCACAGCATTGGTGGCCTGATCAGCCATGAAGCGCAGGAAAGCACCTACGAAAATTTATCGGCGGGGGTACAGGGTTTTGTGACGAATAACATTCCGGAACTGTCGCTGGGCGATCCCAAGACGGCGACCAACAGCAGTAGCAAAGGCTCGTGGGGCATGGAGTCCTACCTGAGCCGGATCAATTACACGTATAACGACCGGTATATCGTGCAGGCGGCTTTCCGCGCCGATGGGTCGCCGAGCTTCGCCCCGAACAAGCGCTGGGGTTACTTCCCGTCGGTATCAGCCGCGTGGCGGGTATCGGAAGAGCCGTTCATGAAGCAGATTCCGCAGATCAACGAGTTCAAGATCCGTTTCGAAACCGGCCTGACAGGTAACCAGGGCAACCCCGGTTATTTCTCGGCGCTTCAGCCCGTGGCTACCCCCTGGGGCACCGGCTACCTGGCCCGCAACTACGCCAACCCCGACTACCAGTGGGAAAGCACCATGACCTATAACCTGGGTTTCAACCTCAACATGTTCAGCAACCGGATTCAGCTGGAAGGTGATTTCTACCTGAAAAAGACCGACAACCTGATCATGAACATTCCCCTGCCAACCTATATGGGCACAACTGGTTCAGGCTCTATCGGGCCACCGCTGGTGAACATCGGGGCGCTGGAAAACCGGGGCTACGGCCTGACCCTCAACACCGTCAACGTAGACCGGGGCGGCTTCAAGTGGAGCAGCAACATCAACGTGTCGGGTTTCCGCAACAAGCTGAGCAAGCTCTACGCCGAAACGGCGACGCTCGACCGGCCGTACTGGTTCATGGAGAACTTCCTGGCCCGTTCGGTAGTCGGCCAGCCCGCCTTCCAGTTCTTCGGGTATCAGCGGGAGGGAATCTTCCAGACCGTTGAAGAGATCAACAACTCGGCCATTCCGGCGGGCAACACTGTTGGCGTCAACAGCACCTGGGTAGGCGATATCAAATACAAAGACCTGAACGGCGACAAGATCATCGACGCCCGCGACCAGACGTTCATTGGCAACCCCTGGCCGAAAATGACCCTGGGCTTTACCAACAACCTGTCGTACCAGAACTTCGACCTGACGGTGCTGCTTACCGGCTCCTACGGTAATGACATCTATAACTTCGTCAGGTTCCGCAACGAGAATCCCGGCCGTACCAACGTTGGCCGGGGCCTGCTGGCCGGTGCTATCGACTATGCCCGTCTGACCAATGACGCTGTGAATCCAACCCTGATCAACACCAACGCCCAGCGACCCCGGATCACGGGTGCCGATGGCAACGGCAATGCCAACCGGGCTACCCAGGATTACGTAGAAGATGGTTCCTACACCCGCATCAAGAACATCCAGCTTAGCTACTCGGTCCCTAAATCGCTGGTGAGCCGGCAAAAAGTGGTGCAGGGCCTGCGCGTTACGGCCGGCGTCCAAAATGCCTTTACCCTTACCAAATACAAAGGATACGACCCGGAAGTGGGTGCCTTCGTAGGAAGCGGATCCAACCCCGGCTCGTCGGTGATTGGCGTCGACTACGGCCGCTATCCGCTTACCCGCATGTATACGCTAAGTGTTGGTATCGACCTATAACCAAGAGCAACTCATGACAACGAACATACGTTTAAAATACTTCGCCTTCATCGCTTTCGTCCTGATGATGACCGGCTGCAACAAAGAGTTTCTGGACCGGCTTCCGCTCGATACGCTCGTGGATGCCACCTATTACAAAAACGCCGATCAGGTGCTGATGGGGACGGCCCCGCTGTACAACATCGTGTGGTTCGATTATAACGATAAAGCCTCGTTCGCCCTGGGCGATGCGCGGGGGGGAACGCTGTTTTCGGGCAGTAGCTGGACCTCACACGTGCGGTTCAACACCTCGGCGAGCGAGCCCGAAGTGGCCCTTACCTGGCAGTCGTTCTACAACATCATCGGCCAGTGTAACACCATCATCCGCAACATCAACACCTATGCCGACGCGGGTGTGCCGGAGAACATCAAGCAGCACGGGCTGGGCGAAGCGCGGTTCATGCGGGGACTGGCCTACGCCTACCTCGTCCGGAACTACGGCGCGGTACCGATCATAACGGACAACACCAAACTGCTGACCGACACGACCCAGACCCGTAACACGGTTGAGAGCGTATGGGAGTTTGTGATTCGTGACCTTCGCTATGCGGCCAAGACGCTGCCCGCCACACCCGTCCAGAAAGGCCGGCTGACGAAATGGTCGGCCGAGGGGATGCTCTCCCGGATGTTTCTGGCCCGTTCGGGTCTGGGCAAAACGGAAGGCAACCGGTCACAGACCGATCTGGACAGCGCCCGCTACTACGCTGGTGATGTTATCAGGAACAGCGGGGCCAGTCTGATGCCCAACTACGAAGACCTGTTCAAGACCCAGAACAACAACAACCCCGAAAGTCTGTTTGCGCTCCAGTGGGTGTGGAACGGGCCGCAGTGGGGAACGCAGAACACGATGCAGGCCTACCTGGCTTTTAATTCGAGCATTACGGGCTTCAGCGATGGGTGGGGCATTGACCACGGTGCCACCGCCGATATGCTGAAAGCGTACGAACCCGCCGACTCGATCCGCCGGAAAGCGACGTTTATGTTCCCCGGCGACCAGTACCGATACATCCACCAGCTGGTGCCCGACCCGGCAAATCCGGGCAAGCAGCTTACTCAGGAACTGGTGGTGCCGCTTACGAACACGACGCGGGCCAATGTAAAGAAATACGTTGTCGGGCTTCCTTCAGACAACGACGGCAAAGTGAGTTTCATGCACACGGAGATCAACAGCTACATGCTCCGGCTGGCCGAAGTGTACCTGATTTATGCCGAAGCCATTATGGGCAATGCCGCATCGACCAGTAACGCCGATGCCCTGACCTACTTCAACGCCGTCCGGAAACGGGCCGGGCTGGCCCCGAAAGAGCGGATTACGTTCGATGATATCTTCAAAGAGAAGCGGATCGAACTGGCCATGGAAGGCACGCAGTGGTATGAGTTCGTGCGGCTGTATTACTTCAACCCGGCCAAGGCGAAGACGATGCTGAGCGGTATGAACAAGAGTACCTATACCATCACGCCAGTGGCTAACAGCAAAGTGAAACAGTGGAATATTGTCTTTCCGGCCACGGTAACCACCTATCCGGTTGACGATGCGCGGTTCTTCCTCCCCTACCCGGATGTAGAACTGACCAAAGCGCCCAACCTGCGCAAAGCACCGGTGCCTTTTGATTTCAGCAACTATTGATGACGTAGTAGGTAGTAAAGGTGTCGGGTTTGACCGGGCTGGCGCTCCCGAACCCGACACCTCCACTGCCCTACCGCCCACAGCCAACATCCATCCGATCTCCAATCCTGGCATATCCAATGAAAGCTTTTTTTAGTTTCGCAAACGCCTGTCGTTTTGCCTCTTTAGTAACCCTGATGGCCGGTCTGTTCTGGCTGTCCGGCTGTCAGAAAGAAGACGTAGGCGCCCCGCCCATTGTTACACAGGTCCGGCTGTTGAACCCGGCCAGCAAAGACAGCACCTTCACCAGCGCGCTGCCGGGTACGCTGATCGTTATTCAGGGTCAGCATCTGGACAAAACCCTTAACGTCTTTTTCAACGATTTCCCGGCGGCCTTTAATCCGGTCTATAACACGGATGAAAACCTGATCGTATCGATTCCGGCCAGCACCCCAACCGCCGTGACCGCCCCCTCGGTGTCGAACAAACTCCGCATCGTGACGACGCGTGGCGAAACAACCTTCGACTTCACCATCGTTCAGGCACCACCGGCTATTACCAGCATTTCCAATGAGAACGCCAATCCGGGGGAGACCATCACCATCGCGGGCGCTAACTTCTTCGGGGTCAGCAAGGTCGTTTTCCCCGGCAATCTGGCCGTTGATTCAACCCAGTTTACCGTCAATAAAGAAGGCACCCTGCTTACGGTGGCGGTCCCCAAAAACCTGACGCAGAGCGGCCCGCTATCGATGGTGGCTACTTTCGGGACCGTGAACACCCCCGCTCCCATCAATTACAGCAGCGGAGCCGGTGTGCTCTGCAACTTCGACGATCAGAATACGTTCCAGTCCTGGTCGATCAAGATGCAGAACGACGCGAAACTGTTTCCGGGTACGCGCGGCAATTACGGCTACTTCTCGGTGAAAGGCATTGTGGGCGGCAACGGCGAGTGGTGGACCGAGGGCCGGTCGCTAAACACCAACCCCAGCGTTTGGGTAGCCCCGGCCAACCTGAAAAACCCGGTAAGCGATTATGCCCTGAAGTTCGAGATCTTCGTGAAAGCGCCCTGGAAAACCGGCACTCTGCAAGTTATGCCCAGCCGGACACCTATGCCTACCAGTTACGTATACAATTACACACCCTGGAAAATAGGCACAGCGTCGATCGATTTCACCACCCCCGGCTGGCAGACGGTAACCATCCCGCTCACCGAGTTCAAAACCAACAACGGCCTGGGCGAATCGGCCCCTTCGCTAACTGCCCTGCTGGGCGATACCGGCTCGAACGCGATCCTGATGCGGCTCATTGCCGACACCGACGGCATGGGCGAAGTGTCGATGGCAGTCGATAACATCCGGGTAGTTTCCAACAAAGCCAAGTAGTGTAAATAGATTCATGTATTTTTGATCTGCGGAACCCTATATCGACTATTCCGATACGTTGCTTCGTTCTATTTTGGCGATCACTGACCTTTTCAAACCAGTAAACAGGCTGAATGCTCCCGCAGAAAACGGGAGCATTCAGCCTGTTTACTGACTTCACCCGTGCCTACTATCTGTTTCCCATTAATTATGCAACGTACCTTTTGTTGTTCTCTTCTGTGCCTGCTGCTCTACGCCCTTGGTGTATCGGCGCAACCCAATGAATTACCCTCCGTACCCATTACCCTACAGAATCTGGCTGACTTCAAATCCACCGGCAGCAACTGGAAAATTGTGGGCGATGCTTTCTACGACCTGAACAAGGCCGGGAAAGGCAGTACGAAGTCCGGCACGGGTGTTCTGGTCAATGACCCGTCCGGGAAAAGCAACGGTCACCTCTTCACCAGCATGGAGCACGGTGATCTGGCACTGGATCTCGACTTCATGATGGAAAAAGAATCGAACTCCGGCATTTTCCTGCAAGGACGCTACGAAGTGCAGTTGTTCGACAGCTGGGGTGCTAAGGTGCCGAAATCGAGCGACTGCGGGGCGATCTACGAACGCTGGGACGAAAGCCGTCCCGAGGGCCGGAAAGGGTACGAAGGACACCCGCCCACCCAAAACGTGGGCAAAGCACCGGGTCTTTGGCAGCACCTGAGCGTCGTTTTCCGGGCACCCCGGTTTAACGCAGCGGGCGAAAAAACCAGCAATGCCCGCTTCCTCAAGGTAGTGCTCAACGGCGTGACCGTTCAGGAAAATATTGAAGTGCTCGGCCCCACCCGGTCGGCGGCTTTTCAGGACGAAAAACCGACTGGCCCGCTCATGATCCAGGGCGATCATGGTGCCGTAGCTATCCGCAACATCCGCTACAAGTCGTACGGCATTGAGCCGGTAACGCTGACGAAGATGAAGCTGAGCGCGTATGAGGGCAAGTTCAGTTCGGTCAGCGACTTAAATTCGCTAACCGCCAAACGTGAACTGGATATCGATGTGCTGGCCCATTCGGCACCCGGCAGCCGGGATAAGTTCGGTGGCAAGATCACTGGCACGCTGCACATTCCCCGTACCGGGCAGTATCTGCTCAACCTCAACCTGAACTGGATTCCCGCCGAAACCAACCCGGCTAACCCGAACGGAGCCGGTGAGTTACAGATCGACAGCAAGCCCGTTATGAGCATCAGCGGCAAAAATGGGGGCACAACCTCGGCCATGGTATCGCTGGAAGCAGGCGACCATCCGGTGGTGCTGGCCTACTACAAAAACTTTGGTTTGTGGTACGCCCGCAGCAACGACATCCTGCTGGCCGTTGAAGGGCCGGGGGTTCAGTACACCCCCCTGAACCAGATCATACGGGCCGAAGACCCCGTGGGCGAGATATCGGTCCTGGCCAGCAATGAGCCGGTCATGCAGCGCGGCTTTGTTAACCACCACGGCCGGAAGCATACCCACACCATTTCGGTTGGCGAGCCGGGTCAGGTGAACTACAGCATCGATCTGAACAAAGGCGAATTTCTGCAAATATGGCGGGGCGACTTCCTCGAAACGACACCCATGTGGTACGGACGGGGCGAAACCCAGCTATCCGTTCCCCTGGGCAGTGTGATCGAGCTATCGGGCAAGCCATCGCTGAGCGTACTGGCCGATCAGAACACGGTCTGGCCCGATTCCAACGCTACCTATACGAACCTGGGCTACGACATCGACAAAAACGGCCGTCCCGTTTTCAAGTACACGCTGGGTGGGGCGCAGGTCCGGGAGTCGTTTGCCGCCGGAGAGGATGGTCATAAGCTATCCCACTCATTTACGGTAACCGCCCAGGGTACTCCGGGTGAGATCTGGTGCCGCATAGCCGAAGGCAGCGACATCACCGAACTACCCAACGGCCTGTATGCCGTGAACGACAAGCAATATTTTGTTGAGCTTCCGGGAAAACAGAAACCGGTTATCCGAACAACGGCGCAAAAGACCAGGGAGCTGCTGCTCCCGGTAAAATCGGCGAACAACGGTGGCACGGTCACGTACTCACTTATCTGGTAAACGCTCATTTCCCTGACAGTACCTGCTCATGAAAGTTAAGCAACATCCCCTCCATATTCTGGCTAAAACCGCCCTGTTTGCGGCTGGCCTTGCCTGTGTCAGCCCCTTTGCTGTTCAGGCACAGATTCAATCCAAGACCGGCCTGCCCGTCAGTTCCAGCAGCAAACAGCCCGCCCCAGCGCCCAAAGGACTGGCCAAACTGGAAGTCGACCCCGAAAAGGAAGACGACTTCTACAAACTGATTTCACTGCCCGTACCGGAGGATATCATTCTGGAAGTGGGCGGCATGGTCACCCTACCCGATGGTAACCTGGCCGTTTGTACCCGCCGGGGTGAGGTCTGGATCGTTTCCAACCCCTACATCAGCGGCTCGGCGCGTCCTACCTACAAACGCTTCGCCTACGGCCTGCACGAACCACTGGGACTGGCCTACAAGGACGGTGATATTTACGTGACCCAGCGCAGCGAACTCACCCGCCTGCACGATGCCGACGGCGATGGTCGCGCCGACTCCTACGACAAAATCTATTCGTGGCCCCTGTCGGGCAATTACCACGAGTACTCCTATGGCCCTACCTTCCTGCCCAACGGCAACATGCTCGTCACGCTGAACGTGGGCTGGAGTAACAGCCTGGGCCACGGCGTCAGTCTGGTGCCCTGGCGCGGCTGGACGCTGGAAATCACGCCCGATGGCAAGATGACCCCCTTCGCGGCTGGCATGCGCTCGCCCGCTGGCTATGGCATGAACGCAGCCGGTGACTTCTTCTACACCGAGAACCAGGGTGACTGGGTCGGGTCGGGACGCATCTCGCAGGTAGAAAAAGGCGATTTCCTGGGCAATGCCGAAAGCCTGCGCTGGACCGATTTACCGGGCTCGCCCCTCAAAATCAAACCGCAGGAGGTGCCCAACACCGGCGAGCCTTTGTACGATGTATCCAAGAAGTTCACGGCCTTGAAAGCCCCCGCCGTCTGGTTGCCCCACGGCATTCTGGGTATCTCTACATCCGGCCTGCTGACCGATAACACAAAAGGGAAGTTCGGCCCTTTCGAGAACCAGTTATTCATTGGCGATCAGGGGCAGAGTATCCTGTCGCGGGTCGATTTCGAGAAAGTGAAAGGCGAATACCAGGGGGTTGTTTTCCCCTTCCGGGAGGGATTCTCATCGGGCGTACTTCGGATGGTATGGGGCCACGACGCATCGATGTTTGTGGGGATGACGAGCCGGGGCTGGTCGTCGACCGGTAAAGAGCAGTTCAGTTTGCAGCGGGTGGTCTGGACGGGTAAGATGCCGTTCGAGATGAAGACGATTCACGCCATGCCGGATGGGTTCGAGATCGAATTCACGGAGCCCGTCGATGCTGAAACAGCCGCCGACCCCGCTTCGTACAAGGTGACGGGTTTCAACTACAAGTACCATGCTACCTACGGCAGTCCGGTTATCAACCGGGGTGGCTGCCCTATCCGGGGCATCGTCGTATCGAAAGACGGACTCAAAGCCCGCCTGGTGGTCGATAGTCTGCGACTGGGATATATCCACGAGATTAGCACACCGGGCATACGGTCGACAAAAGGCCGCACCCTGCTGCACAACGTAGGTTACTATACGCTGAACAACATTCCCGATGGCGACAAGCTGAACGTAGCCAGTATCGCACCCGCCCCGAAACACGACCACGAGATGATGGCCTCTGCGGCCAACACACCGCCGGTAAACACCAAAGCAGGTACGAAAAAAGGCACAGTAGCGAAACCTGGTACGGCGGCTAAACCGGCAACCGCGGCTGTAGCCAAACGCATTACCGAGATGCCTGCGTCCTGGGGCGAGCCGGATTATACCATCAACATGGGTACGAAGCCGGGCCTCAAGTTTGCACCCGAGCAGTTTCAGGTAAAGGCGGGCAGCAAGGTGCGGGTGGTTTTCAACAACGAAGACGACATGCTTCACAACTTCGTAGTGGTGATGCCCGGCTCGGCTATACAGGTGGGCGAACTGGCGATGAAACTAGGGCTGGAAGGTCAGGAGCGAAACTACATTCCGCAAACCGACAAGGTGTTACACCACACCAATCTGCTACAGCCCAACACCAACGAATCCATCTTCTTCACCGCGCCCGACAAACCTGGCGACTACCTGTACGAGTGTTCGGTACCCGGCCACTTCTACGTCATGCAGGGTACCATGAAAGTGGTGAAATAAACGCAGCGATAGTAACCACCTATCTAAAATTTGTGGCTGCTGGCACGCCAGCCCGGCGAGGTGTCTGCCGTATCCTGGACTGGCCCTTTTCTCTACTACCTTTCGTTTAACTCATGAAACCTCAACGCTTTCCCAGCAACCTCCTCCGATCAGCCGCGCTGGTTGCCACCTTAGTTTCCGGCAGCGCACTGGCGCAGGAGCTACCTCTTTCAGAAACTATCCGGCTCAATCAGCTGGGCTTCTATCCCAATGCCGCCAAAGTTGCCGTCGTCGTCGGTGAGGCAACCGGCCCGTTTCAGGTGATGACACCGGAGACGAAAAAGGTGGTCTTTAGCGGCACATTGAGCGAAGCCCGCAAAAACGCTATCTCAGGAAAAACGACCCATGCGGCCGATTTTTCGGCCTTTACCAAACCCGGCACGTACGTTGTCGTCATACCCGGCCTGGGCCGCTCCTATCCGTTCGAGATTCGCGCCGACGTTCACCGGGCGCTGGCCATCGGTGCCATCAAAGGCTTTTATTACCAGCGCACCGCCATCGAGCTGCCGGCCAAATTTGCCGGGCAGTGGTCACGTCCGGCCGGTCACCCCGACACGCGGGTGCTGGTTCATCCCTCGGCTGCTTCAGCGGGTCGCCCGGCGGGAACGGTCATTTCGTCGCCCAAAGGCTGGTACGACGCGGGCGATTACAACAAGTATATCGTCAACTCCGGTATCACGATGGGCACCCTGCTCTCGCTGTGCGAAGACTTTCCGGACTATGTGAAGAAGCTCAACACGAACATTCCCGAAAGCAGCAACAACGTGCCGGACGTGCTGGATGAAGCCCTCTGGAACCTGCGCTGGATGCTGACCATGCAGGACCCCGCCGACGGGGGCGTTTACCACAAGCTGACCAACGCCAGCTTCGACGGCATGGTGATGCCCGACAAAGCCACCAAAGACCGTTATGTGGTGGCCAAAGGCATTACGGCCACGCTCGATTTTGCCGCCGTCATGGCGCAGGCCAGCCGTGTGCTGAAACCGTACAATAACGCCCTCCCCGGCCTGGCCGACTCCTGCCTGACAGCCGCCGTAAAAGCCTGGGGCTGGGCCAAAGCCAACCCGACCGTAGTGTATAACCAGCGGGAGATGAATACCAAATTCGATCCCGATGTGTCGACGGGTGGTTATGAAGACCGGAGCGCCGACGATGAATGGATCTGGGCTGCGGCCGAATTGTACGTCACCACGAAAGACGATGCCTATTATACGGCGGTCAACCTTTTCCCGGATAACAGGACCCCGCTCCCATCCTGGCCGCAGGTACGGACGCTGGCCTACTACACCCTGGCCCGGTCGGGCAATACCCTGACCGCTCTCGGCAAAAAAGACCTGCCCGTTGTCAAGAAACACCTGACGACGCTGGCCGACTCACTCATCGACGGGGCCGACCGGCAGGCGTTTCAAACCGTAATGGGAAAATCGGCAAAGGATTTTATCTGGGGCAGCAGTTCTGAGGCCGCCAATCAGGGTATTGCGCTCCTGCAAGCCTACCGGTTTACGGATTCGCCCAACCGCCGTCGTTACCTCCAGTATGCACTTGGCAACCTGGATTACCTGCTGGGGCGCAACGCCGTTGGCTACTCGTTCGTAACGGGTTTTGGCGACAAAACGCCGATGCATCCCCACCATCGTCCGTCCGTTGCCGATGGCATCGATGCGCCCGTACCGGGTCTGCTGTCGGGCGGTACCAATGCCAATGCTGCGCGACAGGATAAATGTGCCGGTTACACGACGACAATCGCTGACGAAGTCTACCTCGACGCCGACTGTTCGTATGCATCCAACGAAATTGCCATCAACTGGAACGCTCCGCTCGTATACCTGGCAGCTGCCCTGGAGGCCCTGCAAACCGATCAGAAAGCAGGGCTTTCACAAGCGCTCAGCCCGTCCAGAAATACCGGCAATTAATGCTGACTCTGGCGAATCGCTCTCGTTTATAACGGTGTTCAGTTGCCCAAAGTAACTCATTTGGACTCGCCCCGGTGGCCGATCAATAACGACGGCTGCCATCGGCCGGATGGTATTAAACCAAGTACTGGCTGTTGATGATAAACAGACCGCTACCGACGATCAGACGTCGGTAGCGGTTTTTATTTTGCCTTTTCGGCCTCACATTCCTTTTAAAAGCCGGTAGAGGTATATGAAAGTCTTTGTTGACACAGCGCTTCTCTTTTAGCTAATAGCGACATAAAGTTGCACTATTTAAATACGAACATTGCCTACAGGAGCTATTCTAATCAAATTCTAATAGTATTCTAAGCTTATCCTTACTTGTCAAGGCCTACTTGCCGATGTAGCTGGGTGGGCTATTTGTCCATTCGGTGTCGCAAACACTTACCTGTTTTCAGACCAACTCGTATGGATTCCTATATAAGCGTAAACGTTTTACTCGCAAGTATACTGCTGGCGGGTTGTACTGCCCAAAGCGAGACCAAGCAGGAAGAGGCAAGCCCGGCCGTGCCCATCATCCAGCTAACGAAACAGGATGCGACCCTGGACCGCGACTATGCCAGTAATCTGGAAGCCGTACAAAACGTAGAAGTGCGCGCCCGGGCCGCCGGCTACCTGGATAGAATCCTGGTCGATGAAGGCAAGTCCGTTAAAAAAGGGCAGCTACTGTTTCAGCTCAATCCGGCAGAGTATCAGGTCAAAGTTGCGGAAGCACAGGCCAGTCTGGAAAGTGCCACGGCGCAGGCACAATCGACCGAGGTGGAAATGAGCCGGGTAAAGTTGCTTGTCGATAAAAACGTCATATCCCCGTCTGAACTTAAACTTGCCCGATCGAAAGGAGAAACAGCCCGGGCAGCCATCGACCAGGCCAGAGCAGCGCTGGCCCATGCCCGGTTGCTGGTATCGCTGACCAGCATTCGCGCGCCCTTCGACGGTGTTATCAACCGGATCCCTTTCAAGCAGGGAAGCCTGATCGAAGCAGGGGCGTTGCTGACGACCATCTCCGACCTGAGTGAGATCTACGCTTATTTTAATGTGTCGGAAAAAGAATACCTGGCCTTCATCAAGAAACGGAAGAACCCCCAGAAATTGACCGTCCAGGATGTCGATCTGTTGCTGGCCGACGACTCCGCCTATCCGCATAAAGGCAGGATCGAAACCACAGAAACAGTATTTGAAGGCAACTCCGGTACAATTGCCTTCCGGGCAAGTTTCCCCAACCCCGACCGGCTGCTCCGGCATGGGGCTACGGGAAAGGTTCGCCTGACGACCGATGTGGACGATGCCGTGCTGGTACCTCAGAAAGCCGTATTCGAAGTACAGGACAAAAACTTCGTGTATGTCGTCGATGCCGGCAATAAAGTCAGAACCCGAAGTTTTGTACCCAGCAGCCGGGTCGATCAGTTCTACATCGTCAAGTCGGGGCTGGCTCCCGGCGACCGCATTGTTTACGAAGGCATTCAAAGTCTGAAAGACGGGATGACCATCGTACCGAAACCCCTGCCTGCCAGTGCCTTGAAGACACTCTATGCCTCGGCTCAGTAACTAGAGACCACGTAAACGGTCACCACCAGCATCCGTACCCTACTGAATTTATCGAACCGATAAACAGCCGTTAACGAGACGTCACCCGGCGTCGCTACGCTTATGTTCAACACCTTCATTAAAAGGCCCCTGCTGTCGACGGTTATTTCCGTCCTGATCGTGCTGCTGGGGGTACTGGCCCTGACGAGCCTGCCCGTTACCCAGTTTCCCGATATTGTACCGCCTTCGGTAACCGTGACGACCCGGTACACCGGAGCCAGTGCCGACGTGTCGGTAAAAGCCGTGGCGACTCCCCTCGAACGCGCCATCAACGGCGTGCCCGACATGACGTATATGACGTCTATTTCGGGTAACGACGGAACAACGCTGATAACCATCTTTTTCAAGGTAGGTACCGACCCCGATCTGGCCGCCGTCAACGTCCAGAACCGCGTAACGACCGTGCTGGACGAACTCCCCGAAGAGGTAATCAAGGCCGGGGTAGTGACAGAAAAAGAAGTGAACAGTATGTTGCTGTACCTCAACATCATCAGCGACGACCCAACGGTCGACGAGAAGTTCATCTACAATTTCGCGGATATCAACTTGCTGGCCGAGCTTAAGCGGATCGATGGCGTCGGCTTTGCGGCCATTATGGGTAACCGCGATTACTCCATGCGGGTGTGGCTCAAACCCGATCGTATGACCGTTTATGAGGTGTCGGCCGATGAGATAATCGGGGCCATTCGCAAACAGAACGTAGAGGCCGCTCCCGGGAAAGCTGGCGAAAGCGCCGACCGTGACCCGCAGATGCTACAGTACGTGCTGCGTTATACGGGTAAGTTCTTCGAACCCAAACAGTACGAAAACATCGTGCTCCGCGCAAATCCGGATGGCTCCCTGCTTCGACTCAAAGACGTAGCGGAAGTTGAGTTCGGCTCGGTCGACTATGGCGTGCTGTCCAAGACGGATGGTCGACCCTCGGCCGCGATCATGCTCAAGCAGCGACCCGGCTCCAACGCCAGTGAGGTCATTGCCAACGTAAAAAAACGGATGGCCGAGCTAAAAGTCAGCTCGTTTCCGCCGGGTATGACCTACAATTATGCCTACGATGTGTCGCGCTTCCTGGACGCGTCTATCCACGAGGTGGTCCGAACCCTGATCGAAGCGTTCATTCTGGTGTTCATCATCGTGTTTCTGTTTTTGCAGGACTGGCGCTCTACCCTCATCTGTGCGCTGGCCGTACCGGTAGCGCTGGTGGGTACGTTCGCCTTCATGAACATGATCGGCTTCTCGATCAACCTGCTCACCCTGTTCGCCCTGGTGCTGGCTATCGGTATCGTGGTCGACAACGCGATCGTGGTTGTGGAGGCCGTCCACGCCAAGATGGAAGAAACGCAGCTATCGCCCCGGGCTGCCACCTTTGCGGCCATGGGCGATATTTCCGGGGCTATCGTCGCTATTACGCTGGTGATGTCGGCGGTGTTCGTACCGGTAGCCTTCATGTCGGGGCCGGTGGGCATTTTCTACCGGCAGTTTTCGCTGACGCTGGCCATTTCCATTGTCATCTCGGGGGTAAACGCCCTGACGCTTACCCCGGCCCTGTGTGCTATCCTGCTGCGCCCGGCTCACGGAGAGCAAACAGGGATTATGGGCCGTTTCTTTGCCGGTTTCAACCGGGGCTACGAATCGCTGGCGGGCAAGTATGAGGCCCTGCTGCGCCGGATCGTGAGTCGGGGCGCCATCACCTGGGGTCTGTTGCTGCTGTTTATCCTGGGCACCTGGGGCATCAGCACCATTCTGCCCGGCGGCTTTATCCCGACCGAAGATCAGGGCATGATCTACGTAAACGTAACCACACCGGTAGGGGCTACCGTTAGCCGCACCGAAAAAGTGCTGGACGCCATCGAAGCGGTAGCGTCGAAACAAAAATCGGTCGAGAACGTGTCGACGCTGGCCGGTTTCAGCCTGCTGACCGACGGGGCCGGCGCATCCTACGGCATGGGTATGATCAACCTAAAACACTGGGACGACCGCGACGTAACGATGCAGGAACTGATCACGATCCTGGAGGAAAAAACGAAACACATTACCGATGCCAGTATCCAGTTTTTCCCGCCCCCGACCGTACCGGGCTTTGGTAACGCCAGCGGGTTCGAAATCCGGCTGCTGGACCAGGGCCGCAGTGGCGACCTGAACAAAACGGCGAAGGCCGCTCAGGGCTTTATCGCAGCCCTGAAGAAGCGCCCCGAGATCAGCAACGCCTTCACCAGTTTCGACCCGAGTTTCCCGCAGTATCTGCTGCACGTCGATCATGACAAAGCAGCCCAGAAGGGCGTCTCGACCGATAATGCCATGAGTACCCTACAGACGTTGATGGGCAGCTATTATGCGTCGAACTTCATCCGCTTCGGGCAGATGTATAAGGTGATGGTGCAGGCGGCTCCCCACTACCGGGCCAAACCCGAAGATGTGCTGAACATGCGCGTCAAAAACGATCAGGGCGAGATGGTGCCCTACTCCAACTTCGTCCGGCTCGAACGGGTCTATGGACCCGAACAGCTTACCCGCTACAACATGTACACCTCGGCCATGATCAACGGGGATGCTAATCCGGGTTACAGCAGTGGTGATGCCATCCGGGCTGTTCAGGAGGTAGCAGCCACCGAACTGCCCAAAGGGTATAGCTACGAGTGGTCGGGGATGTCGCGGGAGGAGGTGCTGTCGGGTAACCAGGCGCTGTATATTTTCGCCATTTGTCTGCTCTTCGTTTACCTGTTGCTGGTAGCTCAGTACGAAAGCATTTTTCTGCCGCTGCCCGTGCTGTTGTCGCTGCCCACGGGGGTGTTCGGGTCGTTTATGTTTCTTCAGTTGCTGGGCCTGCAAAACAACATTTACGCGCAGGTAGCCCTGGTGATGCTCATCGGGCTGCTGGGCAAGAACGCTATCCTGATCGTTGAGTTTGCCAACCAGCGCCAGAAAGAAGGGTTACCCATTATAGAGGCTGCGCTGGAAGGCGCGGTTTCCCGCCTGCGCCCGATCCTGATGACCTCTTTTGCGTTCATAGCGGGCCTGATTCCACTCTGTATCGCATCGGGGGCGGGGGCCATGGGAAACCGGTCTATCGGGACAGCCGCTGCGGGCGGGATGTTTACCGGCACCGTCTTCGGCCTGCTCCTGGTGCCGGGCCTGTATGTCATCTTCGCCAAACTCGGTGAGCGCTTCGGGTCGAAAAAACGGCCTGACGACGAACCGCAGGCGCATCATCCGGAGCCGTCCAAACCCGGCCAGAATCCAGTATCCACCCAAACTCACGTCAATGGTACCGCTATCGTTTCATAAAGTACGCCGACCCGCCGGGTATGTTTCCATCGCCCTGCTGCTGCTGAGCAGCTGCCAGATGCCTCGTCCCCTTCTGCGGCCAACGGCCCGGCCCGTACCCGTTTCTTTCGACGGCAGTTCAGACTCGCTGGGCATCGCGTCCAAAAACTGGCGCAGCTTCTTTGGCGATCCAAAACTGGTGCAGCTTATCGACACGGCACTGGCGGGTAACCTCGATCTTCGGATTGCGACCCAGCGCATCGAACAGGCACGGGCGTCGTATGCCTACAGCCGGGGTTTCCTGGCCCCTCAGGTCAATGCCGTAGCGTCGGCGGGGGTCGACCGATTCGGACGCAATACGCTCAATGGCGTAGGTAATTTCGATACGAACTTATCGGATAACATCCAGGGCAATTTGATCATCCCAAACCCTACCCCCGACTTTTTTGTGGGTGCCCGTAGTACCTGGGAGGTAGACATCTGGGGTAAACTCCGCAACCAGCGCAAGGCGGCTTACCTACGGCTGCTGGCCTCGGAAAAGGGACGCCATGCGGTAGTTACGTCGCTGGTCGCTGAAATTGCCCGGTACTATTATACCCTGCTGGCGCTGGATGGCGAACGGGAAATTATTCAGAAAAACATTGACTTCCAGCAGAACGCCGTCAATCTGGTTCGCATTCAGAAACAGGCAGGACGCGTTACGGAGCTGGCCGTACAGCAGTTCACGGCCCAGCTTCTCAACACCCAGGGTCGGCAGGGGCAGGTACAGCAACGGATAATCGAGACCGAAAACCAGCTGAACCGCCTGCTGGGGCGCTACCCGCAACCTATTACCCGGGGGGCCTCCCTGATGCAGCATGACCTGCCAGGTCAGGTAGAAACCGGAATTCCGGCCCAGATGCTGCTCCGTCGACCCGACATTCAGCAGGCCGAACTCGACCTACAGGCGGCTAACGTAGATATCGACGTAGCACGCGCGCAGTTCCTGCCCAGTCTGAACCTGTCGGCCTATGTGGGTCTGAATTCGTTTCGGGCCGCTACCCTGCTGGACCCGGCCTCCATAGCCGCCGGTCTCTTGGGCGGGTTATCGGGTCCGGTACTCAACCGGCGGTTTATCCGGGCCAACTACGGGCAGTCGGTGGCGCTGAGCCGCGAAGCCTTTTACCGCTACCGGCAAACCATCCTCACCGGATTCAGCGAGGTGACCACCAACCTGAAGGGAGTAGAAAACTACCGGAACGTGGCAGCGTTGCAGGCGCAGGAGGTTGGGGTGCTCCGGCAGGCGGTCAGCGTCTCCAACGACCTGTTTGCGGGCGGCTATGCCTCTTACCTCGAAGTCATAACCGCCCAGCGCACCGTACTCGAAGCCGAGCTGGCGCTGATCAATACCAAACAGGCTCAGTTTTTATCCCTCATGGACCTGTATAGGGCACTGGGGGGCGGTTGGGAGTAAGTTGAACTTAATCAGAGCAGCCAGCCGAACAACCCCGACCTAAAATCGGATTTACGACGAGCCAGAACGTGCTGGCCTGATGTAGACCGGAATTCCCCGGTCTACATCAGGCCAGCCCGTTCTGGCTCGTCGTATGCAGGCAAACAGATTATTTATTGACCGAAAACTGGTATACCGTGGTGGTTTTATAGGTCTGGCCGGGCCGCAAAACCGTCGATGGAAAAGCGGGCTGGTTGGGCGAATCGGGGTAATGTTCGGTTTCGAGACACAGGCCCGATCGTTTCGCATACACTACGCCCCCCGGCCCTGTCAGCGTACCATCGAGGAAATTACCCGTGTAGAACTGCACGGCGGGTTCGGTCGTTTTAACGTTCATCACCCGCCCGCTGGTGGGCTCCATCACCGTAGCAACTGACTTCAGGCTGCTGCTGCTATCACCAAACACCCAGCAATGGTCGTAGCCAAGGCCGTACTTGATCTGCACATCGCTGGAATCGTTGATGCGGCTGCCAACGACGGTCGGCTTTGTGAAATCGAACGGGGTTCCGGCCACGGGCTGTAATACCCCGGTTGGGATCAGCGTCTGGTCGACAGGTACCAGCCGGTCGGCATTGATGGTTACGACGTGATCTAGAATATCCCGTTTGACGCCACCCGTCAGGTTGAAGTACGTGTGATTCGTCAGGTTCACCACCGTTGGTTTATCGGTTGTGGCCTCGTAGTCGATCCGCAGCGCATTGTCTTTTTGCAGGGTGTAGATCATCGTCACCGCCAGATTACCAGGGTAGCCCTCCTCCCCGTCTTTCGAGGTATAGGTTAGTTTAAGCGCAGGCTCATTACCGTCGGTGGGGGTAGCCGTCCACAGCACCTTGTCGAACCCGACGGTGCCGCCGTGCAGGTGGTTGCCCATGTTGTTGGTCACCAGCGTATAGGGTTTCCCGTCGAGGGTAAACTTGCCTTTGGCAATGCGGTTGCCATACCGACCCACCAGCGCACCAAAGAAAGGGCTCCCTTTCTCATAGGCCGCCAGCGAGTCGAAACCGAGCGTTACGTTTTCAAATGTACCGGCTTTGTCAGGGGCGGTCATCGACACGAGGATGCCCCCGTAATTCGTGATGCGGGCGGTCATGCCCGCTTCATTCCGGAGCGTGTACAGGTCGGCCGGGCGACCATCGGCTAATGTACCAAAGGCCGACTTTTCGATACCCGCTTTAGGGTTGTCACCAGACTTTTCGGAGGAACAGGAAGTAATCATAGCTAAACTAACGAGCCCAAAGAGCCCCAGGAGTTGATGGATCGATTTCACAGGTTAAACGGGTTTATACTGGTAAATGAATGGTTGGCACTATTCTACCCCACCCGACTGCCGTTAGCAGCCCTGACCGTAATAGGCATCTTTACCATGTTTGCGGGCATAGTGTTTCAGCCGGAGGGTGTCTTTGATACGGGGTGTCAGCGGATTTATCTGGAGCGTGAGGTAAGCCATACGAGCGACTTCTTCCAGAACGGCGGAGTTATAAACGGCCTTCTCGGCAGTCTTACCCCAGGTAAAGGGTCCGTGGTTTTGCAGCAGCACCATCTCCATCTCGGTATGCGACAGGCCCTTCTCCCGAAAAATATCGAAGATCTGGTTACCGGTTTCGTGTTCATAGTCGCCTTCGATCATCTCGTCGGTCAGGGCGGGCGCACACGGAATATCCTGATGCGTATGGTCGGCATGGGTCGTCCCGAAGATGGGAATATCCATCCCGGCCTGCGCCCAGGCCACCGCGTAGGTGCTGTGGGTATGCACGATACCGCCAATATCAGACCAGGTCTTGTAAAGAAGGGCGTGCGTTTTGGTATCCGACGAGGGGCGCATTGTCCCCTCGACTACCCGCGCGTCGTAATCGCAGATGACGATATCGGCTGCGGTCAGTTTCTCATAGGGGACGCCACTCGGTTTTATGGCAAAAACACCCTGCTGCCGGTCTACGGCACTGACGTTACCAAAGGTAAACAGCACCAGCCCCAGCTTCGGAAGCTGCATATTCGCTTCGAAACACTCTTCTTTAAGGGTCGTATACATAGGGTAGGGAGATATTAATGATGAATGATGAATGATGAATGATAAATGCTTTCAGGCCGCTCGTTCATCATTTATCATTCCTCATTCATCATTCATCATTCATCATTCATCGTTCATCATTCATCATTCTTTTACAGCTCAAGGACGGCTACTGACACTGGCGGCAGGGTAACCGTCAGGGTATTGCCCGACAGTTTGGCACCGGAGAAGGCAACAGGCTTTACCTTGTTGAGATTCTCGAACGTGTTGTGATCGTGGACATTGCCGGAGGTCAGGATGCGGCCTGTCACCGCCGTTGCGTTCAGTCCTTTCAGGTCCACCGAAATTTCCTGCGGCTTCGTCGGGTCGATATTTACCAGCGATACGTGAACCTTACCTGCTTTATCACGCGAGGCCGATACCGACACCGCCGGCAGCTTCTCTTTCTCAAACGTAAAATCGTCGGATTTCACGGCTACCGGCAGCATGGTTGCATCCTGATGCACGTTATACATTTCCAGCACATGGTAGGTAGGGGTCAAGAGCAGTTTGTCGCCCTTCGTCAGAATCACCGCCTGTAGCACGTTGATGGCCTGGGCCAGGTTCGCCATCCTCACCCGTTCGCAGTGTTTGTGGAAGATGTTGAGCGTTGCACCCGCCAGCACGGCATCACGCATGGTATTCTGCTGGTACAAAAAGCCCGGATTCGTGCCCGGCTCAACATTATACCAGCCGCCCCACTCATCGACAATGAGCGCCACTTTTTTCTCCGGGTCGTACTTGTCCATAACGGCCGAATGCTTCTCGATCAGCTCGTCCATGAGCAGGGCCTGCTGCATGGTTTTGAAGTATTCCTCATCCGGAAACTGCGTCGCCGACCCTTTTTTACCCTCACCCCATGACAGCACCGAGTAGTGGTGCATGGCCAGACCTTCCATCAGGGTATTGGGAATATTTTTCATCAGCGTTTCGGTCCAGTTATAATCATTGTCGCTGGCCCCTGACGCAATCCGAAAAATACGCTCGTCCCCTACTTTCGGGTTCATGAACGTGCTGTACTGACGAAAAATATTGGCGTAGTAGTCGGGCTTCATATTTCCGCCACAGCCCCAGGCTTCATTGCCAACACCCCAGTAGCGCACGTTCCAGGGTTTCGCCCGGCCGTTCTGCTGACGGAGCGAGGACATGGGGCTGTCTTTCTCGAAATTGACATACTGTACCCATTCGGTCAGGTCCTGAACCGTACCGCTACCCACGTTACCCGCCAGGTACGGCTCGGTACCCAGCAGTTCGCACATATTCAGGAAATCGTGCGTACCGAAGCTGTTGTCTTCCGTCACGCCCCCCCACCAGGTATTTACGATCTTGGGCCGTTTGGCTTTGGGGCCGATGCCATCTTTCCAGTGGTAGGTATCGGCAAAGCAGCCACCCGGCCAGCGCAGGTTAGGCACTTTAAGTTTTTTCAGGGCGGCCACCACGTCAAGCCGGACCCCGTTTTTATTGGGAATCTTCGTGTTGCTTTCGCCCACATAAAAGCCATCATAGATACAGCGGCCGAGGTGTTCGGCAAAGTGACCGTAGATATGACGGCTGATCTGGTGTTTTCCCTGATCGGCATTGACCGTAACCTTCGTCTGGGCCGATGCCACGAGGGCCATACTGGCAAACGCCAGGGTAAATAATGGTTTTTTCATGGTTAGCTGGCCGGACAGCTACGTCCGGACCGATTAATAGGTGTGTCAATTGGCTTACCCATTCGGTCTTTCATTCGTTATGTTGATGCTCACTTGAAGCACCCCTCACTCCAGCGAAGCTCCTTTTTCAACTGGCGGATGTTGGTACTCCGGTCGATCACCACAAGCTCCACCCCGAAGATGTCGGCAAAATCCTCGATATGATCGGTAGTGAGGTTCTGGCTGTAGACCGTGTGGTGAGCGCCACCGGCCAGTATCCAGGCCGCACAGCCTGTTGCCAGGTCAGGCATGGGTTTCCAGAGGGCCCGGGCAACGGGCAGTTTCGGCAGGGCTTCGCTTACCGCCACGGCCTCGACCTCATTGACCAGCAGCCGGAATCGGTTACCCATATCGATGAGCGATACATTGATGGCCGGCCCTGCCGACGCGTTGAACACCAGCCGGACCGGGTCGGCTTTGCCGCCAATACCCAGCGGGTGGACTTCGCAGGTCGGTTTTCCGGCCGCAATAGACGGACAGATTTCCAGCATGTGCGACCCCAATACCAGCGGATTGCCGGGATCGAAATGATAGGTATAGTCTTCCATGAACGAGTTGCCGCCCGGTAAGCCAGCCGCCATCACCTTCAGGGTACGCACCATTGCCGCCGTTTTCCAGTCGCCTTCTCCACCAAAGCCGTAGCCGTCGGCCATAAGCCGCTGCGACGCAATGCCCGGCAACTGCGCCATGCCGTGCAGGTCTTCGAAGGTATCGGTATAGGCGCTAAACCCGCCCGCCTGCAAAAACGCCCGCATACCAATTTCGATCTTAGCGGCTTCGCGCAACGATGCGTGCTGCGCCCCACCGCGTATGAGCGAGTCGGCCAGCGTGTAGGTATCGGCGTATTCGGCAACCAGCCGGTCAATATCAGCGTCGCTCGTCTGGTTGATTACCGCCACCAGATCGCCGACCCCGTGGGTGTTGACCGACATGCCGAACGTCATTTCGGCGGCTACCTTGTCGCCTTCGGTTACGGCTACCTGGCGCATGTTATCGCCGAACCGCACTACTTTCATCGTCTTTAGCTCGAACGCTGCCACGGCCACCCGCGCCCAGTCGGCTATTTGCCGGATCACATCGTCCTGCTGCCAGAAGCCGACCACCACTTTCCGGTTCAGCCGCATCCGGGTCATCATAAATCCAAACTCCCGGTCGCCGTGGGCCGATTGGTTGAGGTTCATGAAATCCATGTCGATATCCGCCCAGGGAATATCCCGGTTGAACTGAGTATGCAGATGCAGCAGTGGTTTTTTCAGGATCGTCAGGCCCCGAATCCACATCTTGGCGGGCGAAAACGTGTGCATCCAGGTCACGATACCTACGCAGTTAGGCGACACATTGGCTTCCTGACAAAGGGCGTAGATCTCGTCCGGGGTTTTCACGACGGGTTTGAAGACGACCCGCACCGGCATAGGGGCTGCGTCGTTCAAAAATCCGGCAATGACCTGCGAGTGGGCATCGACCTGACGAAGGGTCTCCTCGCCGTATAAGTGCTGACTTCCGGTGACAAACCAGATGTCGAATTGTTTCAGATTGAGCATTATCAACTACGTTAAATCCTTTCTTTTTGTATCCTCAGTTACTATTCGTATGTCGCTCATGTATTGCCAGTTCGTGAACCTGACACCACATACCATACATGGCTATACGCGCTGCCATGTTCGGCAATGGCTATGGCTGAGCAGGCTTGTTTTCGATAAAGCTACCCAGGTGGAGGTAGTTGTGATACAGCGTTTCATAGACGGCGACCTGCTCGGGCCGGGGGTGATACTCGGCGTCGAAGCCAGACCCCATTGCCTGCTGGGCTTCTTCCATCGTGGCATAGACGCCAGCCGCTACAGCCGCACACATGGCGGCCCCCAGCGCACAGGCCTGATCGGCACGGGCTACCTGAATAGGCTTGTTGAGCACATCGGCCAGCGTTTGCATGACAAACGGCGACTTTTTCGCTACCCCGCCAATGGCGATGACTTTTTTGATGGGTACCCCCTCCTCCACAAACCGATCGACGATGCTGCGCGAGCCATAGGCCGTAGCCTCCACCAGCGCTTTGAACACACGGGGCGCGTCGGTGGCCAGGTTGAGACCCGCAATGGCCCCTTTGAGCGTATGGTTGGCATCGGGTGTCCGACGCCCGTTGAACCAGTCGACCGCTACAGCGTCCCGTTCCGTTACGGGCAACTGAGCCGCCTGTTCCGACAAATGAGGAATCAGTTGCTGCGCCAGTTCACTGGCCGCCCCCTCGCCCAGCAGCTGCCGTACGGGCTCCACGATGAGCCGGGCGAACCACGCGTAAACGTCGCCAAACGCCGACTGGCCCGCTTCCATGCCCAGCATCCCCGGCAAAATTGACCCATCGACCTGGCCACAAATGCCCCGGATGAGCAGATGGCCAATTTCTTCATTGGGCGCCACAAGCATGTCGCAGGTCGACGTGCCCATGACCCGAACGAACGCATACGGCTCGATCTGGGCCCCTACCGCACCCATGTGGGCGTCGAACGCCCCTACCCCGACGATAACCGACGCCCGAAGGCCCAACTTCTCGGCCCATTCGGGCGAGAGGGTCCCCATAGGCTGGTCGGATGTGTAGGTATCGAAGAAGAGCCGGTCACGCTGGCCGCTCAGCAGTGGATCGAGTCGGGTTAGAAATTCGTCGGAGGGCAAGCCGTCGAATTCGTTATGCCAGAGGGCCTTGTGTCCGGCCGCACAGCGCGACCGTCGGAGAGCCAGCGGGTCGGTTATGCCCGTAAGCTCGGCCGATATCCAGTCGCAGTGTTCTACCCACGAGAAGGCATGTTCCCGGACAGACTCGTCGACCCGCAGCGTTCGAAGCATCTTGGCCCAGAACCACTCCGACGAGTATATTCCGCCCACATATTTGGTGTAGTCGGTATCCCAGTGGTGGGCCAGCTGGTTGATCTCTTCTGCCTCGGCATTGGCCGTATGGTCTTTCCAGAGGATGAACATCCCGTTCGGGTTCTCGGCAAAATCGGGGCGCAGGGCCAGCGGCCGGCCGGTTTTGTCGACGGCTACGGGTGTAGAGCCGGTAGTGTCGACGGAAATTCCTACCACCTGCTCCCGAACCTCAGCCGGTGCTTTTGCCAGCGCTCCCGCGATGGTTGCCTCCAGGCCTTCGAGGTAATCAAGCGGATGCTGCCGGAACTGCGACTGTGCCGGATCGCAGTAAAGGCCCTGTTTCCATCGGACGTATTCGTGTACGTGCGTACCAACGGTTTGCCCGGTATGGGCATCGACCACCAGTGCCCGTACGGAATCGGTACCAAAATCGACGCCAATGACGTATGTATGTTGCATGTGAGGGTTATTGAGTGAGACCCGGTCCAGACAGGGAGCCGAGCCGATCGTAGGGTTCAGGATAAGGCTGTGGGCTGGCGCTCAGGTGCGCGTCAGTTCGGGCAAAAAGCTAACGTAGTCGTTCAGATACTGCTGGTATTTCTCGGTGTTAAGCCGATATAGCTGTCCTTTCTTGGTAACCGACTGGGTATCTTTCTCGCCGGTTCCAATCAGTACTTCGGTGGCTATAATTTTTCGACTGAAATTTCGCCGGTCCAGTTGCGTATCGTAAATAGCCTCATAGACCTTCTGAAGCTGCGGAATCGTGAACTTCTCGGGCATGAGTTCAAATCCAATGGCATGCAAAGCCGCTTTGTAACGCAGCTGGCGATGGGCCAGCTCGACCATCTGGTTGTGGTCGAAAATCAGATCCGGCTTTTTGCTTAAGCTTATCCACGACGCATTATGCGCCCGGATAGCCTCCGTATCCTGATTTCGGGTGTTGACCAGGGCGTAGTAAACCACCGAAATAGTTCGTTCGACCGGGTCGCGGTCTATGGCTCCAAACGTCTGAAGCTGTTCGAGGAATGGATTTTCCAGACCCGTCAACTCATACAAAATGCGTTGGGCAGCCTCTTCAATGGCTTCGTCGCTGTGCAAAAATCCCCCCATTAGCGACCAACGGCCCAGCGCCGGCTCAAAATTTCGCTTGATGAGCAGCAGTTTCAATTCTTCGCCATCGAAGCCAAAAATGATACAGTCCAGCGCAACCAGAATCCGACTTTGATGAGTATAGGCAAACATTCGAAACCGGTTTAAAAAGAAGCTCTCCTGTAACAACGTGTTACTGTGACACAATTATAAGAGCCTACGCTTTCTTCTCCAATTTTTTACATAGAAATTCTCCCAATTATTCAAGTCTGAATAACCTTGTTTATCATCCGGCCAATTAAATCGCTCTATAAATTATAGCTCACCAGCCACTTATTAATTTATTTTAAAAACTATTCGTATCTTTTGGGTTCAAACCGCCTGTTTCCCTGATCGCTCATTGTTTCCAATTGAACTCAACCTGCATGTTTAACCAAATCTACGTCGCCTTATTAGTCCTGTTGTCTACGGCAAGCCATGTGTCGGGTCAGGTAAGTCTGTCGAAACCCCAACCCACTGTATACCGGTTTACCAGCGGCTTAATGGCGTTAACAGGAAGCCGGTACGGACGGGAGGCTATTTACAGTGATCCGTTGGCTTACCAGCTTTATACCCACACCCTGAAACAGCCGACCCAGGGAGGTTCCTTTGGGGTAGACGAACAGGGACGGCCCATTCAATGGCTACCGGTAACTGCCGACAGCCTCAACCGGCTCCGGCTGCGGACTAATGCACGGGGCAACGGAGGTGCTCCGGCTGGTCCGGGGGTCACTCCCGGAAGCCTGCGGGGGGGCATTGGTGGAGGGGGAGGTTATGCCTACTTAACTTACGCATCGACCCGCGCGCAGGTGGCCGTGCTCAACATCAAAGGCAACAGTACTGTATATGTGAACGGTGAACCGCATATGGGCGACGCCTATAGCATGGGCTATCTGCACATTCCAGTCAAGCTTAAAAAAGGACTCAACGAATTTTACGTACGCGGCACTGCCATTACCGCCAGTCTGGAGTTCCCCCAGGCAACCGCTCTGCTGCGCACCGATGATCCAACAGTCCCCAGCATTCGGTTAAACGAGCCTAACACGGCGCTACAGGCGGCTATCGTTATTCTCAACACCAGCGATAAGCCCTTAGCCGGTCTGACGCTGAAAAGCAGCCTGTCGGGGCGGGAGGCTACAACGCCAGTTCCCTCTATACCGGCGATGTCGACCCGAAAAGTGGCTTTCACCATAGATGGCAGCACTATCAAGGCCCCCGGGTCTCATTCATGCACCGTTACACTGCTGCAAAAAGGAAAATCCCTCGACGAATCAACCGTTGCGCTGGACGCTGTTGCGCCAGCAAGTTCCTACAATGTCACGTTCACCAGTCATATCGACGGTAGTCTCCAATACTATGCCGTAACGCCCTCTTCCTCAACCGCAGCTGGCCCGGCAGCGCTGTTCCTGTCCGTCCACGGCGCGGGGGTCGAAGCCAGCGGACAGGCCCGGGCCTACAAACCGAAAGACTGGGGCACCCTGGTGGCAGCAACCAACCGGCGGCCTCGCGGCTTTAACTGGGAAGACTGGGGGCGGCTCGATGCCCTTGAAGTGCTTGCCCTGGCCAATAACCGGTTCAAGCCCGATCCGCACCATATCTACCTGACGGGCCACTCGATGGGCGGGCATGGCACCTGGTTCCTGGGTGCCACCTACCCCGACAAATGGGCGGCCATTGCCCCCTGCGCGGGTTACCCTACCCTGAAAGAATACGGTTCTGCCGACGGTCTTATTCCAGACAGCAGCAGCAACCCCTTAGAGCAGGTCCTGCTCCAGGCCGGTAACCAAAGCGACGTGCTGAAGCTGGTAAGCAACTACAAACCGCTGGGCGTCTATATCTTCCACGGTGACGCCGACCGTACCGTACCTGTCACCTATGCCCGCCAGATGCGAAAACTGCTGGGGGGATCGCAACCCGACATGAGTTATTACGAATACCCGGGAGGCAGCCACTGGTTCGGCGATCATAGCGTTGACTGGAATCCGCTGTTTGACTTCTTCAAATGGCACCAGACGGTAGCTGATTCGTCGGTCAACACCATTGATTTCACCACGGCCAACCCCGGCATTTCTTCGGCTTATCGGTGGGCCTCCATCGACCAGCAGGTCGAGCCGCTTGCCTACAGCCGTATACAGTTTCAGCGGACCGCGCAGGCGATTACAGGCACCACCACCAATGTGGCGGTCCTGAAGCTGGCCCTGACTCATTTTGGAGCCAACAAACCCGTCAGCATCACCCTCGATGGATTACCGGCTATCGAGCACCGAACGACCAGTGCCAGTGACACCCTCCTGCTCCGTCGCGGGAAAGACCGCTGGGTGGCGATAGAACGGCTGAGCCCGGCGATGAAAGGGCCACACCGGAATGGGACGTTTAAGGATGCGTTTACGCACCGGATGGTTTTCGTTTATGGTACCGCCGGGAATACCGCCGAAAACGAGTGGGCGTATAACAAAGCTCGTTTCGACGCCGAGACCTGGTATTACCGGGGTAACGGAGCCGTTGAGATCGTAGCCGACAACGCATTTGACCCAGCCCTTTATAAAGACCGGGGCGTCATTTTATTTGGCAATCAGACCACGAACCGCGCCTGGCCCGGGCTACTGGCTACCTGTCCCATCCAGGTAACACGCGGAGAGCTGGTTATTGGCAACGAACGCTATAAAGGCGACGGGTTCGGCGCTTACTTCATCTGGCCACGCGCCGACAGCCAGACGGCTTCGGTAGGCGTTGTTACGGGTACAGGCTTGCCCGGCCTGAACGCGGCTAATGCCAATCAATACTTTGCCGGCGGTAGCGGCTTCCCCGACTATATGGTCTTCGATATCAGCATGCTCAGGGATGGTGTAGCAGGCGTTAAGACCGCGGGCTTTTTCGACAATAACTGGGCACTGACCAATCAGGCAGCTCCCAAACCCTGACAAGGTGCTGGCCCATGAGTTTTCTGCTGTCGACTCATCTGTATGCTACTGACTGGTGTTGACACTTATTAAAGCAATTAACCAGACCAAATTTTTAATTTAATTATACTATTGTTTGGTTGAACGTCGGATTGAGACCGGAACAAGACAGTGTTTGCAATGAAATTGGCAACCGCTGTCTATCCCCTTTTCAACGAATTTGTTTAAGGCACGTTCAGCGAAGGTTTCCGTTGAAGAAAATCAAGTGAGTAATCAGTCCGATACCCAGCCTCCTAAATCCGTTGGGCGGTATGCCAAAGCGGCCGTTACAACCCTAAAAGCGGAGATTCACAAACTTAAAAAGCCCCTCGGAAAGGCCAATCGTCGTGTTTCATTCCAGTCCATTTACTACGTGTGTCTGGGCAGTTGACTCAGGGACAATTGTTGCTAAAGGACAGACCATTTGCCTGAGAACCAGTCCTGGCAACGCTCTTTAGTTGCCCACCCGCATCGATCTGATACGTGTAGCTTGTAGAAGGAATCTGCCGACCCGTTTCTGTTAAATCCGAGCCCGCAATCAGATGCTGGGCTGGCTTGCCCAAAAACGGCTGTAAATACCAGTCAGCCGAAAAGCCGAACGGATTTGATTCGACCAGAAACGGAATCGTCAGCGGGTTAGTATGGCCATCGTAGCGATTACGGACCCGAATCACCTGCGGGGTTGGTGCCGAATAGGTGAGTACGATATCGACCGGATTGCCGTCCTGGTAAGTTAGTTGCTCCTGGTACGTTTCCGTTTTTTTTGACGCACCCGGTGGATAGGTAAACTTATCTGCATGGTGTTCGGTCAGGTGCCCCTGATTGTCATAAGCGAAGGTATGGGTAGCCGTAATGGATTGCTGAGTAGTTCCATCGGCCAGCCGGTTAAACACAGTTTCCTTCACCGTGAGGGCATTCCCCTGTTCGTTGAGTGTCAGATCATACATAATTCGGAGGTAATCCGTCTTCGGGTAGGTTACCTCGATGGTTGCCTGTCGGCCCTGATAGGTGTACCAAAAGTCGGCCTCGTTACTGCCTGTATTCGTATGAATTTGAGTTAGTTTGCCTGCTTGATCGAACTGGTAGGTATAGGTGCTGATTGATTCCTGCACGACAAGCTGACAACCCGACGGCTCCACGTTTTTCTGGCAGGACACCAGGGTGAGTCCAGTCAGGAGCAGGCAAAAAACCCGCTCGTTCAGGGTGACTTTTGTCTGCCAGTTGCCTGGCTTTTTGGCTATCCCAAAACCAATGAACCTGGCTAGAAGCTGACAGGAATACAAACGTTTTTTCATGCACATTTTGGTTTTGACGGCCTTTATCACCTCGTCAATGGCTGCCCGTATTTCCCGTTACCGGCCCATTATTCACCCGCACCCAATCTCTGGCTTTTTTGACCTGGGGAAGATCGGTGTCGGCTTCATGCCAGGTCGTTAAGAATCGTTGATAAGCTTTCGTCGCTTCGGCCCGGTTGCCTTCGACCTCCCAGACCTGGCCCAGACCAAAAAGGGCAAAACCACTGTTGGGCCTTTCTTTCAGCAAGTCCTGGTAGGTGTCCCGGGCTTTTTGCCACTGCCGGGCGCGTTGATAGGCTTTGGCCAGCGACAGACGGATGGGGTACTCGTAAAGGGGAGGTTCCTGATAGCCAAGTTCTTTCTCCATTTTTACGGCCTCCCGGAGCAACCTAAACGCATGTGTAGTATCGCCCTGAAGACTATAGAGGTTACCCTGTAATTCGACCGAGTATAAACTAAGCATAGTTTCTTCGTAACCACTAACCGTTTTATCCTGCCTGGTAGCCCGCCATAAATCGGCATCCAGTTCATTGGCGTACTGGCGGGCCAGGTCGAGTTTTCCTTTTTCGACGGCGTCCATGCCCAGGAAGTAGGCAACCCGGGTACGGCGCAGGGGCGTTTTCCGAAATTCAGTGTACGCTTTGTCACCCATGGCTGCCCGCTGAGCGGCTGTGTCAGCCAAGTTTCGTAGCTGATAATCAGCCGCCTGCGCGAACTGCCCAAAGCGAACGGCCAGCGATACGGGTCGTTTCTGGCTAACGTTAAACGCCCACTTCTTAAAGTCCTGGGCACGGGCTGTATCCTGAACGCCTGATTTATCGAGGAGTCGGCTGAGGATAGCGGTAGCTTCCCGGTAGCGGCCTTCCTCGGCGTCGTTGGCAATTAAGTACTGGAGGTTGTGGTCGTAGTTCCAGGTATCAAGCCGGTGAATACCTTGCCGGCTCATATAGGCCGAATCAACCCGCATTGCCGCCAGAAACGATTGCCGGGCCCGCTTGTAATCGCCTAGCCGATAGTAAATATGGCCGGGCATGTGAACGATATGACCCGAGGCCGGGGCTAAGGAAGCCAGCTTCTGGGCACTGGCTAAAGCCGCTTGCGGGCAGCAGTTTTCCATTTGGTGAATCCAGTAATGGTGCACGGCATGGTGGTCGGGATGCGAAACGAGCAGTTTTTCGAGCATTAGTTGGGCGTACATGGTATTTTCCTCCGGCTTACCATCGGCGGAATAACTACCCCCTATGGCCCCCAGCCAAAGAATTAACTTCGCTTCGACATCGTCGGGATACCGGTGAATCAGGTTATCCATCTCGGCGGTAAACGCCCGGTTTCGCTCTTCCCGGCTTTTCTTTGCTTCGGTAGCGGCCGCTTCAGCTTCAATCGCTTTAATGTATAATTGCTCTTGTTCAGACGCGCTTTTACTCCACTTTTTAGCCAGTTCCAACGCCTTTTTCTTATCCGCCTGCCGTTTTGGGTCACTGGATTGAATGGCCATGTAGAGTCCCCAGTGGGGCATAGCGGCTGTTGTGTCAAGCTTAGCTGCGTACTCGAAAGCCCGGTGGGCTTCAAAGTCCCAGAAGTCGTGCAGGAGGGAAAGTCCCTGATCGAAGAAGCGCTGGGCCGAATCCGATTTGGTCGTTATTTTCAGGTGGCTTTTACCAATACCTTCCATTAACTGGGGTGGCGGCAGGGCGACCTTACGAATTTCGGGAGCACGGCAGTGCGTGGCTGATTGGGTAGCCGCCGTGTGGGTACTGTGGGTATGCTGCCCTAACACGGGAAGTGAAGCCAGCAGACAGAGAGATATCGTAAGATGTACATTCACAAGCGAAACAGTTTATTGGTTTAGAATAGATCAACTTCCTGACTGCTAGCCGTTAGTGAGCTGGTTGGCAAACCTACGCCATCCAGTAAAAAGGCTTCAGCCGTTCACTAAAAAGGGCTAGTCAAATCGCTTATTGCCCGCTTTAAAGAACCACGAATACCGGGGCGTTTTTCATCGGTAGCTGACCTGCTTCGAAGGTTACTTTTGAAAAGGCTTCGCGACGCCCGTTGCCTGAAACGCCACCAGTTGCCACCCGCCATTCTGTTTCACCCAAGTCGCCAGCGAGCGGGTCTGCATCGTAAACTCTTTGCCGTGGTCGTTACCCGTTACGTTGTAGTGGGCCGTTATTACCGCCATATTGTCGTTGAAAATCCTGATCTGATCATAAGGTAACGGGACGAGTTTGATGGACGCGAACGTTTGTACCCCACTGGTCATGTCTGAGAACTCCTGCTCCCGGTTGGTTACCTCCCCGCCCGGATTGGTGTGGATGTAGTCGGGCGATACGTAGCGATCATACAGCGCTTTGTCTTTATCCTTGATGGCCCTGGCTACTTCGTCGACGGCTTTTTGCACTTCCTGTTGCAGGGTTTGTTTTGCACCGGATGGACTCACCATTGGCTTATCCGACAGCAAGGTTGTCGTTTTAATCGGTGTGGCCGTTCTATTGAGTGCCGAGTTTGGTTGCCCAACCGCGAGGGTTGGGATGAGCCATACGCCCATAAGGATAATAGGTAGTTTGTTCATAATTGGTACTTGATTTAACACGGCTGCACAGTATAAGTAGACTAAAGGGTTATTTTCTGAATGGTTCCATCAAACGTTCGGGCGATATAGTACGTATTGGCACCACTGCGTTTGATCGAGTTGGGAAAGTTCAGGTTGCTCAACAAGGACGTATTGCCTTGAGCCGTCGACCGAACGATGGCCCCGGAATTGTCGGCAAAGCCCTGTCCTGTCCAGGTGCCATATTCCAGCACAACGGCTTGCCCATTGGCATCCAGTTCAATATCGGTCAGGGTCGTCAGGCCCGTTTGGTAGGTGGATTCATGTCCCTGAAGATCAAACTGATAGATCATCGCCTTTTGGGATGGATACGGATAGCCCGTAAAATTGCTGACCAGGAATTTCTGGCCGTCAAACACAATGCCGGTCGGTACAGCTTCCAGCGTATCGACGCCGGCATTGATAATGGGCGGAATGGTGGCAAAGACACTAAGCGCTTTGGTGGTCGCCTGCCGACGAATAATCGCATTGGCTCCCGCATCGACAATAAACAAATCGCCACCCGGACCAGTGGTCAGGTTAAACAGATCCGAGGCATCCGTATCGTTGGCAAAGGCGTAATTCTTGACAAACGTACCGATGTCTTCATAGGCCAGCGAAGGGGCGGTTTGGGGCGAATCACCCGGCTGAAACGACGCTATATCGAATGTATAGAGTCGGCCTTCGACGCCGTGTAAAAGATAAAGCGTAGTCCCCTGAAGCAATAGGTGATTGAGTCCAAAAACAGCTCCTTCCGGACTGACCTGAGAGGTAAAACCGGTCACCACCGGATACACCTGGCCCTGGGGCGTAATCATGGATAACTGGCCATCATTGGCCGTGCCACTCCCGGCCTGGGTTACCCAGACCTGGCCCTTCGCGTCCGTTTCCACGCCCAACGGGGCAACCAGTCCACTGGCGAAGGGGGTAATCTGAGGCTGGGGCGGTTCCCGATGGTCCTGACAAGCCAGGTTGCCGAACAGAATCGACAGTAATAAGCAGAATGGTACACGCAGCCGACGAAGCCGAATGCCGACAAAAGTTAGTTGGCAGTTGCTTTTCATAGTATAAACGTTGACAGGATGAAACATCAGAATAACTCATTTTTCTCTACTTATTCGCCGTCGGCGAGGGTTGGGCTAGGGCCCGTTTCACCGCTTTGTAGCGGTTGTTGTCACTCGACGGGCAGCGGTGGCCCTACAATTTCCATCCCATGGGCCCGGAAATGGGCTTGCGATTCCTCCGCGGTCGGACGACGCTGGCGCTTGCCCGACCCAATGAAGAAGTCTTCCATCTGGCCAGCGGGTTGAAAGACAATAGTCAGTTTACCAACGCCTTCCGAAACATGGGCTAACGTATGAGGAACGCCCCGGGGACCCAGGATGCAATCGCCCGCTTTCAGCCGAAACGTCTCCTCGCCGATCCGGAACGCAAACTCGCCTTCCAGGATATGGAACCACTCGTCCACGGCATGGTGAACGTGAAGCGGTGGTCCGCCTTTTCCCGTGACCGTTGTTTCGAAAATGCACAGGTCCCCATTGGTGTCTTTCCCCGATAATTTCAGGAGATTGGGCTGGCCAGCCCCGAACGTTTCATTCACCCGGTTGTTTCCCGAGGCTACAAAAACAGCCTTCTTAGCCCGGTCGTCGGGAAATGTTGGCGCTTCCACGAGAAGGGGAGCTGCCAGACTTGATGTCAAAAATGCACGACGTTTCATAGCTACTTTAAGATAAAAATTTACTTTTAGTCAGTATGTTACGGATACTACAAAGCTAATTTCCATCGCTTTGTAGGCGTATTTCAGGATCACTTTGCCAAAACAGGCAGGGGTTGAGCGGCTGCTTTCCCGGTCGGCTGCTGCTGGGTGACGCAGTGCATTCCCCCGGACTCGTAGTTGAGCTTGATGGGATTAATCTGGACCACCTTCCGGCCCGGAAAGTGTTTTTGGAACAAGGCCAGTACCTCGGCATCCCGCTTTTTGCCCGCTTCCGACTCGCCCGGCTTCCAGTAAGCTGGTAGTAAAACCACCCCGTTGCTAATGACGTAATTCAGATAGCTGGCCGAGGGCACGATGTAGAGTACCGTGCCCGATTTGACGTTGGGACGCGCTCGCTTTACGTTTTTGTAGAACCGGTTGCTCTCCGTGACGACTCGCTTTAGATAATTGATGGACGGGAACGGCACTTTGACAATTGTAAAGGGCTTACCGTCCTGATCGGTGGCCTGTTGCAGAATTTTCAGGTTTTCGACCATTCGGTCGTGGGTGAGTCGCTTAACGGGGTCCGTACCAATTTCACCCTCATCTATCCAACCCAGCAGCATCGTGTTGCCATTGGCAAAGCGGCAGAACTCATCCACATGCCCCCCCGTGCCTCGGACACTGTACAGCACCGAATCCCCTAACAGCCCCAGTCGGTCGTCGTCGGCAGGACCTTTTTTTAGCCAAATTATCTTTTTCACCCCCAGTACCCGCTTCAAATCCTGCTCAATGGCCTCCTTCGACAAGTGTGGATTGCGTTGCAGGGTAACCGATTCGACCTGAAGCAGCGTGCCTTTGCCATTTACCTCCATTGCTCCCCCTTCCATAAAAACACTGGAGGTGATAATGGGCAGTTTCAGCCGCCGGGCGATGTCACGGTCGATGCCGTCGTGTTGGCGGGCCCGTTCGCTCAGGGAGTCGGGGTGCGCCCCATAGTTGCTGTACCGAAAATCAACGACGGCCAGCTGCCCTTCCGCGTTGCGAACAAATACGGGTCCCGGATCACGGTACCAGTAGTCGGTAGGGTCCTGCCGGATGATAGAGATTCGGCTGGTGTCGATACCAAGGGGAGTAAACCAGCCTTTTCCGTCCCGGAACAGGGTATCTTTTTCTAAAATTAGATTCACCCTGACGAACGGAGCCAGTGCCCGAATCATCTCGATGGTGACGCTATCAAATTGTTTCTGGGTCTCCTCGGTGCGCAGGCCCATCCAAACGGCGTCCTGGTGCTCCCATTCAGCGGGCATGGTGTACGTGGAGCGGGTCTGCGCCAGGCTCAGGGTCGAGACGAGCCAGCTAATCAGGGCAAGGACTAATGTTTTTGTCATGGGATGGAAGGTGTGTTTGAGTCAATACTTACCTCAGCGCAGCATCGGTAAACTTGCTTTTTAGTTATCACAATCGGTGCAGCCAGCCTGTTGATCGCCAGTTCCAGTGGTACTTTTTTGTCAAAACCCACAGCAGGATTAGGTAAGAAACCCAAATGCTCAGCACTGACACCCAGTCGAACGTTAAGTGATGGGTGCTAAAACAGACGGAGCGGGAAAGCTGTCGGACGGGGAATTCACGATCAACATACTGAAGATGTTGTTGGCGGTGTGAATGCCGGTGCTGACCTCTACCCCGTTATCGAGCAACGTAGTTACTATCAGCAGCAAACCGAAGCTACAGAAGTAAGTCATCGACACCGCTTCGTCACCTTCAATTTTACCCCAGTGAGGGCCCGTGAACAACAGGATCGTGATCGCTGCCGCAATGGGTATGTTTTTGGTGGCTAGGCCGAAAGCCTGGAGAATGTATCCCCGGTATAGTGCTTCCTCGGCCAACACCTGCAACGTAATAAAAACTAAACCAAAGAGGAGGGCCGGTATAAACTGAATCCATTTCAGACTGAGGTAATAGTTAGCCGGATCGATCAAATAATTTAACCCTTCAAATGCCGTGCACAAGCCCAGCATCACGCCAAAAGCAAATAGCATACGCTTCCAGCGAAACCGGGGAGATGCCGTAAGCACAGTTAATATGGGACGTTGGTGAATAGACCTGACAACCAATAGTAGTACGGGTAATGCCGAAGCCCGGTAGAGGAAGTTTGCGTAGTAATCGACAATGTCGGCTGGTAATGCTACCCGCCTTAGGTGGCTGAGGAATAGGTGAAATAATACGGGTAAATGCAGAAGGCTAATGAGCAGACCGATCCCGTAGCGCCACCAGTGGTTTTTGCCGGTTTTAGCTTTGTCGATGAATGGATGCATAGTTGTCATCTTAGCAGGCTGTAATAGATAACGGCTTCGTCGGTAACCAAATGCGTCAGTCCCAAACGCTCCATTACCCGCACCGACGCCCGGTTGGGTACGTCGGTAGCCGCAATAATCTCCGTAAAGCCCACCGTTTCAAACCCATAGTCAAGCATAATACGAGCGGCTTCGGTGGCTAAACCCTGGCCCCACCAGGCCGGTAAAAGCCCATATATGAGTTGCAACGGGTGAGGCAGGTGCTCGAAATACCAGTAGCCGCAAAAGCCAATAACGGACCGTTGACCCGTTTCCCGAATGGCCCATAAGCCGTAGCTAAGGTCCCTGAACATAACGACGCTCCTGTTGACCACATCAGCCGTCCAGGCCTCTTCTACAAGCAAGTCATCCAGCAAGTAGCGCCGGACGTCCGGGTCGGTGAACAAAGCCTGCAGTTCGGGCAGGTCTGCTACGTCAACAGGCATCAGCGTTAGCCGATTGGTCTGGAGGATAAACGGGGGCATAAGTATCGGCTACGTTTTAGGGCCAGATTTAGCTTTCACCATAAACCGTTTGTCGGTCAGCGACCGCAGGAAAGCTTCCAGGTCCATTTTTTCCTGCCTCGTTAAACCCAGCGGTTTGGCTAACAGCGGATCTCGATTAATGGCGTTGGGCACTACCTTGTCGGGGTCATCGTAATAGTCAATGACCTGAGTCAGCGTTTTGAACATCCCGTTGTGCATGTAAGGTGCCGTCAGGGCCACATTGCGCAGGGGACCAATTTTGAACTTGCCCAGATCACCAGCCCGTTTGGTAATGGCAGCTCGGCCACTGTCGGCCAGTGTTTTCCCATTGAACAAGCCGATGTTGCGGAACTCCGAACTATTAAAGTTGGCCCCGAAATGACATTGCACACAGTTCGCTTTGCCGTTGAACAGGGCAAAGCCCCGCTTGGCTGACTCACTCACAGCGGCTTCGTTATCGTTCATCCGCCAATCGTCCACGGGCGATTCATTGGTTTCCAGCGTCTGCTGGAACATAGCAAGGGCCTGGGCCAGATTGGTTTTGGACGGTAATTCTCCAAATACCTGCCGAAAGGAAGCCCGATACGTCCGGCTGGTGTTGAGTCGTTTGACGGCTACCTCAATAGGCAGATCCATCTCGTCGGGGTTGGCGATGGGAATCAGGGCCTGTTCTTCAAGCGTATTGGCTCGTCCGTCCCAAAAGAAACTGTTCTGCAACAGCACATTCATGGCCGAGGGGGTGTTGCGTTTTCCTTTACGACCCAGCACGCCCAGACTGAGTACCGACGTGTCGGCAAAGGCGAACTCCTCCCGGTGGCAGGTGGCGCAACTTACCGTCCGGTTGCGCGACAGAATGGGGTCGAAAAACAGGCGCTTTCCTAAGGCCGCTTTAGCAGCTGGTTCGTCGATCACGAACGAAGACCCGACCAGCACAAAGGCAATGATTACCGTCAGAAAACAGAGGTAGGTTTTCATGGCTTAACGGTAGTAACCCGACCAAGCGCCAGAGTGGGTACCGTCTCCCGGCGGTCCCGGCAGGTATCCAAAATCGCGGTGAACCGAACCGAATCAGGTACTAAAAACTGCAATCTATAGGTACCGAAGTAAGTCGGGTCACACTTACCGTCGGTGACCCCAATTGTATCCTGGTGGACATAATAGCGTCCCGTTAAATATGACTTCCCATTGACGAACCCGTCGTAGGTACCGTCGGGCCGGAAGTTGAACAGTAGGGTTACCCCATTAATCTGTTGCTGCCAGCGCCCCACAAGCGGGTTTGCCGGATCCATGGATAAAGACGATAAGGCCAGTATTATAAGAAGGCCAACCGGGATGATAAATGCTTTTTTCATTATCGTAAATGGTTGATTAGATAGCTTACGTAAATCAACGCTTCACTGGCGACGGGCCAAGCACTTCTAAGTCTAAATTTGGAACGAGGACCATCACCTTTTTCATAAACTCAGTGGTGCCGGGCTTCGTGGTTTTCAGCACTTCAGCCCGCCCTTCCATAAAGCCCTCAAAGCCAGCCGATGGCGCCATTGTGAACAGAAAGCGTACGGGCTCAGGGTCTAAATTTCCTTGGGCATGGGGCGTCCCTTTAGGAATGAAAATAGAAGAACCGGCCCCCAGTCGGTGCGTTTTACCCTGTATATGCACAGTCATATAGCCGGACAGTACGTAAATGGATTCGTCAAACGTATTGTGCCGGTGGAGGGAAGTCATATAATTCATGTGTTCCATCACTTCACCCATGGCATAGGTTCCCTGGGTGACTTTACCCCGAATTAATGCCCGAAATGTGCCGCTATCCGTGACCAGTGTGTCGGGTCGGTCGCCCGGTTTAATGAGTTGACCAAAAGTGAAGTTGCTACCGAGCACAGTCAATACGATACAAAGAATGAGGGTTTTCATTGTTGACTGGTATACGTGATAACTTACTACTGAAAACGTGGCTGTTCACTTTGCACCGTCCGATTTAATCTTTCCTGGAGTGCCCTTGTTTGTCCCTCCTCTTCGTCCGCCACAAGTATCCTGAATGACGGTCCACCGTACCGAGTCCTGAGCAAAAAAGCTCATTTTGTAGGTGCCAGAGTATTTCAGGTTGCAGCTTCCACCCAAAATACCCACGGTGTCCTGCCGAACGTAATACCTCCCACTGCTGAAGGCTTTGCCGTTGGCTTTTTTCATGATGGGTGTGTCTGTGGGTTTAACTCATTTTTGCAATACCTCCTTCAGGGTTTGGCTTTACTAGCCCGGTCTGGACTGACCCGGCCAACGCTGAAGTTGTGCAGATCTCCGTTACGCCCCTTGCAGGTATCGGCAATGGTGTTGAAGCGGACCGAATCGGGGGCATAAAAGCCCATTTTGTAGGTACCGTAGTAAGCCAGGTTGCAACTGACGTCTGCCATCCCCATAGTATCCTTTCGGACGAAATACGTTCCGTGGGTAAACGCTTTGCCGTTGATAAACACATCGAATGTACTGTCGGCTCGAAAAACAAACAGCGCAGTAGCTCCTTTGTACAGATGTTGCCAGCGTCCGACTAATGGATTAGGCGGAGCAATGAACGATAGGGTGGCCAGGGCAATCAGGCAAATACTAAAGGGGATTCGTTGTTTCATAACCGTATCAGGTTGATTAGTTGGAGCGTGTGAACTACCCGGTGAGTGAAGCAACTGGCAATAGCTACACTGATTTGCAAATTTCCCTCGGGCTTTGGCAGCAGGATTGGAAAAAACGGCCATTTTAGCCCGATCGCTCAAAGACTACCCGTAGAGAATATCGTGCAGGCCTGCCGACACTTGCTCGTAAAGTCGGGGCGATGTACCCGTAAAGTAGTTGAACTCGTTAATTAAGTGCGCCTGATCGTAGTACCCGTTCAGCGTGACCAAATCCTGCCAGTTGGGCCGGGACTGCTGCTTCAGCCAGCGACGGGTATGCATGAACCGCTGCATCCGTAGGAAATACTTGGGCGAAACACCCACCACCTGCGTGAACCGTCGGCGAAATGTCCGTTCGGAGCTATTCAGAGTATAAGCTAACTGATTCAAGCTGATCTGACCAGGTTGGTGCTGCATCAATGCAACAGCTGCTTCGATTCGCCCGTCCGTTTGCCACTGCTTGATCCGGTTAGCACGGGCCAGTCGCCGGAGCAGAAACCCCTCCAGCAGGGCGAACCGCTGGGGTGTCGTGCGGGCTTCGCGCATTTGATCCGTTAGTGCCCGTATACCGCTGGTGATCATAGCCGTAAGGTCAACACTCTGCTCGCTGAGTTCCTGAACCGGCAGTTGCCATAAGGCCTGCAGGCCGGTGGGCGTAAAATCAACAACAATGCCCAGCGTTGGCCCATTGAAGTATTTGGTCATGGGTATGCCAAAAAGTCCAAATACGGTACTTTCACAGACTTCCAGTTGTTGCTGTGCCTGTGAGTAGCACTGAAACGGACTTTCCAGACAGAATACAAAGTGAGAGTGGCCGGTACAGCCAAAGGGAACAGCGATGGTTACGTCGAGCGGTAAGTCATGCTTAATTTCCCAGTAAGAAGCCACGTAGGGCGCTAAGGCCGGGCAGGGGACGTGTTGGATAACGTGCATGATGGACCAGTTTCAGGGGTTGAGTAGATGGATAAAGCTAACCTACTATTTTGTCAGCGAAAATCGGATAAGATTTGATAATGAGCTCATTATACTACTGCGTGACCAGATCAGCGTTCGATACGCTAGGTCGCTTATTTACTGACCGTAGGAAACAGACCGCCATGAAAATGACGACGCCAATTTCCACGAAGAAGGCCGTTTTACGAATCCAGTCGGTTTGCCATAAGCGCGCCATCAGGGCCGGGCTGAAGTGCCCCTGATCGAACTGCTGCTCGATAGGCACCTGAAATAGAATCGTCGAGGCCCAGGCCGTCAGCGCACAGGTCAGCGCTACCCAAAGCGTCCATTTCGGTACGCTCGCTGGCCGGTTGAAGAATAGTGCCAATAAGGCTATGTTGCCCAGTAAGATGGGTAGTACCAGAAACAGGAGTACGTTGTGGCTAGTGGCTTGATGCCAGCGGGCAAACTGCGCTGGACTCACATATTGGCCCAGATCGGCGTAGCTGAGGTATTCAACAAACTCGTTCATCATGCCCGCCCCGAAGCAGTAGAACGTCAGCAGAAGGTAGGCCAGAAAGACCCGGTAAGGCGTTACCCGGTAAGGTGAATTCGACGTAGTTTCCATGTTGTGAGTAAGAAGAGGTACTGCCCGGGTTAGGACTGGTGAACCGATACTACAAAGGAAAACAAGCCACTCATAAGCGGCTTTCGCGTACGTTGCAAATGCGTTCGAAAACGTTGCAATAGCTGCATTTTAGTAAATTTTAAAGCCCTTTTGTGGCCTTGCGGAGGGCATCAGGATACAGAAGTGTCTACGTTCTTTTTGACCTCGCTGGGTGCGTAGCCGAAGTGCCGGGAGAAACTAGTGGAAAAGCTGGCTGGGTTTCCAAACCCGACCATGTAAGCCACTTCGGATACGGTAGCTACGTTGCGGGTCAGCAAGTCCAGGGCGCGTTGTAGCCGGACAACGCGGATCAGATCACCGGGCGATTGATTAACGAGTGCTTTGAGTTTGCGGTGGAGTTGGGTACGACTAACGCCTATATCGTCGCTCAGCTGATCGACACTGAAGCTTTCGTCGTCCAGCCGGGCGTCGATGGCTGTCCGCACCCGGTCCAGGAAGGCTTGTTCTAGGGAAGGTAAAGTAATTCCCTTGTCCCAGAGATTATCCCGGCTAAAGCGCTCCCGAAGCTGCTGACGACTGGTAATTAAGTTCGCGATCTGAGCCAGTAGCTCCCGCTGGTGAAACGGCTTGGCCAGGTAACTATCCGCCCCCGTTTGCAGGCCCTCAACCCGACTGTCGAGGTCGGCTTTAGCCGTTAGCATCACAATGGGAATGTGGCTGGTGCGCTCATCCTGTTTGAGGGCCTGACAAACCTGATAGCCATCCAGTTTTGGCATCATCAGATCGGTGATGATTAAGTCGGGTACCCATTCCTGAGCGAGCTGAACACCTTCCTCCCCATTGACGGCTTCGCGAATCCGGTACTGATCGCTGGGCGAAATGCCGCCCAGCGACGAGCGGATAAAGGCCCTCACCTCGTTATTATCTTCTATCAGCAGCAGTTCGGGGGCATCGGCGGCTTGGGGTGATGGAGGAAGCGGGGTCGATATGGTCGTTACTGCACTATACGAAGCAGGTAAGACCGGCGGTAGGGCATCCTGAACGGGCTGCTCCTGACGGATGGGTAGCCGGACGGTAACGGTCGTGCCAACGCTTTCGATACTTTCGATTTGAATGCTGCCGCTGTGGAGTTCTACCAGTTCTTTGGTCAAGGCCAATCCGATGCCGAAACCTTCCTGCTCGCGCGTGTTAGACGCATCGACCTGGTAGAAGTGGTCAAACACGTACGGTAGTTTGGTGGCCGGAATACCAACGCCCGTGTCCTGAACGACCAGCTGAACCCAGGGTTCCTGCCTGACGACCTCATGCGTTAGGCGAACGAACACATCGCCCCCGGATGGCGTGAACTTAATGGCATTGGAGAACAGATTGTAGAGGATCTTTTCGAGCTTGTCCCGGTCTATGTCCATTATCAGCGTATCGCAATCAGCTTTAACCTGAAGCGCGATTTGTTTCTGATGGGCTAGTGACTCAAAGGAAAGCAGAGTGCCCTTCACCAAACCCACCATATCGTCGGATCTAGGGGTTAATTGTGTTTTGCCGGCTTCTAACTTGCTCAGATCGAGCAGTTGGTTGATAAGCTGCAGCAACCGCAGGGCATTTCGTTGCAAAAGACCAACCTGCTGTTTGGTTTTGGGTTCTCCCGTTTCGGCGAGCACCTGTTCAGCCGGGCCAAGCATTAAGGTCAGCGGGGTGCGGAATTCGTGAGCCAGGTTGGTAAAAAAGCGGGATTTGATGGCGTCCATCTCCCGGAGTTTGTCGGCTTGCTGCTGAATCTTCTCGGTTCGCTCCTGTACCGTTTGCTCGAGGACTACATTTTGCTCGGCTACCAGTTTTAGCTTTTCAGCTGACAGTTCACTGACCTGTTGAAGCTGAGTGGCCAGGCTAATATTTGTCCGGGCAAAGTCCTTGGCCAGATACAACGACGTGCAAAGTGGCAACGACAAAAATCCGAACGCAATCGTTATGCTTGACCCATACGGATGATTATACCAAAGGGCGGCAAACACACTGTTAAGGGCAAGACTCGCGGCAATAATCGTGATCAGCATGCCTACGCCGATGAGCCAGACGTACGGCTGTTGGCGGTACATAGCCAGGCTAATGACCCGAAATACTTCCAGTATGGAAACATTCATGAAACACCAGAAGAGAAGGTTTGTATCAAAGCCCGGAAACAATACGCTTGTGGGCAGGAACAGAAACGCAATACTACCGAAAAGCCATACCTGCCGGGGTTGCCTGGAGTAACAGATGGAGTAGGTAAACACAACCATCAGGAAGGGAATGGCTACGTTGCCGGAGTAAAACAACCAAAACAGGACGCGCTGCGTATCTGGATTGGTGACGATATTGTCGAAAAAAACGCAGACGGAGCATACTGCAAAACAGAGCAAACAAAGGCTGTAGTACAAATTAGACTTGCGCGCCGGATAAAACAGGAACAGAAATAAGTGCAGTAGAGCAAATAAGCCGGGGCCAGCGGCCGGAATCAGGTTGAGCGCGTTAGCCCGGGATCGATACAGCAAGCCTGTAGTCATTTTGTCCTGAGTTCCAATCCAGGCCAGAAACCCCTGTCCAAGCCGCACTTTCCGGGTAAGGTATTGATGAAATACCGACAGGCGAACGGCCAGTACGTGCGGACCGGGGTGATTCACCTGAAAGGCAACGAGCTCATTATCGGGTATATAAGTCGTTTCGGTAGCCAGCGAATGACCAACTTTGCCAAACCCACCAATGCGTCGGCCATCCAGATAAATATCAGATGCCCCCATGTGAGCGATACGAAGCGCCAGTGGTTGTCCAGCCAAGGCCGAATCAAGCGTAAAGTGGAGCCGGAACCAGCCGATGCCCTGCCAGCCGGGTGGCGTATTACCCACACTATTACCCGTTTTGAACCAGTGCCAAGAGTGATCATCCAGCGATGGATCTACCCAGGCCAGATTGTCCCCAGCGTGAAACTGCCACGGCCGGGGGTACAGAAAATACCCCGGAAGGCCTTTATGCAGGCTATCCGTCGTTAGGTGCAGTGTCGTTTGCTGGGCCGGGGCCGCGCTCGTTGATAGCATAAACCAGCAAAGCAGGCTTACTAAAAACGGAGACCCTATCGGAAAAGAACCTGCCTGACGGTCGTTCATACGGGCACAAGGAAAGAAACCAGAAGCCGGTTGTTGATTGACAATCAGTGAATATAGTCATTTGTCTGTCTATAATTAGGTAAGCGTTTAGTGATCGGTCAGGAGAATGCATTCTATTTATTAAAAACCTGGCTTGCGTCTTAGCCCCCTGTTAACTGGACAGATTTTTTGAAAAGGTTGTGGCGTAAACTACCTGCGCTTCTTCCCATTTTTGCTGGGGTGTTACGAAGCCAATCGAACGGTTTAGCCGGTGCTGCCGGGGTGCCGGTGCGATTGTAATGGGAAAATAACGCCCTAGCATTTCTTTCGCGGCTTCGGCCGGCCGATTCATAATAGCTATCAACTACATTGCGCTCAATCACATCATGCTCTAGAATGCTGTGGAAAGCTTCAATGTACGAGTTCTCCTCAGGGGTAGCAACGTGCATAAATTCCTGCTTGATCTCTGAGATTTTTTTAAAAGTTACGCACGGAATGGGCTATGAACTGGCCGCCGTTATCATTGCGCAAAATGACCCCTTTCAGTTCATGACCCTAGTTTATTCGTCGGAAAAGAGACTGCTTGCTGAACTGTGTCAGGCCTGAGGGTGAATAGAAGGGAAAAAGAAAAATCCTTATGGCTCCGGCCTTTAGGTTTGTGGTGTGGTAAGAATCCCAGATTTAAGTAGCTTACCCAAAAAGAAAACAGAGCGGGCTTCCCTATGGCATTCCGGCCAGGCTAACGACCAATGGG
>NZ_VFIA01000012.1 GCF_014282275.1 Spirosoma utsteinense
CGGCCCACTGGTAGTCGGTCAGTTTAGTAAATTGTTTGGTCACGGCTTTGTTGCTTGGTCGCTACAAAGGTGACACGACTACCAGCCTTTTTCAATTCCCCAACACGTTCTTATGGGGAACGACCTAACAAATATCTAAAAGAACAATTAGATAAATTGACTGTTGGGACAATTCTTTTTCCAGCAGAAGGAGAAGGCCGTAACGCAGTTTATGCGGCTAAACTTGGTTGGACAGTTTCTGCGTTTGACATAAGCGTTGAAGGACAAAAGAAAGCTACACAACTTGCGGAAAATAATGAGGTAAAAATAGACTATCAAGTTGGCGAATTACAGACAATGAATTATATAGCCGGCCAATTTGACGCAATAGGACTTATCTATGCTCATTTCCCAGCAGACATTAAATCTTCATATCACAAGACATTTGATAAATATTTAAAAAAAGATGGAGTAATTATTTTTGAATCTTTTAGCAAAAAAGCATATTGACTATGTTACCAAAAATGAAAATGTTGGCGGGCCAAAAGACATCGCTTCTTTGTTTTCTATTGAAGAAATAAAGTTAGACTTTCCAAATTATGACTTTGAAGAATTGGCAGAAATGGAAATTAAACTTAATGAAGGACTTTTTCATAATGGACAAGGTTCAGTAATAAGATTTGTAGGACGAAAAAAAATAAATTACCGCTAACAAGGATTTACCAAAATGGGGGTAGAATCGGAACGCCGAAGCGGTGCTAAAATGAGCATTTGGCATTCTATTGAACATTTGCGCTAAATCGAATCGCACGGGCGATCCCGGTTTGTACGTCTAATTCCCCCACTTCGGCAAGCCTCAACCTTAGCTGCCATTTGTAAAAAACCACCGCACAAACAATGGATGAATAAATCGAATACAGACTTACCCACCTACATTAGTCAACATACTTGTATAACACTTCGCTTACCGAATTTCAAATTATCTCAGATGAAATTTATACACGTGATGAAGTAGTAGGGGTCAGTGCCCTCAGTATCGTAATGCTCCTGTCGAAGGATATATTGAAGCTGGTACTCTTCGCCATTGTCATTGCTTCGCTCCTGGCCTGGTATGCCACGAACCAGTGGTTAAGCGACTTCGCCTACCGAATCGGCATTGCCTGGTGGATGTTTGCCTTATCGGGTTTGCTAACCAGGAGCATTGCGTTGATGAGGGTGAGCTTCTAGAGCGTAACAGCCGACCTGGAGGGTCGGCTGTTAAATGGCTTTATACGGCCCGGCCGTATAAACGGCACCAGGAGCGTACGATAGAAAAACAGAATCTTGCGTATGGAATAACGGAATCAATTGCATCTTTTGCCTACATACAAGGCTCCGTCATGAACACCTTCCGTCTGCTTCTATTGGCACCAATCCTGCTGGCAGGCATTCGCGGTATGGCCCAGCCCAACGCCGATCATGGCCTGAAGGGTGACTATTATACCGGGACTAACTTCGACCGGAAAGTATTCTCCCGCATCGACCCGAACCTGAATTTCAACTGGCGCGGGAGAACACCGGGAGCAGGTCTCGACCGGCAGTACTACTCCATTCGCTGGACGGGCCGACTACAGGCACCTGCGTCGGGCATGTATCGGTTTACGGTTGAGGTGGACGATGGGGTGCGGGTCTGGGTGGGAAACAAAAAAATCATTGACGCCTGGGAATTACACGATAACATTACGTTCACCGGCAGCGTGATGCTGGAAGCTGGCAAAACGTATGACCTGCGCGTGGATTATTTCAATGACATGCTGGAAGGGGAAATTAAACTCTATTGGGTAAAGCCGGATGAGTACCGTACGGCGGGAAGTTCACCGGGGTCTATCCTCACTCCGGAATTTCTGAGCTACAAACCAGCCGCCCCACCCGTTGCGATCAGACCCGTTGCGCCGGTCGTAACCAAGCCAGCGGCCCGGACGGTTGCGGCAATCAGACCACCCGTCCAGGTTACCAAACGGCCCGATCCGGTAAAGACGCCACCCTCCGCCACAGCGACCAGTCCGCTTACGGCAAAAACGACTGTACCACTGCCAGATGCGGCCCAACCAAGCACTTCCCAACCAAGCGTGGCCCGACCGAGCGCGGCCCGACCAGACATAGAAAAGCCGACAGTGGCACCGCCCGTTTTCGACAAACTAGCCACGGGCGAAACCATCATTCTGACCCATGTGCTGTTTAAACAGAGCGAATACGTGCTCCTCCCCGACTCCTACGCCGAACTCGACAAGCTGGTGCTTACCCTCAAAAATCAGCCTGCTCTCCGTATTGAAATTGGCGGGCATACCGATAACGTCGGGGATCAGCGCCTGAACCAGACGCTGTCGGAGTACCGGGCAAAAGTGGTTGCCAACTACCTGATCCAGCACGGAATTGCCGACGAGCGGGTACGGGCCAGGGGATTCGGGGGTTCGCGACCGCTGAACGGGAATGCCACCGAAGCCGAACGGATCGTTAACCGGCGGGTGGAGTTCACCGTCTGGTAAGCCTCTCACATCTGGTTCGGTTTCGGCTACTCCCGCCGGATGGCTTCGACCGGATCGAGCCGGGCGGCCCGCATGGCGGGGTAGGTACCGAATATGACGCCGATCAGCATGGCAATGACCATGATAATAATGAATGTATTCCAGGTATAGGCAACCTGAAACGGTACGTCGGTGAGGGCTTTCACGATGGGTATGAACGCCAGGGTGCTTAGCAGACCCAGCGCCAACCCCAGCAGGCTGCCCAGCGTAGAAATGGTGATGGACTCCGACAGAAACTGCCATAAAATATCCCTCCGTTTCGCCCCGAGGGCTTTCCGGACGCCAATCTCCACCGTTCGCTCGGTGACCGAGATCAGCAGGACGTTCATCACGCCAATACCACCCACCAGGACCGAGATGCCCACGATAAGGCCCATGATGAGCCGGAACAGCATGAACCCTTTGGCGGCCTGACCAACCCGCTGCTCATTGGTGACGATCGCAAAATCGGCTGTCTGGTTTTTCATGTTGGCTTTCAGCCAGTTTTCAATCTCCGTCTTCAGGGCGGGCACATCTTCAACGTTTCCCGCTTCGATCACGCCCATGGGCGGATTGGCTTTCAGGGCACTGTCGGAAAAGAAAGTAAGCGGCATCAGCAGTTGCCCCGCTTTGGCATCTTTGTCGGCTGTAATCCCAATCACGGTCAACCGCTTGTTCTGGTAAACGACCTGCCGGCCAAGCGCTGCTTTATCCGGTTGTTTACCCACCAGCTGCCGCGCCAGTTTCTGGTTGATCAGCGCCACGGATTGCCGGTTGTTCAACTCCGCTTCGGTGAAGGCCCGCCCCTGCACAAGTGTCAGGTCCGGGTGGAGTGGCAAGCCCAGCCCCGTCACGATCGTACCGATTCGGTGGGTATCGCCCGGCGCGGTTACCTCCGCGTTTTGTCGGATGTACAGATACCCGGTCGCCTGTTTGGTCAACGATGATTGCAGCTGACCGAAGGTGGTGTTGTCGAAATACCCGTAGTTTTCCTTCCGAACCTCTACGTCGTTCACTGATTTGTAAGGATTCGGAAACACCATGATGGCTTTGAGCGAGGTGGTTTTCGTGATCTGTTCCTGCGCATACTGCTCCAGCCCATCGATCAGCGACAGAATAGCGACCAGAGCCGCCACGCCAATGACGATACCCAGAATGGACAGTACCGTATGGAAGAAACGGTTGCGGATATTTTGCAGGGCAGTCGCGAAGGATATGAAGATCTTTTTCATCGGGAAGGAAGCGGCCACGGGCTGACGACCACAGCACAATATTGCGCAACCCACCAGCCACACACAATGCCTATGTGACAAGCGGCTAATCCGACTCAGAGGAAAAAGCCCCACCTTCAAGTAAAAAGCGCGGGCCGTGTCCGAAACTGAACGAAAAACCGTCCATTTGCGGACACGAACCAACCACGGCAATCAGTATATAACTGACAATTAGTGACTTAGAATTCTGGTACGTCATTTGGGCAGGTATAGTCAGCGCCAAGTTTCCATAAACATCGCGTACTCATGGTAAGAAGTTATCTTAAAATCGCCTGGCGGAATCTAACCCGCAACAAAGCGTTCTCGGCCATCAACATCATCGGGCTGGCTATTGGGCTGGCTACCTGCCTGCTCATCAGTCTCTTCGTGCTCGATGAACTGAGCTACGACCGCTTCAATGCCAAGGCTGACCAGATCGTGCGGGTTGTTTTCAAGGGAACATCGGCGGGGGGTAAGATGAACGAAGCCCACGTGATGCCACCCACCGCCCAGACGCTCAAGGCCGATTACCCTGAAGTACTGGATGCCACCCGAATCCGTCTGGGCGGCTCGCCGGTCATTACAATAGATAACAAGACGTTCCGGGATGCGACGGTTGCGTTTACCGACGCCAATTTCTTTCAGGTCTTTACGCTGCCCCTGCTGACAGGCCGGGACGCCGGACCGAACGCCAAAACGGTCCTGACCCGACCCAATACAGCCGTTATTACAAAGGCAATGGCCAGCAAGTATTTCGGCGATCAGGACCCTATTGGCAAGATCATCACCATGAAAAGCTGGCAGAGTACGTATCAGGTAACGGGGGTGATCGACAACGTGCCCACCAATTCACATTTCCACTTCGATTTGTTTCTGTCGATGTCGAGCCTGCCCGAAGCGAAGTCGACGTCGTGGCTGACGTCGGAATTTTTCACCTACCTGGTCCTGCCCGAAGGCTACGATTACAAGCGGCTGGAAGCCAAATTACCCCAGGTTGTCGAGAAATACATGGGACCGCAGTTGCAGCAGTCGATGGGTATGACGTTGGCCCAGTTCCGGCAGAAAGGCAATGACATCGGTCTATTCCTGCAACCCCTCACCGCTATTCACCTTCATTCCGATTTTGGGTTTGACCTCTCCCCCGCCGGCAACAGTCAGTATGTCTATCTCTTTGGGTCCATTGCTCTGTTTATGCTGCTGATTGCCTGCATCAACTTCATGAACCTGTCGACCGCCGGAGCCTCTAAACGCGCTAAAGAAGTGGGTATCCGGAAAGTGCTGGGGTCGATGCGGCAAAGCCTGACCGGCCAGTTTCTGGTCGAATCGCTCGTATTAACGGCGGTGGCGCTTATACTGGCCATTGGTCTCGTCTATGCCACCCTGCCTGCTTTCAACCGGCTAGCCGACAAAACCCTTACGCTTAACTTCCTGACTAATCCCTGGCTTCTGCCCGGACTACTGCTGTTCGGTTTGGCGGTGGGCGTTCTGGCGGGTAGCTATCCCGCCTTTTTCCTCTCGTCGTTCAAACCCATTCTGGTACTCAAAGGCGCTAAATTCACCGGCAACAGCAACAGTATCAGCTTACGGAGCGGGCTGGTCATCATTCAGTTCTTTATTTCCATTACCCTGATGATTGGCACAACGGTGGTTTACCGGCAGCTCGACTATATTCAGAACAAGAAGCTTGGTTACGATAAAGAGCAGGTGCTGGTACTTCCCGAAACCTGGTTACTGGGCAAGAACGAAGAGGCCTTCCGCAATCAGCTTATGCAGGATTCGCGGGTGGTCAATGTCAGCACGTCGGGTTACCTGCCCGCCGGACCCAGCAACAACAATAACTTCTTCGTCTACCCCGAATCCAATGCAACGCAGATCATCAAGACGCTCCGCTACGATGTCGATTATGCCTACATTCCAACGCTGGGGATGAAACTGGCGGCCGGACGCAATTTCTCGAAGACATACGGCACCGATTCGTCGGGAATCATCCTGAATGAAACAGCGGCCAAAACACTGGGCTGGACGAAAAATGCGTTGGGGAAGACCCTGAGCCGGGCCAACAATGAAGGCAACGTCACGACCTATCGGGTAATTGGTGTTGTGAAAGACTTTCACTTTAAATCGCTGCACGAACCGATTTCGCCCCTGGTGATGCTGCTGGGCAACAGCTCGGGGACGGTCATTGCTAAAGTAAAGACCAAAGACCTCGCCGGGTTGCTGGCTTCCCTGAAGAAGCAGTGGAATCAGTTCACGACCGATGCCCCCTTTACCTACGCCTTCCTGGATGAACGCTTCAACGCCACTTACCAGACCGAGCAGAAAACAGGTCTCATCCTGGGCATTTTTGCCGGCCTGACCATTTTCGTCGCCTGCCTGGGCCTGTTCGGTCTGGCCACGTTCATGGCTGAACAACGTACCAAAGAAATTGGCGTGCGTAAGGTGCTCGGGGCGTCGGTCGCCAGTATTGTTGGCCTGCTGTCGAAAGACTTCCTGAAGCTGGTTGCTATTGCCCTAGTCATTGCGGTGCCGGTAGCCTGGTATGGCATGAATCAGTGGCTACAGGACTTCGCCTACCGGATCGACATCGCGTGGTGGGTGTTCCTGCTGGCGGGTATGCTCGCCATTGGTATCGCCTTGCTGACCGTCAGTTTCCAAAGCATCAAAGCCGCCCTCATGAATCCTGTCAATTCGTTAAAAACCGAGTAGAGACGCGACCCTTCGCGTCTGGTACGCGTCAGCAAAAACGTTCTACACAATAGAGGTGAAAACCAAAACAGACGCGAAATAGACCAAAACAACCGCGAGACAGACCAGACGCGAAGGGTCGCGTCTCTACGAAAGAAACGTATGCTACTCAATTACATCAAAATATCCTTCCGGAATCTGGTCCGTAACAAAGCGTATACCGCTATCAACGTGCTGGGTCTGGCGCTGGGGATGAGCTGTGGAATTCTTATTTTCACGCTCGTCACCCATCACCTGAGTTTCGATAATTTCCACCCCAACCGGGACCGGATCTACCGCTTTGTGACCGAGCAGAAGCGGGAAACTACGAGCTACGCATCCAGCGTGCCGAGTCCGCTGGGCAAGGCATTCCGGAATGATTATACGTTCGGCGAGAACGTTGCCCGGATTTTTACCGCTACCGATATCCTGATCACCGTTAAAGACGGCCGCGACCTCCGGAAATTCAAAGAGGAAGAAGGGGTCGCGTTTGCCGAATCGGCGTTTTTCGATCTCTTCAACTTTCCGTTCCTCGCGGGCGACCCGGGAACAGCGCTGACTGAGCCCAACACCGCTATTCTGACCGAGCGAATGGCACGAAAGTATTTCGGCACGGCAAATCCCATCAACAAAACGCTTCGGGTAGATAACAAGATCGATCTCAGGATTACCGGCGTCCTTAAAGATCTGCCGGCCAATACCGATCGGCAGACGGAGATCTTCATTTCTTACGTCACCCTGAAGCAGTTCAATGAATGGCTGGCCAGCGACGACGCCTGGGGTGGCATGACGAGCGGTATGCAGTGCTTTGTGCGGCTCCGGCCGGGTGTTTCGCCGGAGCAGGTCGAACGGGTCTTACCGGCCTACGTTGAAAAGTATCGTCCCAACAGTAAAAACGTACACCACTACCACCTGCAAGCGTTGGCCGATATTCACTTCAACGCGCAGTATGGCGGTGTCATGACCAAAACGAATTTGTGGGTGTTGGCCCTGATCGGTTTGTTTTTGATCATTACCGCCTGCGTCAACTTCATCAATCTGGCTACGGCTCAGGCGATCAACCGGGCAAAAGAAGTAGGCGTCCGGAAAGCACTGGGTAGCCTGCGGGGACAATTATTCTGGCAATTCATCGCCGAAACCGGGCTTATCACCGTGGTGGCTATGCTACTCGCGGTGTTAGGTTCGCAGTTGGCCCTGCCCTTCGTCAACGACTGGTTTCAGTCGGGAATGCGCATCGATTTTCTGGCTAACTGGCAACTCACAGCCTTCACTGGCTTGCTGGTGGTGGTTGTCACCTTTTTTTCGGGTTCTTACCCCGGCCTCATTCTGGCCCGTTTTCAACCGGTTGTGGCCCTGAAAGGCAAACTCTCGCAGCAGTCGATCGGGGGTTTCAACACCCGCCGGACGCTCATTGTGACCCAGTTCGCCATTTCGCAGATGCTCATCATTGGCGTGATCATCATTGCCAGCCAGATGCGGTTTGCGCAACAGTCTGATCTGGGCTTCGACAAAGAGGCCGTTGTCATGGTCCCGATAGCGTCGGAATCGAAGCTTCAGACGCAGCACACGATACAAAATCGCTTTTCCAGGCTGGCCGGCGTAAAGCGGGTAGCCCTTTGCCAGGCCGCTCCCGCGTCGGATAATAACTGGAACACCTCACCCCGGTATGATAACCGTTCCGAAGACGAAAGTTTCAGTATCAACGTGCGGGCGGCCGACGATCAGTACACCTCCCTGTTTGGTCTGCAGCTGGTAGCCGGACGAAATATATACCCGGCCGACACGGTAAGGGAGTTTCTGGTCAATGAAACCTTCGCCAAAAAGCTCAACCTCAACAAGGCGCAGGAGGTAATTGGCAAGGTTATCAGTCTGAACGGCGACCGGTTGAAAGGCCCCATCGTGGGTGTCGTCAGGGATTTCCACAATCTGTCGTTCCACGAAGACATCAGTGCCGTCTGCATTGCATCGGCAACCGAACAGTACAGCTATTATGCCGTGAAGATCAACCTGGCCAACGCCCGAACGACGCTGGCGGGACTGGAAAAAGTATGGACCGAAACGCATCCCGATCAGATCTTCGAGTACCAGTTTCTGGATGAGCAGATCGCGGAGTTTTACGAAACCGAAGCACTCATGCTCAAGCTGATTCAGGCGTTTGCCGCCATTGCTCTGTTCATTGGCTGTTTGGGGTTATATGGGCTGGTGTCGTTCATGGCGGCTCAGAAAACGAAGGAAATCGGTATCCGTAAAGTGCTGGGCAGCAGCACAGGTCAGATCGTCTGGATTTTCGTGAACGAGTTTTCCCGCCTGATTCTGATTGCCTTCGTCGTAGCGGCCCCTATTGCCTGGTACGCCATGAATGCCTGGCTCAAGAACTTTGAATATAAAATTGATCTGGGCATCGGCGTATTTGCGCTGGCCATCCTGGGAACGTTCGTGGTTGCCATGCTGACTATTGGCTACCGGGCCGTCAGTGCCGCATTAATGAATCCGATCAATGCATTGAGAACGGAGTGAGGGAAGAGAGGGAGGAAGGAGTAAAGGGAGGAAGGAGTAAAGGGATTCCTCTCACCCTCCTCCCTTTCTTCCCCCTCCTCCCTCTCCTCCTCTCCTCCTTTCCTCCTTTCCTCCTTTCCTCCTTTCCTCCCATGTTTACCAACTATTTCAAGATCGCGGTACGGAATCTGCTTCGGAGTAAGTCCTTTTCGGCCATCAATATCCTGGGGCTCTCCGTTGGCCTCACCTGTTGCATGCTGTTGCTGCTGTACATCCGCAGTGAGCTTTCGTTCGACAAACACCATCAGCATGCCAGCAACCTGTATCTGGTGAGTAGCGATGCGCTGTTTTCGGCGGGCAGTTACGAAGAGGTTCCCCGGCTATCCTCCCCGTACGCAGCGGCTCTGAAATCGGAGTTTCCCGAAGTCGACCAGGTTACCCGGGTATGGGCCAACTTCATTGAAAGTAAAACGCTGTTCCAGGTGCGGGAGTCGGGCAAACCGGTTCAGGCTTTCTACGAAACGAAGGGCTACCAGATTGACCCCACGTTCTTCGATGTATTCAGTTATCAGTTCAGCGAGGGCGACCCTAAAACAGCGTTGCAGGATGCCCATTCTATCGTTTTGTCGGAACCGGTGGCCCGCAAACTATTTGGCGATGTTCCGGCGCTGAACAAGCTCATTCGCATCAATGGTGTTGCCGGTAATGGCGAGAGTTTCAAGGTGACGGGCGTATTTCGCGACGAAAGTGCCCGGTCGCATATCGACGCCCGTTTTTTCCTGCCGATGAACGCCGGCTGGGTGGGTGGTTTCCTGCGCGATCAGCCCCAGGCATTCCATACCAACAACATGTTTTACACCTACGTGCGTCTGCATGAAGGAACCAATGGCGAGCAACTGACGCGTAAACTTCCGGCCTTTGTCGAGAAATACGCCCGCAAGGATCTGGCAGCCAACGGGAAAGACAAGCGTCTTTTTCTGGTGCCCGTGCCCGGTCTTCATCTCTACTCGAAAGTCCGGGAAGTGATAACGCCAACGAACAGCACGACGTATTTATATATCCTGGCTTCCATCGCCCTGTTTACCCTGCTGATCGCCTGCATCAACTTCATGAATCTGGCTACGGCCCGATCGGCCAAACGGGCTGCCGAAGTCGGTATCCGAAAAGTGATGGGTGCCGAGCGGGGTGCGCTGATCGGGCAGTTTCTGGGCGAATCGATGGTGCTCACCCTGCTGGCGCTGGTCATTGCCTTCGGGCTCGTTGCCGGGCTGCTTCCTGTTTTCAACCAGCTGACAGAAAAACAACTGCTCTTCTCGGAACTTATAAATCCGGCTATCCTGGGCACCTTCCTGTTACTGGCTCTCGTGACGGGCCTGGTAGCGGGCAGTTACCCCGCCTTTTACCTGTCGGTGTTTAATCCCATCCAGGTGCTCAAAGGTCGATTCACCAACTCAATGTCGGCGATTGCCCTGCGCCGGGGGCTGGTCGTTTTCCAGTTTGTGATTTCGATTGGACTTGTTTTCACCACCCTGATCATTCAGCGGCAAATGGATTTCCTGCGCAACCAGCCACTGGGTTTCACGAAAGACCAGCAGCTGGTCATTCCGCTTCGCAGCGACGAATCGCACAAGGCCTACACGGCACTACGGAACGAAATAGCGCGAAACAACCAGATTCTAGGCGCAACCGGAGCCATGTACTACCCCGGCATTATCAACCCAAGCGATGTTAGTCTGTATCGCCCCGATCAGACCATCAGCCAGATTCAGACCGTTAAAACCAACTGGGTCGATCAGGGCTTCATGCAGCAGATGGGCTTCCAGCTCCTCAAGGGCCGCTTGTTTTCGCCCCAGTTTCCGGGTGATACCAGCAACCGGATGATCGTCAATGAAGCGACCCTGCGTCAGTTGGGCATCCCGCTGCAAAAAGCGATCGGCCAGAAGCTGAATCACGACGAGCAGGGTACGGTTTCGTCGGTCGAGATTGTGGGCGTTATCAGGGATTTCCATTTCGAAGACCTGCACCGACCCATCCAGCCCTACGCTTTTTTACTTAACAACCAGCCGTTCTTCAATTACCTCCTTGTTCATATCAACACCGCCGAGGTAGGCAGCGTACTCCCTTTTCTGGAGCAGAAATGGAAAGCTGTCCGCCCCGATGAGCCATTTGAATACAGTTTCCTCGATGAGGATTTCCAGCGCAACTACCAGTCCGATACCCGCACGTCGCGCATCGTCACGTATTTTACCATTATCTCCATCCTCATTTCATGCCTGGGGCTATTTGGTCTGGCCGCTTTTGCCGCGCAGCAACGAACCAAGGAAATTGGTGTTCGCAAAGTGCTCGGGGCCAGTGTGACCAGCATCGTGACGCTACTCTCTCAGGACTTCCTGAAACTGGTGGTCGTGGCCATGTTCATTGCTTCGCCCCTGGCCTGGTACGCCATGAACCGATGGCTACAGGGCTTTGCGTATAGAGTCGATATCGAGTGGTGGGTCTTTGCGCTGGCAGGGATGCTGGCAGTAGGTATCGCCCTGCTGACGGTGAGTTTCCAGAGTATCCGGGCCGCCCTGATGAATCCCGTAAAAAGTTTACGAAGCGAGTAGAACAAGCCCGATGGTCAGCGCGCTAACCCTGCCTTGAACGCGTTTACCACGTTTTGCGCACCGCTCCACACAAAAAACGTATCCGTTCCTACGGCCAGAAAGGTGGTGCCGCTGGCTATTTCCGCTTCCAGCTGATCCGGTTGTTGCAGAAATATACCAACGGGGATGTTTTTCCGGGCGCATTTGGATTTGACCTCGGCGATAGCCTCCTGAACGGGCGCACTGAACACATCGCCCAGTCGGTTCATACTGCCGGACAGATCATAGGGGCCGATGAATACGCCATCGATGCCTTCTACGGCAAGAATTTCATCCAGGTTGTTGACGGCGTCCTGATGTTCGATCTGAATGATGACCGCCAGCGTCTGGTTGGCGCGCTGAATATAATCGGCAAAGTGCAGGCCATAGTCGTGGGCACGGGCGAGGCCAACGCTGCGTTTTCCCAACGGAGGGTACCGGGCTGAAGCCACAGCCTGACGGGCCTCCTCCGCCGAGTTGACCAGCGGAACGATGATACCGTCGGCCCCGATGTCCAGCGCCTGTTTGATCAGGATAGGGTTGTTTTCGGCCACCCGAACGATGGCGTTACAGTCATTCTTTACCGCCTGCAACAGCCGCTGGGCATCTCCAATAGACAGGGGGCCATGTTCCATATCGATAAAAAGCCAGTCGAAGCCCGCCAGCGACAGGAGTTCGCTGAGTTCGGGAGACGGCAGGGAGACAATGGTTCCGAGGAGTGGTCGGCTACCCCTGAGTTTTTCGGTGAACGTCGTTTTCATAGGGCCAATGTAGCCAGAAAGAACCCTGAAATAATTCCGGCGGGCATCACTTCGTCATAAGGTTCTGATAACGCGGCAGGGATTGCCGGCGGCAAATACGCTGGCCGGGATATCCTTGGTAACGACACTGCCCGCTCCGATCGTCGTATTGTCGCCGATGGTGACGCCGGGGCAAACGATGACGCCCCCTCCCAGCCAGACATTATCACCAATGGTAATGGGTAACGCCAGTTCCGGCCCCTTGATGCGCTCGGCGGCCATCACCGGATGATAGGCCGCGTAGAGTTGCACATTGGGCGCGCATTGAAAATTGACACCAATGGTGATCCGGGCACAATCGAGAAAAATGCAGTTGAAATTGAGAAATCCGTTTGCTCCAATGCTGATGTTCGTACCGTAGTCGCAGTAGAACGGAGGCTGAATATTGAGATTATCACCCGCATGCCCCAAAAGCTGCTGAAGTAGTTTGCGCCGTTCAGGCTCGGCATCGTAGGGCGTCCGGTTGAACTCGGAGAACAGGGTACGGGCTTCTGTTCGCATGCGTACCAGAGTAGCATCGCTGGCGTCGTACAAGTCACCTGCCAGCATCTTTTCCAGTTCTGTCATCGGTTAGGTATGGTTTCATTCCTCAAATCACAAAAGAAAGAAGCCCGAAAAGCTACTTGATGTTATAAATCGGTTGTCCGCAACTGAACAAACCGCTGTCCGCTTTCGGACACAAACACTTTTCATTCATTTCCAACCTAGTGATCATCAATTAGTTGACTTAATGGTACAGCTTTTGACGTAGAAATACGTACGGTTATCGAACCCTTCACCGCAGCGGATAATGATCCAGAACTACCTTAAAATCGCATTCCGGAATCTCTGGAAAAACCGCTTGTTCAGCACGCTGAATAGTGTCGGTATGGGCGTGGGCATTGCCGCTGTAGGGCTGATGGGCCTGTATGTAGGGCATGAACTGAGCTACGACCGCTTCCATACCAACGCCGATCGGATTTTCCGGGTGGTACACTACGCCAGTTGGTCGGGCGGCAATCTTCAGCTAGCGCCAACCTCGGCTCCTTTTGCCGCTGCCCTGAAAACTGATTACCCGGAAATTGAAAAGACGGTACGCTTTCAGCCCGAAGGTGGCGGCATTATCACCTACAAAGACAAGAGACTCGATGTCAGTGACATTCTGTTCACCGAACCGACGGTATTCGACGTTTTTTCTTTCCCCTTTCTGCACGGCGATCCGGCAACCGCACTGGTTCAGCCCCAGAGTATCGTGCTGACGAAAAGCCTGGCCGAAAAGCTGTTTGGCGACGCATCCAGGGCCGTGGGGCAAACCATCGCATTCGCCAATAACTTTCCCAACCGGGTCACGGGCGTCATAGAGGACGTACCTTCAAATTCGCACCTTCAGTTCAGTGCACTCCGGTCATTGCCGACCAACTACACCAATGGCTGGCAGAATTTTGAACTCTACACGTATCTGTTGCTGAATAAAGACAGTGATGCTGAAACCCTGACGGCTAAACTGCCCAAGTTCTACCAGAAGTACCTCAGGAAAGAAATGGGCGATCTGGACTACCGTCTGGAGCTTCAGTCCCTCCCGTCGATCCACCTGCATTCGCATCTGGATTACGAAATCAGCCCGAACGGAACGATCAGCACCGTTTATACCTTTGCGTTGATTGCCGCCCTTATTCTGCTCATTGCCGGTATCAATTATGTAAATCTGTACACGGTTCGGGCCATGACACGCACGCGCGAAGTAGGCGTTCGTAAAGCCATTGGCTCCCGGCGGAGTCAGCTATTGAGTCAGTTCCTGACCGAATCGATGCTGATGGCATTCCTGGCCAGTATCGTCGGTGTTGTACTGGCGAATGCATTCTTGCCGCTCTTTAACGAACTGTCGGGCAAGTCGCTGACGCTGATGCACTACGGAACGTCGGCTACGCTGCTGGCGCTGGCGGTATTTTTGGTAGCTCTTGGACTGGCAAGCGGCCTTTACCCGGCCCTGCTCCTGTCGGGTTTCCGGCCAGTGGTGGCGCTGAAGGGCCGGGTTCAGATTGGGGGCGGTTTGTTTCGCCAGTCGCTGGTCGTGTTTCAGTTCGTGGCGGCTGTAGCCCTGATCGCTTGTTCCTGGGTCATTTACCGGCAGATAGGCTACGCCCTGCACAAGAATCTGGGGTTCAACAAGGAACAGGTGCTGACGTTTCACCTGGATGGTGACGAGGGCCGGAAACAAATCCAGGCGCTGAAAAATGAATTAAAGAAAAGCCCGCTTATCGAGCAGGTATCAGCCGCCAGCAATCCCATCGGCAACAATAATATTGGCTCAAACGGCATGATGGTCGAGCACAACGGCATCATGTCTACGGTCAGTCAGGTGATTCAAACGTTTTCGGTCGACGCCGACTACCTGCCTACGTTGCAGATCAAACTGCTCCAGGGCCGTAACTTCACCGAGTCGGTAAGCGACGGCTTAGGTGCCGTCCTGGTAAACGAAGCACTCGTCAGAAAGATGGGCTGGCAGCACCCGCTGGGTAAACGTATTCGTAAGTTGGGCAATGACGTAGCGCCCGAAGCGCGGGTGGTGGGCGTCGTGAGCGATTTCCATACCTACTCGCTGCAACATAAGATCGAGCCGCTGGTCCTGCAGATGCCTGCGCCATCGGAGAAAGACAATCTTTACGTTCGGATACGGCCCGAAAAGGTCATCGAGGCCATGGCTCATATAAAATCTGTCTATAAAACCTTCGATCCTAACGCAGAGCCAACCTTCCATTTTCTGGACGAAAACTTTTCCCGGCAGTACAAAGCGGAGCAGAAGCAAGGGCAGCTATTACTCGTTTTCTCTTTACTCGCGGTGCTGATCGCCTGTCTGGGACTGTTCGGACTGGCGGCCTTCACGGCGGAGCAGCGCACCAAAGAGATCGGTGTCCGGAAAGTGCTGGGAGCCAGTGTAACCAGTATTGTCCGCCTGCTTTCTACCGACTTCCTCAAACTGGTGCTCATCGCTATCGTGCTGGCTACTCCCCTGGCCTGGTACGCCATGAATCAATGGTTACAGAGCTTTGCCTACAAGATCGGTATTGACTGGTGGGTCTTTGCCGGGTCCGGTTTGCTCGCGCTGGCCATTGCCTTCCTCACGGTTAGTTTTCAAAGTATAAAAGCCGCCTTGATGAACCCTGTTAACTCCTTACGTAATGATTAAACCAATACCAGTATGTCCTACATCGCTATTCCCATCCCGAACCTGCCCGGTAAGCAGGACATTGAGATTGACGTGACCATCAACGGTCAGAAGCAGGCGTTACATTACCGCGTCGAGCTATTCTACTGGGGCGACTGTATCGGACTTCCTCAAAGCCCGCCCAGTTTCGAACAGGGCACACTGGGCCAGGGTACGCTCGACCGCGTTGACTGCATCCGGCAACACCTGAGCAGCTACGACAAGGACTGGGCGCTGTATTACATCGGCTCGCCCACCGATGAGTTCGTTCCTGTTACGTTCGTCAGAAAAGAAGATCTGGCCAAACAGCGGCAGCTAAGGGCCATGAGTTAAGGTAAGATCCTGAAGGGGGGGTAACCGGGTGAAGATAACGTTGCCAACGTTCTAAACGTTGGCAACGTTATCTTCACCCGGTTACCCCCCCTTCTAACGTAGCACAGGCGCATCAAAAAATAAATTCTTTTTTTTCTGTAACCTCCCCGGACTTCGGCGGTTTCCACGCCAAATTCCCTAACCTCACCTTGTAAACCGTTGAATGCACTGACAGACAATGCCCTGATGCTGCGGGTCAAGGCGGGCGATTTGAACCGGATGGGTCTGCTTTTTGAGCGGTACCACCGGGAGCTTTTCGGCTTCCTCTACCACATGAGCGGACGGCCCGATGTTAGTGAAGACATGGTTCAGACGGTGTTCTACCGGATGCTGAAATACCGGCATACGTTTACCGGCAACGGTGCCTTCAGAACCTGGATGTATCACCTGGCCCGCAACGTACTGATCGATACCGTCCAGCAGAACAAACGATCGGCCCACCACTACGACGTAGCGGATTTTGCCGACCGGATTGGGGGTGGTCTGCCCGCCGATGAATCGCTGCACAGGGAACAGGAGCTGGCGTTGCTCCGGCAGGCGCTGGCCAAACTGAGCGACGAACAGCGGGAAGTACTGGTGTTGAGCCGGTATCAGGAACTGAAGTACGACGAGATTGCCCGGATTCTGGACACCACAGAAGGTGCCGTGAAAGTACGGGTTCACCGGGCGATGAATGCCCTGAAGACGATCTACCTAACTAGTGAACACGAACGATAAACTGATGAACTGCGACGGCGTAAACGACAAACTCCCCGACTGGCTGAGCGACGAACTGTCGCTCACGGAACGGGCCGCTGTCGACGCGCACCTGGCCCAGTGCCCCGCCTGTCAGCAGGAACTGGCGGCTACCCGGCAGGTCTGGCAACGGATGGGCGCGGTAACCACACCCGAACCCAGCCCCGAAATGCGTACCCAGTTCTATACCATGCTCCATAGCTTCGATGAGGCTGAGCAGGCCGTTCGGAAAAGTACATGGGGAACCCGGATTGACAGCCTTCGGCAATGGTGGACACCGCAACTGGCTGGTCGGGTAGCGTTTAGTTTTTTGCTCCTTAGCCTTGGATTGGTTGCTGGCTACTGGCTCCCCGGTCGGCACACGCCCGACGTAGCGTACCAGCAACGAATCGACACGCTGTCGACGCAGGTGCAGGAGATGCGAGAGATGATGATGCTCTCGCTGCTTGAGAATCCGTCGGCAACGGAACGACTCCGGGCGGTGAGCTACACCAAAGACCTGAGCGACGCCAACGGCCGCGTGATCGACGCCCTGCTGACAACGCTCAACAACGACCCGAACGTTAACGTACGTCTGGTGACACTGGAAGCCCTGGCCGAACTGGCACACGACCCTCGCGTCCGGGAAGGGCTGGTTCAGTCACTGACCAGGCAGGAGTCGCCCCTGGTGCAGGTAGCCCTCGCCGATGTGATGGTGAAGCTTCAGGAAAAACGCTCACTCAAACCACTCCGGCAGATACTCCGCCAGGCAGGCGTCAACGAACTCGTCAAAAGCAAAATCGAACAAACGATCCGGGAGCTGTCGTAATGAGTGATTGAGTGAATGAGCGAATGTGTGATTGAAAAAGTCTCACGCTGTTCCGTCGCTCCGATTCTCCCAATCACTCACTCAGTCATTCACCCGATCACTCACTCACCCAATTACCCAATACCTCTATGACAAAGTACCTAATCCCCGTATTGGCGGGGCTGGTGATTTCCTGTGCCCAATCGGTGGCGCAATCGCAGGAGTCCAATGAACACATCAGGAAGGAATTTTCGGTGGCGAACGCCGGAGCCAGCGTGCTGGTCATCTACAACATCAATGGCCTGATCAACGTCGAAGGGTCGGCGGGCGACAAGGTGTCCTTCGATGTCGAGAAGCGAATCACGGCCGACGACAGGCAGGAGCTTGAGAAAGGCAAACAGGAACTTAAGCTGGCTTTCGAACAGAAAGGCGATACCATCATCGCCTACATTGCCGAGCCCTTCGACTCGCGCCCCAACCGCAACAACCGGCGCAACAATGACGACCAGCGTATCCACTATGATTTCACGCTCGACTTCACGGTGAAAATTCCGCGCGCGATGAACGTGAACGTGTCGACGGTGAACCGGGGTGATGTACGCGTGAAGGACGTGGCGGGCGACCTACGGGTGCGGAATGTGAACGGGGCTATCGCACTGACCAACGCCCGGGGTGCTACCGATGTCCATACCATCAACGGCAATGTCGATGCGAACTACCTCGCGAGCCCACCCGACAAGTCGTCCTACTACACCCTCAACGGCAACATCCGGGTGAGCTACCCGGCCAGTCTCTCGGCCGAAATGCAGTTCAAAACCTTCCAGGGTGAGTTTTACACCGATTTCCCGGAAGCTGAAATCTTACCCGTCCGGGTCGTTAAAAACCAAGAGCGAAAGGACGACAAGACCGTCTACAAGCTCAACAAAACAACCGCCATACGCGTCGGAACGGGCGGCAGGACCCTGCGCTTCGAAACCTTCAACGGCAATGTGTACATCAAAAAACAATCGTAATCCAATGAATACTGTACTGCGTATTAGTACCGCCCTGATCCTGATGGGAACAACACCCCTCTTTGCCCAGAGCGAATCCAAAGAACAACTCGTCGTTCCCCTTACCGATCCGGGCAAACCCGGCTCACTGGATATTGGCCTGATCAACGGCTTCATTCACATCACCGGCTACTCAGGTAAAGACGTCATCATCGATGCATCGACGCGCTCCACTAACCGAACCGATGACCGCAACACCGGCAGTGGAGGGATGCGTCGTATCTCGACCAACAACGCGCTGGACATATCGGCCGAAGAAAAGAACAACCGCGTCCGGGTGAGTGCCAGCAGCCACCAGAAACCGGTGAACCTCACGATTCGACTACCACAGCGGTTCTCACTCAAAATCAGCACCGTAAACGAAGGCGATATCACGGTCGAGAATGTGAATGGCGAGATGGAAATCAACAACGTCAACGGCCCTATCGAGTTGACGAACATTGGCGGCTCGGTGGTGGCCAATACGATCAACGGCGACTTGAAGGCCACCTTCCGGGAGGTTAGCCCCAACGCGCCCATGGCGTTCTCGACGCTCAACGGCCGCGTCGACGTAACCTTCCCCGCGTCAGTCAAAGCGAATGTGAAACTCAAATCCGACCGGGGCGATATCTTCAGTGATTTCGACATCGACGTCGACAAAAACCAACCCAAAGCCACCAGGTCTGCCCAGTCGGGCATGTACCGGGTCACGGTTGAAGACTGGGTTTACGGCAAGATCAACAACGGCGGTCCCGAAGTCATGATGAAAAGCATGCAGGGCAGCATTTACGTCCGAAAAGCGAAATAAGTCGTCGCAGCCGGTCGTCTCACGCAACGCAGATCGATTTCCGGTGTCCTTACGCCCGAACCCCTTCCCTCAACCCCTCCGGTCAGCATGCTTCGCAACTACATCAAGATCGCCTGGCGGAATATCGTCAAGAGCAAAACCTTCTCGTTTATCAATGTCCTCGGACTGGCGCTGGGGATGACCTGTAGTTTGCTGATTCTGCTGTGGGTGCAGGACGAGCGACGCATGAACCGGTTCCATGCCAACGGTCCGCGCATGTATCAGGTGCTGGAAAATCAGCAGTGGACGGGCAGCGAACTCAGCACGACACCCGCCACGCCCGGACCAATGGCGGCTGCCCTGAAAGCCGAAATTCCCGAGGTAAAAAAGTCGGTGAAGCTGACCTGGGAAGAAGAACACCTGCTGGCGCTGGGCACCACCGGATTTAAGGAAAAAGGGCGGTATGCCAGCCCGGATCTGTTCTCGATTTTTTCCTTTCCGTTTCTGCACGGCAACCCGAAAACGGCTATCGCCGGACCAACGTCCATCGTTATTTCGGAGGCTGTCGCCAAAAAGCTCTTTGGCCGGACGGATGTACTGGGCCGGATGGTCCGGCTCGACAATACCGACGACCGTCAGGTGACCGGCGTCATGCGCGACATTCCTAAAACCTCCTCGCTGACGTTCGATTTTGTTCTCCCTCTCGAACCGCACGAGGCTAAAAACAAGTGGCTGAACGAATGGGGCAACAACGGCATTCGGACGTTTGCGCTATTGAACCCGCTGGTCAACGTGAATCGGGTCAACGCCAAAATACGGAACATGGTCCATCGGCACGATGCGAAGGTGACGACCATCACGACGTTCCTGTTCCCGTATGAAGATACCTACCTGTACTCGAAGTTCACCAACGGCAAACCCGATGGTGGGCGCATCGAATACGTCCGGCTGTTCACGATCGTCGCTATTTTCATCCTGATCATTGCCTGTATCAACTTCATGAACCTGGCCACGGCCCGGTCGGCGAAACGGGCGAAGGAAGTAGGCATCCGGAAGGTCGTTGGCGCGGAGCGCGCTTACCTCATCGGGCAGTTTGTGGGCGAAGCTGTGCTGATGGCGGGGATGGCGCTGGGGTTTGCGATCATTCTAGTTCAGCTATTACTCAGCCCCTTCAACAAGCTCACCGACAAGCACATTGCTATCGAGTATGGTAACCCGTATTACTGGCTCACCCTGCTGGCGCTGGCGTTGGTAACAGGCATTGTGTCGGGGAGTTACCCGGCCCTGTTCCTGTCGTCCCTTCAGCCCATTCGTATCCTGAAAGGCAGTCTGCGCTTCACGGCGGGGCCCGTCCTGTTCCGGCAGGGGCTGGTGGTATTCCAGTTTTCGTTGTCGCTGCTGCTTATCATCGGAACCCTGATCGCGGGTCGGCAGGTTGAGTACATCCGAACCAAAAACCTGGGCCTCGACCGGGAGAATGTCATTTACATGGCGCTGGAAGGTGAATTGCCCAAGCGGTTCGACTCGTTCAAACAGGAGTTAGAACAGGCACCCGGTATTCAGACGGTAACCGCGTCGGGCTCCGACCCCCTCGCTGTGGGCAGCTCCACGACCGGCCTTGAGTGGAAAGGGAAAGACCCTAAAGACAAGACCTTGTTCATGCAGTTAAGCGTCAGCTATGACTTCATAAATACGATGAAGATCAGGATGCTGGAGGGGCGCGACTTCGACAAAGCGATTGTAACCGACAGCACCAACTACATCATCAATGAAGAAGCTGCCCGGCGCATGGGTATGAAAAACCCCGTTGGTCAGGACCTGAAGTTCTGGGAAAAGAACGGCAAGATTGTGGGGATGGTGAAGGACTTTCACCTCAACTCCCTGCGCGTAGCCATCGAACCGCTGATCATACGCCTGGATACGGCCAGTAACAATACGTTGCTGGTGAGAACCCGGCCCGGCCAAACCGAAAAGGCGCTGGCCAGTTTACAGCAGCTAACGAAAAAGTACAACCCGGCTTATCCCTTCGATTACGTATTCGCCGACGACAGTTTCGAGAAGCAGTACAACAGCGAAACCCTCATTGGCAAACTGGCGGATTACTTCGCCATCCTCGCCATTTTCATTGCCTGCCTGGGCCTGTTCGGGCTGGCCATGTTCACCGCCGAACAACGCACCAAAGAGATCGGCGTTCGGAAAGTGCTGGGCGCATCGGTCGTCAGCATTGTCACGCTACTGAGCAAGGACTTCGTTAGGCTGGTGTTTATTTCCATTGTCATTGCCACGCCCATTGCCTGGTACACCATGAGCAGGTGGCTACAGGATTTCGTCTACCGCATCGACATCGACTGGTGGGTCTTCGCCCTAGCGGGTCTGCTGGCCATAACCATCGCTCTATTGACAGTAAGCTTCCAGAGCATCAAAGCCGCGTTGATGGATCCTGTTAAATCATTGAGAACGGAGTAGGGCAGGAAGGGAGGAGGGAGGAAAGGAGAAAGAAAAAAACCTCTCCTCCTTTCCTCCTTTCCTCCTTTCCTCCCTCCTCCTTTCCTCCCTCTTCCCCAAAACCATGTTTCAAAACTATCTCAAAGTTGCCTGGCGGAACCTGCTCCGGCACAAGGTCTTCTCCGGTATCAACATTATCGGGCTCGCGATTGGTATGGCCGCCTGCCTGCTGATTCTGCAATACGTAGCGTTCGAACTCAGTTACGACAACTTCCACAGCAAAGGCGACCGGATCTACCGGGTGCGGCAGGACCGCTACAACGAAGGTAAGCTCAGTACCGAGTGGGTATCCGGTGCTTATGCGGCTGGCAACTCATTTAAAGACGCTTACGATGAAATCGAGGATTACGTCAAGATCGTGGGGACCGGATCGGTGGTAGCGGCCGCGGCCGATGGCGAGCAGATGAAGGTCGAAAAAGTGTATTATGCCAGTCAGGCGTTTTTCAGTATATTCTCGTACCCGTTAATCGCTGGCGATGCCCGCACTGCGCTGCTCGAACCCAACACGGTTGCGCTCTCCGAATCGGTCGCGCGGAAGCTGTTCGGAACGACCAATCCGTTGGGCAAAACCCTGCGTATCAACCGGGAGCAGGTAGTAAAAGTAACCGGGGTGTATAAAGACTTCGGGATGAACTCCCACCTGAAAGCCGACCTGCTGCGGTCCTACGCTACGTTTATCAAGAATATGGGGGCCGATAACAACCCCGAGACGGCCTGGCAATGGGACGGCTGCCTGACGTATCTGCTGCTACGTCCGGGTACCAATCCGCAGGCCCTCGAAGCTAAATTCCCGGCGGTTGTCGACCGGCTGGCCGGGGCCGACCACAAGAAGTATCATTCAGCGGCCATTTATACGCTTCAGCCGCTTCGCGACATACACCTGTATTCACATTACCTCGGCGAGACCGAACCCAACGGCGACGGCAAAACGGTGTATCTCCTGCTGGCTATTGCGTTCTTCATCGTCGTCATTGCCTGGGTCAACTACGTAAATCTGGCCACGGCGCGGGCCATCAGTCGTGCCCGCGAAGTAGGGGTTCGCAAGGCGGTTGGTTCGCAACGGAGCCAGCTTATGGGACAGTTTATGCTGGAGTCGTTTCTGCTCAACAGCCTCGCCGTTGTACTCGCCCTGGTGCTGGTCCTGATCACCATTCCGGTATTCAACAACCTGTCGGGCCAGCAGCTCTCGCTCTCGTTGCTGGGCAGCGGCCGGTTCTGGCTGGCCCTGCTGATCCTGTTCGTCGTAGGCGTGTTCTTCTCGGGTTTGTACCCCGCCTTTGTGCTGTCCGGTCTCCGGCCGGTTACGGTGCTGAAAGGCCGGATGGTCAACACGCGGCAGGGCATTCTGCTCCGCAAAGGATTGGTTGTGTTTCAGTTCGTGGCTTCGTTGTTTTTGCTCGTCGGCACGATGGCGGTCTTTCGGCAGATCGAGTTCATGCGGCAGCAGACCCTGGGCCTTTCCATCGACCAGACGCTGGTGATTCGCCCGCCTATTATCAGCAACGATTCGACTTATCTACAGCAGATGAAGGCGTTTAAAGACGAGGTATCCCGGCAGTCGGCCATCAAGAGCATTACCGCGTCGACGTCTATTCCGGGCGATGCCGTGGGCTGGAATGCAGGCGGTATCCGGATAAAAGGTACCGACGAGAGCAGGGGAAAACAATACCGCGTCATCGGCGTCGACTACGATTACCTCGATGCATACGGCCTCAGGCTGCTGGCGGGCCGGAATTTCGCCCGCGACTTTGGCACCGATCCGAAAGCGGTTGTCTTCAACAAGATGGCCCTTCAGCAGCTGGGATTCCTGCAACCCAAAGAAGCCATCGGTAAAGAGATCGATTTCTGGGGCGAAACCTTCACCATCGTCGGCGTTGTCGATAACTTCCACCAGCAGTCGTTGCGGGAAGCCTACGAGCCGCTTATTCTCCGGCTCATCCCCGATGTTCGCGGGTACTTCTCGGTGAAGATAGCCCCCGCCGAAGCAGACAGGACCATCGCCACCGTTCGAACCGCCTGGAACCAGTTCTTCCCCGGCAACCCCTTCGACTTCTTCTTTCTGGATGCCCACTTCGCCGATCAGTACCGGGCCGACCAGCGGTTTGGACAGGTCTTCGGTTTTTTCACCGGGCTGGCAATCCTGGTAGCTTGTTTAGGGCTGTTCGGGCTGGCGTCATTCACGACTACGCAGCGTACCAAAGAAATCGGCATTCGAAAAGTACTGGGCGCGTCGATAAGCGAGATCCTGCGGTTGTTATATAAGGAATTTGCCCAGTTAGTCGTCATCGCCTTTGCCATTGCAACGCCCCTGGCCTGGTTTGCGGTCACCCGCTGGCGCGAAAGCTACGCCTTCCGGGCCGACCTGAATGGCTGGCTATTTATCATGCCCTTTATTGCGGTTCTCGCCATCGCCCTGTTAACGGTCAGTTTCCAAAGCATCAAAGCCGCCCTGATGGACCCCGTAAAAAGTTTACGAAGCGAATAACGTACCATACCGTAGAGACGCAACCCTTTGCGTCTCCTGTGCGTCAGCAACCCTTCACGCCAGCAACCCTTCACGTCAGCAACCCTTCACATCTCACCAACCAAAGCCGCTTAAGTTTTTTTAACAGCCTGTCCATAAGCAATGTCCGTACCTTGATTCGCGAAACGGGTATGGACATTTTATGCTTACGAACTATCTCAAAATTGCCTGGCGGAATTTGATCACGCAGCGCAGTTACACCCTGCTTACTACCATTGGCTTATCGGTTGGTATGGCGGGCGCACTGCTCATTTTTCTATTTTTAAAACACCACCTGAGCACCGACCGGTACCACACCAACTTCGACCGGATTTTCCGAATCGACACCGATCTATATCTGGCCAACGGCTCCATCGAGTACAACCCGGAGGCACCCCTGCCAATGGCGCAGACCCTGCGCAGCCAGTATCCACAGGTGGAGCAGGCCGCGTTTCTGATGATGAACCGGGAGTTGACCGTCGGTATCAAACAGGCAGGCCAGGCCACGATCACCCGTTTTCTGGAGCATGCCGGAACCGGCCTGACCGACCCCGCCTGGTTCGATATAATGAGTTACACCTGGCTGGCAGGTAACCCCCAAACCGCCCTCCGCGAACCTAACAGCGTTGTTTTAACCCACTCCCGGGCGAAAAAATATTTCGGTGATGCCGATCCAATGGGGCGCACCATCACCCTCAACAACAAACTCGACGCAACCGTTACGGGTCTGGTTGCCGATCCGCCGGCCCCAACCGATACCAACCTGGGCCTGTTCATATCACTGGCAACTCTAAAGCAGTTCGACCCAACCTATGACGCAACCAACTGGTGGTACCTTAACAGTACGAACCGCGTCTACGTCACGCTAAAAAACCCGGCCGCTGCCGCTGCTCTTGACCAGTCGCTGACGGCGCTGGCGAAGAAACAGTACGGAGCCGATGCCAAATTCTTCAGGTTTCACACCCAGCCGATGCGGGAGTTTCATTTCGACGTAGCCCGGGGTGGCGGGGCCATTCGTCAGTCACTGCTCTGGTCGCTGGGTATCATCGGGATTCTGTTGATTGGAGCCGCCTGCATCAACTTCGTCAACCTGAGCACCGTTCAGGCACTTCGGCGCAGCAAAGAAGTGGGTATCCGAAAAACGCTGGGCAGTTCGCACCAGCAACTGGTTTTTCAGTTTTTGCTCGAAACGACACTGATTACGCTGCTGGCCACCGGTCTGGCAGCTGTATTGGTACTCACTACCCTTCCCTTGTTCAACAATTGGGTGCAGCTAAATCTGGTGTTTCGGCTCGACTGGAGCCTGGCAGGATTCATAGGTCTACTGCTCGGGAGCGTCGTTCTGCTCGCTGGCGGCTATCCGTCCCTGGTGCTGGCTGGCTTCTCGCCTTCGGCAGCGTTACGGGGTACGCTGGCCGCTACATCGACGGGTGGGTTCACGGTTCGTCGGGTACTGGTTGTGGCCCAGTTCGTAGCCTGTCAGGTCCTTATTGTTGGAGCCGTCATTGTAGCCAGCCAGATGCGCTACATCCAGCAGGCAGACCTGGGTTACCGGAAGGACAATGTGATTGTCGTCCGGTTACCGAATAAGCAGAAGTCGACGAGGGAAGCCCTCCGGCAGCAGCTTTCTCAATACGCCGATATTCAGTCGGTGAGCTTCAGTCACCGCCCGCCCGCCAGCAGCCAGTTATTTGGCGGGTCGTTCAAATTCAACGGTAGCCCGGACTGGGCCCTCTTCCCCATCCGCGACCGTTTGGCCGATGCGGAGTTTCTGGACACGTATGGGATAAAACTAGTTGCCGGGCGGAACATCATGACCAGCGATACCATCCGGGAGTATCTGATCAACGAAACCATGCTGCATCAACTGGGCTTTCGCGATCCGCAGCAGGTGTTGGGCAAGAAGATGCAATACCATTTATCGGGCGTGCCCATGCCCATTGTAGGCGTCGTGAAGGACTTCCACGAGAAATCCCTGCATGAGGCCATTGGCCCCTGTTTCATTGCCAGCTACGCCGATTGGTACGCCCGGGCCAGCATCCGACTTTCGGGCAATAACCCGACCCAGTCGCTCCAGCGCATTCGTGAGACCTGGCAGCAGCTCTATCCCGGCGAGGTATTTGAGTATGAATACTTCGGCGATCAGATCGCTACGTTCTACGAAACCGAAACCCTGGCCGCTCGATTGATCAACACGTTTACGGGCATTGCCATCCTGATCGGCTGCCTGGGCCTGTACGGTCTGATTTCACACGTGGTACTGCAGCGCACCAAAGAGATTGGCATTCGAAAAGTGCTGGGGGCATCGGTTGCCGGTATTGTCACGCTGCTCTCGAAAGACTTCATCCGGCTGGTGGTCATCGCGATTATCGTGGCCACCCCCATCGCCTGGTATGCCATGAGCAAGTGGCTGAATGACTTCGTTTACCGTATCGCTATCGAGTGGTGGATTTTCGCACTGGCTGGTGTGCTGGCCGTGAGCATCGCCCTGCTGACGATCAGTTTTCAGAGTATCAGAGCCGCGATGATGGATCCTGTTCAGAGTCTACGATCGGAATGAAGGGAGGAGGGGAAGAGGGGGAGGAAGGGGAAGAGGGGAGGAAAGGGAGGAAAGGGATTGCTGACGCCAGCGCCATCCTCCCCCTCCTCCCTCCCTTCCCTTTCCTCCCCTCCTTCAATTTCACCCCATTTTTAAGCCGGTTCAACCCATTTTCACCCTGCGCCTGGTCATGACTTATAGCTTTGATCAAAAATCAAACAGAACCATGCGGGACTTACGTGAATTTCGACGGTATGAACTGGTCTTTGTGCTGGGTACGGCTACGCTGTATGTCGTTCGCCGACTCCTGAACGAAGTCGACCGTATCGATGGCATGCTGTCGAGCGCCGAACGCAGCGATGTACCGTCAGCTACCCTCTGGCGAAATCTGGCGACGTATGACCACACGCTGAATAACAACGTCCCGCTCATTGCGGCTGTAGGCCTGTTTCTGGCAGCCTGGTATGTGTTTCACACCCTCGCTTACCCACGTATCCATGACCGCACCAACGATCGGGAAGCAGGTCTTTACCTGGGATTGACGGGTATCCTACTGCTGGTGAGCGTTTTTATATACCAGTACCTCAAGCTCTACGTCCGTTACCAGTACGATACCGCCGAAAATGTCATCGGGCTGGCCGTGTATTCCCTTTTTCGCAAACGAACTGTACTCGCCAACACCATTGGGCTGGTGGTTATGCTGGGCATCTACGAACTGGGCTTTCAGTATTACCAACTTCTGGCCCGTAAGATTGAACAGGAGTCGGAGCAGCATTTCAGACTGGTCAGCTACCTGTTGCTCGGTGGACTGGGCTTACTGGCCGTTAATCTTGTCCTGACCGGTACGTTGCCTGTCACCTTATGGCATGGCGGTACGGGCGATACATTGCTGCTATCCGGCCTGTTACTGCAAATACTGGTTCTTCAGTCGTATGTATACAGCGATGTCCTGCCTCTTTTCAGGACTGCCGAATCGACCAGAACAGTACTGTTCACTACGATTGGCACGACGGTGCTCGCGGCTATCGTTGCCACAACGGTTTTGTGGGGGGCCGTCACGAACTTCTATTACTACTCCTTCGAGCCCATCATTCCATTTACCGCAGTTGTTTTGATCGGTGCTTTCGCCATAGCGTATGTCCGGCGATGGCTCACGAAAGAGAAAACGGCATTGAAGACCGAGGTGTCGACGAAAGCGGCTGAACTGGCAAGCTTACGGGCGCAGATAAACCCGCACTTCCTGTTCAACGCACTCAACAGCTTATATGCCACCGCCCTGAACGAGAACAGCGAAAAAACGGCCGATGGCATTCAGAAACTGGGCGATATGATGCGGTTCATGTTGCAGGAAAATAACCTCGACCGTATCCCGCTCGACAAGGAAATTGAATACCTGCGAAACTACATCCAGCTTCAGCGGATGCGGATCGATGAGACGCATGACATCGATATCCGGGTTCACATCCAGGAGCCGAACCGTGCCCTGTTCATCGCCCCTATGCTGCTGACGCCCTTTGTCGAAAACGCGTTCAAGCACGGTATCAGCTTCCGAACCCCTTCCTGGATACACATTACGCTGACCCTGGACGATACCCGGCTCTACCTTAAAGTCCATAATTCCCGGCACCCCAAATCGGCCAACGATCCCGAAGAAACGAAGCCCGGCCTCGGTCTGGACAACGTCCGAAAGCGGCTCGACCTGATCTATCCCGGCCGGCACCAGCTCGACATTCAGCAGTCTGAGCAGGACTATTTCGCATCGCTGACGCTGGTCTACTGGTAAGACCACCCTCCTCATTCCCATTTTTTCACCCTAAAATTGATCGCTCATGAAATACCTTTTCATTAGTCTGCTCCTCCTGTGGCTTGTTCCGATAACGGTTGGCCAGCCGCAGCCGCCAGCGCTGACCCGTACGATTCAGCAGGTTGAAACCGGCTTACGATCCGCAGTTGAACTGGCCGGGCAACCCATCGCCACCTACTCGATCGCCGACCGGATGAAGCATTACAAAATACCCGCCGTTAGTATTGCCGTGGTGAATAATGGTCAGATCGAATGGGCGAAAGCCTATGGATTTTTGCGTGCCGACGGTACCCAAAAAGTAGATACCCAAACGCTTTTCCAGGCGGCTTCCATCAGCAAGCCCATCTCAGCACTGGGAGCATTGAGGCTGGTGGAACAGGGCAAACTCGATCTGGACACCGATGTCAACAAATACCTCACAAGCTGGAAAGTTAAACCGTCGCGGTTCACCAGCGAGAAGCCGGTTACCCTGCGTGGCCTCCTGACCCACACCGCCGGGCTGACCGTGCATGGTTTTAACGGCTACGGTCCGGGGAAAGCGGTGCCAACGCTGGTGCAGGTGCTGAATGGCGAGAAACCCGCCAACTCACCCGCTGTCATCTCCGATACCGTTCCCGGTAGTCGATGGCAGTATTCGGGCGGAGGCTATGTTATTGTTCAACAGCTGATTGAGGACATAACCGGCCAGCCCTTCGCCGACTACATGCAGCAAACGATACTGACACCGATCGGTATGTCCACACACAGCACCTTCAGGCAACCGTTGCCTGCGGAATTGCAGCAGAACACCAGCATAGCCCACGCCAATAATGGCACCCGTATTCCCGGCGACTGGCACGTCTACCCGGAACAGGCACCCGCTGGTTTATGGACAACGCCCAGCGACCTGGCCCGTTACATCATTAGCGTTCAGCAATCGCTAGCCGGTACGGCAACCCCGGTGCTTTCACAATCCATGACCCGGCAAATGCTCACCAAACATCTGGGCAATTATGGTTTAGGACCGGGTCTCGGCGGCAAAGATTCCCTGATGACCTTTGGGCACGGGGGCGGCAATGAGGGCTACCGCTGTTTTTTGTACGCTTTTCAGCAGACGGGGCAGGGCGTGGTGATCATGACCAACTCAGACAATGGTATGGATTTGATCAACGAGATGCTGCGTAGTGTCTCGCAGGTCTACGACTGGAAGGTGTTCAAACCGACGATCAAAAAGCTGGCTGTTATCCCGCCTGAGCAGCTGATGAAACTGGCAGGTCGCTACGTGGGCCAGGGCGATCGGAAGCCCGTGCTGGAAGTCACGGTGAAAGGCCGTAGTTTGCAGGTAAAACAAAGCTGGGACGGACACACGTTTACCCTGCTGCCCGAAGCGGAGCGCGCTTTTTTTCTGGAAGATGAGGGCGCTCCATTTACCTTTGACGTGGCTGCCGACGGTACGATCAACAGTTTACTGGCTTTCGGCTCGGACCGGTGGACCCGGATAAACGAATAAACACCATGCCGCTGACTGCCATTGCCATCGACGACGAACCCAAAGCGCTGGACGTGATCAAGCTCCACGCAGCCAAGGTTCCGTTTCTGGACCTGAAAGCAGTCTTCACCGACGCCTTCGATGCCATTTCGTACGTGCAAACCAACCGCGTCGACTTGCTCTTTCTCGATATCAAGATGCCGGACATCTCCGGCATTGACGTCGTAAAATGCCTGTCCAAAGTTCCGATGGTGATCTTCACGACGGCCTACTCGGACTTTGCCGTGCAGGGCTTTGAACTGGACGCTGTCGACTACCTGCTGAAACCCTTCTCGCTGGCACGTTTCCTGAAAGCTTGCACCAAAGCCCTCGACTTCCATACATTGCGGTCGGGCAGCGCCCCGGACTATCTGTTCGTCAAGACGGGCTACGAGGACGAAAAAGTACTGCTGGACGATATCCTGTACATTGAAGCGGAGGGCAATTACCTCTCGCTGGTGCTGACGAAGCGGAAGCTGCTCAGCCGCCAGACCATGGCCGACCTGCTGCAACACCTGCCCCCCGACCAGTTCGTCCGGGTGCATCGGTCATTTTGCGTGGCCGTTAACAAAATCACGAAGATGGCCCGGCAGGAAATAACCGTCGCCAACCAGACCATTCCCATTGGCGCTTCCTACGAGGAAGCAGTGGCCGCTATTCGAGCCAGGCTGGTTTTGTAAGTTGCGATTAAACAAGCGGACAAAATGCGGAGACGTCCTTGCAATCAACTGCCCTCAACCCGTTGTTTATCAGCAACAAAACATACTTTTACATTTCCTTTACAATGTTTTACCCCCGTTTCTCGGCAGACGTTCAGGACGAACGTAGGTTTGTTTCATCACAATGATAAATCACAACGCCATGAAACAAGTACTGTTCATTCTCTGCCTGCTGGGCGGCTGCATCGCATCGACTGCGAGCCGGGCCCAACAGCCGTTTTCCCATTGCTCGGCGGCTTTCGTCAGCAGCAAACTGATCGTTGACACCTACAGCCCGAAAGGGCGCTGCCGGTTACCGGCGTCCACGACGGGGTTGCTGACGGTGCAAACGGTGACGATGATGCTCACGAAAACGAAGGCCGGCAACCAGATTGGCTTTAAAATTGCCATTCGTGATAAGGCGACGGGAACCCTGCACCTGTTCTCTGGTAAAACGTATCGGCAACTGCCTGTGCAGGACGTGCTGGCTACCTGCAAAAAAGGGGATCGTATCGTGCTCCTGACCGAAGACCGGCAATACGCCCTGCCCCATAATGAAATTATCGTTTTATAGATAAACCACCCCACCACGGATGAAAAAGTCACGATTCACGCTCGCTTTGCTGACAGGTATCCTATCCGTTTGGATTATTCAGCCAGCCACGTCTCACCCCGCGCTTGTGTTGTATGACGATCCCGTCACCCTGAACGGGCATCCCGTCGATTACTTCACATTTTCGCTGCATACGCGTGGGTTCATAGGACTTCGGGAAAGTAATATGGTGTCGGAACATCAACGGCTTATTCCGTTTCGGCTCTACCTTCAACGCAAGGGGGCTATCGTCCGGCAAGTTGGATCAAGCGACGCCGGCAACGTGCATACCGTTCAACTCGACGCCATTATGCCCTTCGCCCGTTATGGTGATGAGTTGGTACTTATGCCGGTTCGTCCAACCGATATACGCTCCAAACGCGTTATCAAGCTAACCTCCTACAATCTGTTCGTATTCAGTTTTGGTCCAGGCTGCTAACCTATTTACCCTGTTGCTCGCATGAAATTCGCCCAGACACCGCTTTCCCGCATCCTGATCGGTAGCCTGGCGCTGCTGCTGGTCACGGTGTTGTTTGTCCGTTTCATACAGAGCACATCAGGGCAGGACGAAGCGCAATCGAACGATTCGCGTCAGTACAGGGCCAGGAAAATCAACCTGGCCCTGCGCCGGACGGCCCATCATCTGCTTCGGCTGGCTGGTGACTCCACGTCGCGTATCCCGGCCGTAGAACAGCCGAACCCACATACGTTTCGGGTTTCGTTCAGCCGGTCGTTCAACTACGACTCGCTGCCAGCCCTGCTGCAAGCGTCGCTCCAAATCCATGCCGTTGCCGGTCCCTATGACGTAGCGGTGCTCGACTGTGCCCGGGGCAAATTGCAACTGGGCTACAGCCATCGTGATCTGATGAGCAGTGGGCCAGTACCGTGCACCGGGCGTTCGATGACCGCCGGGTGTTATGTCCTGCAGGTCACGTTCGAACCCCTCGCGCCAGCATCACCGCCGTCCATGCGCTGGCCGCTGATAGCGCTGGCCGGGCTGCTGACAGGCGTAGCATTCATCATGTGGCGCCGGTCGGCGCAGACCAGCGAACCAGAAGTTCAACCCGTTTCATCGATGGATAGCGCCATTCGGTTTGGACAGTCGCAGCTCGACGTGGCCAGCCAGCGACTCATGTCTGGTTCCAGTCTGCATAACCTGACGTATCGCGAAACGAAGCTGCTACGGCTGCTGGTGAGCCATCCTAACGAATTGCTGGAACGCAACCAGATATTAAAGCTGGTGTGGGAGGACGAAGGAATTACGGTAGGCCGGAGCGTCGATGTATTTATATCAAGGCTCCGCAAGCTGCTCCAAAACGACCCCACCATCCGGATTGCGGCTGTCCACGGCGTTGGCTACCGACTGGAGGTTTTATCCGAAGCCAACCCAAAATAGGCCACTACTTGACCACTGGCAAGTTTCCGTCGCGGCAAGGATAAGTGGGGCGTGTTGTCGCGCTATAGCTCACCAAACTGTCGATGAATTTATAGCGGGCCTGATGCTAGTTGATCCTGCTTCAAAATCGGGGCAGCTGATAATTATCGGCAAACTTAATTTCTGGTATATACAGCAAACCTGCCATCATAAAATGAGAGCCGGTAGAAAGGTATTTGTTTTGTGTTCGGCTTTGGATGAAAATACTCGGGGCGGTATTTGTAATCGAATAAAATAAAGCCAACGTTTTTTTTATGGGACCAGTTGGTTATCTCTTTAACCGGATCACTGGAATGCGTGTCGTAATACCCATAATTTTCGTGATTCAACAAGTTAGGGTAGTGTTCATACTCGTTGAAAAAGAACGTAATGGGAACGAGCCCCAGTTCATTGACAGGGATATGTCCACGCAGTTTTGTATAGGCCTGGGGCAGGTAGTCTAAACTCAGATTTTTATAAATAATCTGTGCCATCCCATACGTTCCTATTATAAAATAAATAATCAAAACGCCCTTAAGTTTTTTGTTGACAAAGGGTTTCAGCCGATACAATTCATAAAGTATAAGCAGCATGAACGGTATAAACAAAATCATGTAGTAAGCTGTGTTTCTTTTCGTTATCAGCCAAAAGGCAACGAAAAGACATACAGCGTAAATACGTAAATCAACGGGTAGTTCCAAAATGTATTTACGCTGCTGCCAGAGCATAAACACAAAAAGCAGTGAAAGGGCCAGATTCTCCAGCGGTATAAAAAATACTTTCAGGTACGTCAGCATGACGAACAACTTTGGCCAAAGACCAAACGTACTTTGTGTAGCGGGATCATTCCTAAACTGGTAGTACCATACAGATAGTCCGTTTTCGGCCTGTAGCACATCAATAAAATAAGCGGATGCCGTTAGCCCCCCGATCAGGGCAAAAATGACCGCTTGCCGGTATTGTTTCAGGTAAATGAGCGTCGCTACACCAGCAATCAAATAAATAACTCCATTCAAGTGAGCAAGCACCGCTAATCCCGCCAGTATAGCGGCCAGGACTATTTTCCAGTTTTTATTTTTAGCGGTATAAATACACAGGAAAGACCAGAGGCCGAGCGATGCCAGCATCATTTCCGGGCGATTTTCAAAGCTCATTTTGATCAGAAGCCGATTCGAGAAGATCAGAATAAGTATGAGAAGTATATACCACGAGGAAAATTCAGCGTCGGTAGACCGGATATATACTATGACTCCGCCAATCAGTGCATAGAAAAACAATAACCCTACAAACTGAAGTACGGGAAGATGAAAGCCAAATAATTTAATCAATCCCGCACCAAAGAGCAAAAACAGTTTATGACTAACCAGAAGTTGTTTTTCCCAACCCAGGATACCCGCAAAAAAATCAGATCGTATTATTCCCTCTCTATAAAACCAGTACGACTGCTCGCCAAACCAGGCATCGTCATTAGTTGGATTACGATGAAAGTACGTTAAACCGGCCGCTATAAATAGAAATAATAAAAAACCAGTAAGCTTATCTTTCGTTGAGTTCGAAAAAATCATTCGCCAATAAAAGCAACAGCGTTAGCAACATACTAACATACAAAATTATACTTAATCATGTGGTTAAATAGATTGATAAGAAAAAATAATAAAAAAAGCGGATTATGGAACGGTAATTTTTAGCTGATATCTGTATTTGGAATAAACGAAGACACCTAATGGGCTCCTTAGCGTAAAACAGTAGGCGCAAGCACTGTCGGCCCTGACTATGGATAAGCCATTACAGCCTTAATCCACGATCGTTGAATGCCGGTTAAGCTGATTTCTATAAATTGGAGCAGGCCAGAAACCCACCAAAAAGCCCGCCCAGGCCTACCTGGGTGTTGAGATAACAACACTATGGGAGAGGTGAAAACTACTGCGGTTGGGCTTTAGGGGTAGACCCCATCATCCTTTGCAGCACCCACGCGATGCCAACGACCAGCAAACAGCCAATTACGTTTAGCCACAAAAAAGCCGTCAGATCCAGGGACCAGCTAATGACAACGAATACTTCGGCAATGATCGTAGCCCAGAAGGTGGCCCGGCCGCCAATGGATTTAACGTAGAATGCCACGACGAACACCCCCAGAATGACCCCGTAGAAGAGCGACCCCAGAATATTGACAGCCTCGATCATACTGCCCAGCCGGTTGGCAAACTGCGCCACGACGATGCAGAATACCCCCCACCCGACTGTTGCCCAGCGCGAGGCCAGCAGGTAGTGGGCGTCGTCGGCTTCGGTACGGACAAGGCGTTTGTAAACATCCACGACCGTCGTCGACGCCAGCGAGTTGTAGGCCGACGCAATGGAGCCCATAGAGGCACTGAAAATAACGGCAATCAGCAGCCCGATCAGACCGTGGGGCAGGTAGTCGAGCACGAACCGCAGGAATACGTAGTTAACATCGCTGGTGTCGGCAGCAGGGTTGTTCTTCTGGATGAGTTTGACCACATCGGCTTTGACCACGTTGAGCGCTTTATCGGTTTCGCGCAGCACCACCCCGGCCGCATCCTGCCCGGCCTCGTTGTCGGCTTCGAGGGCTACCTGCATGTCGGCCACGGCCTTCTGACGCTGAGCGGCTAAATTTTGGTGCTTTATTTCGGCTACTTGATAAGCCCCGGCATACTGGCTTTGTTTGAGCTTGTCGGTTTCCTGTTTATTGAAAAAAGTGGGGGCTGGATTGAACTGGTAAAAGACAAATACCAGAACGCCTACCAGCAGAATCAGAAACTGCATGGGCACTTTGAGCAGCCCATTCATGAGCAGTCCGAGCCGCGACTGCCCGATCGTTTCGCCCGTCAGGTAGCGGCCCACCTGCGACTGATCGGTACCGAAATAGGAGAGCTGAAGAAAGAAACCACCAATCAGGCCCGACCAGAGGTTATAGCGACTGTCGGGGTCGAAATTCAGGTCGATCAGGTTCATACGGCCCGCCTTACCCGCTACGTGCAGCGCATCGACAAACCCCACGCCCTCGGGCAGCATTCGAACCGTCAGAAAACCCGCCAGTGCCATCGCAAACGTAACAATGGCCATTTGCTGTAGATGGGTGTAGGATATGGCTTTTGTGCCTCCTGTAACGGTATAGGCCAGTACGATACCGCCCATGAGCAGGTTCGTCCAGTAGATATTCCAGCCCAGGATCGTCGACAAAATAATGGCTGGCGCATAGATCGACAGGCCGGTAGATAGGCCCCGCTGGATCAGGAAAAGCCCCGATGTCAGCGTACGAACCCGAACGTCGAAGCGGTTCTCCAGAAACTCGTAGGCCGTAAATACTTTCAGCTTGTGAAACATCGGCACGAAGGTCACCGACAGAACGACCATGGCGAGTGGCAGTCCGAAATAGAACTGCACGAACCGCATACCGTCGGCAAAGCCCTGCCCCGGTGCCGATAAAAACGTAACGGCACTAGCCTGCGTAGCCATGACGGACAACCCGACGTGATACCACGGCAACGACTGCCCCGCCAGCAGATAATCGTCCATACTGCGGCTACCCCGGCTGCGGATGACCCCGTAAGCGATCACTCCCACTAAGGTAAAGACCAGAACCCCCCAGTCGATCGAACTCATGACAGCCAGCGCATTAACGCGTAAAACAGCCCGATTTCAGCAACCAGACAACCAAGGACAATGGCGTAAAGCTGACGCCAGGAACGAATAAAGGAAGGTAAACCGGAAGGATTTTCGGGCATAGAAACGGTGAGTTGTCTGACTACAACGGCGAAATTAGGTTAAATCGTCGTACCGAATCCGATAATAACCCGATTATGTCACTGACCGATACGCAGATGGTAGCTGCCGTAAGGGATAAAGGTAATGGGCGTATCAATATTTGGGCCAAAGACAAGCGGGATGTAAGCTGCCAGATCGAATGCATGTCGCCGACGATCGAAGCGAACGCCCCCCGACAGCACCCCGGCAAAATCCACAGACCGGTTGACACCACTACCGAACAGCACGAAGTTTTCGCTGATGAACGTCAGTTTGGGACTCACTTTCCGGACCAGCCCGAACGTACCGACCAGGTTGCTCGATACGCGCCCGTTCGATACCGTTGCGCCCAAACCATAGGTCGTGTTGTTGCGCCGGTCGCCGGTCGTGACAATTCCCTGCACGTAGCCTATCCCTTCTATAAACCGGTTGAACCGGACAGCCGCATACTGTGCATTGATCCCCAGCCGAACCCGGCTGCTCACCGGCAGCGACACTTTGGTAGTAAGGCTGAACAGGTTTGTTGGCAGAAACGAATAAAATGTTGCCCCTACGCTCCAGTTATCGTTGACCCCGTACTCGAACTGGCTAATGTAGAGGTAATAATTCCGGTAATAGAGCCGGCCTTTCTCTGCCGAGAAAGCCGTCGGGGCAATTCGCATCGTTTGCGGAAACAGGTTGGCATAGGTTCCGCCCGGTTCCCGGCTATCCTGTCGTTCGATCCGGATGATCTGATCGGCTTTCAACCGGACTTCGCCCAGATTGCGCGTCCGGATAACGGCTTCGGTACTATCCTGACGCAGAATTTCGCCCCGTAGCTCGGTGCCATCCCTGAGCACTATGATATATGTGGGCGGGGGCGGTTGTTTGGTAGACTGGCCGGGTTTGGGGTAATACTCATCCTGCGCCATTACGGCAACAGGCAGCACAAACAACAAAAGAAAAAGGTAGTAATTCATTGGGGCCGGTGGATAGTTAGTCGTGCCCAATAAGCAAATTATAGCCGATATACGGAAATAGCTGCGTGGTGCGGCCATCCCACAGGTAAGGATACTGATGGATCAGGGTGAACACCCCCAGATCGAACGCATGGCGACGGCGATCGATGCGCAGGGCGGCCGATACCGATGCCTTCGAATCCGCGTAATAGCCATATCTCCGGCCCAGATTCAGGGTATTGTCGCTAACGAACGACAGGCGGGGCGACAGTTTCTGGATAATGCCCAGCGACAGGAACGATTGATCAGGCACCCGGAAAAAGGAATACTGTTTCAGTCCCTGATTGGCCTGCATTCGACGCCCGTAGCCCAGGGTGACGTTGTGCTGACTGCTACCTACCGAAGCCAGCGCCTGGAATGTCCAGACGTCGCGACCGCGGGTATAGGTAAACTGTTGGCCCGACTGATACGAGGCCTGAACTCCCAACCGAAAGCGGTCACCGATGGGGGCGCTCAATTTGGTGACGAGCCGGGAGTTGTTGGTCGCAAACTGGCCGCTTCCCAGGTAGGTGTCGGAGTAAATCAGGTAGGGTATGGGCGTAGCGAAATTAACACCGATACTCCAGTTGCGGGTAATGCCGTACTGGAATTCATTGAGCAGCAGCCACGTATTCCGGTAATAGAACCGCCCTTTGTCGGGGTTGTATGCGGTTGGTCCCATCAGTAGCCAGGGCGCAAACCGGCCCGGGAAGTTCCGGTCTGAATCGAAACGGGCTTCGACTTGAACCGTGTCCATGCGGGCAAGTAGTTCCGGCTCAAAGTAGGTTAACTGACCATTTCGTTTTCGCACCGTAATCATAGCGCTATCGCGTCGCACAAACTGCCCTTCTACCTGCGTACCGTCTTTGAACACAAAGACCCGAACGGGCCCAACGGTGCGAACCGGAACCAGGTTGAGCGGCACGTCGGGCCGGTTAGCCATGACCCGAACGAGTTGATCGGCTTCAATGAAGGTCAGTTGCCGGTTGCGTTTCCGAACCGTAATAAGGCTGCTATCCTGCCGGATTACCTGCCCGCGCACCACCGAACTGTCCCGCATGATCAGGTACGATTGCCTGCGCTGTACGTCGGCGGGCGTTATTTTAGTCGATTGCGACCAACCCGCAACGGGTCCAAGCAGGAGTAGTACCAGAACTGTTTTCATGGTTGGGGGTGTTGCTTTGCTGACGAACATTATTCAACGACGTATTATGCAGACGGTCACGCACCGGCAGTTATTTTTCCAGCACGTAGCACAGACCTCGGATTTCCCTTTAGCGTTGGAAATTGAGCGGGCCGAAGGTGTATTTATTTATTCAGCGGGGGACGCATCGAATCAGCCAACACGCTTTATGGACCTGATCTCAGGCATTGGCGTAAGTAATGTTGGCCACCGCCACCCCAGAGTGATCGACGCGATCCAGCAGCAACTGGACAAATACCTGCACCTGATGGTGTACGGCGAGTACGTTCAGACGCCCCAGACCCAGTTGGCCCAAGCGTTGGCGAGCACCCTGCCCGTCGGGCTCGACAATGTCTACTTTACCAACTCCGGAACGGAAGCCGTGGAAGGAGCCATGAAACTGGCCAAGCGGTATACGGGTCGTACCGAAATCATCTCGTGCATCAACGCTTACCATGGCGCTACGCAGGGAGCACTGTCGCTCTCGGGCGACGAGAATTTCAAACGTAACTACCGTCCGCTCCTCCCCGACATCCGCCACATCCGGCACGGCGTACAGGCCGATATCGATCAGATCACCGAAAAAACGGCGGCTGTCGTGATGGAGGTCATTACGGCCGAAGCGGGCATCCGCGTGCCGGAGCCCGGCTATTTGCAGGCCGTTCGTCAGCGGTGTACCGAGGTGGGTGCGTTATTGATTTTCGATGAGATCCAGACCGGGTTTGGCCGGACGGGCACCTTCTGGGCGTTTGAAGCCTTCGGTGCGAACGGTGGCCCGGTTGTTCCCGACATTCTCCTGTGTGCCAAGGGAATGGGGGGCGGCATGCCTGTGGGCGCGTTCATCAGCTCGGCTGAGATCATGAGCGTGTTCAAGAATAATCCCATCCTGGGCCATATCACTACATTTGGCGGGCACCCGGTTTCCTGCGCGGCCTCGTTAGCCACGTTACAGGTTATTCAGGACGAAAAGCTCTACGAACAGGCCGAAGCCAAGGGTCAGTTGTTCCGGCAGTTGCTGGTTCATCCGGCCATCAAAGCTATTCGCGGAAAGGGGTTGATGCTGGCCGTTGAGTTCGAGTCGTTTGCGGTTCTGAAACCCATCATCGACCGGGCCATTGCCAAAGGCGTCATCACCGACTGGTTCCTGTTCTGCGACAACTCCATGCGAATTGCGCCACCGCTGATCATCACCGAAGACCAGATCCGCGACGCCTGCGCAGTAATTCTGGGGGCAATTCAAACTGAACCTGTATAGTTTTACGGGTAACAAGGGGCTGGCGTATCCTGGACGGCTACGTCCGGGTGTAAAATTCTGTTCACCCGGACGTAGCCGTCCAAGATACGCCAGCCCCCTTGCTGAGGTAGAACTCAATCCAAAGTAAACTTCTGAATAGTATCATTAACACGAATGCCATTACTCCAGGTAATGGCATTCGTTGTTCGTCAGGGAAACATCACCGTCAGCGTTCCCAGGATCAGGGCCAGTCCAAAGATGATCAGCAGGCCAATTAGTATAGTTCTGAGCAGGCTGCCCGGTTTCTTCGGTGTTGGGGTTGTCATAGGCTCAGTCTTTTTTTTGGTCATGAAACATAACCATGGCCTCCATGATGCGATTCATTTCATCGGCAGAGAAATCAGTGCGGTAAATACGTTCAAAAACGGCGGCCTTCAACTGGCCAACAGACCAGTTGGGGTGCTGCCTTATTAAATTCATTTCTACCATTTTCTGCCCCGTATCAGCCATTTCAAAGCCCATGTTGAAGCGATCAATATCCGATTTTTGCATGATAAAATCGGCGTAAATACGTCTCACATGGTTTGGTGTATCGCTCATAAAAAAGCCAATCTAAAATCATTCAACTGCAATTTTTTAATCCATTGCTTAACATAAATAATATCCAGATTTGGACAATCATGGATCAGGTTCTTTATATCGTCAAGCTGCTGCTGGCTAAAGAGTTTCTGGATCCATAGAAGCTTTGCAACAATCAAATCTTCTGGCGATATGACCCAGCAGGTAACATCAGGCAATATTTCTCTACGCTGTCTTCTGTCAAATTCCATTCGTTGAAAATCATCATTTTTTCGAACAATGAAATCAATCTTCATTCCGGATTTCCAGTCAATAATATTAAACATTCCCTCTCTGCTAACTTCCTCTTTGGCGCTCTCCTTATGAAAATAGCATTCCCGTTCGGCAAACAGTTCTGCAAACTGAGTAAAGTTTTCCGAGCGTAACTCAATCACGATATCAATATCACGGGTATACCGAGGAATGGAGTAAGCGTTCAGTGCTATACTCCCTGACAGCATGTAATCAATTTGTCGGCTTTCCAATTGCCCGCAGATAAACGTCAACAGCTCTTCCACAAGGCTACAGCGGAATGTTACCGTGTTTTTTCTTCGGCATCGTCGCTACTTTGTTTTCCAGCATCTTAAACGCCCGGATGAGTTTGTGGCGGGTCTGGTCGGGCATGATCACCTCGTCGATATAGCCCCGGTGGGCAGCCCGGTAGGGGTTGGCAAACTTCTCGGTATAGTCCAGGACTTTCTCCTGTAACTTGGCCTGCGGGTCGTCGGCTTCGGCAATTTCACGTTTGAAGATGATCTCAGCCGCTCCCGATGCGCCCATGACCGCAATTTCGGCACTCGGCCAGGCGTAATTCATGTCGGCCCCAATATGTTTAGAGTTCATCACGTCATACGCGCCACCATATGCTTTGCGGGTAATGACCGTTACGCGGGGCACCGTGGCTTCACAGAACGCATACAGCAGCTTGGCTCCGTTGGTGATGATCCCGTTCCATTCCTGATCGGTACCGGGCAGGAAACCCGGCACATCTTCCAGTACGAGCAACGGGACATTGAAGCAGTCGCAGAAGCGTACGAACCGGGCGGCTTTGGTACTGGCGTTGATGTCCAGAACCCCCGCCAGTACCGCTGGCTGGTTGCCCACAACACCGATGCTCCGGCCACCAATCCGGGCAAATCCAACAACAATATTTTCGGCGAAGTTGGTATGAACTTCCATGAACGTATCTGCATCGACCAGTTCACTGATCACCCCGCGCATATCGTAGGGCTGATTCGGATTATCGGGAATGATGCTGTTCAGCGCAGGCCGCATTTCATCACCACCTGCGTCATAGGCCAGCATCGGGGGCTCGTCCTCGCAATTCTGCGGGATGTAGCTGAGCAGCTGTTTCAGATTCTGAATGCAGGCAAGTTCGTTGGCGCAGGAGAAGTGCGTCACGCCCGACTTCGTGCTGTGGGTACTGGCACCACCCAGTTCTTCAGCGGTCACACTTTCATGGGTCACGGTCTTGACCACGTTGGGGCCCGTTACGAACATGTAGCTCGTATTTTCGACCATAAAAATAAAATCGGTGATGGCCGGGCTGTATACGGCCCCCCCGGCACACGGCCCCATGACAGCCGACAGTTGCGGAATGACGCCCGAAGCCCGCGTGTTGCGGTAAAAAATATCGGCATATCCGGCCAGTGACAACACACCCTCCTGAATACGGGCACCCCCGGAGTCGTTCAGGCCAATGATCGGTGCTCCATTTTGCAGAGCCAGATCCATGAGCTTGCAAATCTTTTCGGCATGGGTTTCGGACAGTGCCCCGCCAAAGACCGTGAAGTCCTGCGCAAACACATAAATAAGCCGACCGTCGACCGTACCGTAACCCGTTACGACGCCATCGCCGAGGTAATGTTCTTTGTCCATGCCGAAGTCGCGGGTCCGGTGCATGACAAACTTACCAATCTCTTCAAATGACCCTTCGTCCAGCAACAGCGCAATCCGTTCCCGGGCAGTTAGTTTACCTTTTTTATGTTGGGCATCGATCCGTTTTTGACCACCGCCCAATTCAGCTTCGGCATTTTTCTGATCCAGGAGCTGCGTTTTCGATGGTTTGCTGAGGTTAGCGTGGTTAGCGCCGGGACTTGTTTCGGTTTGCATCAGAAATGGTCGGTAGGGTTGTGTGAGGGCAAAGTTAATTATTCATGACAATTCCAACGGTCCCGATTGTTTTTGTATCATCGTGTTCAAAAAGACGGACCTCACATGAAGCTGCTCTACCTCATTGGCTTACTGGTCATTACTTCAGCCGCAGCGGCTCAGGATTCTACCATTGCCCTGCGTAAGCCGGCTCGTGTCGTGATCAAATTCGCGCCACTGTCGCTCCTGTTCGATCAGGATGCCACCCTTCAGGGCGCTCTGGAATTCAGGACCGGCATTCGAACAGCGGTGCAGGCCGAGTTTGGCTACGGCTGGCGAACGCTCTCCCCATTCGACAGCGACCTGAAAGATTTTGTCGACGCCGAGGTTTGGCGGGGCCGGGCCGAAGTTCGTTTCTACACCAACCGCTACCGCACGAACCGGCGGCAGGGCATTGCTATCCGGAGTGATTTCCCGTTGGGTAACTACTGGGCCATCGACGGCCTGTTCAAACAAATCAATGTCGTTGACCGGGATTATGCCTATCAGCCCGTCTTCGACAGTGCCGCCCCCCGGTACCATGGGTTGGCACGAACCAGCCGCTATGCGCTGGGCTCCCACCTCAAAATAGGTCGTCAATTTGCGTTTTACGATCCGCACAACCGCCTTTTTTCCCGAACATTGATCGATATTTACATCGGAGCCGGTGTTCGGTGGGCCATCAACGACCGTCGGTCTGCCAGCCAGAACCCGTCGCTGACCTGTGGATGTGGCATTGGACGTTCGTTTACGGCAACCGATGGTCAGTGGACACCGAGCCTGGCGGCCGGACTGAAAGTAGGATTTGCGCGTTGAGACACTATATACTCGTTTTCTTTTTTATCCTTGGGTTACAACCCGGACAGGCACAGTCCCCTGGTGGACAGCGCGTTTTTTCGTTCCTGAACCTACCGACGCATGCCCGTGTGGCCGCCCTTGGCGGGCAGGTGGCCACGGCTACGCGACCCGACGGTGCTTATCATCTTAACAACCCGGCTCTGGCCGATTCGATTCCTCCCAATCAGCTCTCGATAAGCCTGATGCCCTATCTGGCGACGGCCAGCTACTATACGCTTCAGTACGGCCTGCCAATAAAATCCAACGATCCCGACCGGCATGCGGCCTGGGCGCTGGGGTTGCAGTACCTCAGTTATGGTGCGTTTGAACTGACCGACCCGGCCGGTAACGCCATTGGCACGTTCACGGCCAACGACTATGCGCTAAGCCTGACCCATGCCCGCACGGAAGGTAATTTCACCCTTGGCGGTACGCTCAAAGCGGTTGGCTCATCCATCGAGACCTACTCCGCTTTTGGTATACTGGCCGATCTGGGCGGTGTCTGGCGCCACCCAAAGCAGGAACTGACCGTTGGCCTGGTGGCTAAAAATATTGGCTATCTGGTTAAGAACTACGGGCCCGTCGACGCTGATTTGCCGTTCGACCTACAGGCTGGTGTCACGCTCAAACCCAGGTACGCGCCAATTCGGGTGACGCTGACAGCTCATCACCTTCAACGTTTTGATATAACCTACAATGACCCCAACCTGAACGTCCGGTATGACCTCGATGGCAATCCAATTCCACAGCCGGTGGGTGTGGTCGAGAAAGTTGCCCGGCATCTGAGTGTTGGAGCCGAACTCCTTATTAGTCGGAATGTCAATTTACTGGTCGGTTATAACCACCAGAGACGGCAGGAAGGTAAACTGACGACCGGCGGCTTTGGCGCGGGGTTCTCGTTCGGGGCATCGGTGCAGGCCCGGGGCTTTCAGCTTACCTACGGGCGGTTTTCATCGGTCCCTACCGCGGGCACGAGCCAGCTTTCACTGCGTATCGATCTCGACCGCTGGCTTCGCTGAGTCGTTAACGAGGTGACCACCTCATCCATCAATCGGGGCAACCCACTAATTCTTTCTATGAATCCACTCATTCAATCTAAGGCAGCCCGCATTAAACTGGTGCTCACCGACTGCGACGGCGTTCTGACCGACGGGGGCGTTTACTACGGCGAATCGGGCGAAGTATTCAAACGATTCAACATCCGCGACGGGATGGGTGTTGTCCGGCTGCGCGAGTTGGTAAACGTCCAGACAGGCATCGTTACGGGCGAAACCTCCCCCTCTGTCGTGACGCGGGCTGCAAAACTGAAGATTACCGAACTACACCTGGGGGCCAGCGATAAGGCATCGCTATTGGGGGGCATTCTCAGCCGACTGGGTCTGAATGCGTCGGAGGTTGCTTTTCTTGGGGACGACGTCAATGACATCGGGATACTACAGGCGGTGGGCTTGTCGGCCTGTCCCGCCGATGCTACCCGCCAGAACAAAGCGGTAGTCGATTATTGCTGCGAAACCAACGGGGGGCAGGGCTGTTTCCGCGAGTTGGCCGAACTGATCATCGAAGCAAAACTGGAGCAAACACCCCCTGCCGAACCCGTCGACGTACCGGGTGATGGCGTCTCGTAACGCGGACTTCCAGTCCGCCATGATAAAACAGTAACCTGTCTACATCATCCATCAGCTACTTCAATCAGCAAACCCAGTGCTCGCAACGTAGCCAGCCACCAAATTTAAGCCCTCCTTTCGCACATTTTCCCGTTTCCGTTGTTTCTTACTCAAGGGGCCTCCTACCAGCCTCCGTTTTTTCAATGACCCAACTACTTAAAGACCTTACTCCCCGGCAGATCGTTGCCGAACTGGATCAATACATTATCGGCCAGCATGATGCCAAACGCAACGTGGCCATTGCCCTCCGCAATCGCTGGCGCCGGATGAACAGCACGGCTGATATGCAGCGTGAGATCACGCCCAACAACATCCTGATGATTGGTGCCACGGGGGTCGGTAAAACCGAAATTGCCCGGCGGCTTGCCAAAATCGCCGACGCCCCCTTTATCAAGGTAGAAGCGTCCAAATTTACCGAAGTCGGCTACGTCGGCCGCGACGTGGAAAGTATGGTCCGCGACCTCGTCGAGCAGGCGGTGAACATGGTCCGGTCGGCCAAAAAAGAAGCCGTTCAGGTTCGGGCACAGCAACTCGTTGAGGATGCCATCCTGGATATTCTGATCCCACCGGTCAAACCCACCAACGGGCAGTCAGGGGTGGGATTCGAAAACGCGTCGGCGGACCCCGATGCTGAACTGAATGAGCGGACGCGGGAACGCTTCCGCGAGAAGATACGCTCCGGCGAAATGGACGATCGCAAAATCGATATCGATGTGCAGCAAAGCCAGGCACCTAATATTGGCATCATGGGTGGTTCGGTCGATGACCTGTCGATGATGAATATTCAGGAGATGATTGGCGGTATGATGCCCAAACGCGGCAAGAAGCGTAAGGTAACCATCGCTGAAGCCCGCGTCATTCTGCTCGAAGAAGAAGCGGCTAAACTCATCGATATGGACGAGGTAAAGGAGGAAGCCATCCGTAAAGCCGAAGATGCCGGCATTATCTTCATCGATGAAATCGACAAGGTAGCCTCTGCCCGTTCGGGTAACGGCGGGGGCGGTCCGGATGTAAGCCGGGAAGGCGTTCAGCGCGATCTGCTTCCGATCGTGGAAGGGAGCGCGGTGAATACGAAGTACGGCGTCATCCATACCGATCATATTCTGTTCATCGCGGCCGGGGCTTTCCACGTGGCCAAGCCCAGCGATCTGATTCCTGAATTACAGGGACGTTTCCCGATTCGGGTCGAGTTGCAGAGCCTGTCGGAAGACGATTTCTACCAGATCCTGAAAGAGCCCAAAAACGCCCTCACCAAGCAGTATGTGGCGATGCTGCAAACCGAAGATGTCAGCCTGACCTTCCAGGACGATGCCCTGCGCGAACTGGCCCGGATTGCGTTCGAAGTAAACGGCGATGTCGAAAATATTGGCGCGCGTCGCCTGCAAACCGTGCTGAGCCATTTGATGAACGATTTCATGTTCGACATCCCGGATGTTATCGGTGCCAATGCCCACGTTGTCGTAACCAAAGAACTGGTGGGCGAAAAGTTGAACGGTCTGGTAAAAAACCGGGATTTGAGCCAGTTTATTTTATAGAAACGTACCGCGGACTTCAGACCGTTTTTTTTAAATTAGACGGCCTGAAGTCCGCGGTACGATAATACGGCCACCAATCGCTCTACGGCCCAGTCGATATCACGTCGCTTCCGATCGGGTGCGTCGAACCGATTGAACGGATGCAGTTCGATAACGTACGTACTATCGACCTCATCATCGAGGGGCGTAAACAGTTTATAGCCGATCACACGCACGGGCATCAGTCCGTGCTTTTTTTTGTAGCTCATCAGCCACTGCCCCAACGCATCTTCGACAGCCCCCGCCGACACCCCGGCTGCGGGAAGGAACCGAACATAGGCTAAATTACGGTCGGCCATCTTCTGCTCATCAGCCCCGAAATGCCCCTCGCAACTCGAAAACGTCACGACCAGGCCGGTAGCGTTCAGGGCGTCGACCAGTGGCCGGATACGTGGTTCGATAGCATCCATAGTCCCCGCGGTTACGATTGTCTGGCCAGGTTCAACCGGCTTTTATACCACAACCAGCCCAGGTAGGCCGTTGCCACCCAGGCCAGCAGCGACGACATGGCAAAGGACGCCGTGATTCCTGCATCGCCAACGATGTGGTTCAGGAGCCAGCCCGACCCCAGAGCGCCAAGCCCAATACCGGCTTCGAGCGCAATGTACATGGTCGCCATGGCCCGGCCCCGCGTGGCTTCATCGGCCAGATCGGCCGTCCAGGCCTGCACCGTCGGGGAGTTCATGCCGCTGGAAAATCCATAGAGCAAAGCAGCGGTCCAGAATATTACCGGCGTTTGCGCTACAATCAACAGGAGCATCGCTATAGCCAGCAAGGCAGTCGAAAGGGTCAGTACCGGCACCCGCCCATAACGATCCGACGACCGGCTGAAGACCAGCCGCACACCCAGCGAGGCCAGCGTATACACCGTGAAGAACAATCCTTTATTGGTAATGCCCAGCGATGTACTCAGGGTAGAAATCAGCGTTAGTACGACCCCGTAACCAACCGACTGGAGCAGGAGTACGATAAATGGCGGCAACGCTTGTGTATCAAAAACTTCGTCTTTTTTTAACCGAAGCAGCCCAAACCGAAAGGGCTGCGTATTGGCCAGTGTCTCGGGCATCCGGAGCAGGATACCGATAGACAACAGCGCGAACGCCGACGACGTCCAGAACATGACGTTCATGGAATAGGCATGAGCCAGCCAGCTCCCAATAGCTGGTCCGAGCGACATCCCCATCGCCGTAAACAGGCCCAGTGTTCCCATTGCTTCACCCCGGCGGTTGGCAGGGACGACATCGGCGACGTAGGCAGCGGTGGCGGTAGGTTTGGTCCCGGTAGAAAAGCCATGAATGAGCCGCAGCAACAGAAACCCCCAAACGGTAAGCAGATACGGATACAGAAATCCGCAGACAAAACAGACGATCGAGCCAAAGGCCATCACCGGTACCCGCCCAACCGTATCGGTGATTTTGCCGCTGAAAGGCCGCGACAGGCCCGCTGTCAGCGTAAAGAGCGCAATGATCAGCCCTACATATTCCCGCCCGCCCAGGCCCGTCAGGTAGTCGGGCAGCTCGGGAATCATCATCGAGAAACTGGCCGAAAATAGAAAGTTGCTAGTACTCAGCAACCAGAACGAGAGCGTATAAAGCGAAGGAGAGCCGGTATTCCGGCGGGCAAACAACGAGCGAACGACCAAAACAAGTTGATTTTGTTCGCCCAAATTTACAATCTATTTAGCGAAAAGCCGGATCAACTTACCCGCCGGTTCACAATTCACCGGAAGCCCCCGTACCGGCGTACGACTTGGCCGGGGTAGTCGTGACAACCGGCACCAGCCACGGATAAATAGGCCGGCCGGTCGTCTGTAGGTTATGAGCGGTTGACGAACGGGACGGGTTTTGACGTAAATTTGCGCACTAATGAACGATGTCCAGTGTAAGCAAAAAGCGTCTGTCGGTTCATCTAACCAATGAACCGCTGTAATTCAGCCTATTGGTTGGCCTTCGTTGTTCCGTATTCATTCCTTAAGTTATGTCACGCAATCTTAAAATCGGTCTGTTCCTCACCGTTTCTATTTTACTGACCACCTTTACGTTTTACTTCTGGCAGATTTTCAGGAGCCCTAATCTCCAGACTCAGGAAAACGATAAGACCTTTGCGCTGCTCATACCGCGCGGAGCCACCTTTGAGTCGGTGGTCGATACACTCAAGAAAAACGATGTGCTCAATGACGAGCTGTCGTTTCGATTCCTGGCCAAGCTCATGAAATACCCGGAGCGCGTCAAAGAAGGCCAGTATGAAATAAAGCCGCGCATGGGCAACCGCGAAGCGCTGGTCAAACTCCGCAGCGGCAGTCAGGATGCGATGCCCGTCACCTTCAACAGCATGCGTCAAAAGAGCGACCTGATCCAGCGGCTCGGCAGCAAGTTTGAATTTGGTCCTTCGGCCCTGGGTACGTTACTCAATGACCCGGCCGTCTGTCAGAAATACGGGTTTGACACGACGACCATCGTTTGCCTGTTTTTGCCCAACACCTACGAATTTTTCTGGACCATCAAGCCCGAAGCGCTGCTGGAACGGATGGGTAATGAATACAAAAAATTCTGGACACCCGAACGACAGGCGAAAGCCAAAGCCCTTGGTCTGTCGCAAACCCAGACGCAGGTACTAGCCTCCATCGTAGCAGCAGAGACCAACAAACGCGACGAGCAGCCGCGTGTAGCGGGTGTTTACCTGAACCGGCTGAAACGTGGCATCAAACTCGAAGCCGACCCAACGGTAATTTTTGCCCTGCGCGATTTCACCATTCGGCGTCTTCTTACGCGGCAGCTGGCGGTCGACTCTCCCTACAACACCTACCGCTATACGGGTTTACCTCCGGGGCCCATCAACCTGCCAGCCCCCGCCACCATCGATGCCGTTCTGAACGCCGAGCAGCATGACTACCTGTTCTTTGTGGTCGATGCCCGCTTCAATGGATACCATACCTTCTCCAAAACACTATCGGAGCATTTGGCTAACGCCCGCCTGTATCAGCAGGCCCTTACCCGAATGAAAATTATGAAGTGAAAACAGTTAGTCAGTCGGTGAGTCGATCAGTCAGTCAGTTGGTGAGTTAGTCAGTCGGTGAGTCAGTGACTGATTAACTCACCAACTGATTGACTGATCGACTCACCAACTGATCGACTCACTGACTGACTCACTCACCAACTGCTATGCTGACTTACGACGTCACTAACATCCGGGTACGCTACTACGATACCGATCAGATGGGTATTGTCTACTACGGTAACTATGCCCGTTTTTATGAGATTGGCCGTGTTGAAACGATGCGCTATTTGGGTTTAAACTACAAAGAGCTGGAGGAACGGGGCTTTTCGTTACCCGTGTACGACCTCAACTCGCGGTTTATCCGGCCGGCCAGGTACGACGACCTGCTCACTATTCGGGTTACGATTCCGCAACTGCCCAAAACCCGGTTTATGTTCACCTATGAGATCTTCAATCAGGATGGACAGCTGCTCAACACGGGGCAGACGACCCTGGTTTTCGTTCGTACCAGCACCGGTCGTCCCTGTACAGCTCCGGACGATCTGATTGAGGCTGCGAAGCCCTTTTTCTCATAGCTACAATCGGATAATCGAACAGTTGAGCAGTCTGATAGTTGGTCAATTGAATAGCTGGATACCATTTACACTACGTTTAACAAGTATCCAGATCCGCTACTGACCAACTATACCGCGCTATGTTCGATAAATTGATGAGCTTCGATGCACTACAGGGTACGCGCATCTGGCTAAGAGACCATCACCCGTTCAAGTCCAAAACGACCTGGTACGAGTTTTTGAAGAAGATGACGGTGAAAATCACCGAGAACGATACAAGTGAGCGCGCAGCCTCGGTATCGTATAGCCTGATTCTGGCCGTTTTTCCAACGGTTATTTTCCTCTTCACGCTCATTCCCTATATCCCAATCCCTAATCTGGATGTGCAGATCATGGGCTTTTTCAAGCGCGTTCTTCCGGGCGACACGTATAGTTCGGTCGACACAACCATCCGGGATATCATTAGCCGACCACGCGGGGGCGTTTTATCATTGGGTTTTGTATTGGCTCTTTACTCGGCCACAAGTGGCCTGGTTGCATTGATGAGTGCCTTTAATTCGTCGCATAAATCGGAAGACCAACGCGGTTTCTTCAAAATTCGTGGTATTGCTTTAGGACTGACGTTTACGCTGGCCTTTGCTTTGTTTTTAGCGATTTTGGGCCTTATTGTAGGCGGTATTGTTAGTGATTACCTGTTGCGATTTGGCATCCTGAATAATGTGGTTGTCGTCTATCTGTTATCCATTGCCCGCTATCTGGTCGTTTTCGCGGTATTTGTGGCAGCGGTTTCGATTATTTACCGGTTTGGCCCTGATGTGAACATGAAATGGACTTTTGTAACTGCGGGTTCCGTTATGGCATCCCTTCTAATTGTGCTCACAACACTGGCTTTTTCGTACTATGTTTCAAATTTCGGTTCTTATAATAAAGTTTATGGGTCAATTGGCACGCTCATTGCTCTAATGATTTGGATCAACCTCATTTCCTTGCTTTTGATTTTGGGATTTGAGATGAACGTGGCGCTATATAACCTGGAGGGCGACAAAAACCCTGATTTAGCGCAAAAAACAACAAATGTCACCTCAAACTCGTGAAGTGACATTTGCAAATCTAACCCATAAATGTAGCGGAACCGCCTACTGATTGGCGAATACGACCGGTACAAACTATTTGTAGTAAAAACCGTGCCAATCTGACTGGAACCAGTTCAAGCCTTCTCTTTTATTTCCGTTCACTCAAAATAAAACGTTTACAATAGCGGTATAAGCTACCTTTAGCGTATCAATACGCAATTACTGTTTACAAGTGCTCTTCCTCTTAACTGGGTCCCCTCCTACTGAGCCAGACTGCCTATGAAGTCCGTTACTGACCAATCCCATACGCTTCCGATGAGTCAGTATCTCAATCGTATCAAGCCCTGGGTTACAGTCATTTGCATTTGTTACAACCACGAAGATTATATCAATCAGGCGTTACGGTCCGTAACCAGTCAAACCTATCCTAACGTAGAGCTGATTGTTATCAACAATGGTAGTACCGACCGATCGGCTGAGTGTATCGAGCGGTTTTTGCTCTCCCATCCATTTGTTCAGTTTATCAATAACCCCTGTAACCTGGGACTTAACCGGGCCTTCAATCAAGGACTGGCCCTGGCAGGCGGGCGGTATATGATCGACCTATCGGCCGACGATCTATTGCTACCCGATCGAATTGCTCACCAGGTAGACCTGTTCGAAAGACTGTCTGGTCCCTATGCTGTCGTATTTTCCAATGCAGCCTACATCGACGAGCAAGGCGCTGAGACAGCTCTTCATTACCCGGTCGACAACCAGGGCCGATCACTGCATAAGGTGCCCTCGGGCGATGTGTTCCAGCCTATACTGGAATCGTATTTTATCTGCACCCCCACGATGATGATGCGTCGGGATGTACTGAACGAGCTGGGTGGGTACGATGAAAACCTGGTGTACGAAGACTTTGATTTTTGGGTTCGTTCCTCGCGGCTGTACCGGTACGCTTACCTGGACGAAGTACTGACGCTCAAACGCCAGTTGCCCAATTCGCTATCCGCCCAGATCATACTGCCCGACAACCGACTGCTCCAATCTACACTGGTCGTATGCCACAAAGCGTTTGAGCGTTGCCTTACCCCCGGCGAGTACCAGACCCTGGCCCGACGAATCCGTACCTTCATCCGTAAAGCCTTCTACGCGGAACAATTCGACCTGGCGCTACAGTTTGGGAAGCTGCTCTACCGAATCGAAAGGCCGGGTTTGCCAACGGGTATGATCCTTAGATTAAGCCGTCTGCATTTACCCGTCAACCGGATTTACAGACAGTACCTCAAGTACAACTGTATGGGCCGGTCGCAACACCAGCAGGTGAAATTGGTTTAGGTAGTTTGTACGGCGTACTTTACGCCTAATGCCATCTACCCAAACGATACACCTTAAACGATTTCCGGTATGCCAGCCGAATTCCTCAAACTTTACCCTCAAAATCCGGATCCCCGTCGCATTGAACATATTGTACAGGCACTTCGCAGTGGAGCTGTGATCATTTACCCGACCGATACGGTATATGGTATGGGCTGTGACATCCATAATGCCCGGGCCGTTGAGCGCGTAGCGCGTATCAAGGGCATAAAACCAACAAAGAATGACTTTTCGTTTATCTGCTACGACCTTAGCCACATTGCCGACTACGCCCGGGTCAGTAACCAAGCCTTTAAATTGATGAAACGGGTACTTCCAGGTCCGTTTACATTTATTCTTGAAGCCAGTGGCAATGTCCCAAAACTGGTCAATACCAATAAAAAGACGGTGGGTATCCGGGTACCGGATCACGACATTCCCCGGCAGATTGTCCGGCTGTTAGGCAACCCGATCATTACAACGTCCATCCGCGACGAAGATGAAGTCGTCGAATACTCGACCGATCCGGAACTCATCTTCGAAAAATTTCAACATCAGGTCGATATCATCATCGACGGCGGGTACGGTGGAAACATCGCTTCAACGATCGTTGATGCTACCGACGACGATTTTTCGATAGTTCGTCAGGGGCTGGGTGAATTAATGCTTTGAAAAGTTGACGCCAAACTCTATACTTGCACTGTAGGGTTAATACTCCTCTGGAGTTTAGCCCTCTTTTTTTGCAATGGTCTCTAACTTAGTCCCACAGTATGCGTTTTTCGTTAGCCGCTTTATCAGTTCTGGCCCTGAGCCAACTTGCCGGCTGTTCAAGTACCCAATCCAAACAGGAGGAAGCTTCACAAACAGGTAAAATTACCGCCGAAGCGTCAGCCAACCCTGTTCGTAGTACATCGGCCAGCGCTGATTCTGCCGAAAAACCGGCTGCCTCTGAGCGAGCGGTTACCTCTACCCGCTCGGTATCTACTGGTGACTCTACGCTCGATTCGCTAACCTATGCACCTACCGGTGCGATTCTGCCCAAGCACCGCATCTTTGCTTATTATGGTAACCCACACTCAAAGAAAATGGGGATTCTGGGTAAATATGAGAAAGCGGAAATGCTTCGTCGGCTGGATCAGGAAATAAAAAACTGGCAGGCTGCCGACCCGGCAACGCCTATCCAGCCTGCCTTACATTTAGTGGCTACGTCGGCCCAGGGTGCTCCTGGCAAAGATGGTGGTTACCGGATGCGGATGTCGGACAAAACGATAAAGAAGGTGCTGAAATGGGGAAACGAACATAAAGCCCTCGTCTTTCTGGACATTCAGCGCGGTCATGCTCCCCTTGGGCCCGAAATGGCGCATATGGAAAAATACCTCAAACTGCCTTTCGTTCACCTGGGTATCGATCCTGAGTTTTCGATGGTGACGGGTGCCAAACCCGGCACGAAAATCGGCTCCTACGATGCGGCCGATGTCAATCAGGCCGTGCAGTTCCTGAGCCGTGTCGTCAAGGAAAACAACCTGCCGCCCAAAGTGCTGGTGGTGCACCGGTTTACACAGGGTATGATCAAGAATTACAAAAATATCAAGCTCGATCCGAACGTTCAGATCGTCATGGACATGGATGGCTGGGGCCCTCCGGTACTTAAGAAAGACTCTTACAAGGCCTACATTCAGAAAGAACCCGTTCAGTATACAGGTTTCAAACTGTTTTACGACAACGACTTCCGCAAACCAGGCTCCCGCATCATGACACCCGCTGAAGTACTGGCACTGGACCCAAAACCGATGTATATCCAATACCAGTAAAAACAATTACCTGCCTAAACAAAATGAGCGACCCGGCCGGGTCGCTCATTTTGTTTAGGCGGACTACGACAAATAACAGTCTGGTGGTTTCACTGGATACCGAGAACAAACCGACGGAACCAGTTCCGGCCAAACGAACTGGTGATCAGCCACTCCCATAGCGTAACCCCAATCAAGGCACAGGCGATTCCCGCCAGCACATCCAGCATGTAATGGTGGCTGGTATAAACGGCCGCCAGCCAGATACCCACCGCAAACAGGACTGCCCCAATCCGAACGGGCCACCCGCCCGCCCGCATAACATAATAGCCAACCACAACCGGATAAGCCGAATGCAGCGATGGCATGGCCGCAAATACATTTGAGTTCTTGGCGTAAATGCCTTTGAAGAGGTCAACACCTAACCAGGCATCGAAACGACTAAGCCCAGCCGTACTACCGGGTGTTTGCGGGATGAAATCAAAGCCGTGCTGAGCAACATACCAGGGCGGAGCCGCGGGGTAGAGGTAATAGGCCACAAATCCCAGCAGATTGACAAATACGAACGCCCCCACAAACCGGGCATACCGTTCTTTATTTGTCAGAAACCAGTAAGTAGCTACCAGCAGCGGAATGGGTACCCACCCCAGGTACCAGAATCCACTCAACACATCGAAGACAGGGAGAGCGTGGGTACTCAGCCATTCGTTCGGCGTTTGCCGAAGCAGGCCAGTACCAATACCGAATAGCTGCTTCTCTGCTTCGTACAAGCTGGCTATGTGAACGTCCCCCACGGCGTAGTTAGGCATAATACGCAGCGAGTCGTAAATAATCCAGTAAGCAACAAGCGGGCTCAACGCCAGCAACAGGCGCCGTCCCCAGCGCGAACTCCAATACAGAAACAGCAGTATACCGTAGAGTACAACATGTTCGGGACGAAGACCAACCAGCCCCACAAACCAGGCGAAATACAGCCCGGTTGCGACGAACGTGCTCAGCAACCGGGCGCTGATCGAGGTCGTTGGTTTATCAATCGGTGGCGTTGGGTTAGGGAATAAATCGTTCATAAATCGGCTTTCCGGTTTGCGTATCCTGCCCAAAAATATCGACGTGGGCAATCTTACTGATTCCCATGGGCCCTGCCCCTTCCCGTATCTGAACAAACACATGGTGTAACTGAGCCACCCGGCCATTGATCTGTATTTGCGCCATCGGCTTTCCGCCCTGGTCAACGAGCAGCCTTAACTTCCGTTTCCGGTAGCTGACGACATTGGTAACCAAACCACTGGCCCCTTTCTTTTCAGGATCGGCAATGCCATACGCCAGCGTTCGCTGTATCCAGGAGAGCTCCTGCCGCTGTCCTTGCTCAGCCAGCCGAAGCCAGTAAACAGAAACCGGCTCCTGCGGGTCAAACTGACCATTCTTTCGCAGCTGCGCATCATACATGATGGTGTTGGCGTTTGAACTGCGCTGAATGTAAAACAGGCGGTTGGGACCAGCAGGAGGCACTGGCCATCCCTCTTCCACTTCCCATTTCAGTTCCGAAGGGTAGTAGGAACCAGGGGGTTCAAGCGCTTTGATCGGGTGATTTTCGCTTGTTCGTATCCCGAACGGGATGAGCCCAGCCCAGCCCAGTAGCAGTACCCAGTAATACATAGGTTATTTTATTGTTCGAGTAGACGACGGCAGTGATTCAGGCGAACAACGGCCGTATAGTTGGCCAGTACCGCCACCACAAATAGCGGCAGCGATAGAACGATGCTGGCGTCGATTCGGAAGGGTTGGGCAAACACACCTTCCATCAGTACCAGATCGCTTGGGAAAGTGGGCGCAATCAGGCCACAGATCAGGGCCGCGCCACCCACCAGTACGATGCGCTCAGGCCGTTGCATGATCCCGACGGAACAGGACAGGCCCAGCCCTTCGGCCCGTGCCCGGACGTAGCTCACCATCATGGACCCCACCAGCGCCAGAAACGCCATGAACGAGCTGAGCAGGTAATCATGGGCGATCAGATACCAGCCGATACCCAGGAACATAACCAGCTCGCTGTACCGGTCCAGCACCGAATCGAACAGGGCACCGTAAACGCTCGACTGACCACTAACGCGGGCCAGGCGGCCATCGAGCATGTCGAAAAGACCAGCCAGTAATATCAGACCGCCCCCCCACCCGACATACTCGAAATCGCCCCGTTCGCCCAGTTCACCACCCATAATGAACACACCGGCGGCTACTATATTAATGCCAAAGCCAATGGTCGTTACCAGGTTGGGCGTCATTCCAATGGTCATCATACCCCGAATGACGGGGTGAACCACCGTATAAATCAATTGTTGAGCCTGTTCTTTCATAGTCGCTATGATCAAAAATCAAATTTAAACCGGCCCCGAATGCCATAAGCGCTCACATTCGGTTGGTCGAGGTAGGTTAACCGGCGAACCAGATCCAGCCGAAAAATCTTGAAAATATTCGAAACGCCAACGCTAACTTCCATATACGGTTTATTTCCCAATGCATAGGTAGCGGGACGGCCATCGGCTGTTCTTAGAAACTGAATATCGTTGGCATCGGCTGACGACGGACGGTTATTCTTTCCTAAACCGCCCCATAAGGCTTTCATCGTAATCACTTCCCTGAATTTCAGTTTTTTGATCAACGGTAACTTGTTGAAAATAAATCCATTGAAATAATGGTCGACAAACGCTGCTGCGTATCGATCACTGACAAACTCCAGGTAGTTCATCAAATTGTAGGATTCAAGCTGGTAGGAGTACGACTGATTGGCGCGGTGGATAATCAATAACGGGTAAGGAACAGTACCAAACAGCCGACCGCCTTCGGCCGTAAAGTCAGTGAACCCAACCGGTGATACGTAGAATCGCTTGTTAAACCGACCCGTTAAACTCTGGAAATCATATTGCCCCCCAAACAACCCACTAACGCCTGCCGTATAACGCAACTGCATGATAGGATACTGATTGACAATGGGAATCCGGTAGTTCTTACCCTGAAAGAATTTCTCGTTGGGGGCGTAGCGCAGGCTTACGCTGAATTCGGTCGATGCGATAGAGCCCGGCAGGTCGGGATGAGCATACGAGGCAAACCGCAGGCTGCCGGCCGCCGTTTGTCTGAGCGTCCTGAATCCCAGATCGTAGCTGAATCCGCTGGCGTATTCCTGGCGGTAGTCTACCCGAAATACATTATTATACGTCCAGCGATCATTCGAACCCCGCTTGATCGACAGCAGCACGTTGTCTTCCTGGATGAACTGAAGTTCCTGCCCCGGAATCCGCGTATCATACTGGTAGGAAACCCGCACGAAGTTATTGGGGAAGTCATAGATCGACCGGCCGTTGAGCGAGTACGTCAATGCGCCGAAGTATTTCCATTGCCGGTCCCGGAAGCCATAGGCCCCGTAGCCTTCGGCATACAGGTGGGGGTTGAGCCGTGCCATCGACCGGCCACCCGCCCGGAGCCGGAATCCTTCGACCGGGTTGAAACTGTAGAACGAGTTGACAGGGCCAATTTCAAACTTATTCATGTCGACATAACCAAATAAAAGGGCCGTAGCAATACGGGCGGCCCGCTTGAACAGCGGCACCTGCTGAATACTGTCGGTCATGGTATATACGCCACGTTCGCTTTTGCTCAGCACCGTATGACGGCGCTCCTGCCAAAACGAGTCATTGTGTAATGTAGCTTCGGGCAGGATAACCACCCGCTGGGCGGGCTTGAAGAGTTTATCATCGATCGGTTCATCGATCTGGTAGTTTCGGTAGGTAGCCGTACGGGTACCCAGTACGCCTATGCGATCTTCGTCCTTCACCAGGCTAAAGTTAATAGCCACCTCATCGCGGGTTAGCATCAGCCTGCTGTTGGCAACCTGGCTAAACTCCTGGTCGATCTGGACGGCTGTTACCAGGTTGAGGTTAATCCCTTTGGGTACACCCATGCTGACTTTACGAACCGCATAGCTGGAATCCAGCTCGATCCACATTGTCCCCTCAAACGCCATATCGGCACGGTTGCGGGGGGCAAAACCCAGCTTCACGCAGCGGACGCTATCGTAAACGACGGTGTCGCCCAGCACAAACCGGTAGAGGGTGGGTGCCAGGGGCGAAATGGGACTGGTAAACTGGTTGGCCAGCAGACTAATATTGTCGGCATAAATGTCGATCTCTTCGTACAGGCGGTTCAGGTATGCACCAATGCCGTTGGAATCGAAATAACGCTCCAGCCCTACCTTCTTCTCCGCTTTCAGATACTCTTTATAGGCCTTGGGCGTCTGCCGGAAATAAACATCCGATAAGCTTTCTTTCAGGTACAGCGGCAGCGAAACCATGCCCAGGACGTTAGACGAGTCGAGGTAATCGAAGATGAACTGGAAGTTCTTGAAGGCCCTCCCCTGCCGGAATTTCTCATTTACATTGCTGACATCGAGTCGAATTTTCTCATACTTTTCATACTGATAAGTCGATAAGCCCGAGCGTCGGTTTTTGTCTTTCTCATTGATAACCCGCCGAATCAGCGTGACAGCCGGGTTGTCTTTGTTGCGGTAGCGTTGGCGCTTGGCCCGCACGTACACTTCGTTGAGCCGTTTGGTATCCGGCACCAGCCGAAAAACCAGTTCTGGCTCACCGCGCCAGGGTTTGCTCAGGGTTTGATACCCCAGTTGTGACACCTGCAAACGCAGCGTGTCGATACCGGCGGGCAGTTCCAGGGTGAATGCTCCGCTGGCATCGGTGTTTGTCCCGATCTGGGTTCCAGGCACGATGACCGTTGCGAACGGCACGGGTTCACTGGATTTTGCATCGACGACGCGTCCACGGACAGGCTCCTGAGCCCAGGCCGTATTCAGTAGCGTCAGCCAGCCAACAAGTCCCCCAATAAGTAGTCGAGTAAGTAAATTAGTAGGCATTCGTTTAAGAAAACACATACCGCCGATTGATGGGGTACGATATAAAAATGTATACAAGCACACCAACGCCAACCCGGGATGGGCTGAACGGCAGTGCAGCGAAATCGGCCAGCTGCATGCCAGCCATATTGCCCGTCCCGCTCAGCAAACTAACGAAGCCATAACGCATCGCCTGCTGCTTCCGGGAGCGGCTCTGTCCTGGAAAAACCCAGTACCGACTTAGCATAAAACCCACCACCGCCCCTAGTGAGGCACCAAATCCCGTTGCCACTACGCCCGATACGCGGAACCAGTGATGCAGCCCAAATGATAAACTATAGTCAGTCCCCGTAGCCAGTAATGACCCGATCAACGCCCGAACAAAAACAGGTAATCCAGATAACATTATCAGCGTAAATTATGCCCTCGTAAAAAACCAAACCCCCTGAAGCACCACATTGGCCACGACGCCAGCGGCCACATCATCGAACATAACACCCCACCCACCCGGCAGCTGCTCGACCCGCCGAATGGGACCGGGTTTGCGGATGTCCAGAAACCGGAACAACACCAGCCCGGCCAGTAGCCAGACGGGTGTGTGCGGTACCCCCCAGATAGCGATGAGCATGCCAGCAACCTCGTCGATGACGACCCGGTTACTATCCTCGCCCCAGTCAGCTTCGACAACGGCCGCCGACCAGACGCCCCCAAACGTTAGTAGACTGATTATGAGCAACCAAAGACCAGTAGATGGAAGCTGACCCGGCGTGAGCATAACCGTCTCGCTCAGGTATACGGCCACAATTGTTACTACCGACGCTACGGTTCCGGCACCCACCGGAATGTAGCCCAGCCCCAATCCAGTGGCAAAAAATTTATGAATGTGTTTCACTTTCGACTTCTGCTGTTTCCTCCTCGTACTGATCCAGGCCGAAGGTTGTCATGCGTTCTTCACCCATTAAATACCGTAACATGTTCTCTAGCTTATTTAGTTGCTGGAATAAGTCATGAACTGGAGATGCCCCCGGTTCCGTTTGGGGCGACTTCCAGTAAAATCCCAGCCATTCTTGGATACCCGACATACCCGCGCGCTGCGCTAAATCGAGAAACAGGGCTAAATCAAGCACTACAGGGGCTGCCAGAATCGAATCCCGACACAAAAAATTAACTTTGATCTGCATTTTGTAGCCCAGCCACCCGAAAATATCGATGTTATCCCACCCTTCTTTGTTATCGCCGTGGGGCGGATAATATTCAATTCTTACTTTATGGTGAATATCACCCCACAGTTCGGGGCTCAACTCGCCATCCAGAATCCCCTCCAGCACCCGGCCTTTAGATACTTCTTTCGTTTGGAAATTCTCCGGCGCGTCCAGCACTAACCCATCACGATTACCCAGGATGTTGGTCGAGAACCACCCATTGACGCCCAACGCCCGCGCCCGAAGACCCGGTGCAATAATGGTTTTCATCAGCGTTTGCCCCGTCTTGAAATCTTTGCCGCCAATGGGGGTGTTGGTGAGCCGTGCCAGTTCTTCCAGCGCCGGAATGTCCACACATAAGTTAGGAGCGCCCATGGCGAAGGGAACCCGCATTTTCAGGGCCGCATAGGCGTAGAGCATGGAGGGTGCAATGGCCGGATCGTTTTCGTGCAGGCCCTTCTCAAATGCTGCCAGCGACATGTGTACCGGCCCCGGCTCGTGGTAGCGCTCGGTCGACGCGCACCAGACCATGACCAGGCGCTGGCAGTGATTGATCAGGCTGAACTGCTCGATGTCGGCCATAAGATCCTGCACCTGCTCCCACTTGTTGGTTGTCTCTTTGACCCACTCGCCAGACAGGTTACGAACGTAATGACGATCGAAAACAGCTTTCATGGGCCGTATAGCTGCCAACTCCTCCTGGAGCTGATCCAACAGAGGCCGCTCCAGCACATTGGCCTGACGAGCGGCTTCGTACAGGTTATCGGGATAGATGTCCCAACCGCCAAAAACCAGATCATCCAGCTTGGTCAGGGGCACAAAATCCCGAATCAGCGAAGAACGCTCCGTAGCGCCTTTACCCGTTTGTATATGAGCGGCCTGGGTGAGAGAACCCGCCGGATATGCGAGTCCCTTACGGGCGGCCAGCACACCGGCAACGAACGTAGTGGCTACAGCACCCAGGCCGGGCATTAATACGCCCAATCGGCCAGTAGCCGGCACGAGTGAAGAAGGTATATTCATTGGTTAAACAGATTAATAATTGTAGAAGCAAGCGTGTTTAAGGAGCCAGCGGTTAGTCGAACACCATCTCATCGATGAGGTAATTCGTCAGTTGCCCGACGGTTTTGAGTTTCCACCAGACATCGTCAGGAATACGAATGCTGAAGCTGTCCTCGACCTGAACGAGCAGGTCCGTTACATCAAGGGAGTCCAGACCCAGATCCCGGTTGAAATGAGCCTGCTCGGTAAGGGTGTTGAATTTGACGCCTATGTTGGAAAGGATCGCCTGAAGGCGGCTGTTTATTTGGTCCAGTGTCATGAATCAAAGAGGTTGCTTTATTGAGGTAGTCTGTCTACAAGGCATATATATTGTATACCCGTATGCCAGGAGTTCCAGTCAATCAGGTCGTCTGCGGTACTGGCTGGGATGTATTTGCCTTACGGAAGCGATTCCGGAACCACTCCTGGGCGCGGTCGACGAGGTAGTACATCATCGGAACGAGGTATATGGTCAGCACCATTGAACTGCTCAGGCCGCCAATGAGTACCCAGGCCAGCGAGTTTTTCCACTCGGCTCCCGCCCCGCTGGCAGTGGCAATAGGAATCATTCCGATCACCATGGCAATGGTCGTCATCAGGATGGGGCGTAATCGTTCCTCACCCGCGTGTAGTATGGCTGCTCGAAAATGTACACCGTCTGCTTTTTGCTGATTGGCAAAGTCAACGATCAGAATGGCGTTTTTCACCACCAGCCCAATGAGCATCAGCATGCCCAGCATCGCGAAAATACCGATGTTCGACGACGTCAGAGCCAACGTCAGCAGCGCACCAATAACAGCGACCGGCACCGAGAACAGTACCACAAATGGATACACGAAGCTATCGTAGAGCAAGACCATGATGAAATACACCAGCATCAGACCGGCCAGCATGGCAATACCCAGCGACCCGAAGCCTTCGCTCTGGTTTTTGGCGTCGCCACCCCAGCTTAGCGTCACCCCGGCTGGTAGCGGATGATTGACCAGGTCGGCCTGAATCACGCTGGTGAGCGTACCCGATCCGGTTCCAAGCGTATTGGCCGTTACCGTCACCGACGAGCGACGATTTTTTCGTTCCAGCAGCGACGGTCCATTGCTTAGCGAGACAGTAGAAAATTCGGCCAGCCGCACCGGGCGATTCGTAGCCGGGCTAAAGAAATTGATGTTCTTCACATCGTCGGGATTCTTCCGGTCGAAGGCATCGAGCATCACCCGGATGTCGTAATCTTCGCCCCCATCGCGGAACTTGGAGTCGTCGTTTCCGGCAAAGGCATTTTGCAGCGTACCCCCTACCGTAGCGATGTTAATGCCCAGTTTCGCCATTTTCTCGCGGTCGATATCGACCCGTACTTCCGGATTACCTGACTCTACCGATACGTTTACGTCGTTGGCACCGGGCGTTCTCCGGATTCGGTTGGCCAGTTCTTCAGCCGCGGCCAGATTCTGGGTTACGTTGTTACCACTCAGGAAAATCTCGATTGGTGCCGAGCCGGAATTGACCATACCGACAACCGAGGAGTTGAATTCGATGGCAGGAAACTGTTCTTCCAGCTCCTTCCGAACGTCGATCATGTACTGCTCGGTGAGTTTATTGCCGGGACGTTCGCTGGCATCGGCCAGCTGCACCGTTAGCTCCGTCCGGTTGGTTTCGCCCTGCCCGGTGCTGTTCATACCCGTGCTGGCACCACCCACGTTGGCGAAGATCGTTTCGACTTCCGATTTCTTGCGGAGGTAGTTTTCGATGTTTCGCGCCATCAGGTTATTTTGCTGAAGAGAAGCACTCTTGTCGAGTTTCATGGTTAGCAGGAACTTACCCTGATCGCCCTGCGCCACGAATTCCGAGCCAATAATACCCAGGCCCATGACCCAGCCGGTGAAGGCAAAAATTGTGATCAGAATCCCTGTAAAGGCCAGCTTATGCCCCAGTACCCAGCCCAGACTGCGGTGGTAACCGCTGGTAATCGCCGTCAGCCCTTTTTCAAACCAGAGCAGAAAGGCCTGGAATGGATTTTTCGGATTCAGCTGTTCCAGGCGGGCCATCTTCGACGTCAGCCAGGGCGTGAGCGTGAAACTGACCAGCAAACTGACCATCGTAGCAAAGGCCACCGTGAGCGAGAACTGCCGCAGCAAATCGGCAATGACCGAGTTTACGAACGTGATCGGCACGAACACGACAACAATCACGAGGGTAATGGCAACAGCCGCGAACCCAATTTCGCTCACGCCGTCGAGGGTAGCCCGCCAGCGATCTTTACCCATTTCGAGGTGTCGCTGGATATTTTCGAGTACCACAATGGAGTCATCGACCAGTATCCCGATCACCAGCGAGAGCGCCAGCAGGGTCATCAGATTGAGCGAATAACCCATCACATACATGAACAGGAAGGCCGAAATCAGCGAAGCCGGTACCGAGATCATGACAATGAACGCATTCCGAAAGCTGTGCAGAAACAACAGCATCACAATGGCGACTAATCCTACGGCCAGCAGTAGATCGTGGGTTACGGCTTCAACAGATGCCAGCGTGAATACACTGCTGTCGTAGGCAATGGCAAAATGAACCTTGTCTTTCGCGTTTTCTTTTTCTACTACCGCCAGTTTTTCCTGCACTAATCGGCTTATTTCCACCGCATTCGCATCGGATTGTTTTTTAATGAACAACCCGATACCGTCCTGTCCATTGAAGCGGCTGATACTGGTGGCTTCGGTCAGTCCATCGGTCACTTTCGCTACGTCACTTATGCGAATGGGGCTGCCATTGGTTGGTGATGCAATGACCAGTTTCCGGATGTCGTCCAGTGAACTGAATTTACCCGCCAGCCGGAGGGTCATGTTCTCGCTGGTGCTTTTCACTTTCCCGGTGGGGAAATCGAGGTTGGCCTGGTTGATAGCCTGCGATACCTGGAGCAGCGACAAGCCATAGTAGTTGAGCTTATCGTCGTCGACGTTGATACGGATTTCGCGTTTGTCGCCCCCCACCATCGAGATCTCGGCAACGCCTTTGATCTGTTGCAGAACCGGCAGGTACTTATCTTCTACCTCCTGATAAAACACTTCGTTGGGTAGTGTCGATGTTGCCAGTAACTGCATGATTGGCTGATCACTGGGTGATATTTTCGACAGCGACGGCTGTTCGGCATCGTCGGGCAGGTCGCTCACCATTTTATCGATTTCGCGCTGGGCGTCCTGCAAAGCGATATCGATATTCGTTCCGGCTTTGAACTGGACAACGAGTACGGATGCATTTTCGAACGAGTTGGACTTCACATCGTCCAGGTTGTCCAGTCCCGAAACGGCATCTTCGATCTTTTTACTGATCTCCGTTTCCACTTCCGACGGAGCCGCTCCCGGATAAATGGTGGTTATGGTGATAACGGGCGTAGAGAACTCCGGCAGCAACTCATAGCTCAGCGACCGGTAGGAAAACAGGCCCCCGATGGTCAATATCGCAAACAACACGATAATGAGTGAGGGGCGTTTTATGATGGTTTCGACAAATTTCATAGTTGAAGACGATTATTGGGCGATTACCGGTGTACCGTTCTGCAAGTTGATCTGGCCGCTGGTAACCACCTGATCACCAGCTTTCAGTCCGCGTGTTATCTCGTAATACTCGTTCGTGGTAGCACCAACCCCCACCGATTTAAGGACGGCTTTCCCCTGCTCGATCACGTACACCTGTGGCTGTTTCTCAGACCCGACAATGGCCTGCCGTGGCACAGACAGCGTTTGTGTTTTCAGGTTGTTTGTATTGGCGATGGAGCCGTACATACCCGCCCGGAGCCGGTTTTTACCTACGTTCTGAACCGTAATTTCGATGGGGTAATTGTGGGCAGCATCGCCCTGAGCGGCAATCATAGACACCCGTCCCATAAACCGGGCGTCGGGGTACACTTCGGTTACGATGGGCAACGACTGGCCTACCCGAAATTGATTGATGGCTTTTTCAGGCACCTGTACAACCAGCTTTAAGGTCGAAATATCGGTCACTTTAGCAATGGGCGCACCAACCGAAACAACAGAGCCTTTCTCAACCATTTTCTCGGTCACGATACCGGCAAAGGGCGTCGTAACGGTTGTGTTGGCCAGTTGTTTTTGCAGTTGTTTGATCTGCGCCCGGGTAGAGCGAATGCTCAGCTCTGTCCGTTCCAGATTAATGGCGGGGGTAGCATCGCCTTTTACCAGCGTTTCGTATCGTTTCAGATCGTTCTGATAACCTTCCAGCGTAACCATGAGTCCTTCGATCTGATAGCGTAGCTGTTCGTCGTCCAGTTTGGCAATCAGGCGACCTGCGCCCACCGTCTGCCCCTCCTCAATGGGCAATGAGACAATCTGCCCACCCGCCTGCGGCCGGATCTCAATTTCCCGATTGGGAGAAAACGAGCCCAGAAATTCATTCTCCTGCGTCAGTCTCCGCAGTGTAGCAACGGCCGTCCGGACGCCTACTTTCTGGTCGGGATTGGGCTTGTAAACTTTCGCTTCAACTTCTTTTTTGTTGTTGACCAGTGTCCAGGCCGTCAGACCCAGCGTAGCGACCAGCACAACGGCGGTGATAATACGTTTCATAGCGTTTGTAAAGAGATGGTTGGTTGTATAAAAAGAATGGTTGATCTAGCGGCTGATTAAAGTGCCAGTAGCTTTTTTCCAGTTCAGCTCGGCGGTGCGGAGGTTGACCAGTGTATTGAGGTAGTTGTTCTGTGCGTCGCGGAGGGAGTTTTCGGCCTGTACTACGTCGGTGATATCGACCGTGCCTTCCTTGAATTGAAGTTGCGTTTGGGTGTACACCTTTCCGGCAAGTTCCACCTGCCCCTGGTTGGTTGTGAGGTTCGTTTGCTCCACCAGAAACTTGTTGCGGGCATTGGCAATATCCAGCGAAATTGATTCACGGACCTGCCGGGTCTGCACATCCAGTTTCTGTTCATCGATGCGTTTCTGACCGAGTCTGGCTTTCCGGGCGAGGCCATCGAAGACGCTCCAGTTCAATTGAAGGCCAAGCCAGTAGCCCGGCACATTTTTGATATAGGCATTGTCGCCACCCGTGGCATACACGGTGCTGTTCGCTACACCATAAGCCGAAACAGTTGGGGTGAAGCCTGCTTTAATATTCCGTTGTTCCAGCCCGTTGAGGTTCTTTTGCTGATCGAGCAGTTGCAGGTCTGTTCGGTTGATGGTGTATTCATTGGCGGGGGTCACCGGTACCGACTCGTCAATGGCCGTCCTAACCCGCAGTGAATCCGTCTGGGTCATGCCGGTCAGGAATTTCAGCGTGTTCAGCAACTCATTATAGGTCGCCTGTAGGGATTCTATGTGGGTCTGCGAGGCTGTTTTGCTGAGTTGCAGCCGGTCAACATCTATCCCTTTTGCCAGCTTGTTCTGCCGAAGCAGATCCGTAATCTTAATGAGCCGGTCGGTGGCGGTCATGTTCGTTTGCAGAAATGAAATCTGCTGGGCAACTGCCTGAAGGTTGTAGTACGTTGCCGACACCGTGTAAGCAACATCCTCTTTTGTTTTCTGCGTTTGCAACTGCGACAGGTCCCGACTGACTTTGGCCGCTTTTGTGGCAATCAGCAGGGACTGGTTGAAGAGTGGTTGCGTTGCCTGAAGGGACGTTGACAGGTTATAGGGAAGTCCAAAAGCCAGTACCGAATAAGATCCTTCAGGACCGCCAAAGGCAGAGGCAGGTACTACCTGTCCAGGAATTTTCAGGTACCGGCGGTAATCGCCGGCCAGATTTACCTGCGGGCGGCCGCTGGCCTTTACTTCGGCTATTTGTGCCTCAGTCTTCAGTTCATCCAGACGAGCTGCCTGAACGCTGTAGTTACCAGATAAAGCCTTGGTAACCAACTGATCAAGTGTTGCATCCTGTGCGCTGGCAACCGAACCTGCCAGCAAAGGAATAGTTAAGAGATACCGTAAAAGCGTTTTCATACGAAGCAATGGAAGGTTTGTTTTAAACAATGCAAATAATAATTCGTTTTAAATATTTGTTTAAAATGTGGACAAAAAAAAGGTCAAGCCTTTTCAAATTCAAATAAGAACGACGTGATCATTTCAACAACCAGTTCCTGGTGTTTATCAACGAAGGCATCAAAATCGGCTTCGCTCATGTGCCACATCTTCATGTGCATGGCTTTACCGATGAACACGAACTGAACGTTAGCCACCATCATCGGCATAAGATGAATAGCACTGATCGGCCGAATATCACCCCGTTTCACAGCTTCCTGAATCTGCTGCTCAAACATGGAATGATGAATCTGCTTCATGCCACCCAGCACATTCACCATCCGATCCGGGTTCCGGTGAATTTCGGTCATAATGAATAGCGACAGAGAAGGATTCTCTTTCATTAACCGAAAATCATGGGCGATTATCTCCGCAATCTTTTCGCGCAGTGTGATCGACTTGTTCATGATATCGATCATACCCTTGAAAAACAATTCACACATCTCTTCGAAGATGTTGATGAACAGTTTCTCTTTACTACGGAAGTAGTAGTTGGTTAAGGCTATATTGATACCGGCTGCTTCGGCAATGTCTCTTGACGTAGCTCCATCGAACCCCTTCTCCAGGAATACCCGCTTAGCGGCTTCCCGGATGCGCTCTTCTGTAGACTTTGATGAGAAACATTCCATTTTTCTTTTCATTTACTGCTCAAAAGTAGGGTGTTAATAAATAACAAACAAAAGAATCAAATGTTTTTTTTAAACAAACGTTTAAAACATACAATAATGATACGTTTCATTGAAAAGATTTAAACAGGTCATGATTCCGAACAGATCGGTTTAGGTGCCTTCTGACAGAAGTGGTGAGAGGTACGTAGCGCCAAGCAGAAAGAGTTTAGTGAAGCCATATAGAACTGATAAGGCTGCAGATATTCTCCTTGTATGTCCTGCATAACGCGAAAAACCCTCCGCCTGGTAACTGTCACTAGTTAGGCGACATGTCACTAAAGCAGAAGGCTTATGGCCCCATCGAATCCGGGGACAAGTTATAATGCTGGCAATGTGTGTTTATTTTAATTGAAACACATATAACGAAGCGCGCTCATCGAGTTAGCCAACTGGCGGTAATTAGCCGATTTTACCACAAAGGCATTACTACCAAGGTCGTGGCACCGATTAACCTCACTATCGCTTTCAGATAAGGTTCGCACAACGACAGGAATGGACCACCAATCGCTATTTTTCTTCAGCAACTGCAACACCTCATACCCATTCAAGACGGGCATGTGAAGGTCGAGTAAGATCAGATCAGGAAGACGCCCATCCAGTTGATGCGTTAACTGAGTGAACAACTCAGCTCCATTATTGAAACATTTTAGCCTACAATCCTGGTGGTATCGGCTGAAAATTGTTTGTAGCAGGCAATGCTCGTCCTCGTCGTCATCAACTACGTAAATCAAGGATTCACTTGAATTGATCATAAACTGTGGTTTAGTTATGTTTGAGTGTTCGAAATTACAAAACTATAGGATATATATACTTAGTATTATAAATAGAATGACATTTAAACGTCATTAAATTCTACCACTGTTTAGACCCACCCGCCTAACTGCCTGATGATCTGGCATTTTTTACTCATCTCGCCTGTTTTCAAACGGTGATTATCTTTCACGTACCCCGTAACAGGAACAACGCTTTCTTTTATCGATACCGTTTGCGCTATTACTGTAGTTAAAGTAGTACATTGTTCATCCATTTGGGACGAGGTCACGGTTCAGAAATTATTATTCCCGGCTTATAATGTCGCTTTACATTACTTCTTTGAATTCAGGCAGCAACGGCAACTGCTACTATGTTGGCAATGAGCATGATGCTGTTCTAATTGACGCCGGCATATCCTGCCGCGAAACTGAAAAACGAATGCAGCGGCTGGCGCTAACGATGCAGAAGGTGCGGGCCATTTTTGTGTCTCATGAACATAGTGATCACATACGAGGCATTGCACAATTGGCAAAAAAATACCAATTACCCGTATTTGGAACCCCATCTACGCTGCAACAGGCCAGATTGTCACCCAACTTATTTCCTATCTATCCTTTACGGGCTTACGAACCTATCCAGATCGGCGAACTTTCGATCACTGCGTTTCCTAAGTTTCATGACGCCATTGACCCCCATAGCTTCATGATTACCTACCAGGACACAAATGTGGGCGTGTTCACCGATATTGGCGCGCCCTGCGAACACCTGATTCATCACTTCCGTCAGTGCCATGCGGTGTTTCTGGAGGCTAACTACGATGAACAGCTTCTGGAGCGAGGCTCCTACCCATCCTTTCTCAAGCACCGCATTCGGGGTGGAAAAGGCCATTTGTCGAACCAGCAGGCGCTGGATCTGTTTAAGGCACACAAACCTTCATATATGAGCCATTTGTTGCTCTCTCACCTGTCTAGAGATAATAACAGTCCCCAGCTGGCCATCGACCTGTTCATGCCTCATCGGGAAACAACCGAAATCATGGTTGCCTCCCGCTTTGAAGAAACACCGGTTTTCACCATCTGCGCCCCGTCAACAACGTACGCAACCGATGTGACTGACCTGGAAGCTTATTCGTTACCAGCGGCTTAGGAAGTTACTTTGAAGCAGGTTCAGTCTTCGGCCGCAGCGTACCCCTGGCTATTGGTTCCGGCTTCGACTTGGGGGTAATGAATCGTAACAGGGTAGCTGTCGGATAGGAAGCCTTGGGAGCCTGCGTAATCAGTAGCTGGTAAGACCGCGTTCCAATGATCAGGTTGTAATACGTAATGGCTGGACCTGACTCCAGGGGTAATCCCCAGTTGGCCACCGGCTCTTTGGTTAACAAGTCAATATCCTCGGTCGACAGGGCAGCATAGGCTGTGTCGGGCAAAAAGCGTTTGTCCGTTATACTTTCAACGGTTGTGACAATAGCCGATGAAGAGGTTGAGACCGGTTTCGTTTGAGCGGTAGCCGATACGCCCATCAGCCACAGCGCTATAAGCAGGATTGAATGTTTCATAGTATTGTATAAAATCGATTTTGGGAAAAGATGTTTTCACCCTGAAACCGGGTAGTGAGCAGCAGGCAACGCCCGTTTTCCCTGATTCACGTATAGTTCATAAACCAGACTGCCCGTGGTTTCGCCTTAGAAATAGAGCCACCGGGGATAAATCGACCACATAGCTACGATCCGGGCTATTTCGGATCGGCTTTCTTTTTACCCTCACCACACCAGTCCTCATTAAATAGGAAGATAGAGGCAAACAATACCAGGCTATTGAAAATGAATGGCTGGCAGAATAAAACAGCAGCCTCTGGATTTGTCGGCGCACTATATTTTTATACACAGAAGGCCCGCCAGTACTGGCGGGCCTTCTGTGTATAAAAATATAGTGCGGTTAAACCCTACCGGTTTTCGACCAGTCCTTTGAACTCATCAACCGTTACTTCCTGCGTTACGATGGTCAACTGTGTCTTCGCATATTCAGTTACTTTATCATCATAAACCCGGTTGAACGTACTGCTGTAGTTCTGACCGTTGTTTTTCTCATCCATCAGGTAGTTCCGGGCAATTCGGTCGATGGTTTGATTCATCTCCTCGTTCTCTCCGCCCATGAAGCCAAACTGCTCGCGAACCATATCGCGGGTAACAGCCAGCACTTCATCATACTCCACCTTGATGTCTGCCTGATCGGCAATTTTATTCTTAATAAGCTGAAGCTTCACCGATTTGGTAAAGTCGTCATACTGCTCTTCGATCTGCTCAGGGGTAAACTTACCTTCGTTCGTTTCGAGAAGCCAGTTTTTCAGAAACTCGTCGGGTAACAGGATCGGTGTGTTGTCGAGCAACGTTTTTTCGATGTCTAACCGCAGCAACTGATTCGCTTCACGCGTGTAGTTTGACCGAACGATCTCGGCCACTTTCGTGCGCAGTTGCTCTTCGTTTTCTACCGCGCCAGCGCCCAGCACCTTATCAAAGAACTCCTGATTCAGTTCGGCAGGCTCATTACGGGTAATGTCATCGACTTCGAACGTAAATTCACCTGTCAGGTCAGCAGCTTCTTCTTTCTTTACCCCCGTAGCCGTAGCGCGTGCTTTTTCATCGGGGAAAGCCTGCTCCAGTACAAACGTTACCACGTCTCCTTTCTTGGTCCCGACAAATTGCGCTTTAGCGTCGTCGGCCATCTGGTTCATTGGGAAGGCGGTCTTAGCCGTGAAGGCATCCGAACCTTCCGATGCGTTCACCTGCTTCAATTCGCCATAGATCGTATCGCCGTCGATCACGTCTTCACCATGACCATGGGTATGGAACCGCTGACGCAGGTCGGTGATCGTTGACTCTACCTCGGCATCGCCAGCCTGTATTTCGTATTGGGTAACGCTGGGCAGGTCAGCAAAATCAATCTCAAATTCCGACGCCAGACCCAGTGTATAGCTGAATGCGAAATCGGTTTGGCTATCCCAATCAATGGCTTCGGCCAGTTCACGGTCGGGAACAGGATCGCCAACAACCTGTAATTTATTCTCGCGGATATACTGACTTACCGTTTTGCTCAGCATCGCGTTGATCTCATCGACCATGATGCTCTTGCCGTACATTTTCTGAACGAGCGAAGCGGGTACGTGACCAGGCCGAAACCCTTTCAACTGTACCTTACGACCATAATCTTTGAGTTTCTTATCAACCTCAGGTTTGTAGTCGGCTGGCGTGAGTGTGATTTTCAGCGAGGCATTGGTGTCGCTGGCTTTTTCTAAGGTAATATCCACGTTTGTATCGGTTTAAAATGGTGAATGAGCGAATGAATGATTGAGCGAATGTTAGTCAGTACGACAAAATACAATTCACTCATTCACTCAATCACTCATTCAAAACTTTGTACGGGCGGAGGGACTCGAACCCCCATGCCTTGCGGCACCAGATCCTAAGTCTGGCACGTCTACCAATTTCGCCACGCCCGCATAGCCTGACCTCAAAAGCATTGGTTGCCGGATAAAATCGGCCAAAAACGACCAGCTATTTTATCCTTTTGAGGGTGCAAAAGTACGAAAAATTCTAAACTTCCCAAATCCAATGTCAATGATTTTATTTTTACCGGCTTCCCATTCAATTTTCCATTAATTAATTGTTACATTGGTAGTACGAGTACAACCAACCTAACAGGGCCACTAGCTGCCCAGACGCCAATCCTGATGAATGCCACCGAACCCCGGACGGTTGCCGAACCCGTCATTGACTTAGAACTAGAGCGCCAGGAAATCCTTAAACGCTACCGGCGCTTATTACGGGCCGCCAAACCGTTGCTGAAAGACAACGATGCCAAACTGATAAAAAAAGCTTTCAACACATCGGCCGAAGCGCACAAGGACATGCGTCGGCGGTCGGGCGAGCCTTATATCTATCACCCGATCGCCGTAGCACAAATTGCAGCGGAGGAAATCGGTCTGGGAACGACCAGCATTGTAGCCGCTCTGCTCCACGACGTTGTTGAGGATACAGACACAACAATTGCTGATATTGACCGGGCCTTTGGTCCTAAAGTGGCCAAGATCATTGATGGTCTAACCAAGATTTCGGGCATTTTCGAGTACGGAACCTCACAACAAGCCGAGAACTTCCGGAAGATGCTGTTGACGCTTTCGGACGATGTGCGGGTGATTCTGATCAAACTCGCCGACCGATTACATAACATGCGAACGCTGGATTCGATGCCCCGCGACAAGCAGTTAAAGATTGCGTCTGAAACGATCTATATCTATGCCCCCCTCGCCCACCGGTTAGGGTTGTATGCGATCAAATCGGAGCTTGAAGATCTTTACCTTAAACATGTTGAACCGGATGCATACCGGGACATTGCCAAGAAACTACGCGAAACCCGACTCTCCCGCGACCGGTTTATTGGCCGCTTCATCGAACCTATTGAGCAGGATCTGGCCGAAACGGGTATTCAGTATATCGTTAAAGGCCGACCAAAATCGATTTACTCGATCTGGACCAAACTTGATAAGTCGAAAAAGCCATTTGAAGAGATTTATGATCTCTTTGCCATACGTATAATCCTAAACGTACCCCTGGAAGAGGAGAAAGCCGCCTGCTGGCGGGCTTACTCGATCGTTACAGACCATTACAAGCCCAATCCCGACCGGCTTAAAGACTGGATCAGTAGCCCAAGAACGAACGGGTATGAATCGCTCCATACCACCGTCATGAGCAAGTCCGGCCAGTGGGTTGAAGTACAGATCCGGTCGGAACGAATGAACGAGATTGCAGAAAAAGGGTACGCAGCCCACTGGAAATACAAGGGGAATGACACCCAAACCGGGGCCGGCATAGAATCGTGGATCAGCCAGGTACGTGACATGATCGAATCGGCGGGTAAAGGAGATAAAAAAGCCGCCATTGAATTTGTCGATGACTTCCGCAGCAATCTATACAGCGAAGAGGTTTTTGTGTTTACCCCCAAAGGTGATCTAAAAGTCCTGCAACGCGGAGCCACAGCGCTCGATTTTGCCTTCGACATTCACACCCAGATTGGGGCGCGGTGTATGGCCGCGAAAGTGAACAACACCCTTGTGCCACTCAGCCATGTGCTGCAAAATGGCGATCAGGTTGAGGTTATCACCTCGAACCGCCAGAAGCCCAGCGAAGACTGGCTGCGATTCGTGGTAACGTCGAAGGCCAAAACCAAGATCAAAGACCTGATCAAAGAAGACAATAAACGGTTCGTGACCGATGGCCGGGAACTGGTCGCCAAGAAACTGCGGGTGCTGCGGATGGAGATGACGAACGAAGTCATTAACCAGCTACGGGCTTATTTTGGCTCCAAAACTACGGACGACTTTTTTTACCGGATTGGTAAAGGACATATCGATGTACAGGAGCTGAAAAAATTCAAATCCGACAAGGAAGCGAAAGAAAACCGGGCCAACAAGCTGAACACCGATACCATCCCCGATGGGAAAACGTTCGAGAAAGAGCTCAAAAAGATTCATGGCGAACGAGCCGATGCCGACATGTTGCTCATTGGTGAGGACATGGACAAGATCGACTATACACTTTCCAAATGTTGTAATCCAATTTCAGGCGACGATGTGTTTGGTTTCGTTACGATCAACGATGGAATCAAAATTCACCGGGTTACCTGTCCGAACGCGGTTGAACTGATGTCGAACCACGGCAACCGGATCATCAAAGCCAAGTGGACCTCCCAGAAGGAACTGGCTTTTCTGGCGGGCCTGCGTATTACCGGAACAGATCGTGTAGGCCTGGTAAACGATGTAACACGTGTTATCAGCAACGAACTGCACATAAACATGCGATCTGTTACGATCGACTCAACAGATGGGATTTTCGAAGGAAATATCCGGCTGTACGTTCATGACACAGGTCACCTCGAAACCCTCATGCATAAACTGGAACGGGTTCCGGGGGTGTTCGATGTAACCCGGTTCGACTCCTGATCGGGTGAAGGTTGGGCCTGAACAGTTCACAACCTGACCTTCATTCATTGTTTGTCATTCCTTTCTCTACCTTTGCACTTTCAAACCAACCGGAACAGATATGCCTGCGCCGACGCAATCGAATTTAGAAAACGCCCGGATGATTTTCACGGCTTACCTCGAACGGAAGGGGCTGCGGAAAACACCTGAGCGCTTTGCCATTTTGGAGGAGATTTACAATCGGCAAGACCACTTCGATGTGGATGAGTTGTTTATCTCGATGAAAAACAAAAAATACCGCGTTAGCCGCGCAACAGTTTATAACACGCTTGATGTGCTGGTGGATTGTGATTTAGTAACCAAACACCAGTTTGGCCGCAACCTGGCGCAATACGAAAAATCGTATGGCTACCGCCAGCACGACCACCTGATTTGTACGGACTGCCATAAGGTTATGGAGTTCTGTGACCCACGTGTACAGAATATTCAGAACATGGTGGGTGATATGCTCAAGTTCAACGTGATGCACCATTCGCTTATTTTTTACGGTTCCTGTGCCCGCGACCTTTGTGAAAACCGTCAGGTGACCGAGAAAGATCAGCAGGGAGTACAGGTTCCGGTAGAAGAGTAGTCAGTCTGCGACATTCACCCAGTACCAGGGTTAACATAAGCTTTTTAAGTTTAACGATGATGAGCGACCATATCAACGTGCTCTTTATCAATCGAATAAATAAATGGTAGATGTTTTATTAGGCCTCCAGTGGGGCGACGAAGGTAAAGGCAAGATTGTGGACGTACTTGCGCCACAATATCAGGTTGTAGCTCGGTTTCAGGGTGGACCTAATGCCGGGCATACGCTCGAATTTGACGGATTTAAGCACGTCCTGCATCAGATTCCTTCTGGTATCTTTCGCAGCGATATCCTTAACATTATCGGTAATGGGGTTGTACTTGACCCAATTGTGTTCAAAAAGGAAATTGACGGATTGGCTAAGTACAAACTCAGCCTGCATGAGAACCTGCTGATCTCGAAAAAAGCCTCGATTATCCTCCCTACACACCGTCTTTTGGACGCGGCCTACGAACAGGCAAAAGGAGAATCGAAGATTGGCTCGACCCTGCGTGGTATCGGCCCAACGTATCAGGACAAAGTAGCCCGCCAGGGTTTACGGGTTGGTGATATACTGTCCTCTAATTTCCGGGGGAAATATGGCAAGTTGGTAGAGGCTCATAAACTTATCCTCGACCAGAATAACTTCGACCATGCTTCAGTGCTACCACAGGCCGAGGAAGAATTCTTTGCTGCGGTTGAGTTCATGAAACAGTTTCAACTTACCGACAGTGAGTACGCCATTAATGACGCACTGACATCGGGCAAGAAAATTCTGGCAGAAGGGGCGCAAGGCTCATTGTTGGATATCGATTTTGGCTCTTACCCGTTTGTAACCTCATCGAGTACAATGGCGGCCGGTGCCTGCACAGGTTTGGGTATTGCTCCCAAGCAAATCGGCGAGGTGTACGGTATCTTCAAAGCCTATAGTACCCGCGTTGGCAGTGGCCCCTTTCCAACGGAGTTGCTGGATGAAACAGGTGAAAAAATGCGGCAGGAAGGCCGTGAGTTCGGATCCACTACGGGTCGGCCCCGCCGGTGCGGATGGATCGATTTACCGGCACTCAAGTATGCCATTATGATCAATGGCGTTACGCAGCTGGTCATGATGAAAGTCGACGTCCTGAATATATTCGACGAAATTGAGGTTTGTACGCATTATCAGTATCCAGACAGCAGCGATGGACCGGGTAGTACTACCGAGCACCTTCCTTATGACCAGACCGATACAGACTTAAAGCCTGTTTACAAAACCTTTAAGGGTTGGAAAACAGATCTGGCCGCTATTCGTCAATTCGACGATATGCCTGCTGAACTGGCTGAATACGTTTATTTTTTAGAAGAGTCGTTAGGCGTACCCATCAGCTTTATCTCAACCAGTCCTGATCGGGAAGCTATTATATACCGGCAATCGGTAGCCGCTTAACTTCAGAATTTATAGGTGAAAAAGCGACTGGATATAGTCGCTTTTTTTATTAAATAGTGCTTAAGTACTACTTAATTAATAAAGTATTTATACTTACCTTTACACAATAATTCGTATCTACCGTAACTAGCTTAGTTTAAACGTTAACTATAACACTCGAATCAGGAATCTGCTGGATTGATTTCCTCTACAAAAAACTGGTATTTCCACCCGCTTCACTTCGTTCAGCCAGCCCTGTTATAACTAGAACAGGGCTGGCTTTTTTTGCGTAAATTTGGACACTAAACCAGTAATTGTTACCCTTACCAGTACAGCCTTGCATAAACGAATCAGTACACTTTTCGACCGCCGGGGTTTCCTGAAAAAAAGTTCGCTGGCTACCCTGACCACGTTATTAGGGACCGAAATTGTCTTCGCTGACAAACTTCCTCCCTATTACCTTCCGTTGAGGGCCGAGATCGATCCAATGGCGACTAAGCATAAAGGGCTGGTTGTATTGAACGATAAGCCCTGGAATGTAGAAACGCCCGCGCATTTACTGGATGATGCTATTACACCCGCCGACAAGCTGTTCATCCGTAATAATGGTCTACTGCCCGAATCGATAACGGCTGACACCTGGACGTTGACAATCAATGGCGAGTCAGTCAAAAAAGCAAAAACATATACACTGGCAGAGCTTAAAAAGAAGTTCAAACCGTATACATATCAGTTAACACTCGAATGCGCTGGTAACGGTCGGGCTGGTTATTTCCCTAAAACATCAGGTAACCAGTGGACCGACGGGGGCGTTGGCTGTGCCGAGTGGACAGGTGTTCGGCTTAAAGATATTCTGGCCGATGTAGGCGTGACTAACGATGCCGTTTACATTGGTTACTATGGCAAAGATTTGCATGTTAGCCTGGACCCAACCAAGCCCGTTATCTCGCGGGGCGTACCAATGCGGAAAGCCCTCGAAGATGAGACCTTAATTGCCTGGGCAATGAATGGGAGCCCCATCCCCCTGGTTCATGGGGCTCCCCTCCGGCTGGTTATTGGCGGCTGGCCGGCATCGGTGTCGGGAAAATGGCTACACACGATCGCCGTGCGTAACAAAGTACACGATGGGGCCAAAATGACCGGCAAAAGCTATAAGTTGCCCATCAATCCGGTAGAACCGGGTCAGGACCCACCCGAAGATCAGTTTCGTATCATTGAATCCATGCCGGTGAAATCACTCATCACCTTTCCGCAGACAGGCGCGCTGCTCACAGGCGGGCAGCCTCTTGCATTACGTGGCCACGCCTGGGCAGGCGATCGGTCGGTACGTGATTTATCAATATCCATCGACTTCGGCTCGACCTGGCAGAAGGCGGATCTTAAAGCAGCAAAGAACCGGCTGGCATGGCAACATTGGTCAGCTACTGTAACTTTTCCCAAACCCGGCTATTATGAGGTCTGGGCGCGAGCTACCGACGACGCCGGTGTTTCGCAGCCGATGGTAATGCCACAGTGGAACCCGGAAGGGTATTGTAACAACGCCTGCCACCGGATTGCAGTAAAAATTGGTTGATTTTATCAAAACAGGATGATTCGAATTACACAAGCTGGAGTAGGCCTACTGGCGTTTGCGCTGTTCGTGTCGGCCATTGCTCCGTCGATTCAAATTGAAAAAGACAACTACGGCCACCAACCGAACAAGTTAGCTTCAAACGCCTATATCCAATCCGATTCGGCCGGGAAAGATCCTGAAACGGGCTTGGCGCTGGATGATCAGTTCATGCTCGTGAAGGGCCAGTGTACAGCCTGTCATAGCAGCAAGCTGATTTTGCAAAGCCATTTCTCGCGCGAGAAATGGGTAGAGCGCATCCGGTGGATGCAGCAAACTCAGAAACTGTGGGATCTGGGCGAATCAGAACCTGCTATCCTAACTTATCTTACCAAACATTATGGCCCGCTAGAACGCACGTTCGACGGTCGGCGTGAGCCATTAAAGGCGGTAAAGTGGTATAAATTAAGCAAATGAACCCGACTCAGAGAATGAACAACGTTTCATTCTCTGAGTCGCCCGCCTATGTCAGCAACTAATTTTTACCAGACCTTTTACCAGACAGAACAGCTTTTCAGGTTGGATAACGAACGCTGGGGCGCTACCGAGCCGATCACAGAGAAGCCATCCAGCGAATTAATAGTAGAACCTGTAAGTCAGATCGAGGATGATTTCCTGGTGGAGCTGGACCGGTTGGCAACTTCTCCAGAACCGATCCCACTAGTCGTTGAGCACCTCGCCCCCCCCCCCGTGGTTGCCGTTGCCAGCCAGCCCGAACCGGTTGTACTTATAACCACTCCCGAGCCATTACCCCAGCCCGCACCACGCCCTACAACGCCTTCGATTTTGCCTCCGATTCAGCAACAAGCCCGTTTACCACAGCTCAATCATAAAGTGCTTCTGTTAGCCGATGAAGAATTAGATCCCAGCAATCTGCTATTTCTGGAGAAGATCCTGAAAGCCGTAAATTTGAACGTCAACGGCGTAGACTTGCTGAACCTTCATGGCGTTCAAAATATAGACTTTGCGGAGTTGCTAAAGGGCAAATACATCAATCACTTCATCACCTTTGGCGTACCATTCGAGCGTATTAACCTCGACATTATGATGGACCGTTACGCGCCGGTTCGCTTTGAAGGAATTAACTTTCTGATGGCCGATTCACTACCGACAATTGAAGCCGATCAAAATTTAAAAAAACGGCTGTGGAGTGCGCTCCAGCGTGTATTTTTACAACGGTACGCGTAAACCGTCCAGTTCTTCGGCAACCTGATAGCGTACTCTTGCCCTTTCCTGTTCACTTACCACTTACGTTCATAATATCCCTTTTTATGGGCGAACCTCCCAACGGACCTTCACGGTCGATCCAGGCAGGAAATGCGAACGATCCGGTTCAGCCTGGTCTGCGAAAGGTAATCTCGACTACCCAACTCTGGGCCATCGCTGTTGGCATGGTTATTTCCGGGGAATATTTTGGCTGGAACTACGGCTGGGCTGTTGCGGGCACCATTGGCTTCCTGATTGCTACCCTGCTGGTCACGGTGCTTTATCTCACGTTCATTTTCAGCTATACGGAACTCACAACAGCCATCCCGGATGCAGGAGGACCGTTTGCCTATGCGTTTCGGGCGTTTGGGTCAACGGGTGGATTTCTGGCCGGGTTTGCCACACTGGTCGACTTTTTAATGGCTCCACCGGCTATAGCAGCCGCCCTGGGTGCCTATGCTCATTTTCTGAATCCGGCCTTACCGGTGCTGGGCGTAGCTATTGCTTCCTATGTTGTCTTCATTGGCATCAATCTACTTGGAGTAAAAGAATCGGCGAACTTCTCAGTCATTGTAACAGCACTCTCGGTAGTGGAGCTGGTCGTATTTATGGCGCTGGTGGCCCCAGCTTACAAGACAGAAAATGTACTGGCCCATAACGAGTCCTTCGGTATTGGTGGCATATTTGCCGCTCTCCCTTTCGCCATCTGGTTCTATTTAGCCATAGAAGGGGTAGCCATGGTAGCGGAGGAAGTAAAGGATCCACACAAAACCATTCCGCGCGGTTATTTGCTTAGCATCGGCACCCTGGTTGTGCTGGCTTTGGGAACAATGCTCCTCTGCGCGGGTGCAGGCGACTGGCGGCAGTTGAGCCAGCTCGATTACCCGTTGCCTGAAACATTGGTTATGGTATTTGGTCGTCAAAATTCCTGGGCCAAAGTGTTTGCCGGGTTGGGCCTGTTTGGACTCATCGCATCGTTTCATGCGAACACACTTGGGTACTCGCGGCAAATTTTTGCGTTGGCTCGGGCCGGTTATCTGCCGCATTTCCTGGCCACTGTGAACCGTCGTTTCCAGACTCCTCACTGGTCCCTGATCGTTGGTGGTCTGGTTGGTTTGGCTGCCTTGTTTTCAGGCACCACCGGCGAAATCATAACCCTATCGGTCATTGGTGCCCTGTGTATGTACATTATGAGCCTGTTGAGTTTATTTCGACTCCGGAAGACAGAACCAGCGATGATCCGTACCTACAGTACCCCATTTTACCCGGTCGTACCGTTGATTGCGCTCTCGTTATCCATCCTGTGTCTGCTGGCTATCATTTATTACAATCCCGTTCTTTCGCTCATTTTCAGTGGCCTGCTGCTGCTATCATGGGTGCTTTTCAAACGCTTTGCGCCCCATCTCAACCGCCGGTCTTCAGGCACGGTAGTCAACTAATCCCTACGGTCGTACACCTTCGCTTCTTCCCCTCCCCCACCGAGCTAATTTACCCGCCCGCCTTCGATGACTGCTTTCTCTCGCTTCTACTCCTTCTTTTCCCAAAACAGCGCCACGGTACCGCCTACAGCCCATCCAGTCACGCCCACACCTTTACCCATACGCTCAGTGGTTGTGCCGTTACCGGAGTCGGTCGGGCCAATAGACAGCCTGATTTCTCTCATTCCTGAAGTACGTCCACACTGGCTCTCCGATTCAGATTCGTTACGCGATGAAGGGGTCCTGTTCGGTTTATCGGATGCTCAACCGGACGAGAAAGTTGCCGAGATTACAGCCTATTTTCGCCAGCAGGTAGTGATGGGCGAGGTCCAGCGCGAACAACGTGCGGAAACCGTAACCGCACTGAATCGACTGATCAGGCAGCGTGAGGCTGAGATGAATGGGCTTCAGAAACGCATCGAAGATCTGACGAACAGCGATATCACTGGCGACGGCCTGATTCGCCATACGGTCCGTCTATTGGGAATGGCGGCCATAGTTGTTGGCACATTTATATTGATTGATGACGCCCTCTACCCTGTTTTTACTAGCCATTGGATAGCCATAGGTGTCTTTCTGGCCGGTATATTCAATTTGTCTGGCCGAACGTCGTTCTTTTATGAAGAAGGTTCAGCACTGACAGGACGCCAGGTAATAAAGGCGATTGGATTGCCTTTTGCTGCCTCGGTCTTTGTGCTGACACACGCCTTGTCAAACCAGTCTATTGCTCAGTCAACGGCCCTGTTCGTTTTTACCTTTTTTGTGTTTTTACTGGCCGGAAAGGTTTTGTCAGACACCGGAATCAGCCTTGAAAACGATCTGTCCCGTATCAGATCAGACAAGCAACAGGCAGCTGACCGGAAGCGGCATCTGCCCGACTGGGAACGACATGTTAGGCAACTGACCGGCGAAATAGATGACCTGCACAGGCAACTACGGGAAGCGATAATGGTAGGCGGTCAGGCCGAAGCGACAGTGGCTAGTCTGAACGCCCAACGCGACCAGCTTGTTAACCTTTTTCTGAGCGAGTTTGAACTGGCCCGGAGCCTCCGTTATCGGCTCAGTGAGCAACAACGGCAAGCAATAATACATCGGTAAACTGTTTGCCTCTGCGGTTATTAGTCTTCAACAGGTAGACACCACTAACTCGCAGCTGACAAACACAAACGGAACACTGTGGAACCAAACAATCACTCCGACTTTCAACATGGCTACAGCAGTGGCGTGGGGGGCGTCAACCGGGAGACATACGAAGGCTATTTATCGAGTCAGGTCAACAGAGACTGGCTTACTGAACGAATTCAGGAGAAGCGTGCCGAACTGGCGGCAACTGAACGGTACACGACCGAATCCAGAGAAGCCAACCGAGCGGCCTTTGCCGACCTACAAAACCATGCGCTTCAGGTAGAGCGGCTGGAAAAACAGGTCAGCCTGCGTGAATCCAGCCGCCTGGCCCTCGAATCAGATCTTGACGCGCTGCGTAAGCGCCGGTCCAAGGCATCGCCCGATTATTCGCTGTTGGCCGGTTTGTTATTTTTGTTTGCGGGGATATCGTTTCTAGCGGGAGACCTGATCATATCCCATGAAATCGTGGCTTATGCGTTGAACATCCGAAACACCAATGAAGCCTGGGCGTTTGCGGTTGGTTTGGCTATGGTATCGATTCTGTTGAAACCGGCATACGATCGGCTAATCGAAAAGCCATACCTCGAAAACCCTGAGCAAAATCGTACTAAATACGAGCGCTTTAAAATTGCGCTGGCTTTGTTTTCGGTGCTTACGTTGGCCGTGCTGGGCTGGTTCCGTTATGAAGCTTACCGCACCGATCAGCTAAAGGGAGCCATTAACAAATCGGTTCGTCAGTTACAACTCAATACTGACCCAACGGCAGCAACTCAATCGCTGGACGCGGCTACGCTCAACAAGATTGAGAAGCAACTCAGCGAGTCGAGTGAGTTAAATCTGGCACTGGTCAACAGCCCATGGGCGTTGCTATCGTTTGTGCTGAGCGGCATTCTTTTCGCCCTGGCAGGAGCCGTATGTCTGGGCATTTCCCTGCCAGTGCTATCGGCGTTCTGGTTTCGATGGTTACAGGCAGACCCTAAGATCTGGAAATTACGTCGCCGGATAAAGCGGCTGGACAAGGAGATCGCTCCGTTGGAAGCCCAATTGGCCGAACAGCGTACCCGCCAGAATATATTGCAGCACGACCTCGATCTTTTACCTGCTCTCGATGAATTGACTGAGCAACGCCGGGCCATACAAGCCGAACTGAACGACCTCCTTTCCGAATTGAAACTGGCTCAGACCGATAGCCGAATCAGCAACTTCAATGATGGATACGGGCAGGGAGAAGCGACCCGTACGGTATTGACCGACGACGAACAGCAGCAGTTACGCAGAGAAATGCTGGACCTTCAAACCAGCAGCCGCATCATGGGTAATCGTCCTACCGAACGGCCGACATCATCTGACAAGCCACAAAATGGCAAGGCACAGGAAACAAGACCCCATCAGATGATTCGGGATTTTCTGTCTGATGGACAGTAAACGCTGTTTCATGTAGCCTGGACGGCTACGTCCGGGTTGGAGTAAATGTTGTTTACTCCAACCCGGACGTAGCCGTCCAGGCTACATGAAACAGATGTACAATAGGGTATAGCTCCAAGCCTCACAAAATTATTGATTTATAGTATTCAGGCTCCTTCCCGACACTATGCTATAGGGTGTCGGGAAGGAGCCTGAATACGTATGAGGGAAGTATAACTCGCTGAGAAGCCCATATCATTCAGACTGGGCATAAAGCAGGAAACCGCTCCCAAGCGGGGGCGGCTCCATGAGTACAACAAAACCACAGTAAAGCTGTCAGACATTGGCCGGACAGGGTGCCTGTGGCTCTGTTGATGTATATGTGGTGAAGTACGGTAACCGACTTATGTCAGCTACCGTTCAACCAGGATACCGCTAGGCTTCGATCAGGAATTCGTCGTGCTGACTTACATCCAGACCCATTTTTTCGTCTTCTTCCGATACGCGCAGTGGCAGGATAAGGTCTGTCACTTTCAGCAGCAGTAACGACATACCAAATGCGAAGGCAGATACGGCTACTAAAGCAATCATATGCTCAATGAACAGACCCGTTTCGCCAAAAGCCAGCCCTTCGACCGCGACGGCTGAGTTAACGCCTTTACTGGCGAAAATACCCGTCATAATCATACCAACCATACCACCCACACCGTGGCAGGGGAATACGTCAAGGGTATCGTCAAGTGTGGATTTCGAACGCAGGTGAGCTACATAGTTAGAAACCATAGCGCCAACTGTACCAATGAAAATAGCCGTTGGAATTGTTACGAAACCGGCCGCCGGTGTGATAGCTACCAAACCAACGACAGCACCGATACAGAAACCAAGCGCCGACACTTTCTTTCCTTTAGCAGAATCGAACAGCACCCAGGCCAAACCAGCAGAGGCAGCAGCCGTGTTGGTCGTAGCGAAAGCTGAAGCGGCCAATGGCGAAGCCGATACAGCCGAGCCAGCGTTGAAACCAAACCAGCCAAACCACAGCAGACCCGTACCCAGCAGTACGAACGGAACGTTAGCCGGTGGGAAATAACTGGCTTCAAGGTGCGACTTCCGACGCTTCAGGTAGATAGCACCAGCCAGCGCAGCCCAACCAGCCGACATGTGAACAACGGTACCGCCCGCAAAATCAAGCACACCCCGTTTGAACAACCAGCCTTCAGGGTGCCAGGTCATGTGGGCCAGGGGTGCATACACCAATAGGCTGAACAGAATCATGAACAGGACGTACGACCGGAAGTTGATCCGTTCGGCCATCGAACCCGTTACCAGAGCAGGCGTAATGACGGCAAACTTCAACTGGAAGAACGCAAATACCACCAACGGAATCGTTGGGGCCAGCGACCAGGGCTTACCGTCAAGTACACCCTTGAACATAAAATGGTCCATTGGATTACCGATAAAGCCACCAATCGATGAGCCGAAGGCCAGGCTATAGCCAACAACCACCCACAAAATACTGATAACACCCATAGCGACAAAGCTTTGCAGCATGGTTGAGATCACGTTCTTGTTGTTTACCATTCCACCGTAGAAATACGCCAGACCCGGCGTCATCAACAGTACAAGGGCCGTAGCGACCAGCATCCAGGCAGTGTCGCCAGAATTGATACCTTCGGTCACGATTTGGGTCGGAACAGCCGGCATAAAGACAGCCACCAAGCTGATAATCAGCAGAATGGCGAGAGGAATGTAGTTTGGTTTTTGCATGGTATTCAAGGGGTTTTTGTTGTACTAAATAGGGTGTTTAGTTAAGTTGTAAATAAGAGAAAGGGGTTGTTGGCCAGGATCGGATTTCGGACAAAGCCAGTTGGAACCTTGCCTAGAATTTAAAAATAGCCGCCATACCAAGCGTAGCCTGCGATGGTGTCAGTGAACCGTTGTTCTTCTCAAACTTATCTGCCGAATAACTGTCAATACGCAGCTCAGGCTTGAACAGGAGGTGTCCGTCTGCGGCTGTGATATTCCCCGTTACGGTAATCGAGTTCACACTTGCCCCAACGCCAGCCGCATCCGTCAGCGCACGAGCCCCATTTTTATTGTCGAACGTTTCATAGCGGACGCCAAGCGCGAACTTGTCGGTGAAGGCATAGTTGGAATACACCGCTACACCGCCCCAGCTCCTGGAGGTGGCAGGCCCACTGAAGCCCTGATAATCGCCCTTCTGCGACCCAGAGGCTGCATTAAGGCCCAGGAAGAACTTAGAGGTAACCTGGTAGGTAGTTGTCAGGTCAAATAGGGCATAGGATGCATCATCAGCCGGTACGGCGTCTATTGACTCCGATGCTTCGTTCGATACAATTGCATTCAGGTAGACGTTCCAGCCTGATGCCGGAGAAATGAAGAGCTGACTGATGAGCCCTTTCTTCTTGTTGTTGTCGAACAAATTATCGACGTTATTGACCATGCCTACCATCAACGAAGCCCGATCGCTGAACGCATATTGTGCTTTCAGACCGATATGATAAAATGGACCGTTGTTGAAAAGATTCGAGAGTGAATAGTTGAAATTAACTGGTGCGTCAATCACTTCATAGCCAATGTGGGTACCAAACTGACCAGCCGTGAACGACAATTTACTACTTGCTTTGTAGGTGATATAAGCTTGCTTGATAGCGAGCGACGTAGAGCCGGGTCCCAGAAATCCTGCGTAGTTACCGTAGTTGCCCAGGTCTGCAAACGGGCCAAATGTCAGGTCCATTACGGCATCGACCTTATTAGCTGAGTAAACTGCTTTTGCCTGAACCAAACCAATACCGAACTGGCCAGCCTTTTGATCAAAAGCACGTGCGTTTCCTACTCCAGTTCCATTAAGCCCCAAATTAGACTGGCTTTTGGGGTTATTGAAGTTGCCGAAATAATACGTATCCATATAGCCCGAAAACGTGAATTTTCCAGGTGTTACGGCAGTGGAGTCTTGGGCCTGAGTGCTATACGAAGCAATCAAAGAGGAAATAAGTAAAAGTGTTTTTTTCATGCTATTAATTTGGTGGACGAATTAATACAGTTGTGGTTTGTTTGGGACAAATTTTATCAGATAAATGATATGTTACAAGCGACTAGCGTAAAAAATTGTACTCTTTTCCTAAATGTTCATAATAATGTTTTAAATGTTCTATATTTTAATAGCATAATACCGGAAATACGATATTTACACCTTTGTATAACTTATTTGGCAAGTGTTAATATAAACCAAATAATATTTGCCTACTATAAACTAGATTATGATTGCCAGATTCTCTTTAAAATGCAAAAAAGCCCGACTAGAGGCTAGTCGGGCTTTTTTAGTACAAAACTGAGTAGATTTATGCCTCTGCGTGGAGCCAGGCCTTCTTGGCAAGGAGCGTCTCTTCGTCTTCCACATGCTCAGGATCAGGTACGCAGCAATCTACCGGGCAAACCGCGGCACACTGGGGTTCTTCATGAAATCCCATGCATTCAGTACACTTATCACTTACAATGTAATAAAACTCGTTCGAAACCGGCGACTGAGGTGCTTTGCCACTTATTACAGTGCCATCACCAAAGTCAACGTCAGTTAGTTCGGTTCCCCCGCTCCAGGTCCATTCAACGCCACCTTCGTAGATAGCTGTGTTGGGGCATTCGGGTTCGCAGGCACCACAGTTGATGCACTCATCGGTAATCATGATTGCCATGAGTAGTACAAATTTATAGAGCGTAAATTCAGGTCTTTTCGAATTGGACAACAAATATAACTATTTAAAGGTTGGCGACAAACTAAAATTTAATTACAAAGGTTGATGGGGTATTCCATTTGTTTATCAACTACATGCTCCAATCTGAACGCCTGCAAACGTTCGTTGCCTTAGGCAACTTTCTGCGATCGACCGAGGCAAAACCTGAACTTGCCGAAGTAGTGCAACAAGCCAACTACCGTAATAACTGGTTTACGCCCGAAAATTCCCTGAATGCTTTACAGGCCATCGCTGATGAGTTTTTGACTGTCGACTCACTGACCAGCTGGCTTAGTCAATACACGATCAAATCCGATCATACACCCCGTAGCGTTGGTGTTGTCATGGCCGGAAATATTCCAGCCGTTGGATTTCATGACCTCTTGTGTGTGTTACTTAGTGGTCATCGGCTTTTGGCTAAGCTTAGCACACAGGATTTTGTACTAATTCATTATTTAATACAAAAATTAATAGAGATTAATCCAGCCATGAGCGCCTGGATTGAAGAAGCAGACAGGCTCAATTCGGCTGATGCATTTATTGCTACCGGCAGCAATAATACGGCTCGCTACTTTGAGTATTACTTTGGAAAGAAACCCCACCTCATCCGCAAAAATCGAACATCGGTGGGCCTGTTGATGGGCGAAGAGAGCGAAGAGGAATTTCTGAAACTTGGCCATGACATCTCGGACTACTACGGCCTTGGTTGCCGTAATGTATCCACCATTCTGGTTCCTGAGGAGTATGACTTCACACCCCTGCTGCGTACGTTGGAGCCTCAGGTATCGATCTACCTCAACAACCACAAGTACCAGAACAACTACGATTACAATAAGTCGATCTACCTCATCAATGCCGTTCCCCACCTCGACAACGGCTACCTGCTGGTTACGCAGAACGATGCGCTGGTTTCACCGATTTCGGTTCTTTATTTCCAGACTTATAGATTGCAGGAAGACGCTACCAACTGGCTAGAGACGCGCGCCGACAAAATTCAGGTCGTTGCCTCGGCTCAGGCCAATGCGGGTCACAAGGGTCAGGGCTGGTATCCCGGCAGCGTGGCCTTCGGCAACACCCAGCGCCCCGGCCTGACCGATTATGCGGACGGCGTCGATACCATGGCCTTTTTACAAGGATTATAAGGGAGGGAGGAAAGGGAGGAGGGGAGGAAAGGGAAGAGAGGGAAAAGGGATTGCTGACGCCAGCACTTCCCTCCTTCCTTCAGCGCTATCCCTTTCCTTTCCTTCCTCCCTTCCCCCTTTCCTCCCCTTCCTCCCTTCCCCCTTTCCTCCCTTCCTCCCCTTCCTCTTCAATACCTCCAGCTCTTCAAATCCGCCCCTTTGGGAGCTGAGACCTCGATACGCTTCATAATTTTGTCGATGTACATCGTATTGTATCGCAGGCGGCTGATATAATTAGGCTGGGTGGGGTCGCCGTTCCAGCAGTGTTCTGCCCGGTCGCCGTAGGCTACTTCGCTGTCGGCCGTGGGGTTCTTCACCCCTTTCAGGAAATCTTCCATCAAATACACCGCATTGTTGAGGTAGTAGTTATCCATGTCGCCACAGTAAAGGTGGATTTTGCCGGTTACTTTGGGGCCCAACGTTTTCCAGTCACGCTTGAGAATATGCAATAAGTCATAGTGATCGCGCCAGTATGTGGCCACCGCCGGGTCGATCTCGCCGGTCAATTTATCCCAGATTCGTTTTGGGTAACCATCCGGCCCGGCGGGTGAGTAAACAGCTTCCCAGATATCGAACTGTTCGCCGGAGCGCGTGTGGGTACCCAGTGCCAGTTCGCGATGATTGGTTTCTTCGATCGTCACTTTCACCTGGCCCAGGTAGTTGCGCTGACCCGGCCGGGGCGTCCGCCGGAAGGGGCCTTCGCTGTAATACGCGTTTTTGTCTTTGTAAAGGTTAAAAACGGTGTAGGCATCGAAGGCAATGGGGTCTGGACAGGCGGCAAAGCAGCCATTGAACTCGTCCGGGTAAAAGACCTGAGCAGCCAGTGCTTCCCAGCCTCCCGTAGACCCACCATACGTAAACCGGGCCCACCCCTGCCCGATTCCCCGAAACTGCCGCTCAATTTCGGGCAGTAGTTCATACATGATCGCATCGCCGTAGGGGCCAATGTTTTCTGAGTTCACAGCGTATGAGTCGTCGTAATAGGGATTGGCGTGCTGTATTTCCACGATCAGCATACGCGGAAAATCTTTACTCGTCCACTTCTTGTAGAAGTCATACGCTTCCTGGGCCACAATCTTCTTGTATCCATAGAGCTTGAACCGTTCAATGTAATCGGTCGTGTCCATATTAGCAGGCGGGGGCGTCTCACTAAAACCGTCGAAATCGGCGGGAAAATGACCGTGGTTGATACAGATCGGGTAACGCGCTTCCGGATGTTCAGCGAAGCCGTCGGGCAACAATACATGAGCACCCAGGTACATAGGCCGACCCCAGAATTCGGTCAGGCGTTTGCTCTGGATCTTGATGTGTTTGATGAACCGGGTGTCTTTCGGGACTGGCAAATCGGGATTGGCCTGATCCATGACAACAGCAACAGATTGTTTGCTGCCCGCTTTAATGGTTATTCTCTGTGGTTTACTGAACAGGTTGCCGGGCGCCGTACGCCAGTTCTGTCCTTCGCCCCTGTCCATTGGCAGCTTTACTGTGTTTCGACTTCCGTTCGGGCCGTTCTTGATCTGAAATGTCTCGTACCTGTGCAGGACAGCCTGCACGTAATAATCGCCGGGCGACAGGTCGCGCAGGCTCCGTTTGGGATAGCCGAAGGCACTGGCATCGACCAAGGCGGCCTGACCGGGCTTAAGTCCATTAACGTCCAGAGCAAATAGTTGAGCCGTTTCAATGGCGTCACTCACCTGCTCTCTTGGTTCGGGCTTGTTCGTTTTCGCCACGATGAGCAAAACGCGCCCATCAAGAGCCTCTTTACTCTGGGAGGCAGGAAACGAAACAGAGAACGTAGTAGCGCCGACCAACGGGCGGGAACGGGCTGGCTGGGCAACGGCACGGAGCGTTCCGGCCAGGGCAAACAAGAGTAGTAGTCGAGTCATGGTGAGTAGGCGTTTGTTCGAGTTGCAAGCTACTCGATTTGGCTAAATTGCCGCTTCCTACCAAACAAAAAGCCGCTGATCGGGTCGAACAGCGGCTTTACCAAGGTTTAACGGACGTTAGTCAGGAATATTGAATGCCTCTTTGACGGCGGCATAGTTCGTCAGATCGACACCGGCCAGCCGGCCGCTGGGCGTTCCACCGGGGATAATCACGTAGCGAAACTGTTGGGTAGACAGGGCGTAGGAGGCTCTAAAGTCAACGCGACCAACGTAGATACGCTGGTGAACCGTATAGGTTGTCGAACCAATGGATTCTGCATAAGGCAGGGTAAGGACTCGACCACTCTCACTCCAATAGACGCGAATGTCGGCTTTGTCTACTGCCTCTTGTGTGATTTTAGGAGCGGTTAGCGTTCCGTTATATAAGGTGCCGCTGCCGGAGAACGATACACTTGTCCAGGGGGAGTAAATGACATTGGCCGTACCAATATCCCCTTTTGGCCCCTGGGCACCCGTGTCCCCCTTTGGCCCCAGAGCACCTGCCTCACCTTGCGGGCCGGGATCACCTGCCTTGGGTTCACACCCGCTAACGAGTACACCTAACAAAACGAAGAGTGCCAGCGCACCCGAAATCATTACTTTTTTTCTTTGTGTGGACATGATACAAACGATTTAATTGATTGACCACTTTGTCGGGCAACCAATCTGGCGGGGCAACAAAAGATTATAGTATTACGTCTACCATTGATCGAACGGTCATATAGGCAGGATATAGCGACGTTTACATTTGTGGTAAAACCAACTTAATGCGTACTACCGGCCGCTCCCGCCCGGTTGCCGACAGCTGGTTCAACGGCATCCAGGGCGGCCATCCGGAACGAGCTGGTTTCGCTGGCCAGTTTATCACCATCTTCCCATATCCGGGCTTTACCTACTGGAATCAGCACTGAGTTGCTGGCGTCACCGGTTTTAGCGGTGAAGGTGAACGCATACTGAAAGTTAATAATACCATCATTGCTCAACTCGCCCGAGATGACCGAAAGCTGCGTGTTCTGGATGCCACTTTGAACACCTTTTGTTTCAGCGAAAATGGTGAATTTATTGCCGAACCCAGACACATAGGAACCAAGGCCCGTAGCGGTTTCGCTACTTTGCTTAACGTCAAGCTTCACCTCATCGCCAGACTGATCGTAGAATTTGAATTTGTAGTCACTGATTACCTTGCCTTTGGTCCAGCTATCTTCAGTTCCATACGGACTCAGCAGTGTGTAGGGGCTGGCAATAAAAATACCGGCAAGCTGGGGTGGCTGCGTCCCCTCGTTGATGACCAGCCCTTTGGCTTTCAGGTCGTCGAGGATTGCCCGCGGCACAATGCGCTGGATCTTGTCAGAAAGGCCCGTAGACGGATCGGGAGCCACCTCTTTTTCCTGACAGCCTATCAGGAAAAGGGTCAGAAAAAAACCAAAGCCCACCAACCGGGCTGACAGATAACTTGCCGGGTGCGGAGAAAAGGAGCGTGTCATAAATCAGAAAAAATTTGGTGTGGATAGATACTAGATTCACTCCTTAGTCGCACCTGGCTATCCGGATGGATACAGATAACTACCATTTTATCCGTTTTTTTAGCTACCCTTCTCTTCCAACGAGCAGGGGGGATGGCTAACCTTTTCGGCTTGCCATCCCCCCTCCTCCCTTTAGCTCTTATTGCCTGCTCCTTACTGATACACCCGCACGTAATCGACTTCCATGCGTTGCGGCCATATACGCTCATCCACGCCTTTCTGACCGCCCCAGTTACCGCCGACAGCCAGATTCAGAATCATAAAAAATGGCTGGGTAAACGGCCACTGTTGTTGCGTTCCACCCGTGGTCTGGGCGTTCATGCTGTAATATTTCTGGTCGTCTACATAGAAATCGATCTGGTTTCTGGTCCAGTCGATGGCATACACGTGAAAGGCAGACGTGGCCGTTGGTACGGTAGTTTTGCCCTCTTTTTGGGTGCCTTTTCCGTGGTTGTAGGCTTCGGTATGCAGCGTGCCATGCACCACGCCTTCTTCATAGCCGACATGCTCCATAATGTCTATCTCACCGCAAAGGGGCCATCCGGCGGTCGGGATATTCTCGCCCAGCATCCATATAGCCGGCCACGTACCCAGACCCGACGGAAGTTTCGCCCTTACTTCCATTCGCCCATAGCGCCAGGTGGCGGTTTTTTGGGTCAATAGCCGGGCCGAGGTGTAGTTGCGCCCTTGATACGATTCTTTGTGGGCCTCGATGATGAGGTTACCTTTCTCGATGCGGGCATTCTCTTTACGCTCTTTGGTGTAAAACTGCAACTCATTGTTCCCCCAGCCATTACCGCCCACATCATAACCCCACTTTGTCGAATCGGGCAGCCCGTTCTTATCGAACTCATCAGCCCAAACAAGCTTACGGGCAACGGGCGTCACCACACCGGGTACCGTGGTTGTACTAACGGGGGGAGCTACCACAACCGGCGGCTGAACGGTGGGCACGGTCGTTTCGGGGCCTTTGCAGGCAAGTAAGATCGCAAGTAAAACAGCATTCATCAGGGACAGGGATAGGGTTTTCATAAATAGCAGACAGAAAACAGATGTATAGCCAGGATAGTGGGTTTTAGCCGCGCCTTTCATTTTTCTGGAAATGCCCACGTCAGAAAATCAGGCATAACAGCACTCCAGGTCTCCTGGTTGTGGTGGCCACCGGGCACTTCTACATAACGAATATCGGACAGCTGGCCGCTGGCATCGTACTGGTATCCTTTTTTGACCAGTTCATCGATCAGATCGGTTGTGTCGTCGATGGCATCGATGATACCGTTGTTGTTCCGGTCGCTGGTTTCGTCGTCGGTGCCGACTTCCAGCCAGAACTTCAGATTATGCCGATACGACCCTTTACGAACCAGATCATGCATGATTCGATCGGTTTCGTCGCGGTACCCGGCTTCCGTGCTCTTACTGCGCCACCAGAACGAACCCGAGAAAACCCCCGCCCGAGAAAACCGGTCAGCATGATGAAAGACAATATCGAATGCCGACAAGCCGCCGAGCGAAAATCCCGCAAAAACAGTATCCTCCGGCTTCTGGCTGATACGATAGTTCTTTTGGATGTGAGGCATCAACTCCGTCAGCACAAAATCGGTGTAAAGACCTGCTTTGCTTCCCCGGCCCATATAGTCGGCTGTAGCGCTGATTCCATATTCCTGAATCCGGTCACCAGCGTGAATGGCCACCAGAATAAACGGCTGAACTGCCTGTTGTTTATAGAGCGAGTCGAGCACAGCCATCATCCGCAAACGGGGCAGATCCTGACCATCGTTCAAATAAAGCACCGGCCAGTCAACGCTACCCGACGTCTCATACAGGGGAGGCAGTACGACGTCCAGATGAACCGTTCGTTTCAAGGGAACGGAGTACAAAGAATCGTCACGCCGGACACTTGAGAATGATTGTTCGGGGCGAGTGGGGGCCGGTATAGATTCAGCCATAAGCACAAAAATGGTCAGGAAAAATAGTTTCACAGCCTCAAAAGTAGTCGTTTTTTTTGGCCCGTCTCGCTTCGATAGTTGTGGTTTCTACCGGTTTACGCTAATTTCGACGGAATTTTCACTGATTACACCTCAACTCAACACCGTGCAGGAAGACTACAGAACCTGGTATTCGCACCACCTTGGTCGTGACATCGAGATGTCGGTTTATGGCAATTGGGGGTACCCCGTTGTGCTGTTTCCCACCTCAATGGGCAATTACTACGAATACAGGAACTTCGGCTTCACCGAGACAGCGCGCTGGTTTGTTGAGTCTGGCAAAGTCAAACTGTATTGCATTGGCAGTATCGACAAAGACAGTTTATACGCCAAACACCTGCACCCCGGCACCCGCATCTGGAACCATGTTCTTTACGACAAGTTTTTGCATGAAGAACTTGTACCTGGTATTCAGCGGGAATGCAATGTCCAGAAAATAGGCGTTGGCGGTGCCTCTTTTGGCGGTTATCATGCGCTTAACTTCGCCTTCCGTCATCCCGAGCAGGTCGGCCACCTGTTTACCATGGGGGCCGCTTTCAACATCCGGTCTTTCCTAGGAGGTTACTACGACGACAACGTCTATTATAACAACCCGCCCGATTTTATGCCGGGAGCCCAAAACGACGAGTTTCACCGGATGAATATTGTCCTCGGCACGTCGGCATACGATTTCTGCAAGGGCAGTAATTACCAGATGTCAGATATCCTGAACCGGAAAGGCATTCGTCACCAACTTGATGTATCTCCCTGGGGTGACCATGACTGGCCCGTCTGGAAAGATCAGTTCCCTCGTTACCTGAGCATGATTTAAGTAAGGCAGACAAGCGATCTGACCTGTGAAAAAAAGCCAATAGCAACGTTACCCTTTCTACTCAAACACAACATCAACCCCGGTGGGCAGGCTGCTCGCATCTCCCTAAGTTATGAAGAAAATAGGCATACTTTTTGGCCAGGAAAATACATTCCCCCAAGCCTTCGTCGACCGCGTCAATGAAAAACAGAGCAAGTTCAAAGCTGAGTTTGTCCACATCGATCAGGTTGAACAGAGTGTTCCAACCGATTACGCTGTCATCATCGACCGCATCTCACAGGATGTACCCTTTTACAAAGCGTTCCTGAAGAATGCCGCCCTTACCGGTACGGCGGTTATCAATAACCCATTCTGGTGGAGCGCCGACGAGAAGTTTTTCAACAATGCTCTGGCCGTACAACTTGGGGTTCCGGTCCCCAAAACCATTCTGCTGCCGTCGAAAGAGCGCCCCGACGATACAACTCACAACTCGTTCCGTAACCTGGGCCACATGAACTGGGATGGCATTTTCAACCATATTGGCTTCCCGGCTTTTATGAAACCCCATGCCGGTGGTGGCTGGAAAAGCGTTTATAAAGTCGACAACCCAGAGCAGATGTTCAAGGCGTACGACGAAACGGGCCAGCTGGTCATGCTGTATCAGGAAGCTATCGACTTCACGGACTATGTACGTTGCTACTGCATCGGCGGCAAAGAGGTCCTGATTATGCCTTACGAGCCCCGCAATCCGCACCACCTCCGTTATGCGTCGGAGTTGACAGTGACCGGTGATGCAGGCAAAAAACTGCTGGCGACCATCAAAGACTACGTACTGAAGCTGAATCATGGTCTTGGCTACGATTTCAACACCGTTGAGTTCGCCGTTCGCGACGGTATCCCCATCGCCATCGATTTTTGCAACCCTGCCCCCGATGCCGATATCCATTCGGTCGGTCAGGCCAACTTTGACTGGGTCGTTGAAGCTGCGGCCAACATGGCTATCGAGCGGGCAGGCAAAGTACAGAAAGGAAAAGATAACCTGACCTGGGGCACGTTTGTGCGTAACTCAGTCCAGGCAGCCGGCGTAGTACCCGCTCCCGCCGAGGAAAAGCCGAAGTCGAAGAAAGAGCCAAAGGCCGAAGCCAACGAAGAGAAGCCTAAGAAAAGTAAGAAATAAGCGTAGCTGTAACCGCGCAAATGCCGTAACGGACCAAGCCGTTACGGCATAATCATTTTTTCTATATCAACCCTAATGCATTATCGTTTACCCGGTATACTGTTCGTTCTCATTACGCTATTTTGTTTTTCCTGTAGCCCAACCGACGTTCCGCCAGCCCCTATCCTACTAAGCAGCATCCAGCTTGCCCAATACGACAGCACCGCTTTAAACAGCATCAGTACCAGCAACGACTCCCTTGTTTATCAGGCAGCGGACTATACTGTTACAGTTACCCGGATTTCGTACCGGACCACGCTTAAAGATGGTACGCCCATTACGGCGTCGGGTGTCGTCTACGTGCCCAGGCAGACGACAGCTAATCACAAACGCTATCCGCTGCTGAGTTTCCAGCATCCAACCGCTTTTTCCAACACCGAAATACCGACGGGGTACAATTTCAGATCAGCCAGTTTTTCCTATCAGCTTTATTTTGCCACCCACGGCTACATCGTTTCCTGTCCCGATTATGTTGGCTACGGCGATGCCAGCTTAAGTCCGCACAACTACGAGCATCAGCAATCGCTGGCGCAGGCGACGGTAGATATGCTGCTGGCAACCAAAGCCTATCTGTCACAACAGCACATCGAGTGGAACGATCAGATTTTTCTGGCAGGTTACTCCGAAGGTGGTTATGCCACCCTGTCGGCCCAAAAGCTGATCGAAGCTAATTATGTGGGTACCCTGCGCCTGGCGGGTTCCAGTTGCGGGGCAGGCCCTTACGCCATGCCTGCTTTTTTCAATTATGTCACCCAAAATCCAACCGTTGGCGGAGTGGCTAATCAGATTTATGCCTGGCAAACGCTGAGCTACAATCGGGTCTATAACCTTGGTAAGCCGGTGAGTTACTTTTTCAAATCGCCCTATGCCGAACGAATCAGTACCTCACTAGACAGCGCCCGAACGATCGCATTAAGTTTCGACCAGATTTGTACCGATGAATTCTTAGCAGATGTACGAAACCCTGCCTCCCCATTTTCGCAGGCACTGGACGACAATGACCTGACCAACTGGTCGACCCAGACGCCAACCCGGCTTTTTCATAGCCAGGAAGATGAGATAGTTCCTTTTCTGACCTCGCAACAGACATATGCCTCCATGCGCCTGCGTGGATCGGCAAATTTAAATCTGGTGACGCTCAACACCGGCGGACACGTGCCAACCGAAGTAGTTTTCATGTTCCGAACCCTGGACTGGTTCGAACAGCTGCGGAAATAGCATTACAGGTTCCAACCGTTCGGCCACCCGATGAATCATACCGAAAAACAGAAACCATGCAACTAGTTTTACTTGTGTTCCTGCTGGGATTTATTGGGCTGTCCTGCCAAAAACCAGCAGCGGTTACGCCCGATTCACTAACCGGAGTCTGGGTCGAAAAATCGGGCAGACGGGACACCCTTATCTTCAACCCCAGTTTTCAGGGCAACACGTTGCCAAATACACTCACCGTAAACCGGGGTAAAGAGATCAATGCAGGTGGCTACGCCTTACCAAAAATCGGTAGTGGCATCTACCAGTATGAGCTGCGCGGCAAACGGATCTATGTGCAAAATGGACTCTCCAGTCGGTATCAGGGAGAGGAGTATGCCCTTGAACGAATTGGCGATGAACTGCGCGTTGAAAACTTCTTCGAACTGGGGTTCAACCAGCCCGCAACCGCCGTTCGAACGCTAATCCAGCTGCGGTAAACTTACCCTATTTATTAGACTGCCAACGGCGGTGCCTGTCATCTGTTTTGATGGGCACCGCCGTTGGCGTTAAACTAAAGTCAAACATATTATTAGCAGAATACTATTGGGCAGTATATCCTGTATGCGTATTCACCATTCGTCACAAAATTCAAATGACAATATAAATGCAATGGTCTTTTTTGACCATATTCGCACTTTATGCCCTTAAAATAAAAACTCACTCATCAACGCGTAGGGTAAATACGCTGACTAATCGTACATGAATAGACGAGATTTTATCCAGTTGTCTGGCTTGAGTGTAGGCGGGTTAATGACCGCTTCCATTCCGGTCCTTGGCAACATGGTTGCCCCTGAACTTTTACTGGAACCCGGCGTCGACACAGCCGTGAAAAAACGACTGGCCGACGTAGCGCTTAACGCAGCCAAAAGCCAGGGAGCCACTTATACCGACGTTCGTATCGGGCGGTATTTGCAGCAGTTCATGTTCACCCGTGAGCAGAAAGTCCAGAATATCGTCAACGCCGAGTCGTATGGGGTTGGCATTCGGGTTATCGTAGACGGAACCTGGGGATTTGCCGCCACGAGTGACGTAACGCCCGACGCCATCGCTAAATGTGCCCAAACAGCCGTTGCCATTGCCAAAGCCAATGCCAGGGTACAGACAGAACCCGTTGTGTTGGCCCCACAAAAAGGCGTTGGCGAGGTAAGCTGGAAAACGCCCATCCAGAAAAATGCGTTTGAGATTCCCGTTCAGCAGAAAGTCGATCTGTTGATGAAGGTCAATAGCGAGGCCATGAAGAACGGAGGGGCTTTTGTGACCTCGAACCTGTTTTTTGTGAACGAGCAGAAGTATTTTGCTTCGACCGATGGTTCGTACATAGACCAGGACATCCACCGCATCTGGCCCACTTTTACCGTATCAGCCGTCGATCGCGTAACGGGTAAGTTCAAAACCCGCGATGCCATTTCCTCCCCAATGGGTATGGGCTACGAATACCTGGACGGGCTGACTACCGAGAAAATCCCGGCTCCCAACGGATTAGTCGGCTACCGCAACTCCTACGATATGGTTGAGGACGCAACGCTGGCCGCTAAACAGGTAAAAGAAAAGCTGACCGCCAAAACCGTGCAGCCAGGCAAATATGATCTCGTATTAGACCCGAATCACCTCGGCCTGACCATCCACGAATCCGTTGGTCACCCTACCGAACTCGACCGCGTGCTGGGTTACGAAGCCAATTATGCCGGCACCAGTTTCGCCACCCTCGATAAGTGGAAAACCAAATCCTTCAAATACGGCAGTCCCCTGGTAAACATTGTGGCCGACAAAAAACAGCCACACACGCTCGGCGCTGTCGGTTACGATGATGAGGGCGTCCCCAGTAAAGAATGGAATCTGATTAAAGATGGTGTTCTGGTCAACTACCAGGCCATTCGCGATCAGGTTGCTATCATCGGTGAAAAAGAATCCCACGGCTGCTGCTACGCCGATAACTGGAACTCCGTACAGTTTCAGCGAATGCCGAACGTATCGCTCAAGGCAGGTTCGGAAAAACGCTCGGTGTTCGATATGATCAAGGGGGTTGAGAAGGGCATTTATATCATCGGCCGCGGGTCTTATTCCATTGATCAGCAACGCTACAACTTCCAGTTTGGCGGTCAGTTGTTCTATGAAATCAAGAACGGCGAAATCACGGGCATGCTCGACGATGTAGCTTACCAGTCAAACACGCAGGAATTCTGGAACTCCTGCGCCCAGCTTTGCGATAAAGACGACTACCGGATGTTCGGTTCGTTCTTCGATGGCAAAGGGCAACCCAGCCAGGTAAGCGCCGTTTCACACGGCAGCCCCACCACCCGCTTCAATGGCGTCAACGTGATCAATACCGGACGGAAAATCTAATCGCGAATCCTGCCAGTGCGGTCCGGCGTTCCGGTCGCAGCCCCTGGTGGGGTTAACTACCTTCTCCGACCACTACCAGGGTCCTTTGGGACCACTGGCAGGGTCAAAACCAACAAACTCTATTTTATGGCCATCCTAACAGAGCAGGAAGCAAAAAAAATCATCGACAAGGTTTTAGGCTACGCCAAATCTGACGAAACCTTCGTTAGTCTATCCGGCGATCGGACCGGCAATATTCGTTACGCCCGTAACTCAGTATCCACATCGGGCGAGACCAGCAACCTGTCCCTGGGCGTAACGGCGGTGTTCGGCAAAAAATCGGGGACGGCAACGATCAACGAGTTCGATGATGCATCGCTCGAAAAAACCGTTCGCCGGGCCGAAGAAATTGCCCGGCTGGCACCGGAAAACCCCGAATACGTTCCTATGCTTGGGCCACAGACCTATCTAAAAACGGGTACCTTTTCGGAAAGCACAGACAAGATCACGCCCGAATTCCGCGCGAAAGCCACGTTTGACAGCCTCGACCCCTGCCGCCAGAAAAACCTTACCGCAGCCGGCTACATGGAAGACACGACGGGGTTCTCGGCCATCGGCAACAGCAAGGGGTTATTCGGCTACAATCGCTCAACGGGTGTCGACTTCTCCATCACCGTCCGTACCGCCGACGGTACAGGCTCCGGCTATGCAGCCCGGGATGTGAACGATGTGAGTAAGCTAAGTACCAAAGCCGCTACAGAGGTGGCTATGCAGAAAGCGCTGGCTTCGTCGACCGCACGGGCGCTGGAACCTGGCAAGTACACCGTTATTCTGGAACCCACGGCATCAGTCGAGTTACTGCGTAACATGATGGGTAGCATGGATGCCCGCAACGCCGACGAAGGCCGGTCTTTTTTAAGTAAGAAAGGCGGTGGTACCCGGCTGGGCGAAAAACTGTTCGACGAGCGCGTCACCATTTATTCCGACCCAATGAACCCTGAGCTGCCACTCGATCCGTTTGGCGGTGGCGGTGGCCGTTTTGGTGGCGGTGGTGGCGATGGTCGGCCACAGGAGAAAGTCACCTGGATCGAAAAGGGCGTTGTCAAGAATATGTACTACTCGCGTTTCTGGGCGGAGAAGAAAGGGGTGAAAGGCGTTCCGCCACCGGGTGGTGTCATCATGGAAGGCGGTACCCAATCGCTGGCCGACCTGATCAAAAGCACGGACAAAGGTATTCTGGTGACACGCTTGTGGTACATCCGTGCCGTTGACCCGCAAACACTGCTTTATACCGGCCTTACCCGCGACGGGACGTTCTACATCGAGAACGGACAAATCAAGTTTCCGGTAAAGAATTTCCGTTTCAATGAAAGCCCGGTTATCATGCTCAACAATCTTGAAGCCCTGGGCAAACCCGTTCGGGCTGGTGGGCAGTTAATTCCACCGATGAAAATTCGGGACTTCACCTTTACGAGTTTATCTGACGCTGTATAAGACTAAGAGTTATTTCGCAGAGACACACAGAGACAAATGACCGGGTCGCCGGAGCGGATTCGCAGAGGGGCAATTAACATCAATTGTCATTGGGAAGGCTATCGAGGTACATAGAGCACTCGGACCAGGTTTACTAGAATCTGCTTATCAGGAGTGTCTTATGTACGAACTTAAGGAAGGGGGACTATTTGTAGAAAGAGAAAAGGCGCTACCAATCATATACAAAGAAGTTAGATTGGAACATGGCTACAGGCTTGATTTGCTCGTTGAGGGTGAACTGGTTCTTGAACTAAAAACAGTTGAACAATTGACTGATGTGCACACAGCCCAAATTTTGACCTACTTACGTCTCGGTAACTTTCCCGTTGGCTTACTCATTAACTTTCATGTCAAATTGCTTCGTGATGGCATTCGTCGTTATGCAAACTCATCTCTGTGAATCTCTTTTTTCTCAGCGCATCTCTGCGTAACAACCTATAATTATAACACTCCAACCATGAACCGCCGGGATTTTAACCAATTAATAGGCATGGGTGCTGCGGGCATTCTGCTTCCTTCGCTACCTGCTTTTTCGCGCAACGTTTCCCCCGAATCATTTCTTGAATCGGGTGTCGACGTAGCCACCAAGAAACGCCTGGCCGATGCTGCGCTCAACGCAGCTAAATCCAAAGGCGCTACCTACACAGACGTCCGTATTGGCCGCTACCTGAATCAGTTCGTGGTCACACGTGAGGACAAAGTGCAAAACATCGTCAACACCGAATCATACGGTGTGGGCGTCCGCGTCATCGCCGATGGATGCTGGGGTTTTGCCGCGGTGGTCGATGCCAAAAGCGAAGCTGATACCGCCAAAGCCGCCGAAAAGGCGGTGGCTATTGCCAAAGCCAACGCCCGGCTTATGAAAGAGCCGGTTCAGCTGGCTCCGCAGAAAGGGTATGGTGAGGTGAGCTGGAAAGCGCCCATCAAGAAAAACGCGTTTGAGGTACCGATCAAAGAAAAGGTTGATTTACTGATGGAGGTAAATGCATCGGCCCTGAAGAACGGAGCGAACTACGTCAATTCGGTGCTGTTCATGGTCAACGAGCAAAAGTACTTCGCGTCGACCGATGGCACCTACGCCGATCAGGATATTCACCGCATCTGGCCGACCTTCACCGTTACCGCCATTGACCCTAAAACCGGCAAGTTCGAGACGCGTAACACGTTAAGTTCGCCTATGGGAATGGGCTACGAGTACCTTCAGGTGAACCCCTCCGATAAAGTAACGGGCATTACGACCCGGTACAATATGGGATATGACATGCTCGAAGACGTAACGGCTGCGGCTAAGCAGGCGCGCGCCAAACACTCGGCCAAATCGGTTGAAGCGGGCAAATACGATCTGGTACTCGACCCGTCGCACCTGTGGCTGACCATTCACGAATCGGTTGGTCACCCGCTGGAGCTGGACCGTGTTTTGGGTTACGAAGCCAACTTTGCCGGTACATCGTTCGCCACACTCGATAAGTGGCAGTCCAAGAATTTCAATTATGGCAGCAAACAGGTCAATTTAATCGCCGATAAGACACAGGTTGGTTCACTCGGCGCGGTTGGCTGGGACGATGAGGGGGTAAAAACCAAGCAGTGGGATCTGGTTAAGGATGGTACGCTGGTCAACTACCAGGCCATTCGCGATCAGGTGCATATCATTGGCGAGAAAGAATCGCAGGGTTGCTGCTACGCCGACAACTGGGGTTCGGTGCAGTTTCAACGCATGGCCAATGTATCGCTGGCAGCGGGAAAAACGCCACTTTCAGTGCAGGAGATGATAAAAGACGTCAAAAAAGGCATTTATATCATCGGCGACGGTTCGTTCTCGATTGACCAGCAGCGGTACAACTTCCAGTTTGGCGGTCAATTGTTCTATGAAATCAAGAACGGCGAAATCGTTGGTATGCTCAAGGATGTGGCTTATCAATCGAACACCCAGGAATTCTGGAATTCCTGTGCTCAGGTCTGCGACGAAAAAGACTACCGGCTGGGGGGTTCGTTCTTCGATGGCAAAGGACAGCCCAGCCAGAGCAGCGCCGTGTCGCATGGTAGCAGCACTACCCGGTTTAACGGCGTCAACGTGATCAACACAGCCCGGAAAATCTAACCGGAAACCCCGCACCAAACGACATGGCTATCATACTCACCGAATCCGAAGCAAAGGCCTTACTACAGAAGGTGCTGAGCTACTCTAAAGCTGACGAGTGCGAAGTAAACCTCCTCGGCGAAGAGCGCGGGAACCTGCGCTATGCCCGCAATGAAGTATCGACCAGTGGGTCGCTCATTAACAAGAACCTGGTTGTCCAGTCGGCCTTCGGTAAGAAGGTCGGCGTGGCTACCATCGACGAGTTCGACGATGCTTCCCTCGAAAAAGTCGTGCGCCGGTCCGAAGAACTAGCGCAGCTGGCACCAGAGAACCCTGAATATGTTGGTGTTCTGGGGCCGCAGCAGTACATGAAGTCGAACGGCTTTTTCGATTCTACCGCAACCGTAACGCCCGACAAACGGGCCGAAGCGGTTGACAAGAGTCTGCAACTGTCGCGGGCGGCCAAGCTCACGGCGGCCGGTTTCCTCGAAGATCAGTATGGCTATAACGCCATGATGAATTCAAAGGGATTGTTTGCCTATTACCCCAGCACGAACGTCAACTTTACCTTAACCGTCCGAACGCCGGATAGCAAAGGATCGGGGTATGTAGCGCGGGGTTACAGCGATGTCAGCAAACTGGATACGGCAGCCGCCACACAGATTGCCATGCAGAAAGCGCAGGGATCGGCCGAAGCACGCGCCATCGAGCCGGGCAAATACACGGTCATTCTGGAACCGACAGCGGCCGTTGTGTTGCTCGAAAACATTTTTTACAACATGGACGCCCGCTCGGCCGATGAAGGCCGGTCGTACTTCAGCAAGTCGGGGGGTAAATCCCGGCTGGGCGACAAGATCGTCGATGAGCGCGTAACGATCTATTCCGACCCTGCCAACGCGGATTTACCCGCTTCGCCCTGGTCTGGTGACGGTCGGCCCCAGGAGAAGACCATGTGGATCGAAAAAGGCGTTGTCAAAAACCTGTCGTATTCGCGCTATTGGGCCCAAAAGCAAGGTAAGAAAGCGGTTCCCAACCCGAACAATATCATCATGACGGGCGGCACAGCATCGCTGGAAGACATGATCAAAAGCACCCAGCGAGGCATTCTGGTCACCAAACTATGGTACATCCGGGAAGTCGATCCGCAAACGATTCTGCTCACGGGACTTACCCGCGACGGAACGTTCTACATCGAGAACGGTAAAATCAAGTTTCCGGTAAAGAACTTCCGCTTCAACGAAAGCCCGGTTATCATGCTTAACAACCTGGAAACACTGGGCAAACCTGAGCGCGTGCTAAGTACCGAATCCAACCAGAGCTATTTGATTCCGCCGATGAAAATCCGGGAGTTTACGTTTACCAGTTTGTCAGACGCGGTGTAGGCTAGCGCGTAGTCGGCTCAGGACCGGGCCGGCTACGCGCTAGCTTTATTTGGTTATCTTTAAAGATAGTCCAGACCAACTGATTATGGTTTTAGCGGCATAGCCTATTCGTCTGGATAGCTTTACAATCCGGATACCTGATTTTACACTCATCAACTGTTTTGAAACCTTTCATCTTCACCCGAATTCAATATACCTCCGGCGACTGGGATACCGACCAGCGGATGCCGGTCAATATACTTCATTCGCTGGTGGAGTATACCACGATTCCGGTCGATCAGAAGGAGCGCGTGGTACAGCTAAGCAGCCCGGATCTGTTCAAAAGCCCATTTTGCTACCTCAGCGGACATAAGCTGGTGGAGTTTTCCCAGCAGGAACGGGACCAGTTCAAGCGGTATGTACAGAACGGCGGGTTCGTGTTTGTCGACGATTGCAATCATGATATCGACGGGCTGTTTGCGCGCTCGTTCGAACAGGAGATGGCCCGCACGTTTGGCCCTAAAGCGTTGCAGAAAATTCCGAATACCCACCCGATTTACACCTGCTTTTTCAAGTTTCCCGAAGGCCCGCCAACAACCTCATTCGAACTGAACGGCTGGGGCGATGACCTCGTACACGACTACCTGAAAGCCATTATGGTCAATGGTCGGATTGGCGTCCTCTATAGCAACAAAGATTACGGCTGCGAGTGGGATTACGACTTTCGTAACAAACGATTTTTGGCCGAAGACAACACCAAGTTCGGAATCAACATTGTCACCTACGCGCTCACCGCGTAAACAGTAGAAGACGTTGCATAACCGGCCCGGAGGGGTCAATATTACCCGTAGATACAACCTGCTATAAAATTTGGAGACTCAGAACTTAACGCACTATAAAACGCTGGTAGCCAAGCTACCGCAACTGAAACAGGAGATTGGCAAAGTCATTATCGGACAACAGGAGGCTATCGACGAAGTGTTGATCGCTTTGCTGGCAGGAGGTCACTGCCTGCTCGAAGGAGTGCCCGGGCTAGCCAAGACACTGATGGTTAGAACCATGGCCGACGCCCTGGCGATGCAGTTCAAGCGTATCCAGTTCACGCCCGACCTGATGCCCGGCGACATTGTAGGCACCGAAATTCTGGAAGAGGACCACGAAACGGGAAAGAAATTCTTTCAGTTTAACCGGGGACCTATTTTCGCGAACGTCGTGCTGGCCGATGAAATAAACCGCACACCGCCTAAAACGCAGGCGGCCATGCTGGAGGCCATGCAGGAATACCGGGTTACCTACGCCGGTACCGACTACGCGCTGCCCAAACCGTTCCTGATCATTGCGACCCAGAACCCCATCGAGCAGGCGGGAACCTATCCCCTACCCGAAGCCCAGCTGGACCGGTTTCTCCTGTACATTAAACTCAGCTACCCCTCGGAGCTGGAGGAACTGGAGGTGTTGCGCAGTACCACCGGTACAGCCCGGCCCGAGCTAAAAACCATCCTTACCGACAAGGAGATTCTTGACCTGCAGCAACTGACCCGGCAGGTACACATCAGCGATGAACTGATTTCATTCATAAACCGGCTTGTACGGGCATCGCGTCCCCAGGATAGCCCATCGGCTTTTGTCAAGCAATGGGGCGAATGGGGAGCCGGGCCCCGTGCCGGACAAGCGCTTGTGTTATGCGCCAAAGCGCGAGCGGTACTCAACGAACGCTACTCGGTCATTCCTGAGGATATCCAGACCCTGGCCTACCCGATCCTGCGCCATCGCATTGCGCTTAATTTTCGGGCAGAAGCAGAGGGCATCACCACTGATCGGGTGATCAAAGAATTACTGATATCTGTCAAGTAAACGGTATACCATGTTAGTACAGGGCTGTCCCTTGCTGCACCCTTACAGGTTTGCCGTGTTACGATCTAAAGTGTATGCTTACCACAGATCTCATCAAACTCAACAACCTACAGCTAGCCGGAAAACTGGTCAGTGACGAACTACTGCTGGGCGTTCAAACCAGTCGGCGGTCGGGCACTGGAACTGAGTTTGAACAGTTTCGGCATTATGTACCCGGCGACGACCCGAAACGGATCGACTGGAAACGATTTGCTCAAACCGATCAGTACCTCGTGCGCGAATCGGCAACGGAAAGTAACCAGCAGGTCCGGTTGCTGATCGATTTGTCGGGGTCGATGAATTATGCGGAGAACGGCATCAGCCGGCTGAACTATGCCAAGATCCTGCTGGCTTCGCTGGCCTACCTGAGCAACCGCCAGGCCGACCAGCTACGTTTATATGGATTGCATAACGGAACGCTGCAAACACTGGTGCCACCAGGCAAACAAGCGTTCCAGAAAATCGTATCCACCCTCAATGTAGCTGAAGCATCGGGGGCCTGGCAAAATAAACAGGCGTCCTTTCCGGAGTTCGGGCGTAAACAGGCTGAATTACTCATCATCGCGTCCGACTTTTTGCAGGTGGGTGACGAGTGGCTGAACCTGATCCAGCAGGTGGCTGGTCCCCGCCGGGAGATCGTCATTTTCCAGCTGCTGGGCGACCATGAACTGACATTTGATTTGAGCGGCTTCTATCGATTTCAGGATCTGGAGACAGGTCGCGAAGTCGAGTTACAGGCCGAAGCGATCCGCGATAGCGTTCGGGAGCGGGCAGCCGCTTATTTCAGCACCCTGGAGCAGGCCCTTCGAATTCCGCATGTGCGGCTGATTCGGACCCGGCTGAGCGAACCCATCGCGCAGGTGTTAACGAGTTATTTGACCGGAAGAAAGAGCTGATGACGTTCATAGAACCCTTTTTATTGTGGGGAGCCCTGGCGGTCGTGATTCCCATTGCTATCCATTTCTGGCATCAGAAACGGGGCCGGTTACTGCCGTGGGCAGCTACGCAGTGGCTTACCGAAAAAAACCAGCAGCAAAGCCGGGGACTACGTCTGGATAACATTTTACTCCTGGTGCTACGGTGTCTGCTGGTGCTGCTGCTGACTATATTGCTGGCCAGGCCCGTATTGAACCTGTTCAAAAAAGAAACGACCATTCAGCGGATTCATCTTGTCCAGCCAAATGCACTTGTAAGCGCCAATTTTCGGTTTGAGTTGGATGAAGCCCTCAGGAAAGGTGAGAAAGCATACTGGCTTAGGGAAACACCAGAACCGTTCGACACGCCCGCCGGAGCCTCACAATTGGGTGAGCAGGCTGCTGAGTTAAGTCCGTTAACCCTCCAAACTGCTATCGACAAATTACCTTCCGAAAACACGGAGCTTCACCTGTACCTCATCAATAGTCAGGCGCTGGGCGACGTACCGGCGATAACAGTACCGGCCCGGTTCCGGCTACATAGCCTGATCGATTCCGCTGGTAAACCCCGCCCCTTTCTGGCCTTAAGCAATGGTAACCGATTGTTTATCGACCAAACAGGTAAACTCACCAGTTCAGCAACGCCAGCCTCAGGCTCATTACTGCAAACGACTCCGGTCCATTCCGGACCTATTCGCGTCTTGCTGGCCTACCAGACTACAGCCGAACGTCAAACCGTCCGGGCTGCACTCAGTGCGCTGTCGCAGGTGTACGCTATGCCGTTGTCGATCGAAGAAAAGCAGCGCAACGACGTAACCTACGACTGGATACTAACCGATCAACTCCGGCCTGATTCGGAACTGGCCAGAAACCCGAAAACGTTATACACTATATCCGGGACCAGTGCTACATCCACGCGTGGCTACGTCGTTTTTTCAACCGATTTACTAAGTCCGCAAACCTCGGAACGGGTAGCGGGTGGGCAATTGCCGGAGTGGCTGGGGGAACAACTCATTCAGCATTATGGACTTGAGACCAATCAGGTACCGCTGAGCCACCAGGCTCTCGTTGCCCGGTTTGTACCCACCACAAGACACGCTCCATCGCAACAGGCAACCGTACAGAACCTGTTGCTTCTACTCCTGATCGGCATACTGATCGTTGAACGCTGGCTAGCCCTGACTAAAAACGCATGAACGAAATCAAGCAAACGCTCTCGTCGGTCACGTACCAACTGCGCGCCAACGCACTACTCCGAAGTGCGCTGATAGCGGCATCGGCTTACCTGTTCGTCGCCACCTTTAGTGTACCCTTACTCGTAGCGCTGGTTGCCGGACTGGCGGGTTTCGCCGTGGGGACCATTCTAACCAGGCCCTTTCAGGACAAAAAACCTGAAGCCATTCAACTTATTCACCAGTCGGTTGGCGATACAGAATATAGCCTGCCTCTGCTCGATAAACCACAGCTGAATATTGCCGAACAATTACAACTCGAACGGTTAGGTGAACGGGTACGGGATATACGCGTCCCGGGGGTGTTGTTAGCGCAGGTAGGGGCTTACGCGGCTACTTTGCTGGTGGCCGCAGTCATTTACGTCGGCTACCCGTTGTTACCGCATGCTGCCCCCCTGAACGCCCCGAAAGAATCAGGTAAGCAAATGGCTGCGGCACCTGCTGATAAGCCAGTTGTTCCGCCTTCTTTTCAATCGTCAACCGTACAGATCCAGCCACCCGCCTATACACGTCTGCCGGTCAGAAAAACAAACGACCTGAACATCGTTGCGCTGGTTGGCTCTCAACTAACCTGGTCCATTCGGTTCACCGACACCCGAAATCTGTCGGTGCGATTGGTCAACAGCCGATCCCGGGAGTTACCGTTCCGGCAGGCCAACGGTTTTTTCACACACCAGGACCGCCTGCTTACGTCTGGTTTATATGCCATCAAGGCCTATTGGCATACACCGGCCGGCCGCGATTCGGTGGTCTATCAATCCGATTTCTACCGGCTGGAAGCCACTCCGGATCTGGCCCCAAAAATAGAACCTGAGTCTAAAGAACTATACCGGTACCACTTCCTCAAAGACCCCAAAACAATGACAATCGCGGCTAAGATATCCGACGATTTTCGGGTCTCGAACGCGTTCATCGTAGCAACCGTAGCCCGGGGGTCGGGCGAGAACGTCAAATTCAGGGAGGTCAGGATGCCGCTGGGCCCAGCTAATTTTCAGGCGGCTAACGTAAAAAAAGTCCTGGACCTGAAAGCCTTGAATTTTGCGCCCGGCGACGAGTTATACTACTACTGGGCGGCTTTCGACAACCGCCAGCCGGAGCCCAATTTCACCAAGTCCGACACCTATTTCGTGGTCTACAAAGACACGACAAAAGTGGAAGATAGCGAACTGGCCACGATGGCGGTCAATATTATGCCGGAGTATTTCCGCAGCCAGCGGCAGATCATCATCGACACCGAGAAGCTGATTGCAACGCGCAAACGCATGGCCGATAAGGCAAATCCGACGCATACATTTAAAAGTGCATCGAACGAGATCGGGTTTGATCAAAAAGTATTACGGCTACGCTACGGACAGTTTCTGGGTGAAGAGTTTGAAACTTCTGCCGGCGGAGGTCACGTCGAGCCGACCGACGATAAAGGTGATCCTCTGGCCGGATTCGTACATGACCATGACAAAGGCGAAGGCGATGAACACGAGCCGGGTCACAAGGACGAAGATCACCATGAGCCCCAGCATGATCACGGCCACGAATCGGGTGGGAACGACAAGCAGGACCCGGTGGCCGCGCTGATGGAACAATATGTTCACGCGCACGACAACGCCGAAACGAATACCTTCCATGAACAGTCGACCCGGTCGCTGCTGAAAATGGCGCTTGAGCAGATGTGGCAGTCAGAATTGCACCTGCGGCTGTACGAACCCGAGAAAGCCCTGCCGTTTGAGCAGAAGGCACTTGAGTACCTGAAGCTCTCGCAGCAGAAGGCCCGTTCGTACGTCAAAAAAACAGGTTTCGACCCGCCCCCTATCAAAGAAAAGGAACTACGACTAACGGGTGAACTGAAAAATGTGACCCCTGCCTTCAACCAGGAACGCGTCAGCAATCAGGAGCGCATTGCTCCACTGGTGGCTGTCGTGCTAGGCTACGTCGATCTGCCAGCCCTGACCCAGCAGCAGCGCAGCATGGTGCAGCAACTGGGTAATGTGCTGGCCAATCGTGCGCTCAACAGCGGATTACAGAGCTGGTCGGTGCTGGCGAGTTTACAGAAGCTGGCCGGAGGGCGAATGTTGTCGGCACCCGAACGAACACAACTGAAAACAAAACTTTACAGCCTGGCAAGTCCCGATCCGGTATCCCGGTCGGAACGCACTGGCCGCTCGTATACCAGCGACCGAACGCTGGAACGGGCTTTCTGGCAACAGCTGAAATGACCTACACAACCCCCAACTGGGCCGACCCCATTACCTGGGCCATAGCGCTCGGTCTTCTGGCTTTATTTTGTATACAAAGTTGGCTTGTTCTGCGTAGCCAGACCCTGACGGCAGGACGTAAAACGGTGCGGGCTATACTTAATGGGCTGCTCTGGCTGGTTATAGTAGCTTTTGTGCTGCAAGTCAGCTGGCACGCCGATCGGCCGGCAACACATGCCATGCTCGTTGGTGACGAAGTTCCAACCGCCTACGCCCGAACGATTCAGGATAGCTTACACATTCGGGATCGGTTTATGGCCCGGACGCTCAACGCAGTTTATGACACGGTTACGCTTGTAGGTCAGGATTTTCCAACAGAAACGCTTACCAGACTCAGCCGTTCGGTTATTCGATGGGTACCTTATAGCCTACCAAATCAACTCCAGCAACTACAATGGAAAGGTGTTGTCCGGCAGGGTGAACTGCAACGGATAAGCGGGCAGGTTGACGCGCAGGCCGAACAACTTCTGCGGGTTCGGTATGGCAACCAAACGCTCGACAGCCTACTGGTAAAACCAGGCCTTACACCCTTCAACCTGCAATTTCCAGCGTTCGGACAAGGGCAGAATCAGGTTGAAATAGTGCTGGGTAAGCAGCCACTGGATACGGTACGTTTCTACAGCCGGCCTGTAGCTCCGCTCCGGATTCAGTTCCTGCTCGACAATCCTGACTTCGAGAGTAAAACATTGGCCGACTGGCTTGGCAAACAGGGGCATTCGGTGCGGGTATCGGCTACCCTCTCGAAGAATATACGCAGTCAGGTCGGAATAAATAACTCAGCTAAAGGAACCATCTGGAAACCGGATATCGTCGTTACAGACCCCGCTCAGGCGGCTAGCCCGGTTGTTCGAAACGCTATCGTCGACGGCAGAGCGGTTTTATTCATCAATCTGAGTAACCCATCGACCGATGTTTCGGTTGTTAACCGGGCGCTGAAAACACGCTGGCGTATCAGTCGGTCAAGTACGCAGGAAACGGTTCCGGCAGGCAAGAACCTTACCGCCCACCCCTACCGGTTTGCTGGTGCATCCAATCAATTTTCGGTTCCAGGCTACCCCATAGCCGTACAGCGAACGGCAGGCCGGGTGGGTATAAGTTTGCTCAACGAAACATTTCCACTCGCCCTGAGTGGCGACAGTTTAGCCTACGGCCGAATTTGGTATGCAGTGATGGCCAAACTACAACCTGCCGCAAAAAACAATGTGCTGGTGGACGCACCGGTTTTCAGCCATTTGCCCAGTCCCGTACACGTCAACAATGCGACTGAAAAGGCTTCCTTACTTCGCGTGGGGACAGATACGGTACGCCTGATCCAGTCGGCACTTAACCGGCAGTTGGCAACAGGCACACTGCTCCTCGATAAATATGGATGGCAATCGATTCAGGACTCGCTGTCTGTTTATGTCGAGCCAGCCATAGCCCGTACACCTGCCAGGTCCCGGCACGTAATCAACCGATTCATGAGGGCTCATGCAACCGATGCCGCTAGTAAGGCAACGGCCATTCGTCAAACCCGTACGTCGGCATCGGGCAGCGTTACTTCGAGCGAAACGCTGCCAGCCTGGGCCTGGCTCGCTCTTTTTCTGGTTTGCCTGACGGCTTTATGGGTAGAACCTAAGCTCGGCTAACAAACCTGAGGTCAAGGATTAGCCCGTTTGTCCAGCTCCTGTAAAACATCGGCCATGGTCCGAAACCGGTTCGCATCGCCAATAAAGCTCAGTCCCGACATAATAAGTGAAAATCCGCCCGTACTGACCCAGAACCACGGATCTTCGCCAACCTCTTTCATTTTTGAACCGTGTAAAAGGACAGCCAGACCACTGCCCAGCAGCATAGCGCCTGTTCCACCATACCACCAGTATTTCGTTATCAGCTTTTTTTCGCAGGGCGTTCTCATGGATTTTCGTGTGTTTACAGGATAGCCCCGCCAGCAGTTTCAAACTAGTGGCGGGGCTATCCTGTAAACACACGAAAATCGATTTTAGCTGAAATTTTTCCCGATTTTATTCCAGTCGAATGCATTCCAGGCCGCAGCCACATAATCAGGACGCTTGTTCTGGTATTTGAGGTAGTAGGCATGCTCCCACACGTCGAGTCCCATTATTGGCGTACCCTTTTTCTCGGCCAGCGCCATCAGTGGATTGTCCTGATTGGGTGTTGATGTGATCTCGATATCATTACCTGTCTTGATCAACCATACCCAGCCCGAACCGAAACGAGCTGTTGCGGCTTTGCCCCACTCGGTCTTGAAATTATCGAACGAACCAAACTTCTTGTTTATCGCGTCGGCGAGGGCTCCTTTAGGTGCGCCACCGGCACTTGGTCCCATTATATTCCAGAAGAACGTGTGGTTCCAGTGACCACCTGCATTATTACGAACGGCGGCCGGGGTACTGCTGCTCACGCTTTTCACCAGCGCATCGATATCCATCTGCGCCATCGGCGTACCGGCAACTGCTTTATTCAGGTTATCGACGTAGGCTTTGTGATGCCTGTCGTGGTGAATTTCCATCGTCATCTTATCGATGTGAGGTTCAAGGGCAGCGGCATCATACGGTAAGGGAGCCAGCTTGAAGGGCCCTTCGGCCTGAGCAGGCGAAAACCCAAATGAGCGGAAGGCAACAAGCCCGGCCGAAGCACCGAAAGCTAGTTTCAAAAACTCGGAGCGATTCATGCGAATGTTGGTTTTGGAAAACAAAAAGCGTTTACTGAACAACACCTACAAAGGACGGATGTTCAATAAACGCAAAGTAACGTAGTTTTCGCGGTTTCCGGCACCTAATCAATCATAGGCAATCCGGCTCAGAATACTCCGACCGAGCGTAACTTCGTCGGCATATTCAAGGTCGCCCCCAATGGGTACGCCCCGCGCAATGGTCGAGATCCTGAGGTTGAAGGCTTTCAGCTTCTTCTGAAGGTAGAAGGCGGTTGTGTCACCTTCCATGGTAGGGCTGATCGCCAGGATAATTTCCCGTACCTGTTCCCCTTCGGGACCACGCAGCCGGGCAATGAGTGAATCGATTTGCAGATCGCTCGGACCAATCCCTTCTACGGGCGAGATGATGCCTCCCAGCACGTGATACAACCCTTTAAACTGAGCGGTATTTTCGATAGCCAGCACATCGCGGGTGTCTTCGACAACGCAGATCAGCGATTGATCCCGCTTGTTGCTGGTGCAGATGCTGCACAGGTCGTGATCAGACAGGTTATGACACTTCAGACAGTACTTGACCCGGGTTCGCATGGCTGTCAGACTCTGGGCCAGTATTTCGGTTTGGTCTTCGTCGCGTTTAAGCAGGTGTAATACCAACCGAAGTGCCGTCTTCTTACCGATACCCGGAAGTTTGGACACCTCGTTCACTGCGTCTTCTATAAGTTTGGAGGGGTATTCCAAGTTGAGTGATGAGTTATGAGTGACAAGTGATGAGTAGCCGGCAATGAGCGACAACGCATCACTAATTCAACACTTCCGCCGAAATGCCGCGACGGCATATTTCGTTGCGCATGGGCACAAGCTCTTCCCACGATCCATTTTTGACGCTGCACTTGCCTTTATAATGAATCAACAGCGTACACTGCTCGGCCTGCTCAGGCGTATGTTCACATACGTCAATCAGGGTTTCGATGACATACTCGAACGTATTTACCTCATCGTTAAAGACCATGAGTGTGTGGACATGTGTGTCAACAACTTCGTCGAGTACATCAACCGAAGGGTCGGACCAGTCGGTTTCTTTAAAAGGTTGCATGAAAGATAAAATCGTGTTTACTTAGCAAATTTACGGCAAAATAGCCGCTTTTGAAAACGGTTGCCGCGCTATAAAATAACCTCATTTATCCCGTAAAAGTTGCCTGATCAGGGGCCTTCGTTTTAATAAGCTGCTCATCATCAACGTCCGTTCGCTTACACTCGCCTATGAATACCACCGTTGCCTTAGTGATTTTAGTGGTCTATTTCGCCATGCTGATCACCGTGTCGTTCTATACCGCCAGGGGAGCCGATACAACTACCTTTTTTACCGCCAACCGCCAGTCGCCCTGGTGGCTGGTAGCCTTTGGTATGATTGGTACGTCGCTGTCGGGGGTCACGTTTATTTCGGTGCCGGGTGCCGTGGGTAAAATCGGATTTTCCTACTTTCAGGTTGTGCTTGGCTACATAATTGGTTACCTGGTGATTGGCACCGTACTGATGCCACTCTACTACCGGCTCAACCTGATTTCGATATATGGCTACCTCGAAAAGCGATTTGGATTCTGGTCCTACAAAACGGGGGCTGGATTTTTCATGCTGGCCCGAACGGTTGGTTCGGCGGTGCGGCTCTATGTGGCGGCTGGCGTGTTACAAATTGCCATTTTCAACGGGCTGGGCGTTCCCTTCGAGGTATCGGTACTGATCACCATTGCCCTTATCTGGGTTTATACATTCAAAGGGGGCGTCAAAACCATTATCCTTACCGACTCGCTACAGACAATTTTCCTGATTACGGCCGTAGTGCTGACCATCGTCCTTATTTCGCTGGAACTGGGGTTTTCGTTCAGCCAACTGGTACAAACCGTACGCGACGATCCAAATTCGCAGATCTTCTACTGGGACAAAAACGACCCAAAAAACTTTTACAAGCAGTTCATATCGGGGGCCTTCATTGCTATTGTCATGACGGGTCTCGATCAGGATCTGATGCAGAAGAACCTGACATGCAAGAACATTGGGGAAGCCCAGAAAAACATGTTCTGGTTCACCGTCACGCTCGTCATCGTCAACTTCCTGTTTCTTTCGCTGGGCACCTTGCTCTATGTATTCGCCCAGCGCGAAGGCATTGCTATCCCCACCCGAACCGACGATTTATATCCTCTGCTGGCTCTGAACCACCTGGGTCTGGTGGTGGCCATTACCTTTCTGCTTGGCATCACCGCAGCCACCTACGCCAGTGCCGATTCGGCCCTGACGGCGTTGACGACTTCATTCTGTATCGATTTTATGAACGTAGAAAAACGACCCGAAGCCGAGCGGTCCCGTATCAAACATATCGTTCACATCGGATTTTCGCTGCTTTTCTATGTCGTCATCCTGATTTTCAGGCAGGTAAACAGCAAAGAGGTAATCACGGCTGTGTTTGACATAGCCGGGTACACGTATGGACCGCTACTGGGCCTGTACGCCTTTGGAATGTTCAACAAACGACCGGTCATAGACCGCGCCGTACCGTTTATCTGCCTGGCTTCACCTATATTGACCTACATAGTCAATGAGAACTCACCCGCGTGGTTTGGGGGGTATCAATTCGGGTTTGAACGACTGCTGCTGAATGGCCTGTTTACCTACGCCGGTTTGTGGGCCGTATCGAAGTCGGTTGTGAAAGAGGAGCCTATAGCCGCTTAAAAATCCATTAGCCAGACAAGTTTCAGTCACGAACGTTATGAACCTAAAACTGTATTCGCTGCTCCTGCTTTGCCTCCCGGCATCGGCGCAGTTTCGTTACACACCCGAAAAGCCACAGATCGGGCAAACGGTCTCGTTTACGTACACCCCCCAGGGTACGCCGTTAGCCACCGACAGTACTATCGAGGGCCGCTACGTGCGTTACGGGGCACCAACGGTGATGCACCTGAGCCGTCCAACGACGGTTACGCTGGTGCGGCAGGGAGCCGATTTTGTGGGAGAACTGTACATGCCGAAAAAAGATGTGGCCGGGACGATGCTATTATTTCGGAATAGCAGACAACCTAAGCGGGCTGACCTGAACAAGAACCTGCTGTATGTCATTCCTCTCACTGACGTTGCGGGCAAACTCGTTCCACACGCAACGGGCGGTCAGGCTTCCGTATTTACACGCTCCAATTTCCTGTATGAATCAGGAAGTCGGCCAGACCTCAACCAGGTAGTAGCGCTGTATGAGCAGGAGCTTAAAGAGTATCCGGACCTGCGTCCCACCTACTGGTCAGACCATTTGGCAGCGCTGGTTCGTCAGAAAAAAGTGGGGTACGGCCCCAAAGTAAAGGCAGGTATTGAGTCCTATCTGGCATCACGACCAACGCCGACAGCCGCCGAACTGACCGCTGCCGCGCAGCTTTATGAAAGCATGGGCGATTTTGCGAAGGCGAATCTCCAGCGCGAACGAATGAAAAAGCTGGATCCGGCGGGTTCACTGGCGCAGAAAGATCGTGCGGCCGCGGTTCGTAGCCAAACCGACTGGACACGCCGAAAAGCGTTATACCAAGCCTTTGTCACGGAATTTCCAGGCTCGTCATACCTGCCCTTGCTGGCGGTTGGCATGACCGACGGCTATTTCAAAAATAACGATATCACAGGCCTGGTTACCTTCGTTGACCAGCAACCAGCCACACACATCGACGTGCTGATGCTGAATACAATGGCTTTTCAGCTAGCCGATGAAAAACGGTCGCTGCCCGAAGCCGGGAAGTTAGTCAACAAAGCCATGTCGGTGCTGAAAACGCAGCCCAAGCCAGGTAATGTTTCTGGAAACTGGGAAGAGGAAAAACAGATCCGGCAGCGCCTGTTGATGAACACGCTTGCCCGAACACTGGAACAACAGGGTAATTATGCCGAAGCCTACACGGCCTATCAGGCGTTTATGAACCCCGATGACGTGGATAACAGCGACCCGCGCGTCAATGAGCGATATTACCTATGTGCGCTGCGTACCAACCACGGCACCGACGCACAACCCATGGCCGAAGCAGCCGTTCAGGTTGGCAAGGCAACACCCCGCCTGAAAACGGCGCTCCGCGACTGGTATGCCAAACAACCCGGCCAGGACGATTCCAAAGCTAACGTATATGTGACCGAACTTGAAGCTGAATTGCGGGCTGAGCAGCGCGATGAATTGCGTCAGATCCTGATCAATGAGCCAGCGCCAGCCTTCTCGCTCACGGACTTGCAGGGCCGGACTATTTCATCGTCGGCACTAAAAGGTAAAGTCGTCGTCGTCGATTTCTGGGCAACCTGGTGCGGCCCCTGCATTGCCTCCTTTCCAGCCATGCAGCAGGCTCAGTCGCGCTTCCAGAGCGATCCAAACGTGCGGTTTCTATTTGTGAATACCCGTGAGGGTGGCCCGGTGCAGCGCGTCCACAACTTCATGGCGAAGAATACGTATCCGTTCGTGGTACCGCTCGATGCGCAACAGCGCATGGCCAATGCGTACAAAGTGCAGGGTATTCCAACCAAAGTGGTAATCGACGGCAAAGGCCGGGTTCGTTACCGCGCCATTGGCTATAACGGCAACCCGGAAACCACGGTCAATGAGTTGACGCTGGTGGTAGAAATGCTGAAAGAAGAGAAATAGCCATTTACCCTGAGAACCCAATTCATATATGACTATCCGCCCCGCTACTTCTGCCGACCTGCCTACGTTAATGACACTTATCAAACGTATTGTACCACTCATGCAGGAGGCTGGCAATTTTCAGTGGGACGATCAGTATCCAAACGAGGCTGTTTTCAATCAGGACATCAGCCGGGACCAGCTATGGGTCGCCGACATAAACGGCCAGATAGCTGGCGTTGCGGCCCTGACTGAAGATCAGGAGCCGGAATACGCACAGGTAGGTTTCGACCTCAGCCAGCGGGCTATCGTTACACACCGGCTGGCCGTTGATCCATCCTATCAGGGTCAGGGCATTGCCGTAGCGCTGTTGAACCAGGCCGGGAAACTGGCAATCGAACGGGGGATCGCGTTCTTACGCATCGACACGAACTCGGAGAACCCAGCCACGCAACGTCTGTTCCCCAAACTAGGCTACCAATACGCGGGTGAAATTACGCTTAGCTTCCGGCCAGGGTTACGGTTTCTGGCCTACGAAAAACAACTGTAAAAACGCGGCCCCTCGCGTCTGTTTGGCGGCAGATTCTGCCAATTACACCAAACAGACGCGAGGGGCCGCTAGACTGACGCGAAAAGGCATCCCACACGGACGCGCGAGACAGACGCGATACGGACGTGCGAGACAGACGCGAAGGGTCGCGTCTCTACTGGCCTTCTTTTTTACTGGCTTTGTTGGCTTGTTTGATCGTTTCGCCGATCATGTCCCACTGCTCTGACGTTACGCTTTCGAGGTGGCTGAACTCGCCCGCTGCCAGCACTTCGCCCCCATCGATGGTGATGCTTTCGCCGGTGATGTAGCCGGAATAATCTGATAGCAGGTAAGCCGCCAGATTGGCCAGTTCACCGTGCTCGCCAACCCGCTTGAGGGGAATACGGCTGGTGGGGTCCATCATGCTGGCCAGCGGTTCGGGGAATAGCCGGTCCCAGGCACCTTTGGTTGGGAATGGACCGGGCGCAATGGCATTGAGCCGGATGCCGTACTTACCCCACTCGGCCGCCAGCGACTTCGTCATAATAAGGGCGCCCCCTTTAGCTACTGCGCTCGGCACGACGTAGCCCGAACCGGTTGTGGCATAGGTGGTCGAGATATTGAGAACGGTACCTTTGATCTTATTTTCGATCCAGTATTTACCCACGGCCAGCGTAAAATAGTATGTACCGCGCAGCACAATATCAACGATGGTATCGAACGCTTTGTAGGACAAGCGCTCCGTAGGGCTGATGAAGTTCCCGGCCGAGTTGTTTAGCAGCCCGTCGACCTGCCCGAATCGGGCAATGGATTCGGCGAGTACATTTTCGATTTCCATCGGGTTCCGCACATCGCAGGCCACGGCCAGTATTTGACCCGCCCCCTCGGCCCCGCCCATCTCTTCCGTCAGTTCCTTCGCTGTTTCGTCGAGTACTGCCTGACGACGGCTGCAAATAGTAACGTTGGCGCCCAACTGGAGCAGATACCGGCTAATTGACTTACCAAGGCCCGTACCTCCGCCTGTTACAATAATTGTTTTGCCCTTGAGCGCGTCGTCGCGTAGCATACCTGTGGTCATGATTGTCGTTTAAAGTAGTGTGCGTTTCCGCAGCGGTTTGTGGTTTGTGGTTTGTTGTTAATGCTAGTTACCGATTAATCCATTTTACAGCATTAGCGATACTCTGTTCGTAGGGTAAAATGTCATCCGGAACAATTTCCTTACCATATACTTTACCCGTCCGATCGCCAATGCGGACCGTGAATAAATTGAGTTTATATCCGTAAAAAGGTAAGTCATAACTTTGATTACCCGTGGAAAGGCCACAGCTGGCGGCACCCAAAAGGCGTGTGTTGGGCCGACCGACAAAAGCCAGCGCTGTCGCTTCACCCGAACTTGCCGTAGACCCACTGATCAGGACGGCTATTTTAGAATTACTGCTTACAAGTTGATATGGTTTTTCTACCTGAACAAGTACCGTTTGATTCAATAAAGCTCCACCTTGCTGATAAGCAAAGCTCGCCGTGGGTTTATTATCGATATCATAAAAATAGCCACAGGTTCCTTCGCCGATAAGCGGCCCCAAACCGGCAATCATTGGGTACATATTCCCACCGCCATTACGTCGCAAGTCTACGATCCATCCTTTCAGGTTTTCATCATCCTGGCGGGCAATTTCATTTTGAATTGCCCGGGCAAAATTGATTCCCTCCTGACTTGAGCCCGTAAAGCTTTCGACCTTTACATACCCTATATTCGGCTCTGCGAACGTAAATGGCGTTAACGCCGGCAGAACCTGACAGCCCGTTCCCCCATATAGACTCCGCTTGTTGTCAACGATAATTGTACTGTGATTATCCTTTAATAAAGCCAGCGCCAGTACCATAGCTGACTCGGATTCAGGAACAGTTTGTGTATTTCCTACTTTAGCCCAAACCTTGGCTTTATAGTCAGCCCAATCTATCTCCCGACGGTTTATGGAGTTCTGCTCCACAATCTGAATCAATTTTGTAAAGAATGCCTTAACTGGCTCAGCAGGCTTAGGATCAACATTTTTTGTAGCGCATGTTGAGCACAAAAGCGCCACGATGACAACCAGGCCACGATTCATAAATAACTGCCGATAAGTAGCAAAAGGCATGGTCGTTGGTTGAATTAAATATAATTAGCTTCACACGTTCGTCTCTCAGTATCCTCGTTCCGATTTTTTGTTGAAAGCGGCTTTACGTCGTTCTACGGTGGCTTGCATGGCTTCGCCAAAATCGACGGACTGCATCTGGCTGGAGTTCCAGACGGCTACGTATTGGAGGCCATCGTCAATATCTTTACCGATGCCATAGTTCATTACTTCTTTGGCACCCTGCACTGCCGAAGCCGGGTTGTCGGCAATCTGACGGGCCAGCGCCATTGCCGCTTCGAACAACGCGTCGGGTGTGTCGTAAACGTGATTGACCAGACCCACCCGTTCGGCGAAGACAGCATCATAGTCGCCACCAGTAAACGCCATTTCTCGGGTAGAACCCTGCCCGATAATGTGGGGCAGAAACTGTAGCGCGCCAATATCAGGTGTGATTGCGAGCTTGGCCTCACGCAGGCTGAATTTGGCCTCGCGCGAGCACAGACGGATATCGGCAGCAGCTATCATGTTCAGCCCACCACCGATACACCAGCCATGTACGGCGGCAATGACGGGTCTGGGCGACTGATGCATTTTCAAAAAACCCGACTGCATAAACCGGATTTGTGCCATGAGTTTTCGACGTTCGTCAGCCATTGGAGCGCCACTGGCCATACTGGCAATGCGGGGCAGCATACGGGCCACATCAAGACCATAACTAAAATGGTCGCCACTACCCCGAAAGAGAAGACACCGGACATCCGGCATTTTATCGATTTCGTCCATGGCAGCTGGCAACTCTTCCCAAAACTCCGGGCCCATCGCATTGCCTTTGCCGGGCCCCAGCATCGTAACCGTCAGTACGCCATCGGCCTCGTTAAAAGCAAGCGATTGATACGTGTTAGTCATAGCTTATAGTATGCGTGCATACAGTTTTGTTGTAAAGGTATAAATAACCCCTTTCTTCTGTAAAAACCGGTTGAAGTTTTGTTGGTATATTGTGAGGCAAGTCCGCACGTAGCCAGCCTTAGCTCACCACGAAAACATACCCATCAGTAAATCAGCTCATTATGCATTTCGACACCCTTGCACTCCACGCTACTCATCAGCCCGAATCCACTACCGGTGCCGTAATTCCTCCTATTTACCTCTCAACGACCTTCGAACGGAATGAGGCCAATGAACTAACGGGAGATTTTACGTACACGCGACCCAACAATCCCACCCGTGAAGCACTGGAACACGCCCTGGCTGCTCTCGAAGGGGGTGCCGTAGGCATGGCTTTTGGTTCAGGACAGGCCGCCACCATGACGCTGTTCCAGGCATTGCGGCCCGGTGATCATGTCCTCCTTTCTACGGATGCCTATTACGGCACCCCCGCCTTGCTCGAACAGGTATTTCACCCCTGGGGACTAACGTATACCCGCGTCGACATGACCGATTTAAACGCGGTTGAGTCGTCGATTCATGAAAACACGCGCGTCGTCTGGTGCGAAACGCCCTCCAATCCGATGCTCGCCATCACCGATCTGCTGTCTGTATCGCGTCTGGCGCACGAAGCCGGTGCCATCTGTGTATGCGACAACACCTGGGCCACGCCCGTTCTACAGCGCCCCTTCGACCTTAACTGCGACGTAGTGATGCACTCGACCACAAAGTACATCAGCGGCCATAGCGACGTGCTGGGTGGCGCATTGATATTCAAGCGAAACGACGCGCTGGCCGAACGGGTCAGAACCCTACAGGGCCTGTCGGGGGCTGTTCCCTCACCCTTCGATTGCTGGTTGATTAGCCGGGGTATCAAGACGCTGGGCGTCCGGCTGCGGTCCCAGATGGCTACTGCCCAACTCGTAGCCGATTATCTGGTCGACCACCCGGCAGTTGAACATGTTCACTTCCCCGGTTTGCCAAACCACCCTGACCGCGCCTTGATTCAACAGCAGATGAACGGACCGGGGGCCATGCTGTCGATTCAGGTAAAAGGCGGAGCGGCCGAAGCCATTCAGTTTATCGGTAAACTAAAACTGTTTACCCGGGCTACCAGTCTGGGCGGTGTCGAGAGCCTGATTGAGCACCGCGCCAGTGTGGAAGGCCCCACCTCAACCACACCCGTCAACTTACTGCGTGTGTCGATTGGTCTGGAACATGCCGAAGATCTGATTACCGATCTGGCACAGGCCCTCGCCTGAGCCGTTGCCATTACCGGTGTGGAGACCGTCGCTGCGGAGGATAAGGCAACGGCTGGGGAGGCATCACTGGAAGTTTTGGCGTTGACGGGTACGGCTGTTGGGGGTACCGGGACATGATATGGTAGTGAACTGTTGAATCTGCTTTTTTAACCGGTAAGTTGTCTAATGTAGCCCGCGCTACGTTGTCCGGATCTTCATGAGAACGGTAAAACGAAGTAGAAGGCCGAACGTTGGGCATCCGGTCCTGCGGGTATGTTTCTGCCAGCGAATCCCAGGCCGGTAGTTTAGGGAGTGTCTGACCATAGGTTAGACCCGTACTGAGCAGTAAGGCTGATAGCATTTTCATTAGCGCACGGAGTCAAGTCTAGTTACTGAATTGATTAACAGACCATTTATAGGGCACAGCCGTTGGAATGGCACCCCAAAATTTTCTGGAAACTAAACACTTGAACCAATGGTTTTCAGGCTAAATTGGATCAACCAGCCACCATGAATATAGCGCTCATTTCGACGTCATCCCGTAAAAACAGTAATACACTACGTTTTATCGATTATATGAAGCATTTGTTGACCGAAAGCGGCCAACATGAAGTTTCTATCGTAACGTTCGAGCAGTATGATATACCATTTGTGGGACAGGGATACGTCAAAAAGGACAGTCTGACGGCATTCCAGCAGGAGTTCATCGGTGCCTGGGAAGCCGCCGATCTGGTGTTGTTCGCCATGCCCGAATACAACTGGACAGCGCCCCCACAGGCGACCAATACCATTCACCAACTGGGCGGACCAGCTTTCAAACACCTGTTCGAGAACAAAGTGTTTGCTATGGTCGGTATTTCAAACGGACGGGGTGGTCGGCAGCCGGCGCTGGATATGACCACCGTGCTAAACAAGATCATCAGCTTCACCAATAGCTATTCCATCGTGTCGCCCAAGCTGTACGAATCGCACGAGACGGATAAGAATCTCGACGAAAACGGGAAGTTTGTTGGCCATGAAGTCTACGAGCGTACCTCACGGGCTTTCCTCGACTACACACTGAACGTAGCCACCCGTTGGCTTCAACCCAGTCTGGTAGACGTAAAGTAACACGAAATATATCGCTTAGGCTGAGACGCCCGAAGTATGTGCTTCGGGCGTTTCTGTGTTAAACCTGTTTGTGATTACCAATAGTAGTGACCTGCGGTAGCCTGGACGGCCACGTCCGGGTAAGCAAAATTATAGACCTATCTTTACCCGGATGTGGCCGTCCAGGCTACCGCAAGCTGCTTAACCAGCTGAAATTCAGCCCAAGGTATAATCCGGGCAGGTCTTTTATAAACCCCACCTTCAACAAAAATAACAGTGAATCAGGACAGAACAGAAACCCAGAAACGAGTCAAATTTGATTTCGACCTCCACTTCACCAACGGGGGCCGGTTAACCGGCGAGGACTTCCGGCTCGATATCGATGGCGACGACATCACCGACCATGAACTAGCCGATTACATCGTTGCCGACCTTCGGTTACTGATGGTTGGGCGCGTCCATATTCTTAACAAACAGATTCTGACGGAGCCACATAAACGAAAATCGCTTCCCGAAGCAGGCAAACGCAGCCAGCTTATCGACCTGAGTCATACCATCGAAAACGGCCTGATTACCTACAAGGGACTGCCCGCCCCCATCATCTGTGATTACTTGAGCCGCGAAGACTCCCGGCAGCTGTACGAAGCGGGCACCGAGTTTCAGATCGGCAAGATCGAGATGGTCAGCAACACCGGAACCTACCTGGATTGCCCTTTTCACCGGTATCCTGACGGAGATGATTTGTCGCAGGTGGGCCTGGACGCGTTCACCGATCTACCGGGTACAGTGATCCGGGTTCCTTATGCCGAGGCCCTTACCATTACCCCGGCCCACCTCATGAACTGCGAGATCAGAAACCGGGCGGTACTGATTCATACCGGTTGGGATGCACACTGGAACACTGATGCCTATTATACCGATCACCCGCATCTATCGGCCGAGGCAGCTGCGTACCTGCGCGACTGTGGGGCAAAGTTAGTTGGTATCGACTCGCACAATATCGACAACACCACGGGCCGGAGCCGGCCGGTACATACCATCTTGCTTGGGGCCAACATTCTGATTGTCGAGCATTTATGCAATCTCTCGGCCCTACCCACCAACGGTTTTACCTTCAGCGCTATCCCGCCAAAGTTCAAAGGCGTTGGGACGTTTCCGGTCCGGGCTATGGCGAAAGTAGGTTAGCCGTTGTGCCGAACGAGGATTAGTGAACGGTGTAGCCCTGCTTTTTCAGTTGTGCAGCGGTCATGTTAACCACATTGACATCCAGTTTAATGGGCGACAGGGGCGTGTTGGTCGAGTCGGTTTTGACGGCTACGATCGCGTCGATAACGTCCATTCCTTTAAACACCTGCCCAAATACCGTGAACTTATCATCCAGGCGGGCCAGGCCACTCTTGTTCTGGACAATGTAGAACTGGCATCCAGCCGATAATTTCTCCGGGTTGTCATCACGCCCGGCCCCTACGGCTCCATAGCTATGCCGTATGGTTGGAACAAACTCCGGCTTGAGCAGGTAGGGCGATCCGGAGAATCCTGCTGGCGTGTCAGGACATCCGCCCTGCGCAACAAAATTAGCAATGACCCGGTTGAAGGTCAGGCTATCCCAGTAGGCTTCATTAGCCAGTTTGATAAAGCTGGCTTTGTGGCGGGGTGTTTCATCATACAACCAGAAAAGCACCTCGCCTTGGTCGGTTTTAATCTGCCCGACGGGGTAAGTTTTTTGAGGTTTCGGCGCGACGAAAAGCGACAACGTAGTGACGAGCAACAGGAAAATGGTGGGCATAGAGGTGGAGGTGGATTGATTATGTAGAACGATCTTTTCAAGCGGACCGGGCAAACATCGCTGCATCCTTTCCCCTTGAACGGTTGAAAACAACAGGGCCGCTTAGTCGTGCAGCCCTGTAATTCAGGAAGAAAATATAATTTGTAGCCCCATTAGAACAGGGAGCTTACACCAATTTCGCTTCTTTTTGATACAGCCCGACCAGCGTATCAACGGCATAGTCGATCTCTTCGGCTGTATTGTATTTACCGAATGAGAACCGCACGTATCCGCGATCCTGATCCAGATCCGGCAGTGCCGACAGTACATGCGAACCAATATTGGAGCCGCTCGAACAGGCCGATCCACCCGAAGCCGAAATGCGGGCAATGTCCAGGCTAAACAGGAGCATATCGCTCAACTCCGACGCTGGCAGGCTTACGTTCAATACGGTATACAGGCTGTTGTCGACATTGGCCGAGTCGCCGTTGAAGCGAACGTCGGGCATTTTCGCCCGCAACTGATCGATCATCCGGGTTTTGAGCGCAGTAATATGGGCCCGGTGGGCGTCCATATCCCGATAGGCAATCTCCAGCGCTTTTGCCAGCCCCACAATTCCGTAAACGTTTTCGGTACCGCCCCGCCGGTTACGCTCCTGCGCCCCGCCGTAAATGAACGGGTGGATATTGGCCCGTTCGGCGTTGACGTACAGAAACCCAACACCTTTGGGGCCGTGAAATTTATGGCCTGCACCCACGATAAAATCGACGGGTAACTGCTGGAGATCGTGCCTGAAGTGACCCATTGTCTGCACGGTATCGGAATGGAAGATAGCGTCGTGCTGCCGACACAGTGCCCCTACCTGGTGAAGATCCAGCAAATTACCGATCTCATTGTTACCGTGCATGAGCGAAACGAAGGAAGGGGCCGCGCCGACGCTTCGGGAACTACGCAGCAATTCCTCTAAATGGGCCAGATCGACATGTCCCATGGAATCAACCTCGACCATACTTAACTGCACCTGACCCTGCCTGGCCATGTGTTCCAGCGTATGCAGCACCGCATGGTGTTCGAGCGGTGAGGTGATTGCGTGGGTTATCCCGTAAGTCTCAATGCTGCTCCGAATGGCGGTGTTATCAGCCTCAGTACCACCCGAGGTGAAGAAAATTTCGGCAGGCGATGTATTCAACAATGACGCAACGGCTTTACGCGCTTTTTCGATGGCCGTACGCACCGCCCGACCATGACTGTGAATAGACGAAGGATTGCCAAACTGCTCAGTCATAAGCGGCAGCATAGCGTCAAGCACTTCAGGATCGAGCCGGGTAGTGGCGGCATTATCGAGGTAAACGGGAGTGGGTGCAGTCATTATCAATGAATTATTGGCCGAATTCGTCCCTGCAAAGGTACGGCGAATGGCCCTACGAATGAAACACTATCCAAAGCCGCAACGTTTCCATTGAACTCACCACCCTCATTATATGGATTATTCACAAGCAGCCGGTTTGATCTACACCGAAGTGGCCACCTGGGGCCGAACTGCGATTCGCTATGTACCCAAGCTGGCCGTTGCCATTCTGGTCCTGTTCCTGTTCACCTTTCTTTCGCGCTGGTTTAGCCGTCTGGTCGTGCGTGGCTTCGACCGGTTCAGCGATAATCACTCGGTCATTAACCTGACAGGAGCAGTTATCCGGGTGCTCATCATGGCACTGGGTCTGTTCATTGCTCTTTCTATATTACAGCTGGACAAAGCCGTTACATCGCTGCTGGCCGGGGCGGGCGTGATAGCATTGGCCGTGGGTTTTGCGTTTCAGGATTTGACCGCCAATTTCATTTCGGGCACCATGATTGCTATAGCCCGGCCCATTCGCGTGGGCGACGTAGTTGAAACGAACGGCTATACAGGGAAGGTGCTCGATATCAAACTACGCTCTATCGTCATTGATAATGGACAGGGTCAAACCATTGAAATACCGAGTAAAGACGTCTTTCAGAAACCCGTCATCAACTATTCAAAAACGGGACAACGACGGCTCGAAATTTCGTATGGCATCTCCTACGCTGACGACCTGAATCGGGCGCAGCAGATTGCCACCCAGGCCATACAGGCGCTGCCGTTTGTACGCACCGACAAAGCTGTTGAAGTCCATTATCGAAGTTTCACCCTGGACAATGTACAGGGGTTCGTGTGGTTCTGGCTCGACCAGACTAAAGCCGGGCCCCCGGATGCCACCAGTGAGGCCATTAAAGCCCTCAAAACCGCCTTTGACCAGAACGACATTCTTATGATGTTCCCGCCCCATACGTATGATCTTAAGAAACGGAAACGGGAAGAACAGGGCGGGCCGAACTAAGCTGTTGCTGATCAGCACAATTACACCCTGCCGGGGAGACAACCCCGGGCAGTTGGTTTATAAACCTGGCTATTACCCTGTTTAGCTGACTGACTGATGGATAAACAAAGCGACAACCAGGAACTGCACACTAGTTCTAGTTTGTATGTAGAGTTGTTATGAAGAAAACAATAAAAAGGCAGTACCGGATTGCGCGCTATGTATTTTATCGGGAAACGCTCCTGGAACCAATCGATCATCTTTGGACATTCATTGGCACCTTTATAGCAATCGCTTCCATTGGCGGGTTACAGCAGGTTGGTTTTACTCAGCAGGACAGCGTTTTTCTGATTGGCTCGTTCGGTGCATCGTGTGTGTTGCTGTTTGGTGCCGCTAACAGCCCCCTGGCACAACCCCGAAATCTCGTAGGAGGCCATTTACTAGCCTCGATCATTGGCGTGGCAATTCATAAGTTGATACCCGACCAGCTTTGGTTATCGTCGGCCCTGGCGGTTTCGTTGTCAATCGTGTTTATGCAAATAACCAAGACGATGCACCCACCGGCGGGCGCTACGGCTTTAATTGCTAACATCGGGTCGGAAAAAATTACCAGTTTAGGGTTTAGCTATACCCTTACGCCTGTTATGACGGGCGTAGCCATTCTGTTACTTACAGCCCTGCTGGTCAACAACATTTCGTCAAAGCGCTCTTATCCAGTACGATCGTTTTCCTGGAACCGGTTATCAGGAAAAGGACGCGGTCGGTTCTCGCCCGTACACGACAAAAATGCAGCCAATCGCTCAACCGATCAGCGAATAGAATAACAGGCTCAATCCATTGGTTCTTTCCAGGAAATAGCGCTGAAACTTTTCAAAAGCGTAGTAGGTTAGGGCTTTACGAAATTTTTCAAATGTGCTCTATGACGAGTCGTACGCTGCTGGTCCTGCTGGCTCTTTTTCCGGTTGTTGCCGCTGCTCAAACCTATCGGAATACGGTTCGACATCGACCCGTATTCTGGTCGGAGGTTAACCTGGTTTACAGAACGGCCGGAAAATGGAGTTTTCAACTCGACCACCAGTACCGCCGACAGGCTGAAGATGACAATGGCCGGGACCTGAATATTTTCCGCTATCCTCTACAGCAGGTTTTCCGACCCTGGATCAGCTACCAGCTTTCCAAACCCGTTCGCCTGTCGCTTTCTCCCATTGGTTTGTGGTGGACCTGGAGCCGGTCCAATGAGTTTCAGCCAACGACGTTTTTTCAGGAGGTCCGGATTATTCCGCAGCTTCAGATTACCAGACCCGCGGGCGATGGTGAACTTATCACCCGTTTTCGTACGGAAATGCGGTGGCCCTCACAGACCGATACGTTAACCAGCGCCTACATATTTTTGTCTGATGGCGAATCGCAGCGGGTGCTGGCCGACCGCTTCGACATGCGGCTGCGCGCCATGGTGCGCTGGATCAATCCGATTGGAGGCAAGCAGTCGGGTTGGTACACGCACCTCAGCATGGAGCCGATGGTAGTCGTGTCGAAATCGGCCCAACGCTTCGACCAGAGCCGTACCTATCTGGGGCTAGGTCGACGCCTGCGGGAGAACATGCGGGTAGAGATTGGCTACCTGAACCAGTTTTCGATTCGAAGAAATCGGGCGGAGCAGGTCAGAACATTCAACCTGAATCACGCGCTGCAGGTGTATCTCTACCTGGAAAATCGCCGGCAATCGAAAGCCGGGTCGGATTCGGGACCGGAGTGAAGTCAGCACTTCATACGTGGTTGGGCGCTCAATAGAAAAGCCGCTACAGTCCAGACTGTAGCGGCTTTTCTGATATAGTTACAAGAACAAGCGTTATTCTTCTTTCTTGTATTGCTGAATGATCTTATATAAGGCCTTTTGCTTCTCCAGTTCCGGAAAAAACTCAAAGAGTTGTACGTGCCCGTCATAGTCTAGCGAAAGGGCCGCTTCCAGTTGAATGAGCGATTCGCGATACTGTCCGGCGTGAATCAGATACACAACCGACCGGTAGTACAAATCGGCTTCCGTTGGCAGGTCGCTGATACCCATCTGAACGATATCATTAGCCCGGCCGAAGTCCCCCTGATCGAACGGTACCAGTGACCAGGTCAGGTACACATCCGGGTTGTCGGCATCTACTTCGGCGGCTTTTTCAAACGCTTCGATGCTCGACAGAACATTGCCCATCTTGTACTCTGTCTCGGCCAGCGCAAGGTAGTACTCCCCGTTCTGATCGTCGAGTTTAACCGCTTTCTGCAAAAAGGGCAGCGCTTCGGGCCACTTACCGGATTCGCTCAGGCATACACCGATACCGTACCAGGCTTCGTCCCATAGGGCATCCAGCTTAATGGCTTCCCGATATTCCTTGATGGCTTCGGGAAAACGATCCTGTTTTTCCAGACTGGCACCAAGATGACAATACGTGTCGGCCGTAGGCTCCTCGTATTTCAAGGTCTCCCGGTAGCAGCTTTCTGCCTTCTCGAACAAACCCAGATTCATATAGGTGTTGCCGAGATTGAAATGGGCCGATGCGAAATCCGACTTGATGATAACAGCATAGTCGTAGGCTTCGGCGGCTTCGGCATACCGGGCCAGCTTGCTATAAGCAATACCGATGTTATACCAGGCATTATACGAGTACGGGTCAGAATCGATCAGCTGCTGGTAATAGGACAGGCTGTTTTCCAGCTCACCTGTTACATCCAGACAAAACGCTAATTCATACAGTGCGTTCTCGTTATTGATATTGAGTGCAATCGATTTCTTGTACTGAGTAATAGCCTCGCTGTACTTACCCCAGTTCTGATAACTCTGTCCCAACTGGAACAGGATGTCGTCTTTTTCTTCGGCGCGTTCGAGCAGCTCGTCCAACACCTGAATCGACTCCTCGTAGCGACCCGCCATATTCAGGACAGAACCCTGCATAAACGGCACGTCGAGGTCGCCGGGGTTAAACAACGAAGCCCGCTCCAGCAGATCCAGCGACTCATCGAATCGTTGGAAGTTGGCCAAAATCTGGGCTTTATCGAGCATCAGCTCCAGCGCATAGGGAAAGTTTTCTAACCCTGCTTCGGCAGCTTTCAGCGCCTTGTCCAAATCGCCATGGTTCAGGTAATGCTCAACCATTTGCTCATAGACATCCAGGTCGAAAAACTGACTTTGTTGCTGGTCCAGCATCTGCTCAAAACGCCGGATTGATTCTTTTATATCGCCTTCTCGTTCTTCGAACTCTTGCTCCATGCTAATGCCTCTACAAAATGTGGGGGGCGGATAGGGGCCGCGCCAAGGGTGCGGTTTATCCTTTGGCCCTTCAATATAAACTCAAAAAAGTAAAACCCCAAGCCCATACCCAAAATTTTACGCGCCTTTTGGGGGCTTTCCGAACGCGTTTGCTACACGCCGGAGGGTCTCAACTAACGGGCGATACTGAAAACCAGTAGCCTGCCCAATCCGTTGCCCATTGAATCGATAATGTGAACTTGCCGACCGCGCCGTTTCCCGGGTGATGAGCGGGGCCTTGCCCGTTGCCCATGACCGCACGGCTTCAATGGGCCACAACACACGCGTCAACAGGGGCGGCACCCGCACGGTAGGGGGCCGTTTGCCTAAGGCGTCTGCTATCTGTTCTAACAAGCTACGGTACGGAATGGTGCCCCCATTCAGAATGTACCGTTTGGCTGTTATGTCCGACTGCATCAGTTGATATAGGGAGTCAGCCACATCAAGCACATCAACGTAGCTGACGAGTCCCTCGGTATAAAATGGCCGCTCGTCATAGACGTATTTAATCAGCTGCAGGCTACTCCGGGTCCAGTCACCGGCACCGAGCACAACCGTCGGGTTCACCATGACGGCGTTCAGCCCTTCGGCCACACCCCGCCATACTTCCAGCTCAGCCCGGTACTTGCTCTTGGCATAATTCGAGTTCAGGGGTGACTCTTCCCACTTCAGATCTTCGGTGATGGTAACTGGCTCGCTGTTTTTTTCGCCCTTGGCAACGGGCTTTCCCAGTGACGCCACCGAACTGATGTAACCCAGTTTCCGGACACCCGCCTTCAGGCATACATTAACCACGTTAGCCGTTCCTTCCACATTGATCTTCTCCATTCGGTTGCGGTCCTTCGGCACGAATGACACAATAGCTGCCGCATGAATGACATCGATCGGAATCTCAGGCTGTGCAGCCCCAATCGCGGCTTCGAGCGACAGAATATCCAGGGTATCGCCCACGTGCCAGGTAATCCGGTCGGCCACATCGGCCAGCATGCCATACCCGCTTTCGGCCCGGTGCAACACCGAAACCGAATGTCCTTTTTCCATGTACAGACGGGCAATATGCGAACCGATGAAGCCAGTGGCCCCGGTAATCAGGACAGCTTTAGGTAGTGGTGACATCATTCAAAATACGTTCGAGTGTAAGGAAGCCCGGCGCTTGTTGGTCGTGGAGATCAGCAAGTAGTTGGCGGTAGTTAGGGTCGGTTTCTATGGACGGCGATTTGGTCAGGCGTCTCAGCTGTTTCACATCGGGCGTAAACCCATAGACCAGCATATCGATACCTACCTGTTGCGCGTTCCAGATTAAAAACGTCTCAACTGCCCGATCAATAACAATTAAGTATTGCTGACGAGTTGCATTCATCCGCAGTTCCACCTTATGCGCATGTTCGACAAGGGTGAAGGTTTTGAAGAATCCTCCGCAACGGCTATCCAGGTCAGGATCATTATCGACCAAACCGATTAATCGATAGTTTTCAGCACGGGGCGATAACATAGTATTGGCAACCTCGGGGCAGCCCAGACAATGAATGCTGAAGGAATGATCAGGAATAAAATGGCGAAGGAGAGCCGTATCAGCGTGACATTCGGGTAAGTATTGGACAGAACGTTCAGGCATTCGGCTCGTATCGGCTAAGGTTGTAGAACAGGTCGATACTTAAATCCTCGGCCTCCCGTAGTTCGTCGGCTGTCAACGGCCGGACACAGGTTTGGTAATCTTTGTAGTACGTAATGAAGACCGTCAATTGCGACGCATCAAGTTCGCGAATGAGTGTTTGCAACAGATAAGGGCTATGCGTCGAGATAAAAAACTGGTTCTCATCGCTATCCACGATCCGGTGCGCCATTGCCTTTACATAGGGCGGGAACGAATGCACTTCGGGCTCTTCAAAAATAATGACCGAGTTTTTGTTAGACTCGATGGCGGTGATGTAGAACATAAACCGCCGGAACGTATCGGCGATTGAGAAAAAGGGATATTGCTTAATCCGCTGCCCTATTTTTTTCTGAAGTACGAATGTCTGCTCACTATCAGAAAGTACGAACTCTAATCCCTGGTCTAAGAAAAGTGTTGCAAACTCATTCCATAGTTCCGTGCTGCGATTAATTATTGCATACATATTAGCACCGTGCGGAGGTAATAAGTACTGACCAAATGCAACATGAAACGTATTTAAGTGCGCAAAATCATACTTTTTGACAAAGCTCACCTGATAGGTTTCAAAAGGATCTCTTTCTTCTCGTTTTGTAAAAACTACGGCACTTGATGTGCTCACCTGACCACTTTCGTCAAACAAAAAGCTCCTAAATAAAGAAGGTTTTGTCGTTTTTCTTAGCTCAAAACGGTCCTTAGCGACATAGTCTACAGGTTCATTAAGTTGCAGGAGGGTACTAATTCGATCTGTATTTATTTCGATAGGCTGCTCCGTATTATTGTCAGTGAACAGGTCTTTTATTGTTGCGTACCTAAGAGCACCATTCAAATACTTGTTTTCGTCCTGGCTAGCCCCCAACAACCCCAGTCCTTCCAGAATATTCGATTTGCCAACGTTCGGCTTGCCGATGAATACGTTTACCCGCTTGCAGTCAAACCGCAGGTCTTTGATAGACTTGAAGTTTTTGATTTCGACCCAGTTGAGGAAATTATTCGTATTCGGCGTGGTGTTCTCCATGGCGGCCCGGCGGTACTGTTTTCGTAAACATAACAACGTTCGGGCCTGAATTGCTAATTTTGCGTTCCAATTCCAGGTTTATGTCCCTCGAAAATCCCCAACGCTATACCGTCACGGCGGCACTGATCTACGCCAACGGGCCGATCCACATCGGTCACCTGGCCGGATGCTACCTGCCCGCCGACATCTACGTGCGCTACCTCCGCTCAACCGGCAAAGATGTTGCCTTCATCAGTGGCACCGATGAGCATGGCGTACCCATCACCATCAAAGCCAAGAAAGAAGGCATTACGCCCCAGGAGGTTGTCGATAAATACTACGGTCAGATCAAACAGGCCTTCAGCGATTTCGGCATTTCCTTCGATATCTACTCGCGAACATCCAACCAGATTCACCACGAAACCTCGCAGGCTTTTTTTACCAAGCTTTACGAAAAAGGTGATTTTGTGGAGGAAGTGACGGAACAGTACTACGACGAAGTGGCCAACCAGTTTCTGGCCGACCGTTATATTGTGGGTACCTGTCCGGTTTGCGGCAATCCCAACGCCTATGGCGACCAGTGCGAGCGCTGCGGCACCGCCCTCAGCCCCACCGAGCTGATCGAACCCCACTCCACGCTGTCGGGCTCCAAACCTGTGATGCGGGCAACCAAAAACTGGTTCCTGCCCCTCGACCGGATGCAGCCCGATATTGAAACCTACGTTAACAGCCATACCGAGTGGAAGACGAACGTAGCCGGACAGTGCCAGTCGTGGCTGAAGGAGGGTTTACGCCCCCGCGCCATGACCCGCGACCTCGACTGGGGCATTAAGGTACCCCTCGCCGATGCCGAAGGCAAAGTCCTCTACGTCTGGTTCGACGCCCCGATCGGTTATATTTCCATGACCAAAGAGTGGGCTACCGAACAGGGGCGCGACTGGGAGTTGTACTGGCGCGATGAACACACCAAGCTGGTTCACTTTATTGGTAAAGACAATATCGTCTTCCACTGCATCATCTTCCCTGCGATGTTGATGGCCGAAGGAAGCTTTATCCTGGCCGACAACGTACCGGCCAACGAGTTCATGAACCTCGAAGGCGACAAGATCAGCACGTCGCGCAACTGGGCGGTCTGGCTGCACGAGTACTTGCAGGAGATGCCCGACAAGCAGGACGTGCTGCGCTACGTACTGGCCGCCAACGCCCCCGAAAGTAAAGACAGCGAGTTTACCTGGAAAGATTTTCAGACGCGCAACAACGCCGAGCTGGTGGGCATCTTCGGTAATTTCGTAAACCGGGCGGTGGTTCTCACCCAGAAGTTCTGCGATAATAAAGTGCCCGTCCGGGGCGAACTGACCGACTACGATAAACAGGTGCTGGATGAACTGGCGCAGTTTCCGGATCGGATCGGACAGTCGATTGGGCAGTACAAGTTTCGGGAAGCGCTGGGTTATCTGATGGACCTGGCCCGCCTGGGCAACAAATACCTGGCCGAAACCGAACCGTGGAAAGTCATCAAAACCGACGCTCTCCGGACGAACACCATCCTGAACATTGCGCTTCAGATCTCGGCGAACCTCGCCATCGTTTGCGAGCCGTTCCTGCCGTTTTCCGCCCAGAAACTGTGCAATCAACTCCGCATCGTTGACCGGCTCGACTGGCAGAACGCGGGCCGCGCCGACCTGCTCGTTGCGGGTCATGAGTTGGGCGAAGGAGCGCTGTTGTTCGCCAAGATTGAAGATGACGAAATCAATACCCAGATCCAGAAATTGCTGACGGCAAAACGCATGAACGAGTTAGAAACCAAAACCATACCCGAGCTAAAACCCGAGATCGTATACGACGATTTTGCCAAAATGGACATTCGTATCGGCACCATCACTGAAGCCGAACGGGTTCCCAAAAGTGATAAGCTGTTAAAGCTGAAAGTTGACGACGGCATGGGCGGTCGCCAAATCCTGAGTGGCATTGCCAAGCACTTTACCCCGGAGGAGATCATCGGCAAGCAGGTGACCTTCCTGGCCAACCTGGCTCCGCGCAAAATGATGGGCCACGAGTCGCAGGGCATGATCCTGATGGCCGAAGACCGCGATGGTAAACTGGCACTCATCGCGCCGGGCGATGCCGTCTGGAATGGTGGTGGCGTGTCGTAAGTAATCAGTTTATTTGTGTTGACCATTCAGGGCAGTAGAAGCTTTAAACAAGCTTTCTACTGCCCTGAATGTTTTTTAGCTTAATGTAAGCTAAAAAACGACCCACTTTAAGTTTAATCAGGCAGTTACAATGAAACTTGCTAGAACAAAGCGGATAGGATGACGGCGTTACGCACAAAATGGGCAGACCTGTTTGCATCTATAAACGGAATCAACAAAGTTGGGTAGATTATAGCTTGCCTAGAATCGTAATCATTTCAGCTGGTGTGACTACGGGCAATCGACTTTGGTCAGTTAATCGAAAGTCTTTTATATTACCCGTCACGAAATACTGAACAGTTCTACTCGCCAACGCTGTCTGGTACTGAAACCCATCTTCCAGATCCGCTATCGTCATCAGTTGGCTAGCCAATATGAACGTATTTTTGTCGGTGCCTGCTATCTGCACCAGATTTAGAAAACTCATTAGCGCATCGCGCAGTTTTTGCCCACGCTTCCCCGCGCGGTGTAGTACATAGGCCACCGTATAGACTGAACCGCCGGAGATATAAATAGTCAATTGATTTTCTTCCGCAGTCAGAAAAAGGCTCGTAGCTTCGTCTGCGAACGTATCGTCACGATCTAACAACCAGTCCAGGATGACGTTCGTGTCTACGAAAATGGTCATAGTCCGAAGCGGTCTTTATACATCATCTCCCGAATTTGTTTATCCGTTTTCCGGCTTAGCGTGCCCTTCGCTGAGCCACGCAGCCGCAAAGCGCTGGGTATAGTCTGGGCTGATTCTGGGAGACTACCTTCGTCTGGTGTCAACAACTGCTCAATCATTTGGGACAATGACTTTCGCTGCTGTTTAGCCAATAATTTAGCACTAACCACAACCCGCTCGTCAACAGTCAGTGTTAATTTCACTTTGCCCATACACGTATTTTTCTTGTTAATTGACAAATATACGTATTTTAGGAAAAATAAAATCTTTCTTCATGACCATAACGCGGTGTCATAGTTTCGACCCAGCACCAGCCTTCGCCGTTATTATAGCCCTAGGATCAAACCGACCATCTGATCCAACCCAGCTTTTGCTCTTATTTATCATACTACTAAGGCGCTTTCCTGACATTAGGTACGTATATAGGCCAAATCAATCAAATCAGCTTGCCGTTATGGCGTAATCACGAGCTAAAATAGCCCAATAACCGCCATATTGTCTGAAAAAGCCACTTGGCCTGTCGTTTGTTACTGGATAGACGTAATTAACTCAACCTAAGCCATGAACGTAAATAACTATACCATCAAAGCACAGGAGGTCGTTCAGCAGGCGGCCCAGATTGCGCAGGGGAATCAGCAGCAAACAGTCGAGACCGGCCATGTCCTGAAAGCCATTCTGGACAACGATCCGAATACAGTCGGTTTTTTGAGCAAGAAAGTAGGCGTTGATACCACCCGGCTGACACTGGCGCTGGACGCTATCGTGAACGGCTACCCAAAAGTATCCGTTTCAGATGGAGCGCAGCAACAGGGTATTTACCTCGGCAATGACCTGAATGCAGCCTTACAGCGTGCTCAGACCCAGATGAAAGAATTTGGTGACGAGTTCGTAAGTATCGAAATGATGCTGCTGGGTCTCGTAAGCGGCAAAGACACCGTCGCCACATTATTGAAAGACATTGGATTTTCCGAAAAAACCCTAAAAGAAGCCATCAGGGAACTGCGTGGCAAAAGTAACTCTGTGAAAGACCAAAACGCCGAAGCAACGTATCAGTCGTTGCAACGATATAGTATTAACCTCAACGAACGCGCCCGCACTGGCAAGATCGACCCGGTCATTGGCCGCGATGAGGAAATCCGGCGTGTGCTGCAAATCCTGAGCCGCCGGACCAAAAACAACCCGATTCTGCTTGGGGAGCCCGGCGTTGGTAAAACGGCCATTGTCGAAGGTCTCGCCCAGCGTATCGTCTCAGGTGATGTACCTGAGAACCTGAAAAGTAAAACCATCGTCTCACTGGACATGGGCCTGCTCATTGCCGGTGCCAAGTACAAGGGCGAGTTTGAAGAACGCCTGAAAGCCGTTATCAAGGAAGTTACCGACTCCGACGGGCAGATCATTCTGTTCATCGACGAGATCCACACCCTCGTGGGTGCCGGTGGCGGTGGCGAAGGAGCCATGGACGCAGCCAACCTTCTGAAACCGGCTCTGTCCCGGGGGGAACTTCATACCATTGGTGCCACCACGCTGAAAGAGTATCAGAAATACATCGAGAAGGATAAAGCCCTCGAACGCCGGTTCCAGGCTGTCATCGTCGATGAGCCGAATGTGGCCGATGCCATCAGTATCCTGCGCGGTATCAAAGACAAGTACGAGTTGCACCATGGCGTGCGGATCAAAGACGACGCCGTCATAGCCGCCGTTGAACTGTCGACCCGCTACATCACCGACCGCTTCCTGCCCGACAAAGCCATCGACCTAATGGACGAAGCGGCTGCCAAATTGCGGCTCGAAATGGACTCGGTACCCGAAGAACTGGATGAACTCAACCGGCGCATCATGCAGCTGGAAATTGAGCGCGAAGCGATCCGGCGGGAGAACGATAAGGAAAAAGAAACCACGCTGAACCGGCAAATTGCTGATCTTAGTGACCAGCGTAACGACTTGAAAGCCCGCTGGGAAACCGAGAAAGAATCGGTCAACGAGGGACGGACGTTGAAAGAGCAGCTGGACCAGTTGCGCTTTGAAGCTGAACAGGCCGAACGCTCAGGCGACTACGGTAAAGTAGCTGAGATTCGCTACGGTCGTATTCCCGAAATTGAGCAGAAACTGGCTGGTCTTACCAACGACGAGACAAAAGGTGGTTCAGCCGATCGTATGATGCAGGAGGAAGTAACCGCCGAAGATATTGCCGAAGTAGTAGCCAAGTGGACGGGTATTCCCGTACAGAAGATGCTCCAGAGCGACCGCGAGAAATTGCTCCACCTGGAGGATGAACTCGGTAAGCGTGTTGCCGGACAGGCCGAAGCCATCGAACTCGTTGCCGATGCCGTGCGCCGGAGCCGGGCTGGTATGCAGGACCCCAAACGGCCAATCGGGTCGTTTATCTTCCTTGGTACGACGGGGGTCGGCAAGACCGAAGTAGCCCGGACGCTGGCCGAATACCTGTTCAACGACGAAAACGCACTGGTACGAATCGATATGAGCGAATACCAGGAGCGCCATGCCGTAAGCCGGTTGATTGGTGCCCCTCCGGGATACATTGGCTACGACGAAGGCGGTCAGCTGACCGAAGCTGTACGCCGGAAACCGTACTCAGTCGTGTTGCTCGATGAGATCGAAAAAGCGCACCCCGACGTCTGGAACATTCTGTTGCAGGTGCTCGATGAAGGCCGTCTAACGGACAATAAAGGTCGCGTAGCGAATTTCAAGAACACGATCATCATCATGACATCCAACATCGGCAGTCACCTGATTCAGGAGAAATTTGCCGAGGACGAGGGCTGGAACCATACCCTCGTCGTGGAAGAAGCCAAGACAGCGGTGATGGAGTTGCTTCGGCAAACCATCCGGCCGGAGTTCCTCAACCGGATCGACGAGATCGTGATGTTTGAGCCGCTGACGAAAGCCAACATCCGTAAGATTGTTGACATTCAGTTCCGCGAGATCAAACGCCGACTAGCTGATAGTGGTATCCAGCTCGACGCGACCGACGAGGCCCTGTCCAAAATTGGTGAGGAAGGATTCGATCCAACCTTTGGCGCTCGTCCGCTGAAACGGGTATTACAGCGCCGGGTACTTAACGCCCTGTCGAAGTCGATCCTGTCGGGTGAAGTCCGGAAAGACTCGGTGGTGCTGATGGAACTCAACGACGAGGGTGAAATTGCCTTTACGAACCTGGACGCTGAAATAGAATTATAACCCGCGAAAAAGTCATAAAAAACGCCCGTCTGCTCTGAGGAGCGGCTGGGCATTTTTTGTTAATGTGTTGACGAAGTGTGATATTCACCTGAATTGAACATGATTATGATACTCAGTCCTGAACTTACAAAAACACTGTGCCATTTTTTTGCTCAACAGCCGGTTCGACGGGCGTATGTCTTTGGTTCTGTAGCACGGGGAGACGCCAGAGACAATAGTGATGTAGATGTTTTAGTGGAACTGGAAAAAGGAGCGACTTTATTCGATCATGCCCGTATGTGGTGGCAACTTGAAGATTTATTGCATTATAAAGTAGACATTGTAACCGAGAACGGTTTGTCTCCTCACATTCAGCCATTCATTAACCGCGATCGAATTCTCGTCTATGAAAAATAGTATAGGCGACAAACAGCGCATCGAACATATCTATGAGGCTATTATGCACATAGAAAATTGAGTATTTCGGAATTAGTTACGATATAATATGGGAATCTATCCAACAGGATATCCCACTTTTAAAACAAAAAATACAACACATCCTGGTTACTGGATTTCCGAACTAGTTTCAGCCTAAACTCTATTGTTAACTTCGTGGTGCTGATGGAACTCAACGACGAGGGCGAGATCGCCTTTACGAACCTGGACGCTGAAATTGAATTGTAACCCGTGAAAAAGTAATAAAAAATGCCCGGCTGCTCTGATGAGCGGCCGGGCATTTTTACGGTATAAATAAGACGTTATGTATCGGACTGTTCGTGTTACAATACGGATCTAAACTACTGAAACCGTTGCGGTTAGTTTAAATACGGCAGATAGGGCTCCAGTTTATCGGTATCGCGGAAAGCAGTGACCTGGTGAAGTCTGTTGTTGTAAGCGTCGTAGCGAAGTTCAACGTAGAACCCGTTGAGGTTGTAAAGCAAAAAGATATGCTCGCCCTCGTAGCGGTTGGCGAGAATGTCGCCGGTGAAGTACAGCGTATCGAGTTGCCGCTTGGCGGGAAGGTTGGTAAAATCGGCGAATTTCATAAGCATCTGGGGTTGACAAGCGAAGTAAGTAAAATCCTATTGCCCTGCCAAACCCATACACCCACTTTATATACGGCAACAAAAACAGCCATAGAATACAACTAAAACACTATGCATCTTAAGAGGCTACATGACAGCCTATAGTATGCCCGACTAGCCAGCTAGTCGGGCATAAACTTTTTTAGACAATCTTCACCTCACGACCGGTGCGGGCCGCCTGGTAAATAGCCTCCACAATCTTGATGTCACGCAGTCCTTCTTCGCCCGGCACCAATAAGGGTTTGTTTTTCATGATGGCTTCGGCATCGTCGTCCATTTGCTTGGCCTGTTGCCAGGGAACTTCGTAGGGGTGCTCGATTTTACTGCTGTTGCCACCCGAAAATTCGCCTTTGACACCATTGTAAGCGGAGTAGGGTTCCATTTCCAACGTGCCCTTACTTCCTGTTACATGCAGGTAGTTCATATTCATTCCATAACTGCTTTGCACAGCGGCCCGCGCCCCGCTCGGAAATATCAACTGAGCCATCGTCGTTTCGTCGAGACCATTTTTATAGACGTCGGGGCGGGATGTAAACTGTTGGGCCGTTACGGCAATTGGTTCTTCACCCGTAGCCAGGCGGGCACCCTGCAATACATATACGCCCATATCATACATGACACCTCCACCCATCTCTTTCTTTTGTTTCCAGTGGTCGGTACGGGCATCGTAATAGCCAGCGGAGCAGCTTACCATCTGGATCTTTCCAATTTTCCCGTCGCGCAGCCCTTTTACATATTCCTGCGTATTGGGGTCGTGGTGCAGGCGGTAACCTACCGTCAGGGCTACTTTGTTTTTACGACATGCATCGATCATGTTCTGGCATTCCTTTGCCGTCACAGCCATCGGTTTTTCAACCCAGACATGCTTCCCCGCTTTAGCAGCACGCACCACGTATTCTTCATGCATTGATGGCGGCAGTACCACGTAGATGACATCGATATCCGGGTTGTTGGCGATCTGGTCGAACGTCTGGTACGAATAGATGTTTTTATCGGGAATGTTGTACTGCTTTTTCCACTTCTCAGCTTTAGCCGGTGTTCCGGTCACGATGCCGGCGAGGTAGCAGTTTTTGGTTTGCTGGAGGGCCGGAGCCAGCAGATCGGTACTGTAGTAACCCAGCCCAACGAGCGCTACACCGAGCTTTTCTTTGGCGGGTCTGGTAGCGGCCCAGAGCGAATTGGGCAAAAGGGTTGTTGCAGCGCCTGTTACAGCGGCCGTATGCAGAAAATTTCGACGAGTAGCCATCAGGTTTGTGGTTTTTCCGAAAATTACAAACAGTAGACGATACTATTTCCTGCCGAACCCGTCTGCTAAGACTTTTGTTGAGAATAGGCGTTGTCAATAAGGAACGCCCTACTTTTGCCCTATGTCAAAAAACGTCCAGATCGGTTTGGTGCAGATGAGTTGCTCGGCCGATGTCGAATCCAACGTTCAAAAAGCCATCAACGGTATCCGCGAAGCAGCCCGGAAAGGGGCGCAGATCGTGTGTTTACAGGAACTGTTCACGTCGCTGTATTTCTGCGATGTTGAGGATCATCATAATTTCAGCCTGGCCGAAGCCATTCCCGGCCCCACCACCGATCGCCTTGGAAAATTGGCGGGTGAGTTGGGTGTTGTCATTGTTGCGTCGCTCTTCGAAAAGCGGGCCGCTGGCCTCTACCACAATACAACAGCGGTGCTGGATGCCGATGGTTCATACCTGGGCAAATACCGAAAGATGCATATACCCGATGATCCGGGCTATTACGAGAAGTTTTATTTTACGCCCGGCGATCTCGGCTACAAAGTGTTCGACACGAAGTTTGCCCGCATCGGTGTGCTTATCTGCTGGGATCAGTGGTATCCCGAAGCGGCCCGTATTACGTCGCTGATGGGAGCAGAGATCCTGTTCTACCCCACCGCTATCGGCTGGGATACAACGGAGCCCGACCCAAAACAGAACGAAGAACAGTATAACGCCTGGCAAACGATTCAGAAGAGTCATGCTATTGCCAACGGCGTTCATGTGGTGGCCGTTAACCGCGTAGGGGAAGAAAACGGTCAGCAGTTTTGGGGTGGTTCGTTCGTCGCTAACCCGTTTGGGTCACTGCTGTATCTGGCTCCGCATGAGGAGGAAGTTGTGCATGTGCAGGAAGTAGATCTGGCCCTGTCGGAAAAATACCGCACCACCTGGCCTTACTTCCGCGACCGGCGTATCGACTCCTACCAGCCCATTACGAAGCGGTACATCGACGAATAGGATCGCATCATCCGTCCGTTTGTGTTTATCAGCTGGCCATCATGCCAGCTTACTTTTCCTTATTTGTGAAAACCAGCATGAAAATAGCCGCATCAGTTCTGGCGGCCAGCGTAGCTGGCTTCGGTTTTTGGTTTGTTCGTTCAGATACGGTACCGGAGCCGGTATCGGTATCCTTACAGGGGCCTGTACCGGTGGCAACTCCACTATCACCTACACCCCGTGCCCGGTTCACGCCCAGTACCCGCAAGGGCTACTTCAATATCGATGTCGTAGGCGATTTCACGTTACCCGCTACCAAAACAATTACGTTTAGCGGGGCGGGCCGTAACCTACACGTCGATCAGGACCGGACTAAACTGTTCCGACGTGGCTTCTCAGCCATTGAGCAAACGCGTATGGTGCAAAAGAATGAAATCTGGACAGAAGGGTTTCCGCCGGCAGGCTGGAAAAGTAGCTTGCAGCAACGTCAGCGATCCTTGATTTTGTATCAGGATTACTTTGCCAATGCGTTTGGACTGCCCTGGGCCCGCAACGGTAACCTGGCACGGGACGTCGTTTTCCGCAACCCACCATCGGCCCGGACAACGAATCGAAATACCATGTACCAGGCATCAAGCGAGCTGAGCGGAGGCTGCGTTGGTTTCGGCGACTGTCCGCCGGGCGGTATGAAAAGCACCTTTAGCAAGATATTCCTCGACATCGAGAATGACGGTGTCAACGTGGGCAACGAGCAGGATCAGGTGAACGTGTATACGTTCATGGCCAGATCGATCAAACAGAATGTAAGTGCCCAGACAGAGTTGGGTTCTATCATGCCCGTACCGCACAATAGCTACGGCAACTCAAAGGCCAGCCATTACACGGTGGGTCCCGAGTGGCTCTGGAGCATGCCTGCCCGCCAAACAACGACCAGTCAGCAGCGGGGCCTGCCCGGCGATATCGTAGGCAAGTCATTCAGTGATTTCGTCGATTTTCAAATGCCCGGCACCTATTACCTCTACCCTGACTTCGACTACTCGGCCCGCCATACGGCCGACGATGATCGTCACTGGCTGGCGGCTTTGCTGGGTGAACAGGAAGTAAACAGGAAACTATCGTCCAAAAAAAGGATCGCCTGGCATTGGGTTTTTAATACGCAGAGTGGCGATTTCCCCAACAGCGGCAAAGCGGAGCACGGGGCTCCCCCGGCTATAGCCGAAGGTATGGCTATTTTCTACTGGTTCACGGGCGCGTATGGGGTTCTCTTCTGGGACGATCATAAGGACCTTGTTCCCGATCAGCCCTCCCCCACCGACCCTATGCTAAAGAACCTGGGCAATGACCGTTCTTATGCGCCCTATGAGCATTACATTCATGGTTTATGGCGGCTGTTCAGGCACCATGGCGATCTTTTCAACGGGCGCGAAATATACCTTAACGAAGCGACTGACTGTTCATTCGACGGGGGCAAAACGTGGGTTGGCTACAATGCAAACCAGCTTAAAACCCGCGATCTGCCTTTCGTACGGGCCATCGTCAACGGCAATCAGATATTGATCGCTGCGACAAAAGCCTACGCCCAGGCTGGCCAAACCAGTAATGTGATGGTTCGGTACGTAAAAGACGGGTACTCGTTCTATACAACCATTTCCCTCAAGGGTGATGCTATCTACCTTGGACGAGCAACGATGAAACGCGGCTAGTCACCATCCTCCCCTACCACAACTGATCTAAATGAACCTTGGTATTGAAATTGGCGGCACGAAACTACAGGTGGTCACCAGCGACGCGTCGGGTCGGCTAGCCACTCGCTACCGGCATCATGTTGATCCGGCGCAGGGCGCAGCCGGCATTCTGGCTCAGCTCACCGATACGTTCGGGCAGCTATCCGAACAGCCGGAGGCTATCGGGGTTGGCTTCGGCGGACCTGTCGACTGGAAAACGGGGCGTATTGCAACGTCGCATCAGGTAAACGGGTGGTCCGGATTCGATCTGGCCGGTTGGCTCAGGGAGCAAATACCCGGCGCTACCATTCGTATTGAAAACGATGCGAACGTTGCCGCCCTCGGAGAGGCCCGGCGCGGGGTAGCTACAGGCTTTAACCATGTATTTTATGTTACGCTGGGAAGTGGTGTTGGCGGAGGCCTGGTCATCGACAATCAACTGTACCACGGCTCTTTTCCGGGTGAAGCCGAAATAGGTCATTTGTGGCTCGTACCACCAAGCGCCGATTCGCCCGGTCAGACGATCGAGCAAACCGTGTCGGGCTGGGCTGTCGATCAGCAAATTCGCGACTTACTCCCGCAACTGCCTGCGGACTCTCCCTTGAGAAGAATGGTCGAGCAGGAAAGGGGTGGGCGTAAACCGGCCACGTTTTTACATGAGGCTTACGAACAGAGTGACCCTGTGGCCCGCATGCTGATTGAGCAGATTGGGTCGGTGCTGGCGCTGGGTTTATCGCATGTCATCCACCTGTTCCATCCTGATGCTATCGTACTGGGCGGGGGTCTTTCCCTTATTGGCGAGCCCCTGAGGGCGGCCGTTCGACAGGCCCTCCCGCGTTTCGTGATGAAGGCTTTTCACCCCGCCCCCATTGTTCTGCTGGCTAAACTTGGCGAAGACGCTGTACCAACCGGAGCGCTGGAACTGGTAATGAGCGATGGCCATCTACACCGCAACCTATAACGAATTATTCCTCACCCATTGCTTCCTGTCCCATGAACCAACCCTACTTCCAAGCCTATATCGACCGGCAGAAAGCGGCCTATGATGCCATTCCGCTCGATCGGGTGGAGCATATCATCAACCTGATTCATTCATGCTGGGCCAACGACCGTCAGTTGTTCGCTTTTGGCAATGGCGGGAGCGCTTCCAACGTATCGCACTTCATTACCGACCTGGGCAAAAGCGCATCCGATAAAATGGGAAAACGCTTTCGATGCCTGTCGCTGAACGAAAACGTGTCGTGGATTACGGCTCTCGGCAATGATTATTCCTACGAAGATGTGTATGTAGGACAGCTTCAGAACTACGCACAACCTGGTGATCTGGTCCTAACCCTCAGCGTCAGCGGCAATTCGCCCAACGTAGTAAAAGCGGTCGAATGGGCCAACAACCACGGCCTGACCACTATTGCGCTTGTCGGTGGTAAACGCGGCCGTGTGGCTGAGCTGGCCCATGAAGTAATCGCCATTGACGACACCCACTATGGCCGCGTCGAAGATGCCCAGATGACCATCTGCCACATGTTGTGTTATGGGTTTATTGAAAAGGGAGGAGAGGAGGAAAGGGAGGGAGGAGGAAGGAAGGAGGAAAGGGAGGAAGGAGGAAAGGGAGGCTGACGCGTCATGTACTGGTTTCGCGTCAGCCTCCCTTTCCTCCTTCCTCCCTCTCCTCCTTCCTCCTTTTCAAGAATACCGATCGTTCCGCCACGGGTAGGCGGTATTTGAATACCCACGATCTTCCCAGAAACCCAGCTGATTTTTGGTCAGGAATTCAATTCGCTTTATCCATTTCGACCCTTTCCAGGCGTAAAGCTGTGGCGTGATCATACGCAGTGGACCGCCATGTTCGCGGGTAAGCGGCAAACCGTCGGCAGTATGTACCAGCAATACGTCGGGTTTGAGGGCTTCTTCCAGCGACACGTTTGTGGAATAGCCATCATAGCCATAGCACATAACGTGAGTGGCCGTTCCTTTAGGGTCGACCAGCGCAGCCAGGTCCATAAACCGGACACCTACCCAGGGGACGTTAAGCCGCGACCAGGTTGTGACGCAATGAAAATCGCTGGTGTCTTCCACCTGAGGTAATGCCATCAGGTCGTCCCATTTCAGGCGGACAGGGTTGTTGACTTCTCCATCAATGTTAAGTTGCCACTTATCGATCGGAATACTCGGCTGATAGCCCAGATCGAGTACCGGCCATTTGGTTGTGACCGTCTGACCTACGGGTACCGCAGGCATTCCATGTCGGTTGGCGGGGCCAGAACCGCGTGGCTTCTCCGGCCCGTCCATATGGTCGGCCATAGAGGGGGTTTGCGCCATTTTATCCTCAAACCGGCGTTTGAGTTTCATCCGGGCCTCGATGATCTTATCGGTTTTATCGCTGGGTTCCATAGTGTGTGTGGGCTGATAGTCCAGCCTGATAACAGACAAACAGGCGGCTTCGTTTTGCGATCACAGCGATTAGGCTACCCGCACGTAACTCCCCAGCAGTTTCACCTCGGCAGCATGGTGGTTCAGAATCTCCTGCAGATTCGGATCGCTGGAGTGGCCTTCACATTCGAGCAGGAACCAGTACCGGAACGTAGCCCCCTCGCGCAGCGGCCGACTCTCGATCTTGGTGAGGTTGATTTTCCGGCGGTTAAACTCCTGAAGAAACTCCGCCAGTACCCCCGGCGACTCCGTGTTAGGAAGCCGGGCAATGAGTGTGGTCTTGTCGTGACCGCTGGGCTGGTTCTCGAAGTCTTTAGCCAGGATCAAAAAACGCGTCCGGTTAAGGTCACTGTCTTCGATATTGTCGAACAGCACCGGCACATCGAATAGTTTAGCCGCGATATGCGAACAGACGGCGGCTGCAAAAGGCTGTTGAGCCGCCAGTTTAGCCGCTTTCGACGTCGATTCGACGGGCACCAGCTCGGCTTTCAAACCATCGAACGAATCGTTCAGAAACTTGCTGCACTGGCGGAAGGCAATATCTTTCGAATAGATATGAGTAATATCGGCCAGATTCTCCGCCTGGGTAGCAAAGGTAAAATGAACAGGTATTTCGGTTTCGGCAGCGATACGCAGATCTTTTTCGAGCAGCAGGTCGATGGCTTCGCTCACAACCCCCTCCTGGTTGTTTTCGATAGGCACAACGCCAAACCGAACCCGCCCCGTTTCAACGCTTTCGAACACCGACCGAATCGTGGGCAGAGCCACGTAAGCACTCATCGCACCAAACCGGCTTTCGGCGGCCTGGTGGGTAAAGCTTCCCTCGGGGCCTAGATACGCCACTCGCTCGGGAAGTTCCAGATTACGGGATACGGCAAAGATTTCCAGAAAAATTGCTTCGATGGCCGAGCGATTCAGTAAACCCTCGTTCTGGAAATGCAGCCGGTCCAGAATTTGCTTTTCGCGTTCGGGCCGATAAATAACGGTGTTGGTCGTGCGTTTGAGTTCACCCACCCGGCGTACCAGTTCCATACGCTGGTTAAGCAGCGTCAGCAATTGATCGTCGAGGGCATCGATGTCGTTACGGAGAGATTCGAGGGTCATTAAAAAAAGTCGTAAGTCCTAGAGGTCGAAAGTCGTAGGTGATTGCTCCCTACCGACAAACTTACGACTTCTACGACTTACGACTTACGACTTTTTTGCCTTATGACTAAAAGTTATACCAGCGCGGCATCCTCTACGTCTTTTTCAACCCGCAGGTTGTCGATGATAAATCGCTGCCGGTCGGGGGTGTTCTTGCCCATGTAGTAACTGAGCAGTTTCGGTACCGATGTATCCTTCTCCATAATGACCGGCTCCAGACGCATATTTTCGCCGATGAACAGGCCAAATTCCTCTGGCGAGATCTCACCAAGACCTTTGAAGCGCGTAATTTCTACCTTCTTACCGCCCTTTGTCAATTTATCGATGGCCGCCTGTTTTTCCTCCTCCGAGTAGCAATAGGTCGTTTCCTTATGGTTCTTTGGATTGCGCACCCGAAACAGGGGTGTTTCCAAAATATACAGGTGACCGTTACGTACCAGGTCCGGGAAAAACTGGAGAAAGAACGTCAGCATCAACAGTCGGATGTGCATCCCGTCGACATCGGCATCGGTGGCAATTACGATACGGTTATACCGCAGCCCTTCCAACCCTTCTTCGATGTCGAGGGCGTGCTGAAGCAGGTTGAACTCTTCGTTTTCGTAGACCACTTTCTTGGTCAGCCCGAAGCAGTTGAGCGGCTTCCCCCGCAAACTGAACACCGCCTGTAGCTGCACATTGCGCGACTTGGTAATCGATCCGCTCGCCGAGTCGCCTTCAGTGATAAACAGCGTGGTTTGGTAGCGGTCGTCAGATTTAAGGTCCGACAGGTGATTGCGGCAGTCACGCAGCTTCTTGTTATGCAGGCTGGCTTTTTTAGCCCGATCGTTGGCCAGTTTCTTGATCCCGGCCAGTTCCTTGCGCTCCCGTTCCGACTGCTCGATACGTTTTTTGAGCGCATCCCGGATAACAGGGTTCATGTGCAGAAAATCGTCCAGACGGTCCTTGACGAAATCCTTGACGAATGAATTGACCGACTGTGCGTTCGGCTCGGGCGACATGTTGATGGAGCCCAGTTTAGTTTTCGTCTGCGACTCGAACACCGGCTCCTGTACCCGAACGCTGATGGCGGCAATGATGCTGGCCCGAATATCGGTCGTATCGTAGTTTTTGTCGAAGTGCTTGCGAACCGTTTCAACAACGGCTTCCCGCAGGGAATTCAGGTGTGTGCCACCCTGGGTCGTGTTTTGGCCATTGACGAAGGAATAATACTGCTCACCATACTGATTGCCGTGGGTCATGGCAATTTCGATGTCGTTACCCTTCAGGTGAATGATTGGGTACCGCAGGGCATCTTCCTCAGTGCTGTTGCGCAGCAGGTCGAGCAGGCCGTTATGGGATATGAATTTCTGCTTGTTGAACGCGATGGTCAGCCCGGCATTCAGGTAGCAGTAATTCCAGATCATCTTCTCCAGAAAAGGCTGCACATAGTGGAAGTGCCGAAAAACGGTATCGTCCGGTTCGAAGCAGATCAGCGTTCCATTGCGTTCGTTAGTGGGTTCGTCGCCCTTATTCTTAAGGTCACCCCGCTCAAACTCGGCCCATACCGTACGGCCATCCCGGTAAGACTGCACCCGGAAGTAGCTGGCCAGCGCGTTGACGGCTTTCGTACCGACGCCGTTCAGGCCTACCGATTTCTGGAACGCGCCGGAGTCGTACTTACCGCCGGTATTTATTTTTGACACGACCTCAACGACCTTGCCCAGCGGAATACCCCGGCCATAGTCGCGCACTTCGACCCGGTGGTCGGTTACTCGAACATCGATGATTTTACCGTGGCCCATCACGTGCTCGTCGATGCAGTTGTCGATGGTTTCTTTCAGTAAAACATAGATACCATCGTCGGCGGCCGATCCGTCGCCCAGTTTACCGATATACATGCCCGGACGGAGCCGGATGTGTTCGCGCCAGTCGAGCGAGCGGATACTGTCTTCGTTGTATAGGACGGGTTGGTTTAAACTCTCTGCCATTGCAGTTTTTTGTATAAAAGGCTTAAAACAGGGTAGAACAGAGCGTTACTGCTTTACCTGAAACATCGGAAAAATCATACCCTGATGGGCAAGATAGAAAAGTTTCCACAGAATAGGAAACTGTTTAGAATCCGGCAAAAGTTCGTTTACTTTGCCGACTAAACTGTGTCGCGTACTATGTGGCTCACAATGTCGTTAGATACTGGTCTCCACCACCATCTTTAAGGAGCTGTGCGACATCTTAAAAATATGCAAAATCTGCGAATTAATCATCACTTTCCACCAAAATCTTTTCGTTCGTCTATGTCTCCCATTTTGCACAAGGTTAGCCTTGGCATGGCCACACTCTGCCTGGTACTGAATGGGCTGACGGCACAGGCCCAGGTGGCTCCATCATCGGGCGCAGGTGCCACTACTTCCCCGGCTGCTCCCCGCGGTGGTACCGCGCAGCCAAGCGCTTTGCCGGCGGGTGTCAATATCAATAATCTGCCACCGAGCATGCAGCGGCAAATTCAGCAGCAGACAGGTCAGGGGCAGCAACCCGGCCGTAACGTTCCCACCGGTCGTACCAATGCCCAGCCAACCAACAACGGCGTTGGCTCCCCTATTCAGGACAATACAGGTGTCAATCGGGACCGGCAAAGCCAGGAGGCCATCGACCCAAGCGATACCATCACCAACCAGGGACCACAAACCACCCAGGAGCAACTGGAAGACGGGTACGAAGCGGCCCGCATTCGGGAGCGCAACGAGATCCGTCGGAAGATCTTCGGCAGCACGCTCTTCAACGACCCAGCGGCTACTAACCCCTTTCAGCCTAATATCACGATGGCCACACCCCGCAACTACATTGTAGGACCGGGCGATCAGCTTAACATTCGGCTGTACGGCTTCTCTGAAAGTGATTTCAGCCAGACAGTCACGCCGGAAGGGTCTATTTATTTTGCGCAGGCTACCGGTATCGGGCCGGTTTCTATAGCTGGCCTGTCGGTTGAGCAGGCGAAAGACCGCATCACAAGTCGGTTAGCTACCAAATACGTTGGCCTCCGCAAATCACAATACGGACCTCAGAATACATTCCTGGAAGTATCACTGGGCGCTATCCGCAGTATCCGCGTAACAGTAACGGGTGATGCGATTCGGCCAGGAACCTATACCCTGTCGTCGCTATCGACGGTAATGAATGCGGTTTATCAGGCTGGTGGACCGAATGAATTAGGCTCGTTCCGGAAAGTGCAGCTTATTCGCAATAACAAGGTCATTGCAACACTTGACCTGTATGACTACCTGCTCAACGGTACCCAGCGCAATGACTACCGCCTGCAGGACAACGATAACATCCGGTTCACGACCTTCATTCAACGGGTCGAGATCACGGGTACCGTTAAACGCAACAATATTTTCGAATTGCTGGTGGGCGAAACCCTCGACCGGCTGCTGTTTTATGCCGGTGATTTTGCGTCCAATGCCTATAAAGGTCGCGTAAAAGTGACACGCCTGACCGACCGTGAGCGCAAGGTCGTCGATGTGACAACCCCGGAGTTCAAAACGTTTGTGATGCTGGACGGCGACGTCGTTGGGGTAGAGCAGTTACTGGACCGGTTTGAGAATCAGATCACTATTGAAGGGGCCGTTTTCCGGCCCGGTCAGTACTCACTGGATCAGAACAAAACGCTTCGCAAAATTATCAGCACCGCCGAAGGTCTGAAAGGTGATGCCTTTACGGGCCGGATCAATATTGTTCGAACCCGTGAAGACCTGGCAATCGAGAACATCACGGTCAATCTGGCCAATATTCTGGCGGGCACCGAACCGGACATTAACCTCCAGCGTGAAGACCAGATCATTATCCCGTCGCGTTTCGACCTGGCCGAAACAGCTCAGGTTTCGGTTATGGGCGAAGTGAACCAGCCCAACAGCGATCTGCCTTACATGGCCAATATGACGCTCAACGACGCGCTGTTGCGGGCGGGTGGCATGCGGGAATCAGCAGCCGCATCGCAGGTAGAGGTTGTTCGCCGGAAAAAAGACGTCGATCCTCGCTCTGCATCAGCGCAGGTAGCCGAAATCATCCGTTTCAACGTGAACCGCGATCTATCGATCAATGCGGACGATAATAAGTTTGTTCTGGAGCCATTCGACCAGGTCATCGTACGCCGGTCGCCCAACTATCTGGTACAAACCTATGCCAATGTGGAAGGTGAGGTAATACTGCCGGGGTCTTATGCCATTCGTAGTAAGGATCAGAAAGTGTCTGACCTGATTGGATTAGCTGGTGGCTTAACCCCGCAGGCTTACATAGAAGGTGCTACGCTGGTTCGGCGTGTTATCCTGAGCCCCGACGAGATTGCCCGTCAACAGCGGTCTATTTCGGAGTTAGCCAACGACGCAACAAGATCTGCGGTTGAAGTAGACGCTATTTCGCCGGACAAACCAGAGTCGATCGGTATCAACCTGAAGAAAATCATGGCGACACCCGGCTCCTCCGAAGACATTCTGTTGCAGGAAGGCGACATACTGCGTATTCCAAAACTGCTCGAAACGGTACGTATCCAGGGTGAAGTACTGTTGCCAACGACGGTAAAGTACCGCGCTGGTCAGACGTTTCAGGATTACATTTCTCAGTCGGGTGGTTTCACCAACAAGTCGCAGCGCAAGAAAGCGTTTGTCGTCTATGCCAACGGATCAGTCGACCGGACACGCAAGTTCATGTTCTTCAACATCTATCCACGCGTTGAGCCAGGTTCGGAAGTGGTCATTCCCCGTCAGGCACTTTCTCTGACACCTCAGCAGATTTTAGGTCAGGCTACAGCCATTACCTCGTCGGTAATGACGTTGATCTTGGGCGTGCTGGCGTTCCGCTCTATCCGGTAATATTTTATTGGTTTTGACGATACATTCAATGCAAAATCCCCCGACAACAAACCAATCCAATCTGGTTACCCGACCGGTCCCCGCCGACCAGATTTCACCGAAAGCGGTGGTTCTGCGTATAATGGGCATAAAAAGCGTGTTCCGGCGAAACTGGAAACTGCTGCTACTGCTCACGGCCATTGGTGGGGTGATCGGCTTTATCTACGATTACACCCACAAAAAACAACCTATTTACAGCGCGTTCATCACCTTTAACCTGGGTGGTGGGTCAGCGTCCGGCGGCAACTTCGGCGAACTGGGAGCCCTGGCGGGAGCCTTCGGATTGAGCCCCGGCGCGGCCGATGCCAACATCTTCACCGGCGACAATTTTATTATTTACTCCATGTCGCGGGCGGTGCTGGAAAAAACGCTGATGAAAATGGATACCATCAACGGAAAAGACACGCTGCTGGCTAACTATTACATCCGCCACAGTGGTATTCGGGATAAAGAGTGGGAAGAAAGTGATACCCTTCGGGCTTTCGCCTTTACCCCCGGCAAGCAGGTAAAAGACTTCACAAAACTGGAACAGCAGGCCATGTCGGATGTCTGTGCCCGGATCAAGTCAGAAATGGGCGTTACCCAGCCCGAACGTAAGTCGTCGTTTATGGAGCTGCGCTGCGGTATGCAGGACGAAAGACTAGCCGCTTCACTGCTGACAACGCACCTGGAAACGATTGAGGAGGACTATAAAAAGAAACAAACCAAGAAAACGCGTGAGATGTATGAACTCCTCAACTCACGTGCCGACTCGCTGCTGCGTATTCTTACGGGCACTGAAAATCGGCTGGCTCAGTATGCCGACCAGAACCAGCAGGTTGTTGTGGCACAGGGACGGCTGATGGAAACCAAGCTTACGCGAAATTCCACCTTCCTGACCCAGCTGTATTATGCGGCTCTCCAGCAGGCCGACAATATGCGGCTTTCCCTTATCCGTGAGGCTCCGCTGTTCAACATTATCGACCCGGTCGCTTTTCCGCTTTACAAAGAGATCAAGGCACCGGTAGGTATGCGGATCGGTATTGCCCTCGGACTGCTGCTGTCGGTGATCGCCATATTTTTCCGGGAAACATACCGCTCCATTATGCGGGAGGAATGATAATCAGTTGGTGAGTTGGTCAGTTGATGAGTCGGTGAGTCAGTCAGTGGCTGTCGCAATCGAAACACTGACCAACTCACCAACTCACTGACTGATAAACTCACTGACTCACTGACTGACCAACTCACTGACTGATAAACTGATTTTGAGAACACACGAGGTAATTATTGAACCCGGCCGCGCCGAGCGGCACTACTGGCGGGATTTATGGCGTAATCGGGAGCTGATGTACATCCTGTCGATGCGTGATGTATCGGTACGTTACAAACAGACGGCTCTTGGCATGGCCTGGGGTCTGATTCGGCCGCTGACGACCATGCTGATCATGGTGTTCGTTTTTAGCCGCATTGCCAAATTGCCGGGTGACCCGGGCGTGCCCTATCCGCTGATGGTGCTGGGTGGCATAACGGTCTGGACATTCTTCTCTACCGCTTTTACTCAAATCAGCAACAGCGTAACAATGAATGCCAACCTTGTTACGAAGGTTTATTTTCCCCGCCTGATTATGCCGATCAGTGCGGTAGCCGTAAGTTTTGTCGACTTTCTGGTGTCGCTGGTACTGTTTATTCTGCTGGCCATCTGGTATCGTTTCGTACCCGACTGGCACTTACTGTTTCTACCAGGCTTCATGCTCCTGGCCGTGCTGGCCGCTTTTGCCTTCGGACTGTTCTTTGCGGTCGTGAACGTAAAGTTTCGCGATGTAGGTCAGCTGATCCCGTTTCTGGTACAGGTTGGCTTTTACGCCTGCCCAATTGCCTATAGCAGTCGGCTGGTAGCTGGTGAATCCTACTATAAATATTACATGCTGAATCCGATGGTAGGCATCATCGACGGGTTCCGATGGTCACTTCTTGGTGGCGAGGCTTATTTCAATCCAAAAAGTCTGCTGACATCCGTCATCATTATCGTCATTTCTCTCAGCCTGTCGCTTTACTTTTTTCGGAAACGCGAGAGTACCTTTGTCGATGATATTTAATGAGTATCAAGTTAACCAGTCTATGAGCGGCTTAGAGCGCCAGCGCACCAAGTAGACTCATTAGCTAACCAACTGAGTGACTTTTCAACTCACCAACTGAACTATGTCTGTTATTACCGTCGAAAATATAAGTAAGCAGTACATCATCGACCACCAGAAAGGAAAGGGGTCTAACACCCTGCGCGACGTTATATCGGCAAATTTTCGGCAGGTCTTCAACGGACAAAAGAAGCAGAAAGACGAAAGCAAAGAAGAGTTCTGGGCCCTGCGCGACGTAAGCTTTTCAATTGAGCAGGGCGACCGGGTAGGTATTGTGGGCCACAACGGCGCAGGCAAGTCGACGATGCTTAAAATTCTGAGCAAAATCATCGAACCTACTACGGGCAGCGTTCGCATCCGGGGACGGGTAGCCAGTTTGCTGGAGGTTGGAACGGGCTTCCACCCGGAGCTGACCGGCCGCGAAAATATTTACCTGAATGGGTCGCTGCTGGGCATGAGCCGCAGTGAGATCAGGAAACAGTTTGACGAAATTGTAGCCTTTGCCGGTGTTGAGAAGTTTCTCGACACGCCCGTCAAGCGCTACTCATCGGGTATGTATGTTCGGCTGGGATTTGCCATTTCGGCCCACCTCGACCCCGAGATTATGATCGTCGATGAGGTGCTGGCTGTTGGCGACGCCGAATTCCAGAAGAAGAGTCTCGGCAAGATGCGGGATAATTCGGCCAGCGGCCGGACCATTATCTTCGTTAGCCATAACCTGACCGCCGTACAGGCTCTGTGTAACAAAACGCTGTATTTTGAGAAAGGACAGCTGATTGAACAGGGCGAAACCAATCAGGTTATTGCCTCATACCTGAGCAAGGTTTCCAAGACCCGGCTCGTACGCCAGTGGGACACTCCCCAGGATGCGCCCGGCAACGATCTGGTTCGCGTTCGGCGCATCGAGATGACCCCCGAATACCAGGACGACCTGACCCATATCGATGTCCGGACACCGATGAAACTGCGGTTCGAGTTCTGGAACATGATGGACCATGCCAACCTGAACCTGAGCCTGCATCTGAACTCGCTGACGGGTGAATGTATTTTCAACATCGGTACTCGGTCACAGGCTTATGGCAAGGGACTTATTGCGGGTGAATGTACCATTCCGGGCTATTTCCTGAACGATGGTTCCTACACAATTTCGGTGATGATCGTAAAAGATACGGTTACCCCGCTATACACTATGGAAGAAGGTATTACCTTCGACGTAGAAGATTACCGGGAAGGCATCGCCTGGTACGGAAAGTGGCCGGGTTACGTTCGGCCGCAGTTTCCGTTTGAAATGGGCATGTTAGAAGAAGCCACCGTTAAATGAGTTTTCAGCGTCTAGTCTTCAAACGAATATTACCACACCATTAGCTGGCGATCTAGCTGAAGACTCAACCCTGTAAAACTCAACACCTGAACACTGTTTATGATCAACGTCACTAAGTCATATCTTCCCGACCTTGAGGAATATACCAACTACCTGAAAGGAATCTGGGAGCGGGTTCACCTGACCAACGATGGGCCGCTCCTGCGTGACCTGGAAGCTCAGATGAAAGACTATCTGGGAGTGAAACACCTTAAGTTCTGCACCAATGGCACCATCGTTCTTCAACTCGCCCTGAAAGCGCTGGACATTACCAAGGAAGTTATTACAACCCCTTTTTCGTATGTGGCCACGACCAATGCGCTGCTGTGGGAAGGGTGTACCCCTGTTTTTGCCGATATTCGACCAGACGATTTCTGTCTCGATCCCACTAAGATCGAGTCGCTCATTACCGAAAACACGCAGGCGATCATGGCCACGCACGTTTACGGGAATGCCTGCCGGATTGAGGAGATACAGGCCATTGCCGAAAAGCATAACCTGAAAGTTATCTACGACGCAGCCCACACGTTCGGAGCCAGCTATAACGGCCGCTCGATCCTGAGCTATGGCGACCTGAGCACCTGTAGTTTTCACGCCACCAAAGTGTTTCATACCGTGGAGGGCGGCTGCATTGTAACGGATAGCGACGAAATGGCAGAAAAACTGCATTTCTACCGGTCGTTTGGCCACCGTAACGACGACTATTACAGCGTTGGCATCAACGCTAAAAACTCGGAGTTTCACGCGGCTATGGGCTTATGTGTACTGCCCAAAGTACCGGCGCTCATCGAAGCCCGCAAACGCGTGTTCGGCTATTACAACGACCGGCTCGATTTCAGCCGGATCACCCGGCCAACCCTGACCCCTGGTGTCGACTACAACTATGCCTATTACCCGGTCGTGTTCGAATCAGAGGAAGTACTATTACGGGTTGTCGAGTCACTCAAGGCGCAGCACGTTTCGCCCCGCCGTTATTTTTTCCCTTCGCTCAACACCCTGCCTTTCTCGGTAGGTCACCAGCCCTGCCCTATCTCGGAGGAAGTGTCGTTGCGCGTGTTATGCCTACCCCTCTATCCCGATCTGGCCGAAGAGGATGTCAATCTCATCGCGGGCATCGTGAATGAAGCACTAATTCCCTCCGGGGTTGTATACTGAACCAGCCATACCGACTGTTGACGTTGGCCTGTAGAGCCTGACTTGACAGTCGGTTGTTTCCGTTCAGGAATCGACATTTCCCCATGACTATACTTTATCTCCTTTCACTCGTTCTTTTTCTTTATTACCTCGGTCGGCTTTCGGCGGGCATTGCTCGCCGGTCGCTAACAGACTGGTGGCTGACAACATTCCTGTTGGGAGCCGGTAGTGTAATTCTCACAGGGTTTCTTCTGTCGGCGCTACGCCTGACCGCTAGTTCAGTGGTTTGGGCAGGGGGCGTATTTATCACAGCAACCGTTCTTGGTACGGTATTAAACCGGTTGACGGCCACGTCCTGGACGGGCAGTACGGTAGCGCCAGAACCAGGGCCATCGGCACCTGTTCGCTTCTCGGTATCATCGCTTTTTAGCGAACGTCGTCATACGTTCGGGCACTGGTTCGGTGCGTTATCAGGCTATACCAAATTCCTGTTCATAACGCTGTTCGCTACCCTATCACTCATTGCCGTTACGAACCTGCTGCTGGTACTGTTTACGGTCCCTAACGAATGGGACAGCATGACGGGTCACCTCAACCGGGTCATGCAGTATGTACAGCGTGGCACCATGCGGCACTTCGGCGGTACGAACTGGAACATGGATACCTATCCAAAAAGCGTTTGTACCCTTCAGATTTATTCGTTTCTGATGACGGGCCGCTTTGAAAACGGGTTCAAGTTCATCCATCACCTAAGTTACTGGACAGCCATCGTCGCGGTATTTGGCCTTGTACAGCGTATTGGCCAGTTGAGTCGCGGGAAAGCCTCCCTAACCGCCAGTTTCTTCTGCGCGTTGGCTTATGCGCTGCTGCCGGACTTCCTGATGCAGGCCATAACCACCGAAACCGACATTGTTTTGACGGCTTATCTGAGTGTGCTGCTCTATATGCTGTTCACTTATAAGCAAACCGGCGACGTCCGGTACCTGTGGCTGGCGGGTATGGCTTTCGGCATTGCTTTTGGCCATAAAATCACGTTTGCCTTGTTGCTGCCTTCGGTATTCGTCGTGATGATTTACACGGTGTTTCTATCGCCATCCTGGTCTGTAACAATTGGCCGGACGTGGCGACTCGCCGGGGCCATCATCGTAGGGGTGTGTCTCTGGACGTTGCCAACGGGATACCTGAAAAACGTAGAAGTATTCGGTCACCCCATCGGCCCGCCAACGGCCCTCAAACACCAGTCGGTGGAGCGGGCTGGGTCGTTGCGAAATCTGCTTGAACAGGGTAGCCGCAACGTGATTCGCTACGGCTACGAGCATGTCAACCTGGACGGTATCCGCAACCTGGAAGCCGGGGCCGCTGTCAACCACACCATGCGCAAACCGCTGGTGCTGCTGGAAGACAAACTCCACATGCGACTGGATGAAGAAACCGACTTTTCGATTCAGCCATTCGCCTTCGACCGCCGGTTCGTGTTTTATAATGCCAATCCCTACTGGGGTGTATTCGGTTTCGCACTCATTATACCCCTGCTGTTGCTGGTGTTACTAGGCATCGTTCGGTCGACACCCCATTTTTTCGTAGGTCTTGCGTTGATCCTGCATTTTGCGGCCCTCTCCTACTCAGCGCCATACGACCCCTTTAAAGGTCGATACTTTATTGAAACGGGTCTTTTCGGCGTTCTCTTTCTGGCCTTGCTTTTTTTGCATCCCCGCACAGCAGTAGATGTACCGGGCCGTGCTGTCTGGAAAGCATATGTTGGCCTGATAACCGTACTGGGGTGCGTATCGGCCGTGCTATGCGTGTATCTCAACATCCGGGCGCTACCGTTTGGGTGGACGGCTCCGGACGGCAAAGCTTACCCGTCTGCTTTCTCATCAGACCGGATTCGGCAGATGGCCGTTGGCCGGCCTGATATCTACATCCCCTACAAGCGGTTCAATGACATGGTGCCTGACAGGGCAACCGTTGCCCTGGGTACCATCAATGATGACTACGAGTATCCGCTCTATGGTCCGAAGTTGTCCCGGCGGCTTATTGCCATCAATCCGTTCGAGCAGGGGCTGAAGCCCATACCAGCGGAAGCAGACTACCTGTTTTTCGACAAAAGCGTGATTAAGCCACAACCCGGTGATATTCGTTTGGGCACTGATACGACCATGCGCAACATGATGATCGTACCAGCCGAAGACTATTATTTACGTAAATTAAAGTAGACAGGGCGGCCCTTTTCTGTGTCTATCACATAGAAGGGTGCTGCATAAACATAACTAGACGCAAGGGATTGCGTTGATAACTAGACGCAAGGGATTGCGTCTCTACCTTATGACGCTTGCCATCATGCAGCCCTATTTTCTGCCTTACATCGGCTACATGCAGTTGATGAATGCGGTCGACACGTTTGTGCTGTACGACGATGTAGCCTTCATTAACCGGGGCTGGATTAACCGGAATCGGTTGCTGATCAATGGGCAGGAGCACCTGTTTACGGTGCCATTGAAAGACGCCAGCCAGAACAAGCGTATTAATGAGGTGATGCTGGCCGATGATCCAAAGTGGCGTAGTAAACTGCTGAAGACGATTGAGCAGGGGTATCGCAAAGCACCCTATTACGGAACGGTGATGCCGCTAACGGAAAAAATCATCAATTTTGCGACCGATTCTATTGCTGGTTTGGTATACAACAGTTTGGTGGAATTGAACCAGTATCTCGGTCTGACAACCCGGCTGGTCGCATCGTCGTCGGTTTATGATAATGTTCAATTGAAAGCGCAGGAACGGATTCTGGATATCTGTAAACAGGAAGGTGCTACCCGTTACATTAACCCCATCGGTGGCATTGACCTATACGATAAGCCTACGTTTGAGCAGGCCGCTATGGAGTTGAATTTCATCAAGGCCAAACGGGTAGAGTACCCACAAATTATCCGCGCCGGTGCACCAGGCGAATTTGTACCCTGGTTATCAGTGCTTGATGCTTTGATGTTTTGCGATGTGCCAACGGTTCGCGCAATGCTGGGGGAGTACGAATTGGTGTAAACGCAGAATTTCACTCAAAATAAAGCATGGCAAAGGTTGTTATTTTCGGGGTAATGGACACGGCTGAACTGGCCCATTTTTACCTCACACATGATTCTGAGCACGAAGTAGCTGCCTTTACCGTTAGCCGCGAATACATGAACGGCACCGAGTTTCGGGGGCTGCCGCTGGTTGCATTCGAGGAGGTCGAATCCTTATTCAGTCCGCAGGAGTACAAGTTTTTTGCGCCAATGACCGGTCGCGGTATGAACAAAAATCGCGAACGGATTTATCTCGAAGCCAAGGCCAAAGGCTACGAGTTCATTTCTTACATCAGTTCGAAAGCAACCGTGTTTGGCAATGAAATCGGTGAGAACTGTTTCATTCTTGAAGACAACACCATTCAACCGTTCACGACCATAGGCAACAACGTTGTGCTATGGAGCGGAAACCACATTGGTCACCATGGGCAGATCAAAGATCACGTCTTCTTTACCTCCCATGTGGTTATGTCGGGGCATTGCGTGATCGAGCCCTATTGCTTTTTCGGGGTAAACAGCACCATTCGCGATTTTCTGCATATAGCAACCGGAACACTCGTTGGCATGGCAGCGGCCATCTATAAAAATACCGACGAGTGGGGCGTATATATTGGCAACCCGGCCAAGAAGCTCCCCACGCCCAGCCACGAAGCATACTAAGCCCGTATAACGTTGCCGGATAGGGTTGATCTACCATAGCGAGTCGACAGACAGCTAATGACAACCCGGGAACCGGACAACCGTATAACCGTACATCTGTCTAGTTGAAAACGCTCCTGTTCATAGGCCACGACGCTAACCGCGCCGGTGCCCAATATTTATTATTGCATCTGCTTACCTATCTGCACGAAACCGGGGTCAAAACCGGTTTGGTACTGGGTGATGGCGGTCCCTTGCTACCCGACTATGAACGGGTCACAACGGTGTATCCCCTTTTTTCACCTCCAGCCGTTCAGGCTGGTGGATTGCGTGGGCGGGTACTGTCTAAGCTGGGCGTTGGTCAGCCAGCGAACGGGCAGCGAACGATTTCTGCCGAACTGCTGCAACGCATTCGGGAGGCACGCTACGATGCTATACTTGCCAACACCATTGCCAATGGGGGGCTACTTCGGTTACTGGAGCCCCTGGGGCTGCCTTTTGCGCTTTATGTCCATGAACTCGAAACCTCCATCCGGATCTACGCCCGCCCCGATGATCTGGCCTATGAGCTGACTCGTGTTAGTCATGTGTTCTGCGGGTCGGAGGCTGTTCGGCAGAACCTCATCAGGCATCATGGGCTGACAACCGGTAACACATCGGTACTGAACTCCCTCATCCATACCCAGACCCTGCTCAACAAACTCGCGGCTGTTGACCGCCGGGCAGTACGGCAGCAACTAACTATTCCCGTCAACGCGGTTATCGTTGGCGGCTGTGGTAATGCGGAATGGCGTAAAGGTGTCGATCTATTCCTGCTCGTAGCCCGACAGGTACTCAATACCCATCCTGATACGTACTTTGTCTGGGTAGGCGTCAACGAGTCGGGCGAGGAAGCCCGGCGGTTGCGCTACGACCTGGTCAGAATGGGTATAGCCAACCGCGTTCACCTGTTACCACCGGGCGGCAACTACCTGGACTACGTGGCCTGCTTCGACCTCTTTACGCTTACCTCCCGCGAAGACCCCTACCCACTCGTCATCCTGGAAGCGGGCCTGAACCACAATCCGGTACTATGTTTTGCCCAATCAGGGGGTAGTCCGGATTATGTAGGGACGGATACAGGTTGTCTGGTGCCGTACCTGGACCTGTCGGCCATGGCCCGGGTGATCGGCCAACTGGCTGACGACAAAGCTGAGCGGAATCGGCTGGGCGTTATATTTTACGAACGAGCCCTGCGTCATGATGTGGCAGCGCTGGTTCCTCAACTGCTGGCGAAACTCGATTTGGTAGTCGCCCAGCCAACCGCAGTACAGTATGGTAGTCGGTAACGGAATGATTGCCAGGCGCTTCGTTGATTTTGTTGATCGGGACGACGTCGTAATTTTTGCATCGGGCGTATCTAACTCCAAAGAAATAAAGCCTGAACCTTTTGCCCGCGAACGGAAACTGGTTGAAGAGACGTTACAGCAAACGGCTGGCCGTCTTTTTGTTTATTTTAGTACAGCCAGCGTAGAAGATCCTACAGAACAGGGGTCGGCATACGTAACCCACAAGCTGGCTCTGGAGCAACTCATTGCCGGACAGGCAACGAATTACCTGCTGATTCGGGCTTCCAACGTGGTAGGTGGTCCGGGAAATCCGCACACCATATTGAATTTTTTTGTAGATCGTATTCGCCAGAACGAATCGTTCACGATCTGGAAGCAGGCCAGCCGTAATCTCATCGATCTGGATGACGTCTACCGGGTGGTGACCTATTGCATCGATACCCCCACGACCTGGAACCAGACCATTCTGGTTGCTAACCCCTACTCCGTTAGTCCGCTGGTACTGGTTCAGGCAATTGAAGCCCATACCGGTCGACAGGCGCAGTACCAGCTCGTAGACAAAGGAGTTCCGTTTACGCTCTCTGTGACTGGTATCAGTGACCAACTACAGCTAGCTGATTCTAACTGGCAGCCAGTGCACTATGTGACGCATCTACTTAAGAAATACTACGCATGACGCTTGCTTTCACCATATGCTCGGTCAACTACCTGGCGCAGGCCCGAACGCTCGGCGACTCGCTGCGGAAGACCAACCCAAATTTTCAGTATGTCATTGGTTTGGTCGATAAGCTCAGCCAGGCCAGGTTGCCTGCCGATCTTATGCCGCCTTACCCCATGCTGGAGGTCGATCAGATTGGTATTCCGGATTTCGCGGCCATGTGCGACCGTTATGATATTACGGAGCTGAACACGGCCGTAAAACCGTTTTATATCGACTACCTCTACGAAACCTATCCGGACATTACGCAGGTTATTTATTTCGACCCGGATATTATCGTCTACCAGCCTCTTACCAAGTTAACGCAGGACCTGACAACCTACAGCCTGGTGTTGACGCCCCATACCTGTTCGCCCACGCCGGACTGGGAACGCCCCAATGAGCAACACCACCTTAATACCGGCATTTATAACCTTGGGTTTATCGGCCTGCGCCGGGACGATACCGCGCGCCAGTTTGTGAACTGGTGGAAAGAGCGTTTAGTCTACGAGTGTCGGATCGATCTATGTGCCGGCCTTTTCGTGGACCAGCATTGGGTTAACTTTGCTCCCATATACCATGACAACGTCCTGATTGAACATCATCCGGGCTACAACGTGGCTTACTGGAATTTACATGAGCGCTACCTTTCGGCCGACGAAGCCGGGCAATGGTGTGTTAACAAATCCAATGATCCGGCTGACCTGAAAACACAAGCCGATTTCTTGCAGTTTTTTCACTACAGCGGGTACAACCCCTACCGGCCTGATGAAATCTCTAAGTATCAGACACGGTATTCCTTCCTGGAACGTCCCGATACGAAACCGTTGTTTGACTTATATCGGCAACGGCTGCTGGCTAATTACAATGAACAATACCGGCAATATCCATGCATTTATATTAAACCTCCCGTAATATACCGTTATCAACGAGTCCGTCGGGCAATGAAGCTGCCGTTCAACCGAGTTATTGCCCTGTTAGAATCTTAAGTTACTATGATGTCGAGTTCGCGATTTAAATCACTGTGGACGCACCGATTTAAAAAATATACCCACATAGTGGGTAAGTTCTGGTCGTTTGCACTGAAATATATTCACCTGCGTCGACTAAAATCAACATTAGGTGAACGACCGCTGGTTGCTATCATCCTGTCTGAGCAGATGGGCGACATCATTGCCTGCGAACCGGTAGCCCGCGAAGTACGTCGGCGCCATCCCAATGGCCATATTATCTGGATTGTGCGGGAGCCTTATATCGAGTTGGTCAAATACCACCCGGATCTTGATGGCTATCTGGTTGAAAAATGCCCCGGTGAGCGCGTGTGGTTACTTCGGTCCGGCATCTACGATCAAGTGTATAACATGCATATCTCTCACCGGAAATGCCGTTACTGCCCGGAAGATCCCGTTAACCCAACATCCGACAAAATGGGGCTCACCTTCGATAATTACCTCGATAAGGGTGATCTGCTCTATACTTTCTCTCAGGCTGCCGGGCTCCCCGCTCTCACCGACAACCCCCGCCTTTACATTCCCGAAAGTGTTCGTCGGCAGGTATCGGCGCTGAAGCTTCAGGCATCGCCCATTGTCATTCATTGTCAATCCAGTCACGTCATGCGCGACTGGCCCGCCGAAAACTGGAACCACCTGGTTAGGTGGCTCCTGGAGACTTACCCTCACCCGATCATTGAAGTCGGCGTAAACCCTATCGTATCCCTGGAGCATCCGCGCTTCCGGAGTCTGTGCGGTCAGTTGAGCTTACTGGAAACGGCCGAAGTCATCCACCAGGCGCGTTTATTTGTCGGGATTGAAAGCGGACCTGCCCATATGGCCAATGCGGGAGGCACTACCGGAATCATCTTACAGGGCCAGCTCTTCGATTTCGTTGATTATCTGACCTACTCAGGGCGGTATAAGCGGGGTGAAGGCGTTACCATTGTGAACTATCATGGCCATCCCTGTGCCGAACTGCCCTACGCCGACGTGCAACTGGCGGTGCAGCAGCAACTGGGACAGCCGAAGCTCGTATGAAGCATACCTCCCCGGTACGTGTCGCGGTTGTCATTCCCGTTTACAAACCGAAACCTACTGAACACGAAATTATTTCCTTAACGCAATGTCTGCGGATATTAGGTAAACATACTGTTTATTTAGTCGCCCCTCATTCGCTGGATATTTCATATTACCGCGAATTCTCGCCAACTTTACAAAGCAAAACGTTCGACAATTCGTATTTTTCTGACATTCAGGGTTACAACCGGCTTATGCTCTCTGAGCAGTTTTACGGAGCGTTTACCGATGTCGAGTACATACTTATTCATCAGTTGGATGCCTTTGTATTTGACGATAAACTTGACGACTGGTGTCGGCAGGGTTATGATTACATTGGTGCCCCCTGGCTTCGGGACCGGGATTTTACGAGTTGGCAAGACAAGCTATCGTTTCAGATCAAACAACGCATAGCTACGTGGCTGGATCTGAAAAAAGACGATGGCGTAACCCCCCGCGAAATCGTTAGCCTGAACGAAGTTGGCAATGGCGGGTTATCCCTCCGGCGCATCCCGGCCATGTTACGCTGTTTACAGCAATTTGGCCAGAAAATAGATGAGTACGAACGACTACATCATCATCAGTATAATGAAGATGTGTTCTGGGGTATTGAAGTGAACCGTTACTGGCCGCGGCTACGGATTCCATCCTACCGGAAAGCACTACACTTTTCGGTCGAATTTTTTCCGAAGTGGGCCATTGAGCACTATAATAACGGCCAGCTGCCGTTTGGATGCCACGCCTGGGACATTCACGAAACGGCCTATTGGCGGGTGATTTTCGCTCGCTACGGCTACAAAATTTGATAGATTGTATGGCTGTACCAGCCCGACCATCCTGCTCCATTGCGCTTTGCACGTATAATGGCAAAGACCACTTGCAAACCCAGTGGCAGAGTTTACTCGACCAGCACCAAAGACCTGAGGAAGTAGTTATCTGCGATGACCTGTCTACGGACGGTACTGTTGATTTGCTGCGGCAATTTGCGGCCACGGCTCCCTTTCCCGTTCGTATTCTGGAGAACAAACAGCGGCTCGGCTACAACAAAAACTTCGAGCAGGTACTGCAACACTGCACGAGCGACCTGATTTTCATCTGCGACCAGGATGACTTCTGGTTTCCTGAGAAAATCAGCACCATGTGCCAGTACATGACCGATCATCCAGCCGCTCAGCTTACCTTTTGCGACGCCTGGGTGACCGATGACGAATTGGAGGGCCGTCAGAGCCGGTTCTGGGAATGGATTCGGTTCGATCAACAAACGCAGGCCCGGTGGAGAGCCGGAGAATCAATGGATATTATGCTCGATGGGAACCGGGTAATGGGATGCGCAACGGTCGTCCGCCGGTCGTTTCTGTCCACCCTGCTTCCCATCCCCGATACGGTTCCGGGCTATATCTATGATGGCTGGCTGGGGCTGGTAGCAGCCGCCTGTGAAGCCATTCATTTTATCGATCAACCTCTTCAACTCTATCGGACTCATGTTCAGCAGCAGGTAGGCGTTCGGCAGGAGGAGCCCAAAGAGCTTATTCGTCTGTGGGATCGCGTGGCCCGTCACCGGGCCAAAAAGCTGGCTCCCCTTCGTGATAAACAGATTCAGCTTGCCGTAATCAGCCAGCTCCTGGCAGGTCGTCTACCAGACAACGCCCCCGGCTTACCCCAGCTATACCGCAGGCTGGAACATTTTACCATGCGTAGTCACCTGCCGCACTACCGTTTACGACGGTTGCTGCCCGTACTAAACAGTTTGCAGAAAGGCAACTACAAACGATATGCCGATGTGTCGGCCAACTGGTACGCTCCTTACCTGGCCGCTTTGGGCGATTTACTCGAATGAATTAGTTTTGCTCCCCTGTGCTAGTAACCATCTGTACCATCCGCCAGCTACCCCAGGCCTTTGCCCTGGGTGATAGCGTTCTACCCTACGCTACCGACATCGACGGGAAACCAGCGTCGTTTTTGATTGGTTTAGCCGATGATCCGGCTCACTTACCGGCCGATTTCAGTTCGCCCTATTCGCTCATCCCCCTTAGTAGCCTGCTTCCCGCCGAAACGCTGGCAGCTCTTTCGGCAACGTATACCCCAACGGAGTTTGCGGCTGCCTGCAAACCGCTGTTCATCAGGGAAGTTTTCAGCCTTTATCCAGATGAAACCCGTCTGATCTATGCCGATCCAAATATCTTGTTTCTGCATTTGCTCACCACGATCTGGGATCAACTCGGCGAAAACAATGCGCTGCTGACCCCCCACATTACCCAACGACCCAACGACACGGCCTGGCCCGACGAAAAGTTTTTTCAGAACGTTGGCCTTTACAGTGCCGACTTTCTGGCATTTCGGCGATCGGACGAGACAGACCGGTTACTGGCGTGGTGGCAGGATCGGGCTCAGGAACGGGCCTACATTAACTTTTGCGCCGGTTTATGTACCGACCAGCTCTGGCTGATGTACATGCCCGTATTTTTTACGCTTGTTCAGGTCGTTAAAAATCCCGGCTGGCACGCAGCCCTCTGGAACCTGCCCGAACGAAGCCTGAAAGCTGACCATTCAGGCTGGCAAATCACCGGACCCACAGCCGCTGACCAGCCCTTATTATTTTTCAATGCCAAAGGGCTATTCAATGCCGATGAAGGTTTTTTTCCGAACCAGAATCGACTGAAACTGGCCAATCGTCCTGATGTACAGGCCCTGTTGGCCAGCTACCAACAGGCGGTTTCGGCCCGGGCCAATCCTGTTTTATCCAGTCAGTATCCGGCCTACGGTCAGCAACGGGAACCAGCCGTATTGAGGGGCTGGCGCCGGGTAACCGTCCAATCGATGCGGGTCGTTACACGCTTTATCGATCAGGTGCCGCTTCCCGTAATCCGATAGAGCAACAGGGACAAATGCCGGATAACCAACGTGGTTTCATCAAATAAAACCGTAATTTTGCGGGCACATTTTCCCAGAAAAATACAAACGCAGAACTGTTTGTAGATTTCCCTCTATGAAAGTTCTCTACGATCATCAATCATTTACCGGCATGACCTATGGGGGTGTTTCCCGGTATTTTTTTGACCTGATGCGCTCCTTCGCCAACCGGCAGGATATTGAGTTCGAGTTATCCCTCCGGCTTTCCAACAATGAGTATCTCGATCAGGCTTCGTTCAGTCGTCATATACGATACCGCAGTCTGTCGCAGGTCCGGAATGTAAACCGCGTCGCGTCGGTGCTGAACCGGATTCATAGTCTGCGCCGGATTCGTGCGGGCGCATTCGATGTTTTTCACCCTACTTACTACCATCGTTACTTTTTGAACGCCCTGGGTTCCAAACCGTTCGTACTTACGTTTCATGACGCAGCCAGTGAACGGTTTGGCGATATCTACCCCGAGTTGGGGGAAGGACTGTACGAAATCAAGAAAAAGCTCATCGAGCGGGCCGATGTGATCATTTCAGTATCGGAGTTTTCGAAGCAGGAGATTCTGCATTATTTCCCGGTTGATCCCGCCAAAGTGAGCGTTGTACATCTGGGTACGGCATTCGGCACCGAACAAGTGAACGGCACGTCGCTACAGGCATCAGAACCTTTCCCCTATGTGCTGTATGTGGGCAAACGGGGATTTTACAAAAACTTCAACGGATTTTTCCGGGCCATCCAGCCTGTTCTACATCGACATCCCGACCTGCACGTGATCTGTGCCGGGGGTGGTACCTTCAACAGCGACGAGCAGGCCATGTTCCATAATGCCCGTTTAGATAAGCGCGTTCACTACCGGCCGGTTACCGACGCTGGCCTGATGTCGCTCTACCGTCATGCCCGGGCCTTTGTGTTTCCGTCACTAAACGAGGGATTTGGTATTCCGGTACTGGAAGCTTTCAGCGGAAATTGTCCCGTAATTCTGAGCAATCGGAGTTCGCTGCCCGAAGTGGGGGCCGATGCAGCCGTATATTTCGATCCTGAAGACGACACAGCCATTGCCGATGCGGTAGAACGCGTCATAACCGATGAAGCGCTCCGGGAAGACCTGATCCGAAAGGGAACAGAACGATTGAAAAATTTTTCATGTGATAAAACCGCCCAGCAAACCCTGGATATTTACCGAACTTTGTGCTGAGGTAGTCACCTGGCGGACCTTAGCAACGGTAGCCAGTCAGACTACGCACTGAAGAACGGCCGATTGCCGTTTTCATGATAGACCCTCTCAGCGCATGTCGACATGATGACAGCCTGTATTTGTAAATAACATTGATTGATGAAAAACATACTTCGTCTGCTGCAAGACCTCGATTACATCCGGATTGTTATCGGGATATGTATTCTGGTGGACGGTTATCCACTCATTTTCTTTTTTAGAGAAACGCTCCGACTGGCACCGGGCAGCACCGTCTTTACCGCGGCTGTCTTTGCTTTCGGCTTGATCTTAATGGTTCCGTTTACCATACTACGCCGATTGTATCGACCCCACATGACGATGCTCTGGCTTGGTGTCGGGTTCCTGTTATTCTGCGTTTTGTACATGTGCGTCTATGTGGGTGAGGGTGGCTTCAATGAGTTTGGCAAGGACACGGTCTATTACATCTATATTTTTGTATTCCTGTTTCTGCTCATCAACATCCCGAATGACATTCTCCGCGTGTTTGTGCCGGTCATTGTCATTTTTACGCTCGTATCGAACCTGGGGCTCATCTATTCGCTCCTGACCAACCCCAGCTGGGCCGTTGGTATGCGTGCATCGATCACCATTGGTGGCAGCGATGAAGCCTCCGGTAACCCCCACGCCTTTTCGCGGAATGCGTTCATGGGTGTCGTAGCCTGCGCTATCTGGCTCCTGAGTTCCGAAACCAGCGTCATATTCCGACTGCTGGCTTTCTTTGCCGGTGTGATCAACATAGCAATACTCGTTCTTACCCAAACCCGATCGGCTATCGTAGCCCTGATCGTGGCGGTCATTTTTTTCGTCTATTACAACGTTCGACCCACTCAGGTCCGGCAGACGGTTCGTCGTCTGATGACCCCTATCCCGCTTATCATTATGGCGGTTGGGTTCATTGGACTTCTCTTCCTGATGCGCCGGTTTAACGACGCTTACTCTATTCTCTACGGCTATTTCGTCAACTTTGTCGAGCGAAACATGGAGAATGTCTACGCAATCCTGGGTCTCAACGCTGCCGGGACCACCTATCAGGCTACCCTGGACGATTCGTCGGCCAACCGGTCGGTAAGCGCTTTGTTTTTTAACAATGTCATCGAGGGCCACGCGCACATGCTTATTCTGGGCTATGGCTATAAATACCTGTATCTGGACGTGCCTATTCTGGAATCACTTACCAACCAGGGTATTCTGGGTATCGGTCTGTTTGGTGGCTTGAACGCCGTGATCATGTATCACGTGCTAAGCGCCATGCGTCGTAATCCGAATCCAATGAGTGTTTTTCTGGCTTATTTCTATATGCTGGTCCTGGTTCAGTTATTCACCAACGGACGCCCGTATGATATATCGTTCTGGTTTCCACTAGGGCTGATGATTCGGTTTATGGGTGTCGATCATCTGTTTCCCGCTTATCTTGTCAACCGTCCGGCAGACGCTTCCAGCGAACTGCTCGTCGTTACTCCTAACCCCGCCTGACGCCGGCTCCGAGCAGGTAGTCCCGACCTATGCGCATTCTGATTATTCATAACATTCTCTGGGCTCATTATAAAGCCAGTGTGTTTCAGGCGCTACAACAGGCCGTCGATCAGCATCCGGGCATCACCCTTAAAGTTCTGCAAATAGCCCGTAACGAGCGGTCACGGGCGGGTCTCGAAACGGCGGTAGCCGACGGGACGGCCCCCACCTACACGTATAATTACGAGCTGTTGTTCGACCGGTTCCTGGAAGACGTTAGTCTGGCCGACCGTACCCGTGCGCTGCTTCGGGCAGTGCGCGCGTTTAAACCCGACGTTATCAACCTGACGGGATACTACGACCCTGCCCAGCAGCTATTGCTGCTCTGGGCCAACGCCAACGGGGTTCGGGTTGTTATGCAGTCTGAAAGCACCATGGCCGACCAGCAGCGGGGCGGCTGGAAAGATCAACTCAAGCGGTGGTTGCTTAGCCGCTGCGATGGTTTTTTTTGCTTCGGAAACCAGTCGGCCGATTACCTGATCAAGCTGGGGGTCCCGCCCGAAAAAGTCCTGATGCGGAAGAACGCCGTGGATAATGAGTCACTTCGAGCGGTTTTTGAGAAGGCGTTGCCCACCCGGTCCAGCCAACAGCAGGCATTGGGACTTCGCCCGAACAATATTGTGTTCGTCGGTCGGCTAATTGGCGTCAAGAATCTGCCTATGCTGGTAACCGCCTTTGCCGAAGCCCGGAAGCGCTCCCTGGCTGCTGCCAGCTGGGGGTTGATCATGCTGGGCGATGGCGCTGAACAGGATCGGCTGACGGCGCAAATCCAATCCCTCGGGCTTGCCGATGCAGTCCATATTCTGCCGGGCCGACCCTGGTTTCAGGTACCGCAGGTACTGGCGTTAAGCAACGTGCTGGCGTTGCCAAGCCGGTCGGAGCCGTGGGGACTAGTAGTTAACGAAGCCATGGCCTGTGGCTTACCCGTTATTGTTTCGAACCGCTGCGGCTGCGTCCCCGACCTGGTTCACGACCGCCGGAACGGTTTCGTTTTCGATCCTGATGAACCGAATCAACTGGTAGAACAATTGACTGGTTTTATGAACGGCAGCGTTGATATTGACCGGATGAGCCGGTTAGCCGAAGCGTCTGTCATTTCCTATGCGCCCGATGCCGTTGCCCGGGAGATGTTAGATGGGTTTCGGCGGGTGGTGTTAAGGTCGTCGAAAGCGGCCCATTTTAGTGCATAAATTCAGTGGCTTGACCTATGAAAATCTTCTTTCCGATCGGTTCATTCTACCCGGCGCAAATTGGTGGCCCCGACAACACCATGTACTGGCAAGCCAAAGCCCTTTTCAAGCGTGGGCATGAGATTTGTGTCGCTACGACCGATGATGGAATTGGCAATACGCTGCCTACAGATACATGGCTCGATACCGATTACGGACGGGTCATCTACGTCAAGACGGCCATCCACTACGCGCCTGTGAAGCTGCTGCTGGCTTCCTTAAAGCCATTATGGCGCTGCGACATCGTTCATTTGTCTGTTATGTACTTTCCCATTTCATGGTTGCTGGCTCCGCTAGCCATCCTGTTAGGGAAAAAAATTGTCTGGACACCTCATGGTGAGCTTGACCCCGATGCCATGATTTATAGCAAAGGACGTAAGCAGGTTGTACTCCGGCTGATTCGTTTGATGCGTAAATGGGTTGTATTCAATTCAACCTGCGATGCCGAAACCGGCTATTTGCGCGATCATTTTGGTCCTGATGTACGGGTCGTTCAGCTACCCTGCTTTATGGAACTCCCCCCTAAGCTGGATCATATTGCCGGTAATTACTGGTTATTTGTTGGCCGCATTCACCCTAAAAAAGCCGTTGAACGCCTTATTGAGGCTCTGCCCCTGGTCCGGACCAAAAAACGGCTGAAAATCATCGGCGATCATCACAACGAATACGGTGATCAGTTGATAGCCCTGGCAACCCGGCTCGGCGTGATCGACCAGATCGACTTTCTGGGGCATAAACGAGGTAGCGATAAATACCAGCTCATGGCAGACGCCTACTGCCTGATTATGCCCTCTCATACCGAAAATTTCGGCATTGTAGTGATTGAAGCACTTTCGCAGGGGACCCCTGCTATTGCGTCTTTCGGTACACCCTGGCAAATCCTGAGTGATCGGCAGGCCGGGTTCTGGTCCTCGAACGAGGTAGGCCCACTCGCGGAGACGCTGAACCAAATGGCGGACCTGGATGAAAAAACGTACGAAACCTATCGATCCAATGCCGCTACGCTCGTAGAAGAGTTCGATATCGAGAAAAGCATCTATAAATGGGAAGCCGTATATCGGCAGTTACTCGACCAGCAGGTGCCGGTTGGCATTTAGGACGCCATGCATTCGGGGTAATGAAGGTGTGACGGGTCCGCCTTCGCCACCCGGAATGCTCTGTTTATTTACAGGACTTTCTTTTTCATCACCCTGGTCCAGTCCACCTGCCGGTCAGCTTCGGCCAGGTCGACAAATGGAAACTCGGTGAGCAATCGTTTGAGCTTGGGCCAGCATCCTCTGAGCCCATAATACGATTTGAACTGCCGCGCCCGGCTCAAACCCGGAATCATAGGCTGCTGGGCGTCGAAATCACGGGGATGGAAATACGTCATTACGTAATCGGACCGGCGCATCAGTCCCTGTATGGCCGTATAAGGCAAGACCCGAAAATAGCCACCACCCGAAAAGATCAGATCCTGACCCAGTACAGCCGCCGTGTTGATGGGAAATTCTTTGAGTAACGTACCACCTACATCCAGATAACCGGGCTCGAACATACCCAGTGATGCATCTCCTCCGTGTGCCCGACGAGCCGAGAATACCGAGCAGTCAACCTCGATACCCTGCTCTACCAGGATCGGAAATACCCACCGATTATACTCTTTAATGGAAAAACCGGGAGCGCGATAGGCCCTGATCTTTTTCCCGGTTAAATCCTGCAGGTGCTTGATAGAACGCTCCAGATCGGCCTGGAATTCGGTGGGGGTTTGCTCGTAGGCAAGTTGGTGGGCATACGAATGGGTTGCGACCTCGTAACCAGCCGCGTCAATTCGTCGGATTATATCCGGGTGCTTGTCAGCTACCCAGCCCAGGCAGAAAAAGGTAGCCCGGCTGTTTGTTTCATCTAAAAGCTGGAAGATAAGATCCATATTCTGATGAATCCGGGTTTCGTACTGTCCCCAGTCGGCCTCCGTTCTCGTCGATGCATTATCCAGAATATGAAACCACTCTTCAATATCAAACGTCAAAATATTCATTGAAAGTCCGTGAGTTAGCCAGGTAGTGAGTTAAGCAACCGGCCGGTATGAGCGACAACGCGCCCCCTGACCAGCACACCAACCGACTAATAGAATCGCTTGCCAGCGGCCAGGAAAGCCTGCACATCGGCGCGGGTGGGAAATGTAAAATACGTCATCTGCGAGGCATCGTTCTCGATCAGGGTGGGGTTACCGGCATGTATTTTTTCAATAGCCTCCAGGATCGCATCCATACCCATCTTCTTGGTAACATCGATCAGCTGAGCCTGTGTCATGCTTCCAATGGCAAGTTTATGCTGCACCAGAATGGGACCGCTATCGATGCCTTCATCCACAAAGAATACGGAAACGCCGGTATGCGTCTCGCCGTTTTTGAGTACCCAGAACGATGGCATCAACCCCCGGTATTTGGGCAGCAGGGCGGTGTGCAGATTGATACACCCATGGGTAGCCACATCCAGCAGTTTGCGTTTGAATATTTGATTGCCCGCAATCGACACCAGCAGATCGGGTTCATAGGCCCTTATTTTCTCCAGGTTCTCATCCTTATTGATCCCCCCCTCGATATGAATCAGGGGAATATTACGATCGGCCAGTGTTTTACGAACGTTATTCCGGCTGTCTAACTTCGAGCCTACGAACTTGAAGCCGTAACGAACAAAGAATGGCAGACCGAAAATATTGTAAGTCTTCTTCATTTTCTCCCCAAAACTTTCCCGTTTGCCAAATGGCGACACGTCGAATACCACCGTTGCGACAACTTCAGCGTAGGGTGGCAGTTTTTTGAGCAGATAATTAATATTGCGGGCGAGGTAGAATGGATCATCCTGCGTCAGAATCACAAGGCGCATAAGTGGTAGGAGAGCGTTGGTTGCAACTACAAAACTACAGAATCCGGCGCAAAGCCCACGCGGCAACCTATCGAACGACAACCTTCCGGCGTAGAAGCTGTCCAGTCGCCGTTTCCAGATCGGCTATGTACAGGCCCGCAGCTACGTCGTCCAGGGTAAGGGTCATGGTCGTACGGGGTGAGCCCGTCCAGCGTTTTATGGTCCGTCCCAGTAGATCACGCACCGTAATAATCGAGAACATAACCCGATCTGACTGGATATACAGGACCCGATCGGCCGAGAGCGGATTGGGGTACAGGCGTACCACCGGCTCGGTTGGTTCGACGGCCAGCACCAGAGGACGAGCACTGACAACATTGCTGTAAGCAGACTCCGACACATCACTATAAGCCCTCAAGCGGTAAAAGTAGGTACCCAATGGATTGGTCAATAAAGTGTCGGTATACGTAGCCCTACCGCCCGACAGGGTACCAATTCGCCTGAAAGTAGTAGGCGTATCGTCGGCCCGCTCGATATACTGTACCTGTGCCGTAGCCGACGGCGTCCAGTTCAGCTGTATTTTCGTTTCTGTAAGGGGGCGGGCGGCCAGCGTCATTATGGGCGCAATGGCATCGGCAATAGGAACGTTGTCGAACGTAAATGCCCGTACTCCCCGTGCGTTTTTCAGGGTTGGCCCGTCATAGAATGTCGACAGTTGATCGGAGAAATAAGCGGGCAGGTATCGGATCGCCCTGGCCGAAGCTGGTTGTTGAAGCGACAGCGTCACCCGGTTACCGCTGGTTGAAACACCGGAAACCAGACCCGCCTGCTTGTCGAGGTAAAAGTAGTGGCGCAGGAAACGGCTACCCACTTTTTGCTCCGTCGCGAAATTATAAAAAGCCGTATCTCTGAATACCATTTGCATTTCGTTATCAAACACCAGCGTAATCGAGTCTTTACGGGGACTGTAGAAAACCTTTTTTATGTCCGGTGAATTGATTTGCACAGTATCCTTCGAACCGTATACATCACGCGCAATTTGTCTGAACTGTTCACGCGCTAATTGCTGGTTGGCCTCGGGGCTGTAGTGAATACCATCGTAACCCGGTGTACCAACGGTGGCAATCGATTCTACGTTGTTATACAGGTATTTGGTACGTCGCTGGAAGTCCCGGAGCGCAGCAGCTCCATCCTGCTGGTCGGCCAGAATATTTACCTGGCCAACGTAGATACGGGCGTTACCGTAGTCCTGGCGGAGTTGTGAATAAAGCGTACTGAACTTTTCAGCATAGCCCTCCGGACCATTACCCGCTTCGTCCTCGCCCTGTTTCCAGATAATTGCTTTCACGTGTTTATCAACCCCCGCCCAGCGAGCCCGGAAAAGTAACTGACCATAATAGGTGCCCAGGTTAGCCGGGTTGGCAGCGTCCCGCGTCGACAACTCAATAATGCCAGTTCCGCCAACGGCTCCATTGAGCATCACCGTTGGAATACCATAGGTCTGCAGGATGAGTCGTTGGAGCGTAAGACCAAACCCGCCAACGCTGGCATACGGATCTTTAGCCGGATACCACCGCATGTCGGCGGGAATGTCGGGGGAGTTGAACGGGAATGTACAATTGCGAAGGTACTTGTCATCGAAGTTAAACGAGTAGAACTGATCTAAGCCTGACAGCGCCTTGGCATTCGATTGTCCATGAATAATATAGACATCGCCACAAACAATCCGGTTTCGGACAGCTACCAGTGTCGAATCATTGTTTTTGTACAAAAAGACCCGCACCGTGTATTCAGCAGGCTCAGCCTTGATAAGACCCTGAAACTGAAATACCGTTTTGGCAACGGCTGGGGCGATCGTCTGGCTAAAGGCCTGACTCACCACCCCTTCCCTCAGTAACTGCACCCCTACTTTAGTCCACCCAGCCGCCGTAACGGTTCCACTGACAGGTACATTTGCCTGATTCGTTTCATTCCGTGGATAGAGTTGCAGGTCACGCGGCAGTTGATTAAATACTACCTGCCCTACTACCGTAAAATAGCATAAAAACAATACAAGTGATCCGTAAAGTCTTACCATTAGTTTTTTACCGTCTAAAAAAAGTTATAATATTGCGTAGAATATCGGCTATGAAAATAGTTTTGTAAAAATAATGCCTTTTTCGGCACATCGCATTGAAACAGGTGTTGTTAATAGCTACTTGAGTTTTACCCCATGACTGACGTATCCGTCATCATTCTAACCCACAACGAAGAGAAACACATTGCCCGGTGTTTGCAGAGCCTTCAGTTGTTTACCCGCGACATTTTCATTGTTGACTCCTTTTCGACCGATCGAACCGTCGACATTGCCCGCTCGATGGGAGCTGTTGTCGTTCAGAACCCATGGGTTAACTATGCGACTCAGTTTAACTTTGGTATTACCCATACGCCATTCCAGTCAACATGGTTGATGCGCATGGATGCCGATGAGTATGTCCTGCCTGAACTGGCAGCTGAAATCAGCAAACGGATAGCCACACTCCCGGCCGACGTAACAGGCATATATGTTAAACGTCGTGTCCTGTTTTTCGACCGCTGGATCAAACATGGCGATTACTACCCCATATGGCTTATGCGGCTCTGGCGACGGGGACAGGGGATCTGTGAAGAAACCTGGATGGATGAGCACATTAAGCTCACCCCATCTACCAGCAGTACAGCCGCCAAAACGATACAGTTCCAGAACGATCTGGTCGACCATAACCTGAACAATTTAACCTGGTGGACACAAAAGCATAATAACTACGCCATTCGGGAAGTCATTGATTTACTGAACATAAAGTATAATTTTGATGAAACACAGCGGGTGGAACCCAAACTGTTTGGCTCGCAGGAACAACGAACGCGTTACCTTAAAATACAATATGCCTCCTTACCCCTGTTTACCCGGCCTTTTTTGTACTTTTTGTATCGATACTTTTTCCGAATGGGTTTCTTAGATGGTCGACGTGGCCTCATCTGGCATTTTTTACAGGCGGGCTGGTACCGCTTTCTGGTAGATGCCAAAGTATTCGAAGTATACTTTCATGCTGGCCGCGACAAACAGGCTATCATCAACTATTTCAGAACGGAATATGGAAAAGACCTCAAACCCGCGCCACCCCGGCAGATCGGTCAGTCCTGAACCGGCACTTATGGAACAGCCAATGCAGCTAAACGGCCAAACGGATTTTTCCCGCTTCAACAACAGCTGGTACAACCCCGGGCCCCGTTGGAAAATACTCCTGTGGTTTCTGGCCAACTCGTTGTTTCTGAACACGTATCTACCCATTCCCGTTTCCCTGAAAATTGCGGTGCTACGGCTGTTCGGTGCAAAGATCGGATCGAACTGTATGATAAAACCAGCCGTCAATATCAAGTATCCGTGGCTGCTTCGGGTGGGGAACCACGTGTGGATTGGCGAGCAGGTATGGATCGATAACTTCAGCGAAATCGTTATGGGCGATAATGTGTGCGTATCGCAGGGGGCTATGCTGCTCACGGGTAACCACGACTACAGTAGCCCTACCTTCGATCTTATCCCTAAACCTATTACGCTCGACAATGGCGTATGGATCGGTGCGAAGGCCATCGTGTGCCCAGGTGTACACTGTCATTCGCATGCGGTGCTGGCAGTAGGCTCAATAGCTACCAAGCCACTGAGTGCGTACGGGATTTATCAAGGGAATCCGGCCGTTCAGGTCCGGCAGCGTAAAATCAGTTCATAGGCCCCGGCGGTTGCTCACAAAAGCGCAGTTGGTCCTATACACTCCATATCACCCAGTTTCTTTACGTGAAAGTATCCATTATAACAGTCGTCTACAACGGGGCCGAACATATTCGCGACTGCATCGAATCGGTACTCAGTCAGACTTACCCGGACATTGAGTACATTATCATCGATGGCAAATCGACCGACGGCACCGTAGCGATTGTACAAGCGTATGGCACTAAAATTGCCCGATTTGTATCTGAACCTGACAAAGGACTGTACGATGCAATGAACAAAGGTATAAGTATGGCTACCGGCGAGGTCATTGGGCTTCTAAACGCTGATGATTTCTATCGCCATGACCGGGTCATTACCAACATGGTTTCTTTAATCGAGCAAACTGGTAGTGATGCTGTTTACGGCGATATGCTCTACGTTGACCGCGACGATACCCAGAAGCTCAAGCGCTACTGGCGTTCGGGCTGGTATTCCGACAACGCCTTTAAGTGGGGCTGGATGCCCGGGCATTTGTCGTTCTTTGCCAAACGTACCCTATACGAAACGTGTGGTCTGTTCAGACTTGATATGAAAAGTGCGGCTGATTACGAACTGCTTCTACGCTTTATTCATAAACATAAGGCTAAACTATCGTACATGAACGAGGTAACAATTGTGATGCGGGCAGGCGGAATCAGTAACAGTAGTCTCAAGAACCGGCTCCGGGCTAACCGGGAGGACAAACTGGCCTGGGAACTAAACGGACTCCAACCTTACTTCTTCACCCTTTGGCTAAAGCCATTGCGTAAAATCAGGCAATATATCAGTAAGCCTCCCGTAAAAAATGCTCATTCCTAGTCCTATACCTTTCGCCGTTAGATCAATTTTTGATTGAAAAGCAGGACAAACCAGTGATTTTTACACCCGTCCCACCAGAGTGTCTATTAAAATAGCCCTCAAGTGATGGAAATCGTGTCGTTGCTGGCTTTCTTCATCAACCGTATTTGCCCAGCATACCACTACTAAACGACCAGCCTTATGAATGTTGACCTGTTTATAGCTTACCTTCAACATAAATTTCAGGACGATCTGTTTACACTCGGTCTATATCAATGCATTTTATCGTTTCTGGTAGCTTGTTTCGTAGCCGTTGTAGCCATTCCCGTCATAATTAAAATTTCGGAGTTAAAATCATTAATGGAGAAACCGGGCGAACGCCGGTCTCATACTACGCCAACACCAACCTTCGGTGGAATCGCGATTTACGCTGGTATCCTGATTGCCTATTTCTTATGGCCCAGTATTGATCAAACCGACATTTACCGCACGAACCTCTCGGTTGCCGGGATGACGATCCTGTTCTTTATCGGCATCAAAGATGATCTGGTCGGTATCGACCCGAATAAGAAGATCCTGTTTCAGGTATTGGCCGCCATGATCCTGATTTTTTTCGGTGAACTGCGCGTCGATTATTTATACGGTATTCTGGGGTTTCACCACATCACCGAAATCATCAGTATTCTATTAACCTGCTTCATCTTTATCGCGCTTACCAACGCAATTAACCTCATCGATGGTATCGACGGGTTAGCGGGCGGCATTGCTACCATTGCAAGCGCTACTTTCGGCGGCTGGTTTCTACTTACCAATCACTTTACGATGGCTTGCCTGGCCTTTACGCTGGCAGGGGCCCTTATTGGTTTTCTGCGGTTCAACTTTTCCAAGACCAGCAAGATTTTTATGGGCAATACCGGGTCGCTCATCATTGGTTTTATGCTGGCCTTTTTCGCCGTTCGATTTGTCAATCTCAATGCCTCCTTCCGCTACGAGCCTACTGCCTTTTTCAACGCCCCTATCATTGCCATCGTTATCCTGATTATTCCCATTTTCGACACGCTTCGGGTGTTTCTCGTACGGATTCTGGCGGGTAAGTCACCCTTCTCAGCCGACCGTAACCACATGCATCACATACTGCTCGACAATGGCCTTTCGCATATAAAGGCCACGGCGGTTCTTTGTGGTATATCCTTGTCCAATACCGTTTTGTTTTTCCTGCTACATAGTAACATTTCAAACACCCAATCACTCTTTATTCTGGGAGGACTGTTTGGGCTGTATATGGTGATTAGCTTCATGCTGAAAATGCGGATCATGTATGTGTCAACCCATCCACGCCGTCGAATGGCTGTGTTGCGCCGGGAGTTACAAAGTGGAATCTTTGGCCGTCGCCTTGTTGACTATCTCTAAGTCTGGACGTCATAAAAAAAGCCTTCAGATCAATCTGAAGGCTTTTTTTATGACGTCTAAGCACTACCGTAACCAACTATCGCATATATAATTGACCGATTTTCGCAACGAAGGTTGATCGGCAATTTTAGATAAGTAATAATTACCGCCCTGAAGTTGAGTCTGCTCGATATCTGTATCACTGGCAGCATGGGACCAGACTACAACCGGCACATCTTTCAGACGGTTGTGATTTCGGATCCAGGTCAGAATGTCTAACCCACTTATTTCGGGCAGACGAAGGTCTAAAAAGATCAGATCTGGTACTGATGAGAACGTTTCAGCGAAAGCGATAGCCTGATCGAACTGCATGACCTGGTGTACGCGCGTCAGCTTGACACAGTCTTTGAACGCCATCTCCAGCAGAACGCGTTCATCTTCATCGTCGTCAATCAAAAGTATATGGTTTTCCATATGGATGTGTCTGGTGACTCTATCTCTATTGCACGTTGCTAACGGGCTGCTACTACCTGCCGACAATCGTACATTGATCATTTTAGAAAGTACTGATGCAGCGGCTTCAAAACCAGTTCGTGTGGCTTATCCGCCTAGCCTATGTAATCAAAATACATATTCCATAGAACGAATCGGAGTCGGCCTAGAGTAAAACCAGATAATGGCCTCAGTTGTTATTATGTAACATGAGTCTAGCAAGTGTATAGATACTATCAAAAAATGTACCAACTAAATGTCATACAACCTTCTCAATAAGTCCTGGCTTTGCGGGCAAAACAGCTACCATTAATCATGACTTGAACAGAGTGCCTCACAGGCAGGCAAATCTCCTCTATCTATTAAAAAGCCGGGAACACTATCCTATATTTTTACTATAGTATATTGCATCTACATTACTCCTTCCTTTTTGTATGGATCTACTGCCGCAACGAAAAATCATTCATGTCGATATGGATGCCTTCTATGCCTCCGTCGAACAACGCGACAATCCTGATTTGCGGGGCCAGCCCGTTGCCGTAGGTGGCTCGCGGCAACGGGGGGTAGTGGCAGCGGCCAGCTACGAAGCCCGTCAATTTGGTGTTCGGTCAGCTATGGCCTCGTCGGTAGCTATTCGCAAATGTCCTGATCTGCTCTTTGTTAAGCCTCGTTTCGATGTTTACAAAACGGTGTCCAATCAAATACGAGCCGTTTTCGCAGCCTATACCGATCTGATCGAACCCCTGTCGTTAGATGAAGCCTATCTTGATGTAACGGCTTCCGTAGCTGAAGGGCAAACGGCAACGCAGCTGGCCCAAACCATCAAAGAAAGGATAAAAGAAGAGACAGGCTTAACAGCCTCAGCCGGGGTCTCTTACAATAAATTCCTGGCCAAGCTTGCTTCCGACTACCGAAAGCCCGACGGTCTTTTCGTTATCAGACCCCACCAGGGCCTGGCTTTCGTAGAGACACTGGCGGTTGGTCAATTTCATGGGATTGGCCAGGTAACGGCTGCCCGTATGAATCAGTTAGGAATTTTTACGGGTCTGGATTTGAGGCAGCAGAGTGAAGCCTTCTTATGCAGACATTTTGGTAAGGTTGGCCAGCATTATTATTCCATAGCCCGCGGGGTCGATGAGCGACCCGTAACCGCCAACCGGGTTAGAAAGTCAGTGGGGTCGGAAAACACCTTTGAACAGGATTTAACAGAATATCTGGCGTTAACTGCCGGTCTACAACCGTTGATTGATGATGTCTGGTCTTACTACCAACGCACGGGTGTAAGCGGACGCACGGTCACGTTAAAAGTAAAATATGCCGATTTCCAGCAGATCACCCGTAGCCGTACAGTTGTGAGCCCGGTTGCAGACCGGGCTCTTCTTGAGCGGATCATACTCGAACTACTCAACTCCCTTCTGCCGCTGGCTAAAGGCGTTCGGTTGTTGGGCGTATCGATGTCCGGTTTACAGGCGGCCGACGCCCCCGCCGATGGCCAGTTACGACTCAACCTGTAAGCTGCGGGCTTGTAATCGTACGCTACACCACCAACAGATTCTGATCGGCAGCGATTTCATTTATCTCTGGCCAGCTTAAATAAATAACTGTACCGGCGTCTGGTGTACTCTCGATGGATAAATAGCCATCATTCAACTGCATCAATTCATAGCATAAAACCAGTCCTAAGCCTGTCCCTTTCTCTCCCTCTGTTCCCGGGCAGCTAGTCATTTTTTCAGACTCGTCAAAGACTGGGATGGAAGCCATACCCTGGCCGTGGTCCCGAATCGCGACCATCCGTTGCCCCCGGCCCGAACGTACACTTACCTCGACAGCACTTCCGGCTGGAGCATACTTTATGGCGTTCTGAAGAATATTCCGAAGAACAACGCAGGCAAAACTTTCATCAGCCAGTACAACGACCGGCTCCATATTCAGCTCGATCCGGACCTTTTTCAGGAAAGCACTGCTTCCATACAACGCAATCACATCATTGACGATATCACTCAAATCTATAGGCTGAACAAACCCTTTGCGCTTTTTTTGTTTCAGCATCGACCAGTGCAGCAGATTATCCAATGTACAGTACAATTGATCGACAACTGACTGCATTCGCCTGAACGAGAGCGCCTGTCCACCATGTGTTAGGGCTTGTTCTCCCACCACAGCCAACTCACTCTTTAGGCTGATGACCGGACCCCGCAGATCATGACCAAGCACCTTCAGCAGGTTAGTCTGGAGCCTGTTCTGTTCAGCAAGTTGGGTAGCCTGACGCTGAATCTCTTCTTTGTGTGCCACCAGCTTTTTTCGTATTTTGTTAGTGTGCCAATAGCTAACCAAAATGATGACCAGAAAGCTAGTCGTAAAGACTAAAAACAGACTTAGTATCGTTTGTCGCAATTCCTGATCCCGGGCTTCTTGGCGACTTTTGGCAATATTGACTTGCTGTTGTCGGATTACTTGTTCTTTTTTACTCAAATGGTAGTTTGCTTCCAACATCGTTGCCACTTCAATTCCATTACGACTTATCAGGCTATCTTCAATTGCTTTTACCCACTTTAAGTGATGATACGCTTCTTTGTAAAGGCCTGCCTCCTGCTCCAGATCAACTAAAATTTTAATACTTGCCAGGTATTCCGGCTTCACGGCCTGACGGGTAGAATCGTTGAACAGCATAATTCCCAGTCGGGCGATGGTAACGGGGTCAACTTTCTGGCTATGCTTCTGCACTAAAGCGAGCATGGTCAAGTGGGACACCGTATAAGAAGCCTCCATATGCTCCCGCTGTGAAAGTTCGATCAACTCCTTCAGATACACCATACCAGAGTCATACTGCTTACACTCGAACAGATACGTACTGATTGCATCCAGTTGGTCAAGCACCTGACTGGCATCGTTTGTTTTTCGGGCAACGAGCAACGCTTTTTTGTAATTGGCCAACGCAGCGGCATGGCGTCCATCGATCCCTTCCTGATTGGCCAGCGTGCTGTAGGCCAGACTCAGCTGTTGGAGTTTATAGGGATCTGCGCTTTGGGCCATTTGTTTCACCAACGATAGGTTGTGAAGCGTATACTCCCGCGCCAGTTTCCTTTTTCCCAGTTGCTGGTGCGTCAGGATAATCATGATCAGCGCTCTGCTTTGCTTGATCGTATCGTGAGCCAGTTCGGCCAGGCGCAGGCAGCGCAGACCAGCATCGGTAGCCAACCTGTATTTACCCTGATCGGTGTAGATCATGGCTATCCCCTGCCAGGCACTGGCCATGATAGATGTATCTCCCTGTTGCTTCGCTAGTTGAAGGGTTTTCTGATAGACTTCTATACTCTTTTTTAGCTGCGCTTTGCGTTTGTAATAATAAGCTAAGGCCAGATAACATTTTAATTCATACGAAGCCTGCTGAAGCTGCCGGGCTATCTCGAACGTCTTTTGAAGGTAGATATACCCACTATCTGGTTTATAGCTGTATATATACTGATGGGCCAGTGCATACGTTCGCTTAAGCTGCGCGGTATCGTACGGGGTCTTTGCCCCTTGTCGTTGTCCAACCTGTGTGTAGCCCGCCGAGAGCAGCAAAGCAGCTAAAAGCAGTAATTGTTTCATGAAGAGTGTCGGTGGGATACAGTAGCTTGATCTCCACCCTAAGCCGACCTGCTGTCAGTCCAGCTTAGACGCTTCGATCTCCTTATAAATCAATAGCTAATTACTTGATAATGAACTGAACATGGTCTTTAAAAGTAACGCCAATACCCAACCTGGCTTTATCAAGGTAACTAGCCTGCGACTCAAGCCGGGCAAAACAAGCGATATTAATAACATATGGTTTATGTATCCTTTTAAATTGATTATGTGGCAATTTCTGTTCAATCTTTGATATTTTCTCATTCACAACGAAAATATCATGCTTCGTGTGGATTTTGCGGTAAACGCTGTACGTCTCAATGAACTGAATATCGTCCGGAAAAAGCCTTTTGTTTGGCAATCCGGGAAATCCTTACCCACAAGATCTGGCTACGGGATTAACGCAGTAAGGGAATACGAACAGGTCCGCCTGTTCGCTTGTCTAATGCCTGTAATTAGACATTGATCAATTAAACGGGCGGACCTGTTCGTACACATTTCCGTCAAATGGTAGGCCATGCCTACCCTACTGCGGGAACATCGAGACGGTAAGGTTGTCGCTGGTTATATCCGGAAACAGGGAATACCGCTCAAGTCGGGCCAGATATAGCGTTACCAGCAGTACCTGCCGGTCGCTGCCATTGGGATGAGGAATTTTCCGGCCATAAGGCGGCATAGCCACCACATATCGGTGCATGGCATTATCGATCTCAGGAAAAATCAATTCATGTTCTGTACCACAGGCGTAAGCTGGTCCGAACAGGGTATCGAAATCCATCCAGATGGCGGCTCCTATCCGTTGCGCCGACTGACGATCCGCATCGGTATAAAGCATAAACCGGACCAGGGCCTGGGGGCTGATTGCTGTTGTTGTGTCCATTAGTAGTTGTTGTTCAATTGAGTTGCTTCAAAACTCACCCACTATATTACACATTTGCTATATATAGTACAAGTACAAACTAGACAACTCTATATAATTCTCTTTAGTGGTTCATAATCCCATTGCCCGGCATCGATAACCGTGTGACAGAAAAACATCAAAAGGCGCAGTTAAGCCCTAAAAAAGAGCGTGTTGAGAGATGAAATAGCTGATTTTTTTGTTCTTATTATGAACGTAAACAGCCGACAAAAACCTACATGGAATCAACGTACATCGCCAATACACTGCCTTCTGGTACGCTGCCAGCCGTTACTACCCATAGCCATCGCCGGAAAGCAAATGGTCCCGCTACGGCGGCTTTGCTCATCCAGATGGCAACTGAAATACTGACTACATCGCCGACGATGCGGCAGCGCATGAACATTACCCTGACCGATCTGGCTGCAGCCGATAAAGTGCGGAAAAGCTTGCTCAAGACCACAGCGAAGTAGACGTCCAGACGAGTATTTCTGTTATTTGACAAGGTACTAAGCGAACAGGGTGTATGGAAAAGCCAGGACGTCAATCCTGGCTTTTCCATACACCCTGTTCGCTTAAAAGGCCTTACCGCCTATATTAACGTAACCGACTGCTTTACTCCCTGACTTCTTCTAGTTGTCCGGCCGGGTGGATCGCCCGTTGGCCGAACAGCAGGATAACCAGCCCGCTGAGGGCGCAGATCAGCATGATACCCACCATCGGAACGGCGGTGTTGTTGTGCAGTACACTAACCGCTCCCGATACCAGCGCGCCGAACCCCATTCGCAGACTACCCATCAGAGCCGCAGCGCTGCCACCGTGCTTTTCAAAAGGAGCCAGCGAAAGGGCTGATGAATTTGGGCCCGTCAGCCCCTGCCCGCACAGGAACAGAAATAGCATGGCAATAAGACCATACTGACCATACCAGCCCGCCCAGGTCCCCATTACCAGAAACGCGCCCACAACCGACTGGTAAATCAAGGTTGTATACACTATCTGTTCGCTAGAGAAGCGCTTCAGGAGCAGGTGATTCAACTGGTTGGGTGCCAGAATAGCAATAGCCAGAATGGCAAAAATCCAGCCGTACTCCTGTTCACTTACCCGGTATATGTTCATGAACACATCCGGCGAACCCGCAATGTAGGCAAAGGGAGCAGCCGTAGCGATACCCCCGGCCAGCGCATATGTCAGGAATTGGGGCTCTCTCAACACGGTAAAAAAACTACCCAGTACTGCCTGAGGCCGTAACGAGATCGATGGGTCCGGCAGTCGGCCATTGGGCAGGAGGTAGTAAATAGCCACCAGCATCAGGGCCGTGATAATGGCCAGGATAATAAAAATCGAATGCCAGCCTAAGGCTACCGTTGCATACCCCCCAATAGTGGGTGCAATCATGGGAGAAATAGCCACCACCAGCGTTAGCAGCGAAAACACCCTGGCAATGTCTTTTATCGGGAACAGATCACGAACCAGCGCCTGCGCAGCAACCAGCCCCACACACCCTCCCAGTGCCTGTAGAAGCCGCATCAGGATCAGGGTCTCGATCGAACTGGTCATGGCACAGCCCACCGATGCCAGGCCGTAAATTATCAGCCCTACATACAACGGCTTCTTCCGCCCAAACCGATCCAGCAGGGGGCCGTAGAGCAGTTGTCCAACCGAAATGCCAATAAAATACACGGTCAATGATAACTGAACCTGCGAAATAGACGTGTTCAGATCGCTGGCAATAGCCGGGAAACCCGGCAAATACATATCTATAGCGAAGGGACTCACGGTAGAGAGAGTCCCCAGAATCAGAATGATACTAAAATGTTGTCGTCGAGTCATACTTACAAAAAAGCTCATGACGTATAGACGTTTCACCTGTTGGTATTGTTCCGATTAAACCCCTACAAACCAGGCACGTGGCCAGTCTCTTGGTATACTGAAAGATAAAGTTAAAACATTCCAAAACCAGACCCGAGCCCCCAATAACCGGCACAAATGCCTGCTTAGCCCAGGGCCGGATGGGTACGCAGTAACATTTGACCACTGTCACCGGTTAGGTACTCATCAAACCAATCCCGTTTTATAACGTATGAGCCAGTCATCTGAAAACCTTAAAGTGATTTTTTACGAGCCGAGCGCCACCGGAGACCAGGGCGTGATCGTAGCGGATGGTTATTTTAGCTTCGTGCCTACGTTCAAAACAGGTGATGCGATCAACATTACCGTAGCCCGGAAAGAAGCCACTGACCCCGTTGTTCATAACCCCATTGGCCATAAAACGCACCATGTTACGGCAACGGACTGGGTCGTTATGATCGATGAAACCTCCAAAGAAGCCGTAGCGACACTTATCGTGTCGGTGTCGACCATTGGAAAATCCGATACGCAAGCCGTTTATCCGAGCCTGGTAGCGACCCACTAATCCTGATTTTCATTTTAGAGTATGTTTTGGATAGTCTAAAAATGAGAGTCCGTCTTATCTTGTAGTTACCAAGCTCCAAGATCATGAACGAATCGTTTCAAGCACTAACGGACTCTCAATGGCAA
>NZ_VFIA01000013.1 GCF_014282275.1 Spirosoma utsteinense
GCAACGTTTGCGGGCTGTTCTTGAAGCGTTATTCACGGGTCGGCAGACAGTCATCGAGTTGACTTGCTTTCCCTACATTCTGAATGCGTCTTTATGATTTTGAATTAGTATTATATAAAGGCTTCTCTCTAATATGAATTACATCTTTTTGTTTGCTTACATCAACTCTAAATTTATCCTTATCTAAGGAAAGTAAATCTAAAATGGGCTCATGATGATCAGACTTTATAAAGGGCATATGCTTATTGACTCTTGTCATCCATCTCTGGAGATCCATGTAACTATAAACCAAATCTTCGAAAGAACTAAATCCTTTTTTAATTATATAATTATCAACATACAATACAAGTTCGGTCGACATTAAATACCTAAAAGTTAGTAGAATCTTTATAAATTTATATGCATCATCCGTCCTATAAAAAAATTCATATTGTCTTATTAAAATTGGCCAAGCCGACCATTGGAATGCTATTTCTTTGTACTGCTCGGGCAATTTAGCATTCATAGTAGGCGCAATATCATTCGCTGTTTGAAGATCAAACCATACATATGCTTTCAATATTATCAGATCCCATAATTCAGGCAAACTTTCACTTTCTACCTTTCTTTCATTATTTAATTCATATGTAATAAAGCGAAAAGTAGTAATCTGTGAAAATACCTTGGGAATGATTCTAGATCCGTTTTTATAGTTAGTTGCATACGATAGAAGTCTTTCAATTATTGGCTTTTTAATTTTTAGATTTTTCAACAACATGTCTAACATTTTAATCTGATCAGCTTCATTACCTAAAACGTATAACAAAAAGTTAATATAACAAAGATGTGGTATTACCGTCTTTTCTGATGGTATACCTTTTAAAATAGTTTCTACATCATCTGGCATAACTTCTTCAAAGAGTTCGCGATATCTAATATTTGAAGCTAAAAGCATTTTCACAATACATTATTTTTTAAGGTGTGAATTTAATAATCCTCTTATAGAACCTTGAGTAGGTACATTAAGTAGACCGACTTGCTGAGCACCCACCGTTGCCAAAGTTATGAATCAATCGGCCACTCTGTTTGGCAAAGATTAACAGGCAACAACCATTACATGCTTATTCACCCACCTAGTAAATCATTGCGTTATCTAAACCACAGGTGTCCGCGCCTGTCCGGTATTCCCCGCGTATGCGCAGGTCGGTGAGGTTTTGCAATACTGTCTGTATGTCTGCTTTGGTAGCCGGGGATGATCCTTTTTTCCAACCGCTGAGTTCATTCATCCGAACGGAATAACTCGTCCAGGTGGTGCCGGGATGGTGGTTCGTGTTGTACCGAAGCGTGTCGATCCCATTCGTCAGCAGGATGTCATTCCCATCGAGCGGGGCATCGGTCGCCAGCTGCTTCAGGTCGAAGCGCAGGGTCCGGTTATAGCTTTTCCGGGCTTCTGTGACGAAGGCCTGGGAGGCAATGAAATACCAGAACGTCGTGAACTGGTCGAAGGCATAAATGTAGCCGTCCCGATTGCCGCCCGCCTTGCTGTGAACAGGAGCGCTACCCACTTCTGGCTGAATAACGTTGACCCGCCACCCCTGATCGTTTACATCGAATCGATTGACGTAGGGCCAGGGCAGCGATTGCTCGTTGTACTCGGAACATCCTGTCAGCATGGCCCCTGCTACCCCAATCGGGAGCAACCATTTATAAAAGGCAAACTTTTCCAGCTTTGAGAACATTGCCATCGCCACCTGTTATTTTTTGGGCCTACTCCTATCAAATATAGCGCGAAGGATGGGGTTTTTTGGCCACGTAGCGGTCAGCTTGTTGCGTACCTACGGCACGCGGGCCGCTCAACGGGGGCCATTTAGCTACCGACGCTACGCTGTGTAAGCCCTACGGGCTAACTCAAACAGCCTCTCAATCGACGGTCTCGAACTCGTGTTCGAACGGGCCGCTACCTGGCTGGCTACCGTTGCGGGGGCCGGAATAAACCCCCATCACGACCGATCCGTACACTCAGTTATACACCATCACGGCTAACTTCTTCCGCGCTGGCGGGTAGTAGTAGTTTGTGTTTATAAACCTAACGGTACGACAAATGAGCGATCAGAAAGGATTGGACGATGTAAGCCTGACCATTCATGCGGTCAATATCAGCGTTGAGGATGATTTCCGGGACAGAGTAGGCCAGGCACTGGTAAAATTACGGCGCTATTACAGCGGAGATGTAATTACGGCCGACGTGTTCCTGCGCGAAGAAGCCCACGGAGGACCTGATTCTAAATCCCTGCGCATCAGTTTCGGTGTTCCCGGCACGATTATGTTTGCTGAAGACAATGGCGAAAACTGGGATGCCCTGCTGAACACGGTGACGGGCAAACTCAAACACCAGCTGGAACGACATTTCACCAACTCCCAGAATAGCTACCGGCAGTCCTAAGTGATAGGGTCGCCAGTAGCCGCAGCCACTCCAGTCGGGGTGGCTTTTTTTGTGTCTGGGCCGTGGCGTTGGTTGGCCTGCTCAGCTACTTCCGGGAGACAGACAATAAGAATGAGTATATTTCCATTTTTCAGAAAGCGATCTTCAGGGCCTACCCATGAAATCCGGCCAGCACCCATCACTGGTGTGGAGCGACCAAAGACCCACTAAACCTCTAGAATAAGGTCTTGAAGCTAAATTTTCCCCTACCCTCGCCGGTGTAACAGCCAAAGCCGACTGAATAACTGCCGGTTACCAAAGCCATTTTAATCCGTATATATGCTTACGTAGGCAGGGTTTCTCAACCAATACCTATATTTACCCGTTGACGGCGGGGAGACCCGCTTCCGGCATCTGGAACTGACCGATTTGAGTGCTGACTACCGTTTTTCTACCCTTTATCTCTATCCCATGTTATGATCAACTATATGGCTCAACGGGCACCCGCGCTTCTGCAAAGCATACTGGACGCATCCCAGCAGGCGGTGACCGTTTACCAGGCCGAGCGCAGTCCGGAAGGAATCCTGATTGATCTACAGTTGCGCATGCTCAACGCATCGGCCGAACGACTTATGGGGTATTCAGCCAGCGAAGCCGTAGGTAAACGTATCGGCAAGCTGCTGCCACACCTGGTCGACACCGATTTGTTCGACCGCTACCAACAGGTCATAGAAACCGGCCAGTCGTCCCACTTCGAATTTGAATACACCCGCCCCGACCGCCCCGGCTCCTGCTGGTGCGATGTGTCGGCCGTACCGATGGAAGACAGTGTCGTGGTGACCTACAACGACATCACCCGCAACAAAGCCAATGCCGCAGCTGCCCGGCTGGTCACGGTCTTTGAGCAGGCTTTCAACGCAGCCCTGCATGGGATCACCGTGCTGGAAGCCATCCACGATGAGCAGGACCAGCTTACCGATTTCCGGTTCATCCTGATCAACCCGGCCGGGCTTCGGATGAGCGGATACACGCGGGAATACCTGTTGCAGCGTACGATATGGGAGGTTTACCCGGCTACCGGCATCAATGGGTTATTTGCGGAATATGCCCGCGTTTACCAGACGGGGCAACCCTATACCACCCAGCATTACTATCCTGAATACGATATCTGGCGGGATGTTCACATTACCCCCGTACCGGGCGGGATCATGCTTACCTACACCGACAGCACCGCCCACCACAAACTCGTTCAGACAAGCCAGCAACAAACTGCGCTGTTGCATTCTCTTCTCGATGGATCAAAGCAGGCCATCCTGGGCTTTGCGTCCGTACGGGAGGCAGGAGGACTGATTTCCGACTTCCGGTGCATCCTCCAGAATAAAACCAGCCGCCAGTGGACAGGACGCCCGGATGCGGAGATCATCGGCCAGACTTTACCGGCCTTTTTCCCCCAGTTGCACGCCGATGGGCTCCTGCCCCACTACGTTGCTGTCGTGGATACCGGCACGCCCTTTCAGCACGAAATGGAAAAAGACTGGGGAAATGGGTTGGGCTGGTATTCCTTTCTGGTCGTTAAACATACCGACGGTATTCTGCTCACGGTAACGGATAAAACAAGCGAGAGACAGGCGCAGCTGCGTTTACAGGAGCAGGCTCTGTTGCTTCAGTCGATTACCGATAATACACCGGCGGGTCTGGTCCTGTGGGAAGCCGTCCGCGATGATACGCCCGAGCGAAACGTGACCGACTTCCGATACCGGCTGAGCAACTTACTCAACACCTACGTGACGGGACACACGGCCAAAGACCTGCTGGGTAATGATTTGCTGGCGTCGTTTCCGCGTTTCAGGGGTACTCCGCTGGAAACCGCCCTCCGTGATACCCTCCGGACGGGACTTACCCAGCGCATGCTTTTCACCGACTATACCGACCCGCCGGGCGGCTGGTACGATGCCCAGTTTAGCCCGGTAGGCGATAAAGGGACCGCCGACTTGGTGTTGATGACGTACATGGATGTAACCCACCAGCACCAGACCCAGCTGATGCAGAAGCAGCAGGCCGATTTGTTTCAGCTGACGCTCAACGCCCAGCCCGCCGGGGTCATTCTCTATAAACCGGTTCGGGAGCCGTCAACGGGTGACGGGCCGGGACCCATCATTGATTTCACCATCGAACTGGTCAACGAAGCGGAGGTCCGCATGACCGGGCTTAGCGTAAATGAACTGGTCGGGCACCGGATGCTGCTGCGCTTTCCAAGTCCGGAAGGCCATGCTTTTTTTGAACAGGTTCGCCAGGTTGCTCAGACCGGGCAGCCCGAAAAATCGGTCATGGCTTATTTCAGCGACGGCATTAAGGGGTGGTTCCAGACGTCGTTAATCCCCCATCTGGATCAGGTTCTATTTACCTTCCTGGATGTATCGGAGCTAAAATACCAGCAGCAGACGCTGGAGATGGCGAATCTGGACCTGAAGCGCAGCAACGAGAACCTCCGCCAGTTCGCCTACATCGCCAGCCATGATCTGCAGGAGCCCCTGCGCAAAATTCAGTCCTTCGGCAGTATACTGGCAGCCAGCCATCAGTCGAGTCTCGACGAAGCGGGTCAGCAGTTGATTAAGCGGATGCAGACCAGCGCCGAACGCATGTCGATGCTGATCAAGGACCTGCTCACCTACTCCCGGCTGCCCACCCATCAGGCCCCGTCCCATCGCCTGCCCCTGGCCGATCTGGTAACCCAGGTGCTCGATGATCTGGCGCTGACGATTGAGGAAACCGGTGCCTGTATCGAAGTCGGTGAGCTGCCGGAAGTGGCCGGGGACCGCACCCAGCTGGAACTGCTGCTGGGCAACCTGCTGGGCAACGCACTCAAATTCCGACGTCCGGGGGAAGCGCCCCATATCCGGGTATCGGCCCGGCTGCTGTCTGCTGCCGCCCTACCCGCCGGTATCATCTCGCCCACCAGCGGCACGAGTCGCCAGTATACAGAGATAGTGGTGGCCGACAACGGCATTGGGTTCGATGAGAAATACCTTGACCGTATTTTTGAGGTCTTCCAGCGGCTTCATAACAAAAAAGAGTATATGGGTTCCGGCATTGGGCTGTCCATCTGCCGCAAAGTCGTTCAAAACCATAACGGCGGGATTATCGCCAGCAGCGAGCCGGGCAAGGGAGCGACCTTCCGGATATACCTGCCCCTCGACAAACGCTGACCTGTCCGTTTCTGCCTGCCACCCCTCCCTATAATGAAACCAACCGCGAATAAGATGGAGCACTCTACCCTACAAACCACCCCGTCCTTTTCCAGCCCGAACTTGCTCGACTGGCTGGAGCAACAAACGAATGAACAACTCAATGAAGCCCCGTTTGGCATTGTACGTATGAGCCGCGAGGGCGTCGTCGTTGCTTACTGCAAATCGGAATCGCACATCACCGGCATTTCGACGGGCTACGCCGTGGGCAAGTATTACTTTACCCAAATTGCTCCCTGCGCCAATAATATGATGGTGGCCGCCCGCTATGGACAGCCCGATCTGGACGAAGAACTCGATTATATCCTGACGTACGTATGTGACCCGGTCAAAGTGCGGCTTCGGCTGCTTAAATCGACGCAGAGCCAGTATCAATATTTTCTGGTCAACCGCAAATCGTTTAGCTGATGGTACCCGACCCCCAACAGCAGGTTCAGAAACTGATGCGGTTCATGCACCACGCCCCGCTGGCCATGGTTGAAACCGATCTCCGGGGCACGCTGCTTCAGGTGAACCCGAAGGCATTACAACTCATGATGCCCATGGCGGCTTACCTGGGCCTACCCGGCGATAACCTGCTCGATACGCTGACCGGCTTTTTACCGGCTGTCGGGCAGGCCGTCGCCCGCTTTGATAAAGATTCCGGGATGATCATCGATCAGGAACCCTACCGGATCGAATTCCAAATGAACGCACTACCCATCGAACGCTTTTTCAGCCTGACGATCGAGAAACTGGGCGCGGAAATCCTGCTGATTTTTTTCGATGACGTGACCGATTTCCTCCTGAAAGCCGACCAGATCCGCCAGCCGTTATGATCTGGACCACCGCCACCATTCAACGCATTATCCTCGACACGGCAGGCGGTATCCTCCAGACGCCCCATGCCGGGCTCGGCTCAGCGGTTCCGGCCGACCTGGACCTGCACCACGACCTGGGCCTGAACTCCCTGCAACGGATGACGCTGGCCGCTTCGCTGAACGAATTTTTCGGTCTTTTCGGCACCACCGACGATAACTACCTGCTAGCCCATACCAGCCTGGCGCACTGGACAGCCTGCATCCTGCGGGCGAGGCAGCAGGACGACACCAGCCTGACCTTCCGCACCTCGGGTACCAGCGGAGCCGCCCGGGCCATACAGCACCCGATGGCGTCGCTGCTGGGCGAAGCGCATTATCTGGCGAAACTCCTCCCCCGCCCCGCCCTGATCGTCAGCACGGTGCCCGCCCAGCATGTATACGGGCTTATCTGGACGGTTCTTTTACCGGCCATCTGGGCGTGCCCGCTGCGGTTACTGGCGGATGTATCGCCATACGATCCGGGCGCTGATACGCTGATCATTGGAACCCCCTTTACCTGGGAATACATGGAGCGGTCCCTGCGGCCGGGCAGCGTCCTGACCTGCCGGGGCGTTTCCTCAACGGCTCCCCTGCCCCCCGGCCTCTTTACCCGGCTCATCGACAGGGGCATACCCCTGACAGAGGTGTACGGATCGTCTGAAACGGGCGGACTGGCCTACCGTCACCACCCGGACCAGCCGTTTACCTTGTTTCCATACCTGAGCCTGTCAGCCGAAAATCCCGCTCAGATCACGCGCAGCGACACTGGCGCGACCTACCTCCTGCCCGACCGGCTGGAGCAGCTATCACCCAGGCAGATCCGGGTGCTGGGTCGGCTGGACGGGGCCGTCCAGATTGCGGGTGTCAACGTATACCCGGCTCACATCCGGCAGACTATACTCGACTGTCCGCTGGTGCTGACGTGCGACATCTATGCAAAGGCCGACGCGGGAGTTGCTCAATTGTATGGAGCCGTTCAGCTGCGTACCCATACCGAAGCAAACCGGGCGGCCTGCCTGCACTGGATTCGGGCCCGGTTCAGTGCGCCCGAGATACCGAAGCACCTGTACATCTACTGACCTGAATCCGGCGCTGCCGGGCCTGACCTCAGCCTGTTGAGCGCCTTTGTCGTAGGTTGGTCCTAAAAAAAGGGGTCGTTGGTCACAGCCTTCGATGCAGCTATAAACACTGTTATCGTGCACCTGCGAAGCCAGTATCCCCTTAAGGAATGAACCCGTTCCGGGACGGGCAGACACAAAAAACCCGGCATTCAGAAAATACCGGGTTTCAGCACCCACCGTAACTAAGAATTAATTGAGATGTACAAATAAATGCTTCGTAAAGGCAGGGCCGCTACGTTCGTATATAGAAACGACGACGAAAGGCATGTAGCTACCCGATAAAAAGGCAGGCATTTTTCGGTGAAATACCCAGCGTGTGTAATGAACAGTTGTCTTATCGAATTCGGTCGTATGCATTGAATTGCCTGTTTTGTTAGCAACCAGCCGTAAGCCTTTTGCATTTTGACCAACTGACCTGGAATTCGTCACATCGCGGCCTGAGTAACGTTCCGGTTAAATCCATACCGAATGGCATCCCGACTATTTCCGGGCCAACGTGATCACGATCGCGCCAATAGCCATCAGCGCAGCGCCCGCAATGACCTGCCAGTTTATTTTCTCCTTCAGAAAGACGACAGACAGGATGATCGTGAACACCAGCGATACCTTATCCAGCGACGATGTACGGGAGGCAGCACCCAGTTTCAGGGCATGAAAGGAGAGCAGCGACGATATGCAGGTGATAACGCCCGCGATCAGCAGGAACGTCCAGTCGCGCCGTTCAATCGTGGCCAGTTCACCCAGACGCCCCTGCCTGAGTACAACCGACCACGATACAATCAGAATACATACCGATTGAATGGCAAAGGCCACCGTCGAATCGACCTGTTTGATACCCGCTTTGGAAAGCGTAACCACCAGCGAAGTGGCCAGAGCGGCCAGCAATGAAAAGAGAACCCACATGGGATAAAGACTACGTTCGTGATGTGTTGACTACCAATTGAGCAGCAATCCGATTTAATTACCGATTAAACGGATTCGAGGCCTGCCGTTGCCTCTCTCCTATTATCCTACTAAATATGTCCGCTAACTTGGTTTAATAAACCAAGGCCGCTTCATCGCGTTACACCCGGTAGCCGGTTGATCACCTCACCGGTATTTATATACTCAAGTTATTATGAAAGCAGCAGTCTTCCACAAAGTCGGCGACATCCGGTATGAAACCATGGATGATCCCAAGATCGAGGAGTCACGGGATGTTGTCCTGCGCGTCACCTCCACCGCCATTTGCGGTTCTGACCTTCATATTTATGACGGTTTTTTACCCCAGCTACGCAACGAAGTACTCGGCCACGAATTCATGGGTATCGTTGAAGAGGTTGGTTCAGGCGTAACCAATTTAAAGAAAGGTGACCGGGTAGTCGTTCCCTTCACCGTTGCCTGCGGAAATTGCTATTTCTGCCAGCATCACCTGGAGATGCACTGTGAGCACTCCAACCCCGAATTTTACGGGCCGGATGGGGGCCTGCTTTCCGAGAAAGGAGGTGGCCTGTTTGGTTACTCGGATATATACGGCGGCTACAACGGCGGGCAGGCCGAATACGTCCGGGTACCCTTTGCCGACTATGGTCTGCGTCACGTACCCGAAGAACTCAAGGATGAACAGGTTCTGTTTTTATCCGACATTTTTCCAACGGGCTGGAGTTCCATTGAATGGGGTGAGTTGAAAGGGGGCGAAACGGTAGCCATTTTTGGTTCCGGGCCTGTAGGGCTTATGGCTCAGAAATCGGCCTGGATTCAGGGGGCCGGACGCGTTATTGCCATCGACCCGGTGAACTACCGCCTGGAGCGGGCGCGACGGGTCAATAACGTTGAAACCCTGAACCCGAACGAAGTGGATGTCATCGAAGCCATTCGGAGCATGACCGAAGGACGCGGGGCCGATCTGTGCGTCGATGCCGTGGGGATGGAAGCCAGCCGGACTATTCTCGACAAAGCCAAAGCCGTTATCAACCTCGAAAAAGGAACGGTCAGTGTGCTGGAACAATGTTTTCAGGCCGTTCGCCGGGGCGGTATCGTGTCGGTGGTGGGTGTGTACGGCACGCCGTTCGACAACTACCCGGTAGGCCGCATCTTCGATAAAGGCCTCACGGTTCGTTACGGACAGTCATTCGTTCACAAAAATATTGACCACCTGCTCGATCTGGTCGTGCAGGGGAAGGTCGTTCTTGACGACATCGTATCGCACGTGCTCCCGCTAACGGAAATTTCACGGGCCTACGACATCTTCAAGAATAAAGAAGATGATTGCACCAAAGTGATTCTGAAACCCTAAGCTGGGGTACTCACCCCAGCCATTTACCTTAACAACCCAACTATGGAAACGCAACCTAATGGAAAAACAGTCCTGATTACGGGAGCCAGCAGTGGCATCGGCCGTGAATTGACCCGGCTTTTTGCCAAAGACGGCTACAGTCTGGTTCTCGTCGGACGTGATGAAGAGACATTGCAGCAGCACGCCAGTAATTTTTATAACCAATATGGTACCCAGACCACGATTCTCTCCAAAGACCTCTCGGACCCCAAAGCGCCCGACGAGATCTATGCGGAGACGGCCGAAAAAGGACTCGTCATCGACGTGCTGGTGAACGACGCCGGTTTTGGTACCTACGGAAAGTTTGCCACTGATACCGACCTACAGACAGAGCTGGATGTGGTGCAGGTCAACGCCGTAGCGCTCATGCACCTGACCAAACTATTCGTCAAAGACATGGTGAGCCGTAACGACGGTAAAATCCTGATGCTTGGCTCGGAAGTGTCGGTCATTCCCAACCCGATGATGGCGGTGTATGGAGCGAGCAAAGCGTTCATCAAATCGTTTTCGGAAGGCATTCGGAATGAGTTGAAAGGTACCAACGTAACCGTGACGGTACTGATGCCGGGCGCCACGAACACGAATTTCTTCAAAGTCGCCGGTGCCGCCGATGTAAAAGGCGCTGACCCTAATAAAACAGCCGATCCAGCCGCAGTAGCCAAGGAAGGTTACGAGGCTCTGATGAGCGGGAAGGACCATGTGGTGGCTGGCTGGATGAACAAAGCACGGGTAGCCATTTCGCACCTCCTGCCCGATCCGCTACTGGCGGCCCAAACCCGCCGGGACATGACGCCGAAGGAAGAAGCCGACCGTCAGCAAAAGCAGACCATAGCCATTGCCGTAGCAGTCGGTGTAGCCGTCATTGGCGGCATACTGCTCCTGTCCCGTAGCCGGTCGGCCTATTTACCTATCAGCACGTATGATAAGGTCCGGTATCGGTACAAAGCAGGAAAAGCCAACCGTAAAGCCAACCAGGCACTGGCCTCGGTAAGCGACTCGGTCAAGGGTGCTTATCATAACGCAAAAACAGCCGTTGAAGAAACACTGGCTTAATTCGCCTATTAGTATAGTAATTAAGAGTAGTAATAATAAAGCCGGATAAATTGGAATACATTCCAATTTATCCGGCTTTATTATTACTGAAAGTTGGGCTGTATATAGTTATTCAGCCCAACCCGAATAAATAATATGCCCTGAAAGTTTCATTATTTCAAACCTCAGGTAATGGGTGAAGTTGCCATTAATAGCATTGGCTATTTAATTAATGAATAAAATATAATGCATTTTGGCGCTAAATTTTTGAAAGAGTTGATTGATAAACGCTCAATTAGAAATTTATCTGTATTAAAAGATAGAATTTATCGTTTAGCTTTGCACTGTTTTTTACATTAAATTGAAATAAGGTAATGAAAGCAACTGCACTCCGTTTTTTTTCTCCAGAAGACAACAGTGAAACGAAAAAGAAAGTTACGCCTAAATCAGTGACGCTCACAGGCTATGTGTCTGCTGCCGGGAAGTTAGTATTTCCGGATAAAGTAGTAAGCCAGCTGAGTATCAATCCTGAGACAACCCGTTTCAAAATCGGCGTTCAGGAAGGCAAGCGTAAGATCAAATCCCTGTACATCGTTGCTGCCGACGACAATTCGTCGGACTCATTTGAAATGACGAAAGCAGCCAAAGGATACACGATTTCACTCGCGTTGATCCTGCAGAAAAGCGGTATCGATTACGCATCGACTAAATATACATTTACTATTAAAGAGTTTACGTACGAGGACGGTGTATCGGGCTACGAATTACAGTTAGGTGATACAGCGCCCAAGCCTGCCTATACAGGAAAACCACGTGGTCGCAAGCCAAAAAACAGCGAAGTCAACGCCTAATATACAGTATGTCGTTAAGGGCTCCCAGCCGGTAAACGTATTATTCGGCGTCAAAGAAAATGACTAGACTGAAACGCTGAATTTAAATTTGAACTAGTCAACTGTACGCTGTTCTAGAACCCTACGTCATTTGAATTTACCCGCCGATCATATTCGCTTGCTGTTTGGGTTGAAACTTCGGCAGCTCCGACTCGATAAAGGATTATCCGTTAGTGAACTTGCCCAGCAATCGGGCTTGTCCATTTCTTACGTTACCGAGATTGAGAAAGGGCGCAAATACCCCAAAGCCGATAAAATATCGGCTTTGGCTAATGCTATGCAGGTCGATTACGATTCGCTGGTATCCTTAAAACTGAGCAAGAAACTAGAGCCTATTTCAGACTTTTTACGCTCTAAATTCCTGACCGAGATCCCTCTCGAACTTTTTGGTATCGACCCCTCGGATTTACTCGAACTACTCGTTGAGGCACCCGCCAAAGTTAGCGCCATGCTCCGTACGTTTATGGACATTGCCCTGACCTATAACATGAGTGTCGAGCGATTATACCTGACGATGTTGCGGTCCTATCAGGAAATGCATGACAACCATTTTCCGGATATCGAAGCGAATGCCGACCGGTTTCTGGGCGAGTTTGCCGTACAGGGAGGAGTTGTCGATGAAAATCTGCTGACCAACCTGCTGAAGACGCGCTACGATGTTCATATCGAGTCGTTCGACCCGTTGACTCAACCGGAACTGACGGCGCTACGGTCGGTTTACCGCCCTGCCAGGAAGACGCTGCACCTGAACGCCGGTCTGTCGGTAGAACAGCGGGCATTTATTCTGGCACGGGAGGTAGGTTTCCAGTTCATGTCCCTCAAAAGCCGGCCTTATACCTATTCATGGGTAGAAGCGGATTCGTTCGAGCAGATCCTCAACAATTACAAAGCATCTTATTTTGCCGGGGCTATCCTGATCCGGCGTGATAAGCTGGTTGATAAACTGACGGACCTGTTCGCCCGGGAAACCTGGAACAACGATGCGTTTCTGGAACTGATCCACGAATTCGGGGCTACCCCGGAGCGTTTCTTTTACCGGCTGAGCAACGTGCTGCCCAGTTATTTCGGCATCGATCAGTTGTTCTTCTATCGGTTCAATCACACCGCCGGACAAACCACTTTTCAGCTGACAAAGGAGATGCACTTGTCGCGTCAGCAGGGGCCACGCGGTATGGTCGATGAGCATTACTGCCGCCGTTGGATTGCGCTCACCATATTACAGGAACTTCAGTTCCTGCAACAGAACAAAGGGTTCGACGGCACCCTCTGCCGGGCGCAGCTTTCCGAATACGCCGACTCGGGACACCAGTATCTGATTATTTCGGTTGCCCATCCGTTTCAGGCAGCTACTCAGCAGAACATGAGCGTGTCGATGTGTTTCGCCGTTAACGACGCCCTCAAGAGTAAAATGAAGTTTTTGACCCATGTTCCCAACGCTGTCCCGTTCCGGGTCGTAAACGAAGCCTGCGAACGCTGCGGCATTTTCGACTGCCGCGAACGGGTTGCGGCCCCTGCCGTACTGCAAAAGAAACGTCAGTTTGCAGGCATGAAACAGGCGATGGAAAAGCTGAAGTAAGTTTTGCCGGTACTAAAAAAGCGAATGCCATTACTGTCGGGTAATGGCATTCGCTTATTTAGTACTGTACTGCGGACTTCAGTCCGTTCGTGTAAACAGCGGACTGAAGTCTGCGGTACGTAAACCGTTACGCGTTCTGTTTCATCCGGATGATGTTCAGCGCGGCACCCGCTTTGAACCACTCGATCTGGCCTTCGTTATAGGTGTGGTTCACCATGAACTCGTCCACCGAGCCATCGGCATGAGTCAGCACGATTTCGAGCGGACGACCGGGGGCAAACTCGGTCAGGCCGTTGATCTCGATCGTGTCGTCTTCCTGCACCTTGTCGTAATCGGCGGGGTTCGCGAACGTCAGCGCCAGCATTCCCTGCTTTTTCAGGTTGGTCTCGTGAATACGGGCAAATGACCGAACCAGAATAGCCCGAACGCCAAGGAAGCGGGGTTCCATAGCCGCGTGTTCGCGGGAGGAGCCCTCACCGTAGTTTTCGTCACCTACCACGATCGAACCGACACCAGCCGCTTTGTATGCCCGCTGTACGGCTGGTACTTCGCCGTATTCGCCGGTCAGCTGATTTTTTACGCTGTTGGTTTTCTCCGTGTAGTAGTTGACCGCACCAATCAGCATATTGTTCGAGATGTTATCCAGGTGACCGCGGTATTTCAACCACGGGCCAGCCATCGAAATATGGTCGGTCGTACACTTGCCTTTCGCTTTGATCAGCAGTTTCAGGCCGCTCAGGTCTGTACCTTCCCAGGCTTGGAAAGGAGCCAGCAGTTGCAGCCGGTCGGATGTGGGCGATACCAGCACGTTCACGCCGGAACCATCTTCGGCCGGGGCCTGATAACCCGCGTCGTCAACAGCGTAGCCGTTTACAGGCTGCTCGATACCCATAGGCTCGTCGAGTTTTACCTGCTCACCCGCTTCGTTAGTCAGCGTGTCGGTCATTGGGTTGAAGGTCAGGTCACCGGCAATGGCGAAAGCCGTCACGATCTCGGGCGAGGCCACGAAGGCGTGTGTACTGGCGTTCCCGTCGTTGCGCTTGGCGAAGTTCCGGTTGAAGGACGTAATGATGGAGTTTTTCCGGCTTGGGTCATCCATATGGCGCGCCCACTGCCCGATGCAGGGACCGCAGGCATTGGCCAGCACAACTCCGCCCATTTCTTCGAACGTATCCAGCAGGCCATCCCGCTCTGCTGTAAAACGAACCAGTTCCGAACCGGGGGTGATGGTAAACTCGGCCTTCACTTTCAGACCTTTGCTGGTTGCCTGGGCAGCAATGGAAGCCGAGCGGGTCATGTCTTCGTAGCTGGAGTTGGTGCAGGAGCCGATCAGACCGACTTCCAGTTTCTCAGGCCAGTTATTGTCACGAACGGCTTTGGCGAAGTTCGACAGCGGCCAGGCCAGATCGGGGGTGAAAGGACCGTTGATGTGCGGCTCCAGCGTGTTCAGATCAATTTCGATCAGCTGATCGTAGTACGTAGCCGGATCGGCATAGACGCCTTCGTCCGAGCGCAGATCGGCTTTCACCGCATCGGCTGCGTCAGCGATCTCGGCCCGGCCGGTTGCCCGCAGGTAATCTGACATCTTCTCGTCATAGCCGAAGATCGACGTCGTCGCGCCTATTTCAGCGCCCATGTTACAGATCGTGCCTTTACCGGCTGCCGACAGGCTTTCGGCTCCTTCGCCAAAATATTCGACGATGCAGCCCGTACCGCCTTTTACGGTCAGGATACCGGCCACGCGAAGAATAACGTCTTTGGCCGAAGCCCAGCCGCTGAGTTTACCCGTCAGTTTCACGCCGATAAGTTTCGGCATTTTCAATTCCCAGGCCAATCCTGCCATTACGTCGCAGGCATCGGCACCGCCAACGCCAATCGCGATCATACCCAGGCCACCGGCCATCGGCGTGTGCGAATCGGTACCGATCATCATGCCACCCGGAAACGCGTAGTTTTCCAGAACGACCTGGTGAATGATACCGGCACCGGGTTTCCAGAAACCAATACCGTATTTATCAGAAACCGACGCCAGAAAGTCGTAAACCTCTTTGTTTTTGTTTTTGGCAATGTCCAAATCGGCAACCGCCCCGACTTCGGCCTGAATCAGGTGGTCGCAGTGAACGGTAGACGGAACAGCGACCTGCGGCCGACCTGCCTGCATGAACTGCAACAGGGCCATTTGAGCCGTTGCATCCTGCATGGCCACGCGGTCTGGGGCGAAGTCGACATACGCTTTTCCCCGCTCAAAGGACTGCGTGGTAGCGCCCGCGAAAAGGTGACTGTATAAAATCTTTTCCGATAAGGTGAGGGGTTTGCCCACTGCCTGACGGGCTGCTTCGACGCGTTCGCCAAGGTTGGCGTATACGCGCTGAATCATTTCTAAGTCAAAAGCCATAATAAAAAGAGATAACGGTTACTGAACAAGGGTATATATATAAACAACCACCGAAATACAGGAATGGATTCCCGTTCACGGCTCAAAAGTAAAGGTTTCTAGATCGTTTTGGAAATCCTGCTGAGTATGAGCCAAAAACAGGGTAATACAGGACTTCTGAAAGGCCCACTGGCTCTTATTCGCTATTTTTTGTACAACAAAAACGCGTTTGGATCATTATAGGATCATAACCGCATCAACATAAGACCTATTCTAACTGTTAGTTTTGAGATTTGTTGATGCATAGACTCCAACTTTATGATTAAGAAAAATGCACTGCTTTCTGTAGCAGCTTTACTGGTTATGGGCCTGACCCTAACGTCTTGCAGCGAGGATGACGACACGAACCCGGTTGTGGTTGCCCCCGATCAGTACACGGCCACCATCGATGGGAAAAGCGAAAAGCCAACCTCAACAACATCGACAGCCATCGGTGCTTTTAACGGCAAACTGGACGAAACGACCCGGACGTTGAGCTATACGGTAACCTATTCGGGTATGACCCCAACAGCGGGCCACCTGCACCGGATTTCCCGTCCTGACAATACTGGGGATCCGGAAATTTTTTTCCCAAGCCTGACTTCGCCCATTACCGGTTCGACAACGCTGACCCAGGCGAAAATGGATAGCCTGAAAAGCGGTTTCTACTATGCGAACCTGCACTCGGCTGCTTACTCGAACGGCGAGATTCGGGGTGATATCAAGAAGTAATTCACTTCATTAGTGCCCTACCCTCAACAGGCGGTTTTCATCTACGGAGGAAGCCGCCTGTTTGCTTATATCATGGACCATACTATACGAACCTTATTAACGACGCAACTTATAAAGGCCGTATTCGAGGGGACATGCAGCCATGAACCGAACCATCGTGTTGATTATGATAAAAAAAACTGACCCAAACCAGGTCAGTTTTTTAATGCACTTTGATTTGCACCATTATAAAGCACGGGATTGAGTCCTGCTTTATGACTTTTACCACCTGATTTATAGTGGTTATTTCGGCACTCAGCCGGTAAATGCCTGCTGTTGGGCTTGCTTTCACCTTCATCTGCCCAATGGCCCTAGACCAGTCGAGGGTTGGAGTAGTATTATCAGCCTGGTATTGACCTCATTGCATGGGAATAGGAGAAATTTGTAGTATGGGCTCGCACTATGATCGCTATAAGCCTGGTTCAATACCTGGAACCTGTTCAAATCATTTTGTTTATTGACCGATAAAAATATAATGTTTAACTAATCAATGCAACCGATTGCAGATTAAAATTATAGTTTTGCGCTGTAGTTCCATTTCTTTGTCGTTCCCATCTGATTTTGCTCAGATCCTCCTGACCCGGGTGTGCTCTATGCGGTTGGTCGTTCTATCCTTTCAAGCCAACAAGTATACCGATACGGCTGTCTGTATTTCGATTCCAAGCTTTGACAATATTGAAAAACATTGGTGCCTCCTAACGGGTTATGCCCCCTCTTTCCGGGTTGCCGTAGCTGCTTAAAAAGTCCATAAAATCGGTCATTATTAGCGGTTTTACGGTTTTCTGCCGAACGTTGACACGTCACTTGCTGTTATAAATATGTACTCAATATCCTGCTTTCGTTTCATCGTACTTACCCTGGCGGTTTGCGCAAGTCAGTCCTTTTGCGTCTATATTTGAGCCGGACCGTCCCGCAGTCAGCGGTAATGTACCACGAAAGCACCACCCAACCTGAATTTAAAACATGTCGAAAAACTTAGTCATTGTAGAGTCGCCAGCGAAGGCAAAGACCATCGAAGGTTACTTGGGCAAAGACTTCACGGTGAAGTCCAGTTTCGGTCACGTCCGTGATTTACCCAAAGATGGACTCGCTGTCGACGTGACCGATGGCTTCCGACCGTCTTACGAAATCTCGCCGGACAAGAAAAAGCTGGTGAGCGAACTGAAGTCGCTGGCAAAAGCGGCCGACGAAGTATGGCTCGCGACGGATGATGACCGCGAAGGGGAAGCTATTTCATGGCACCTCAAAGAAGCCCTTGGGTTACGCGATAACACCAAACGCATCGTTTTTCGGGAGATTACAAAGAATGCTATCCTGAACGCCATCAAGTCGCCCCGGACGATCGACGTTGACCTGGTGAACGCACAGCAGGCCCGGCGTGTGCTCGACCGACTGGTTGGGTATGAACTCTCGCCGGTGTTGTGGCGTAAGATCAAGGGCGGGCAGAGTTTGTCGGCGGGCCGGGTGCAATCGGTAGCGTTACGGCTGGTAGTCGAACGGGAACGGGAAGTTGATAGTCACCAGTCGAAATCGTCGTTCAAAGTAACGGCCCAGTTTATTGTCGACGGCACGAAAGTGCTGAACGCCGAGCTTCCCAAAAACTTTGCCACATCAGGCGAGGCCCGTGCGTTTTTGCAGCAGTGTATCGGGGCGACCTATACCATCAAGAATCTGGAGACGAAGCCCGCCAAAAAATCACCGGCTCCGCCTTTTACCACCTCTACCCTTCAGCAGGAATCGTCGCGCAAACTCGGTTACTCAGTCGACCGGACCATGCGGATTGCCCAGAACCTGTATGAAGCCGGTAAGATTTCCTACATGCGTACCGACTCGCTGAACCTCTCGCAGGAAGCTGTCGACAAGGCGGTAGCCGAGATCTCGACCGAGTTTGGAGAGAAATACATTCAGACCCGTCATTTCAAGAACAAGAACGAGTCGGCTCAGGAAGCCCACGAAGCCATCCGCCCCACGAATTTCAACGATCGGAATGCCGGGGGTGACCGCGACCAGAAGCGCCTGTACGAACTGATTTGGAAGCGGGCTATTGCTTCCCAGATGGCCGATGCCCAGCTCGAACGGACGACCGTCACCATTAATATCAAGTTCGCCAACGGGGCCACGGCCACGGTTATAACCGAAGCATCGGTAGATGACAGCCCGTTTGCTGATGTAATCGATGCACAAGTTGCTCCAGGTAAAACCATTACGTTCCCGTCGGAACTGGTTGCGCAAGGCGAGGTAATTAAATTCGACGGCTTTCTGCGCGTATATCTCGAATCGAAGGATGATGACGACGACGAAGACGCCAAGGGAATGCTGCCTCCGCTTTCCATTGGCCAGGACCTGAACCTCGGTCAGATGAAGGCTACCGAGAAGTTCACCCGCCCGCAACCCCGCTATGCTGAAGCATCGCTGGTGAAGAAACTGGAAGAAATGGGTATTGGACGCCCATCGACCTACGCCCCAACAATCTCGACGATCGTAAACCGGGGGTATGTAGTGAAGCAGGACAAGCCCGGTCAGGAACGTAAGTTTACGGAGTTCACGCTTCAGAAGGATCGGATCAGCGAGACAAGCGGCAAAGAGAATTTCGGCTCGGAGAAAGCTAAACTGTTCCCGACCAACACGGGTATTGTGGTAAACGATTTTCTGGTCGAGTACTTCCCGGATATTGTCGATTTTAAATTCACCGCCACGGTGGAGAAAGACTTCGATGAGATCGCTGATGGAAAGATGAACTGGCAGACAATGCTTCAGGACTTCTACGGCGATTTCCACAAGAACATCGAAGAAATTCAGGGATCATCGATCGTATCGTTCAAAACAGGGGCCCGCGAGTTGGGACTCGACCCGCGTACGGGCAAAAAAGTATCGGCCCGACTGGGTAAATACGGTGCTTATGCGCAGATCGGCGAAGCTACCGACGAAGAGAAACCGCAGTATGCCAATCTCCGGGACGGCATGTTGATCGAAACGATCTCCCTGGACGATGCGCTCAACCTGTTCTCCCTACCCCGCGAGGTTGGTTTCTTCGAAGACCAGGCCATGACCATCGGTATCGGTAAGTTCGGTCCGTATGTAAAGCATGATGGCAAGTACGTATCGCTCACCAAAGAAGACGATCCGTATACGATCTCCGCTGAGCGGACCATCGAGCTGATCCAGCAGAAACGCGCCGAATCGGTCAGTGAAGCGCTGGGTGAATATGAAGGCACGCTGGTGGCGACTGGTAAGGGCCGTTTCGGACCCTACGTCAAGCACAACGATAAATACATTTCGATTCCCCGCAACGAGCAGCTGGCAACGCTGACCCTCGACCGCGCCATCGAACTGATTCTGGCCAAGCGGCAGGCTGAAGCCAACAAGTACATCAAAGAGTTTCCGGAGAACCCGGCGGTGAAAGTTGTCAACGGGCAATACGGACCTTACCTGGCGGTGGGTAAACGCAACGTCAAAATACCTAAAGATGTTGACCCCGCTCTGCTAACCCTGGAACAGTGTCTGGAAATGGCCGGTGGCGACACAACGCCATCGAAAACGCCAGCCAAGAAGACGGCGGCCAAAGCGCCCGCCAAAACCAAAACCGCTACGGCGAAAACGGCTACGGCTACCCGTAAGCCAGCGGCAAAAGAGAAAGCCGTTGCCAGTAAAAAGAAATAAAACCATTGATCACAGCCGTAGTGTTGTGGTGGAGATATTGTTAGCAGGTTAACGCCTGGTACCCTCTCCACCCCAACACGACGGCTGTAGTTTTACCAGGATCTATTTTGTTAACAGTAAACGTCCATTTTCGTATTTTGTCGGTATGAACATTCGTCGGAAGATAGTTGTCCTGTCAGGAGCGGGTATTAGTGCAGAAAGTGGTATTCCCACCTTTCGGGCCTCCGATGGGTTATGGGAAAATCATCGGATCGAAGACGTAGCCACGCCGGAAGCCTGGGAACGCAACCCCGACCTGGTGCAGGATTTTTACAACCAGCGCCGTAAACAGGCGCTGAGCGTTCAGCCAAACGCGGGTCATCTGGCGCTGGTAAAGCTGGAGGAAGCCTTCGACGTGACGGTCATCACGCAGAACGTAGACAACCTGCATGAAAAAGCCGGCTCAACGCATGTCATTCACCTCCATGGTGAACTGTTCAAATCGCGCAGTACCGTCGATGAGTCGCTGGTATACGACATCGACGGGTGGGAGATCCGGAAAGGCGATGTGTGCGAAAAAGGGGCCCAGCTTCGCCCGCACATCGTCTGGTTTGGCGAGGCCGTTCCGATGATGGACGTAGCGCTGGAGGCAACGGCACAGGCCGACATACTGATCGTTGTTGGCACATCACTAAACGTGTATCCGGCCGCTGGTCTGGCGTATGCGGCCCCGGACGGAGTTCCTCTTTACATCGTCGATCCCAATACCCCTACCATGCACAAACGGGCTAACGTTACCTTCATTACCGAACCGGCTACAATAGGATTGACCGCCCTGGCCGAACAGCTTCTCGCAACGACCTAACTTGGTTAGACAATGCCGATGGTCCTGATCCTGGCGGCATTGGGGACCCTCAGGCTCAGTCCTGACCAATCCATTCGATTGCCGTTAGCAGGGCTCTATCCGTTCGGGACAATATATCGTCACAGGAAGGACGTGCTTCGGTATCGATTGGAACGCCCTGCCCCTGCACCGCTATTCCATCTACCGTATAGACGCCGATTCCGGTAAATCGGGTTCGGTAGTTGCCGGGAAAAGTTACGTAACTCACAACGCCATTCGCTCCGGCCGACTGGCTACCAATAATCCTGGCACGGGGTGCCGTTCGCAAGGCCGCACAAGTCGATTCGGCAGCACTTTGCGTATGGGTGTTGCAGAGGATGGCAACTTTCCCCCGATAATAGCTCGTATTGGTTCGGCCCACATACCGGATAGGGCTGATATTGAACAGACCTGGGCGAGATAAGTCTGGCTTTGTGAAGCGGGCAAACCCGGCTGGAGCGGGATTGAGATACCTCGCTAGCCGCTGGTATGTTCCTTTTGAATAGGTCCGTACATCGAAGATTATTCCTTTCCGATCCCGAAACTGCTTCATCAACCGCTTTACCCCACCTGCGCGTAACCGGCCCATATCAACATAGCCAATTGTTGCGGGAATCTCTTTTGGTCGGGTAGTTTCTGCGCTCTTGTAGCGATAACCGAACGTTTGGAATGGATAACGCTGGACTTCCTTTTGCACCCGTTGACCCTGCCTGAGCAGTTCGAGCGTAACCCCGGCTTGTGTGCCTGCCAGTAACGATGCTGAGATCAGCTGTATATCAACTGACCGGTTTGACCCAGTAGCATAGCGACTACGCTCACCGATAAGTTGGGAAAGAGGCTTTCCATCGATCCGAACAATCCGATCCCCTCGTTCGATACCATTCAGCCGACTCAGGGAGTCATTGTAAAAGCCGGTAACCAGCAACGTATCACCGACAATGGTATGTTGGAAGGGTGGAAACAGATAGGATGGCGTCGACAGTAGCTGGTATTTTTTCGGAACGTAGAGCTCGGCATGACTATCCTGTATGGTAGCGATTAGCTCCCGCAGAGCGAGTTGGTAGGTCAACGTATCGGTTGCCTGCTGGAAGGTAGGCACCAGCTCGGTCAGCACCTGGCTCCAGTCTCTGCCAATCAGGTACTTGCCCGGATAAAAATACTCGATGATATTCCAGTAGCGGATGAGGCCAACCAACCGGTATGTTTCGTTGGGGAAAGCCATCGCGCTGTAGGCAGGCACGTTGAATTCGAGTCGGTTCCGTAACGGATTCCAGTGTACATACCGATTGGAGCGCTGGTTGGGATTCATGGCTACCAGATGCAATTGTTCCCGCAGTGGTGCCGTAAAGAGTGTCGTATCAGCCAGCCAGGTCAAATCCAGATTCTGCCGGAAAACAGAAGCGGATGTGTCAGTCTTGTCACAGCTGATGCAGGGCTTGACTGGCCCCAGGTTCTGAACCAATGTCAGTAGAGACGCCGACAGTGTTTCTCTGGAATCGAGCTGTGGGGCCGCTTCCAGCAGCTGAACCAGTTGCTGATCCCAGTCGCGTCTACCCCTGGCTACTTCGGTGTGGTAATAGTTGAGAAAGCCCCATACTTTGCCGATGACCACCCTGGACTGGGTTGGTGTCAGCGTAGGTCCGGACTGACTCAGCCCAGGGATGGCCAGTATCAATAAGTACAAAATCCAGCGAAAACAGAGCATATAAAGAGCGTTATGAAGCAGATGATGACCAACCTGATCATATCCATAAGCCATAACGACCCCATTTCTCGCGGGTAGGTCACGCCGTTTAAGATGTTTTAACAAAATGCGGTAAAAACCCTGCTCTTATTTCTGCCTGGTGAGGGAAAAGACAAAGCGCCGGAGAAGCCACCTGGCGTTACTGGGTCAACTGGCGCATAAAAAACGTCAGCGCTTCGAGGTGAACGTCAATATCGTTGGGGTAGTCGTGCTTGCCCCCTATTACTTTCAAAAGAACAACTTCGGGTTTCCCTTTTTGCCGATACGTGTAGCGTTCGATGGTTTTTCCGTCGGTAGGGTCAACATCGGGCAAGGACTCGCGGGCGGGATCTCCCTTGTAACGGGCCAGGCCAGCCCAGTAGTTTAAGGTACGCTCTGTAGACCGCACAACGCCCATGTTCATGTTCCTGCCCAAAATCACCGGGCCGCCCTGGTATGGGTTGATTGGGTCAAGGGTTCCATTGATAATCATCATGGCGACCGCTTTGCCCGATGGCTGGCAATCCAGGTTTGTTGAGTCAGGAAGATTGGCGATGATAGCCGTTATCGCCCGGAACGTGGTCGGCATCGTTAGCGCTAGTTTATAGGCCATGTGCCCCCCTCCCGATGTACCTGCGGCAAAGACGCGTGATGGATCGATCTGATAGCGTTTCTGGAAATAACGAATCATACCGTCGAAAAAAGCCTGCTCATTGATATTCTCCAGATTGGCCTGTGCGGGCGACAATTTCCGGCATTCATTCCAGTAGCGCTTATACCCGTCCGGGTAAACAACCAGTACCCGACTGGCATTGGCCTGCTGCTCCATCCGCTCAGTCGACTTCATCATACCCTCTCCCGTTCCGCCTGAACCGTGTAAGACGAACATCAGGCTGGATCGATCAGGGAGTGTAGCGGGCGTGTTGTAGTGAAACACACGATAGTGGCCCTCAATCAGCAGGGAGTCGCTAACCAGCTGAGCCCTGGCAAACGAAGCGCTAAGGCCAGCAAGCAGGCAGACCATCATTGACCTTTTCATTCCTGTTACCATAAAACATACAACCGTTATGATGACCCGTATCCGCAGGCCTGACCGGTGCAGATTGACGAATCAATGGCCCAAGATACTGACAGGACGTCACACCCCGTTTGAATGTCTATGAATTTACGTCCCGGCTGATGAGCGCCGATACGTTATTCGTAACCTTTTTCGCCTATTGGGGTTGAAGAGGGACTCTTTACCGTAGCCGTTGGAAACGGCCTGTTTTATGCAATCTGTACCCACACCCGATTTAGCGGCCAAAACCCGGTTGGCCCACGAGCGGCTCAACGACCATTACGGCATCCAGGCTATTTACGGCCGGGCCGACCCCATGCACGAGCTGGTCGGCACGATTCTCTCCCATCGGACTACCCACGCTAACGAGGTGACGGCTTACCGCACGATGCGCGAGCGGTTCCCAACCTGGGAAGGAGTACGCGACGCCCCCCTCGCCGACCTGATCGACGCGATACAAACGGCCAACTACCCTGAAATAAAAGCGCCTTACATACAAAATATGCTGACGCACCTGATTCGGGAGACCGGGGCAGCCAACATTGATTTCTTACGAGACCTGTCGACCGAAGACGCGATGAAGTGGCTCACCGACCTGCCCGGTATCGGACTCAAGACGGCGACGCTTTTGCTGCTGTTCAATTTCCAGAAACCCGTTTTGCCCGTCGATACCCACGTCCACCGCGTTACCCAGCGCATTGGTGCCATTGGTTCCCGGGTAAGCGCCGAGAAAGCCCATGCCCTGCTGCTCGCCAGTCTACCGGCTGACGCCGGGGTGCTGTTCAACTTCCACAAACACTTTTACTGGCACGGCCAGCGCGTCTGCACCTGGTACTCGCCCAGGTGTGGTGAGTGTGTACTGAGGGATATGTGCGACTTCTATGCTGCTGGCGGTACAACGATTCTCAGCAGTACACCCGTGCGGAAAAAGAAGTAACCCCGCCATTGCGACGTGTCCGGGGACAATCATTCGCAGCGACGGGGTTAAGAAAAGAGGACTGGAGCTAGCTTTTTGCTCCGTATTTCCGTTCGTGGAAACCCTGCGACTGCTCGACCCAGTTATCCCGTTCGATACGACCCGGGAAAAACTCGATGATACCATTCACGGTGTCAACATCTTCTTTCGTAAAATTAGCGATCTGGCGGAACGTGTATATGCCAAGGCTATGCAGTTTACGTTCGAGGAAGGGGCCTATGCCAACGATGTCTTTCAGGTCATCGGCTTCGGCAGCCGTGGCCCGACCAATTCGGTCGAAGTTGACCTCACCAGCCCGGGACGCAATACGATTCAGTACAGCCGCTTCGGTGTTGTTGGCACCAGGTGAATCGAATACCAGCGTCGATGCGGCTACCGGCGCGGCAATTGGCTCTTCGATGCGGCCATGTAAATCCAGCGCCAGGGCATCGGGTTCCGTAGCGGACTGAACGGGAACGTCCTCAAAAACAACCCGTTGGCTGATCGAGATCGGCTCTTCATCAGTTAGTTCAGGGGTATCGTCATGAGAATAAGCCGGGAGTAAGGGGTCGGCCGAGACGAAGGTCACGGGGGGGTCGTTCACCGGCTTTGAAACAGCTACTTCATGGGCGGGCGTTAGTAGCGTATCACGGGCGGGAACAGCCGTTTTTACCGACTTGCGGCATTCATTCAATTCTGCTTCTTTATCAGCAATGGACGAACGTAACGCATTGATCCGGCCACTGAGCACCAGTCGGCCAAGCAACCAGCCTACGAAAGCAGCAAAGGCTAATAGCAACAGTATTTCGGCAAGGGCAACGGGCCGACTCAAAGGATCTAATCCAAACATGATTTTGTCGATTTATGAGTTATGATTAGTCGTATGGGGCGTTGCTTTTGACGGGAGACGGCCAGCAGCAACGCTCTTCTACCGTTTTTTTGCCAATTCAATTGACTGACCGACCCAGTTTTCGCGTTCGATACGACCCGGAAAAAATTCGATCACATCGTTGACCAGGTTAATATCCTCCTGATTGAAGTTCGCGATCTGCCGGAATGTATAGATACCAACGGCGTGAAGTTTCCTTTCGAGAAACGGGCCTACACCCACGATCGCCTTAAGATCGTCGGCTTCGTCGGCCGACGCATAGCCAATACGGTCCAGGTTTAGTTCGCCGGACCGCGCAGCAATGCGGTTCAGGACTACGACCTCTTCAGGGCTGCCTGCTACAGCAAGCGGAGCGGGTGAGCGCAGGCAGTCGTCCAGTTCCCGTACCGTGCCGGCCAGCCCCCCTTCGAGGTGACGGATAGTACGCTGACGGGAAACGTAACCAATGATAAAGCCCAGTGTACCCGCAACAAACAGCATAATCCACTGTTGCAGCTGAGCATCGGGTAAGGCAAGGGGATTCATGTCGAACATGACTTTGGGAGTTTTAACGTTAGGGGTCAGTGGTTATGCTGTACTGAAATAGCCAACCACCCATGGATTGAACTGAGCTTACTGTACGACCACCGTCACGCGCCGGTTGGCTTTGCGGCCCTCCCGGGTGTCATTCGACACTTTCGGGGCGGTTTCTCCTTTAGCATCCACCACGATCTGGTCGGAGTCGATTCCTGATTTCCGTAGCCGGCCTTTGACCTGGTTAGCCCGGTCGCGTGAAAGCTGCAGATTCGTAGCATCCGGTCCGGAGTTATCGGTATGACCCGTCAACCGTAGCTTTTTATCCTTGTGCGTTGAGAGGTATTTGATAGCTTCGGAGAAGAACTTCGATGTTTCGGGCGTTTTTATGTAGGTAGCCTCACCCAATGTAAAGTAAAGATCGATCGGTTCGAACACGGAGGTGTATTTCTCGGCAGCTGCTAACCCAGCTTCGGTAGTGGGGGCATCGGGGGCCAGGACCGGTGGTTTGGCATTAACACTGTCTGTCATTCCCGTTACCGGCGTGATACCCGGTGCCACGCCATCGAATGTGAAGTCGATACCACCATAGAGCGAATCCCCTTTAGACGTAAACGTCATGCCTCCACTCCCATCCTTGCCGGAGCGAGTCTCACCAGCGGTAGACAGCGATACGGCAGGAATACCCTGCTGGATCAGGTATTGCTTCACGCCTTCGGCACGGGCCAGGCCCAGGTTGGCAAAAGAGGTCACGTTCGCTTCATCGGCCCCGTAGAAACCCGTTACGGTCAATGTACGGCCGGGGTTCGCTTTCAAATAAGCGGCCAATGAATCGAGCGAGGTGCCAAGCGTATTCATGTTGGCGTTCGACCCGGAACGGGCAAAACTAAAGTTGCCGGGCAGGTCCAGCTGAAAACGATCCCCATCAGCAATAGTCAGCCCATTGGTTGCCACGCTCATTGGCGTCACATCATCCACAATGACATTGTCAGCTGCGGTTACGGCTGGCTCATCGTTGGCACAAAGCTGCTTGATTTTACAGACATGCCACCAGGTCGAGCCCACCATCCACAGGGCAAGCAGGATGATCCAGGGAGTTTTCGAAGAGAACATAAATTTGAAGGTTAAGTGGTCTGATGCGACTCATAAGCCCGGTTACAGGAATGCCCGACAGGTCGAATCGCCAACCCGCCGACCGCCCAAAAATACAAGTAAGCGATACAAATACAAGAGCATCAGCTTTTTTGGGCGGTGAGTGGTTATGGCTTCCTATCCGAAACTCAGGAACTTAGGACGCAGGCTATCTAAACAAGTATCGGTCTGTTTATCTTTGTTTTTTTTAGACCCTTCGGGGCCGATTACTCCTGTGTTTTATGCACCGATACCAGACTGCCCGACTCGTATTCTTTAGCCTGTTACTGGCTGGTAGTTGCTACACCTGTCAATACCGGGAGGCCGTTCGGCCGGGCCTCGAACCATCGATCTCTCCAAGGCCGGGACTGCCGGGGCTCCCGCCTATCAGCCTGCCCTTTACCTACCAGATTCCATCAGCCCAGTCGCCCTGGTCAGGCTACAATGGAACAAGGCTTGCTAACCGGGAAGTGGGCGCAGTCTCCAGTCAGGAATCCGCTGTTCTTCAGGTTGAAGTCCGCAAAGAGTACGGAGCTTCTATCCAGATTTATGATAAAGTGACCAAGCAGTCGCTCATCAATTTTCTGGACCTCGGCCGCGAATCAGGGATGGGTTCATACGGGGGCCCCCGTAGCTTTGCCGACGACTCGCCCAGGTGGAAAGGCATTGGCTATAATCCCCTCCAGGCGGGCGACGATGGGCACAACCCCTCTCCGATCCTGTTCCATGGTTTCGTCGATGGGTGGATATACACCAAAGCGCAGTCCCTGTCATGGCCGCACCAGGATGCCCGCAAATTACCGTTCTTCTATGAACAATGGGTACGGGTAGACAGCAATAAAGTACATGTTCATGTCCGGCTAACCCATCAGCGACCAGACAAAACGTTCTATGCTGCCGAGTCCCAGGAATGGCCGATGATGATGATCAACGGTGCCCGTAAAGTCCATTTCTACAATGGATCGGCACCCTACACCGGCGATGCGGCTACCCTGACCGATGGAATCGAGAGCATAAAAAGTGACGGCAACTACATTACCCACCAGGGCACGCCGTTTGGGTTGACGGAACCGTGGATGGGTGTCGACATCAGTTCAACAACAACGGGGGCCGTTACCACGGGAGAACCCCGCCTGATTGGGTTGTACTGCCCTGGCTTTTTTAAGGCCAATTATAACGTAGCCGCTATTATTGCGCGCGAAAATGGGGAGGGTTCCAATACGCATACCTATATCGCCAACCAGCCCATGGCCCACCTGGACAGCGACAATACCTGGTATAAATCGTACACCTACGTGCTGGGCTCGGAGCGCGAGATACGTAACTACGTGTATGCTCAGGAACGGTTTACCAAACCTGATTTCCTATTCAATACGTTTAACGGGCGTAATGGCTGGATCATCCACGACGGTGGTTTCGATCAGAAAGAGCCCTTTACGACCAATAACTGGCGGGTTACGTTTACGGGTAAAACAGAAAATGGCCAAACCAATGCCCGGGAAGCCAAATTGATATCTCCCTACGGTAGCTGGCCTGCCAGTGGATTTAAGGAGATCTATATCCGCATGGCTTATTCCGGCCCGCCCGGCACACCGGCCCAGATGCCCTTACAACTGGTATGGCTGTTAAATAGCCAGTCCCCCGATGGTACGGACGATCGATATCCAAACCAGAATCGTACCCGGTTTACCCGGCCAACCCGGGTAACCGCGCAGCAGTCGATACCGCTGGTCGTTACGAACGATGGCCAGATGCACACCTATAAGCTTAGTTTTGCCAACAAACCGATGTGGAAAGATATTATCCAGCAATTTGAAATCACGCACGAATACTCGACTTCGGTCATTCCACCGGGCGAAGTACTCGACATTGCCTACTTCGGCACCCGAAATCCGGGCGAATGAAAACAAGGCAGAACGGGAGGAGTAACGAAGAAGGATTGCTTCTGCCTGTCCCTCGCCTACTCCCCCGGCCCCCGCTGCCCTTTAATTCCTTTACGTTCCAACTATGATTATTGACCTGCGTAGCGATACTGTTACACAACCCACGCCTGCCATGCGGGAGGCTATGTTTTCGGCTCCCCTGGGCGACGATGTCCTGGGCGACGACCCTACCGTTAACGCCCTTGAAACCAAGGCAGCCGCCCTGTTCGGCATGGAAGCCGCCCTCTTTTGTGCGTCGGGCACGATGACCAATCAACTGGCGATTCGCACCCACACCCGCCCCGGCGACGATGTAATCTGTGACTATCTGTCGCACGTTTACCAATACGAAGGCGGTGGTATTTCGGTGAATGCGCTGGCGTCGGTAAGTCTGGCTCACGGAAAGGGGGGCAAGCTCACGCCCGACCTTATACGTGAGTACATTTATAATCCGCTGGACTCCCACAAGCCAATATCCCGGCTCGTCGTGCTGGAGAACACCGTTAACAAAGGGGGTGGCTGCTACTATACCGTCCCTGAAATTGCCGCGATACGGCAGCTATGCGATGAACACGGCCTTATTTTACACCTCGATGGAGCACGGCTGTTTAACGCACTGGTCGAAACCGGCGACCCGGTCGAAGCGTACGGACAATTATTCGATTCGATCAGTATCTGTCTTTCGAAGGGCCTCGGCTGTCCGGTAGGGTCGCTCCTGCTGGGGAAGGCCGACATGATCCGGCAGTCCCGGCGTTACCGCAAACTGATGGGTGGCGGCTGGCGACAGGCCGGTTTTCTGGCGGCTGCCGGCATCTACGCCCTCGACCACCACATCGACCGGCTGAAAATGGACCATGCGCGGGCCCGCAAAATAGGTGCCCTGCTCGAACAGCTGCCCGAGGTGGAAGAAATTCTGCCCATTGATACGAATATTGTCATTTTCAGGCTTCCCGAAACCCTTTTAGCTGCCGACTATGTTTCCAGACTAGATGCGAAAGGAATCCGTGGTATTTCGTTTGGTAAACACCTGGTGCGCTTCGTAACGCACCTGGACCTGACCGACGAACATATAGAGTACATGGCGCAGGAATTGAATCACTGAAAAACGATTGACTTAAAAGAGCCGGAATGCATATTCAAACCAGAACGTTACAAAAGGAAGATTACAATGACCTCAAAGAGGCCATGATTGAGGTATACAGCAGTATCGGGGGTGATTACTGGCAGAAAAGTAAAATTACCAAACTGCTTACCATATTTCCGGAAGGCCAGTTCTGCGTTGAAGTCGATGGCAAAGTCGTCGCCTGTGCGCTGGCTATCCGGGTTAAATATGATCAGTTCGGAGACAATCACACCTATCATGAGATTACCGGTGGCTATACGTTCAAGACGCATAGCGACGAGGGTGACTACATGTACGGCATAGAAGTGTTCGTTCACCCCGACTACCGGGATCTTCGCCTGGGCCGACGGCTTTATGACGCCCGGAAGGAATTATGTGAAACGCTCAACCTGAAAGGTATAGTCGCGGGCGGACGCATTCCCAATTATAATAAGTTCGCTCATGAGCTTTCGCCCCGCGAGTACATTGCCAAGGTGAAGCAAAAGGAGATTTACGACCCTACGCTTACCTTCCAGATCTCCAACGACTTCCACGTCAGAAAGGTCTTGCGTGGGTATCTGCCCGGCGATACCGAGTCGAAAGAATATGCGACGCTGCTGGAATGGATCAATATTTATTATGTCGTTGAAAAAGATAAACGCCCGCATACCGACTCGATCATTCGGCTGGGCGTTATCCAGTGGCAGATGCGGCTTTTCAAAAATCTCGACGCCTTTCTGGATCAGGTCGAGTTCTTCGCCAACGCCGTAAGCGACTACCGCGCCGATTTCATGGTGTTGCCGGAGTTTTTCAACACGCCCCTGATGGCCGATTTCAACGACCTGCCTGAGCCGGTAGCCATCCGGAAGCTGGCTGATTTCACCGTGCAGGTCCGCGATAAACTCTGCGAAATGGCCATTTCCTACAACGTCAACATTGTAGGCGGCAGCATGCCTCTGGTCGACGACGACGGCAAGCTCTACAACGTAGCCTACCTCTGTCGGCGCGATGGCTCTTACGAAGAATACCGTAAGATTCATATTACGCCCAATGAGGTGCGGCATTATGGCATGGTAGGCGGCTACGAAATACGCGCCTTCGATACGGACTGCGGTAAAATAGGCATGCTGATTTGCTACGACGTCGAGTTCCCTGAACTGGGTCGGATTCTGGCGCAGCAGGGTATGCAGATTCTGTTTGTCCCGTTCCTGACCGATACGCAGAATGGATATTCCCGGGTACGGCACTGTGCTCAGGCGCGGGCCATTGAGAACGAATGCTACGTAGCGATCTCGGGCTGCGTGGGAAACCTGCCGAAGGTTCACAATATGGATATCAACTTCGCGCAATCGGCCGTCTTTACCCCGTCCGATTTTCAGTTTCCCACCAACGCCGTGAAGGCCGAAGCTACGCCTAACACCGAAATGGTGCTCATTGCCGACGTCGATCTGAGTTTACTGAAAGAACTTCATGAACACGGTTCTGTACAGGTTCTGAAAGACCGCCGAACGGATTTGTACGATGTCACCCTGAAAAAGGCGGCCAAGAAAGCCATTAAACAGAAAAAGGCATCGGCCGACAACGACCCCGAAGAAGTTGCTCCGCTCATTGTCGTATCCGAATAAACTAAAAAGGCCCTTTCTGAACGGAAAGGGCCTTTTTAGTTCTTCCAGGAGTTATTCCCCCTGCTTACAACCTGCCCCCGGTCTGGAAGCGGGCCGGAATTATATACCGTTCAGCGACTACACCAGCCAACACCCCGGCACTGTAGCACACCAGATCGCTCCATATAAAGGAAAAGCCCAGCACCAGTCCGCCCAGCCGCGTAGCCCGCAAACCATCTATCAGGGGCGCGTGATATAACTGGCTGGCCTCAATCCCGTACGAGAAGACCACCGCCGACAGGGCGATGGCGGCAACAGGCCACTGCCTGAACGTAAAGGCCAGACCGAAAAACACCATTAGTGCCCATAACATATCCCCAACATAGGCTTTGATGAAGAAAACCTCTCCGAAAAAGTGTCTCGATGCTACGCCCAGCAGCATAACGGCCACCGTCGATAATCCATAAATCAATCGACTCCGACGGATAGATCGCTTTTCCATAGTTTTCTCTGCCTGTCGTTGCGGTAGTGGTTCATCGCTGGATTAGCTGCCGATTCGTCCGGTACCGGTAGAGCCGACAAAATTACGGTCAGGCAGGGAATTATTCAGCGCCCATAACTGTAACAATAAATACTACACTATGAACGGACGATTCGCCATATCGATGCATATCCTTACACTGCTGGCCAAAGCCGGTAGTGAGTGGCTCACGTCTGATTTTCTGGCGGGCAGTATCAACATCAACCCGGTACTGGTACGTAAGGAAATTGGTAATCTGCGCCGGAATGGGCTGGTCGTTAGTCGGGAAGGCAAAAACGGCGGTAGCCAACTGGCAAAGTCAGCCCGGCAGATTCAGGTATCGGATGTTTTTCTGGCAACGCGTCAGGGTGCCTTTCTGGGAACCTCCCGCAATACACCCAATCCAAATTGCCCGGTGGGTAAAGACATAAACCAGCATCTCGACAACCTGTATCAGGAAGCAGAAGAAGCCCTTATCCAGAAATTGGGCGACTGTACGCTGGAGACTTTCAGCCACCGGTTTGCGTAGTTTTTTTACCCAAAACTGTAATAATTTTCATTACACTATAAAATTAAATTTTAACAAACAGACGTATGAAACTGGCAATTATTGGTGCTTCGGGCTTTGTTGGCTCAGCCCTCCTCGACGAATCACTCAAGCGTGGACATGACGTAACCGCCATCGTTCGCCATCCCGAAAAGATCACGGCTGTCGACTCGAAGCTTACGGTTCAGGCCGGCGATGTTCAGGACACTGACGCGATAGCCAAACTGGTTGCGGGTCATGATGCCGTTTTGAATGCCTTCAATGCGGGCTGGACAAACCCAAATCTGTATGATGATTTTCTGAACGGATCAGCATCTATTGAAAAAAGTACCCAGCAGGCAGGGGTCAGGCGGCTGCTGGTAATTGGCGGAGCAGGAAGTCTGGAAGCCGCTCCGGGCGTTCAGTTGGTTGATACTCCCGAGTTTCCGGCCGACTGGAAGGCAGGCGCAACAGCCGCCCGTGACTACCTGAACATCCTCCGGAAAAACACTACGCTGGACTGGACATTTCTAAGCCCGGCTATTAACCTGGCTCCCGGCGAGCGCACCGGCAAGTTCCGATTGGGCACTGATCAGCCGGTTTTCAACGAAAATGGTGAGTCAGCGATTTCGGTTGCCGATCTGGCCGTGGCTGTCCTGGATGAGATCGAGCGGCCGCAGTTCATCCAGAAACGGTTTACAATAGGGTATTGATGTAAACCTGGGTCCAGCTCTGGCGATCTGGTTTGCCAAAGCAGGGCCCAGGTTCCGGTATACGCTACAGGGCGTTGGCGATTTCGAGAGGCCGGTCAGTACTCATGATATCGGCCCCGTTTTGAGCAAACTTTTTGTAGAGCTGATCCCCTTTGGCCGCTGCCTGCTTGTCTAAGTTACCCAGTGTCCCCAGGATACAGGCGATGCGTTTTTCGTGCAGGAATGTATACAGGTCTGCGTCGGGTTCTTTCACACCAACAAAGGCGACCATGCGGTTATCAGGCACGCCAAGTTCATGCAGGCGATCGTACTCGGCCCGGTTGCGGATGGTTACCGAGATCATCAGGTTTGGGTCGAGGGCATGAACCCTGGCTGCATCCTGCGCATTGTACGTGATGACCGCTACGTAATCACTGGCCCCGGTTTTATGGATCATGTTTACCACATTGGCAAAGGATACGTTTCGTTTGACATCGAGCGTAAACGTCACCTTGCGTTTACCCCAGCGCAGAACATCTTCGAGCGTAGGGATTTTGTAAGGGGTTACCGTACCCATGTTATCTTCCAGCCGGTACTGTGCAAGCTCAGCGTAGGTTTTATCGATGAGTTTGCCTGTGCCTGTTGTGGTTCGATCGAGGGTAGCATCGTGCATCATCACCATGACGCTGTCTTTCGTCAAATCGATATCGCATTCGATGATAACAGGAATTTTTTTAGCCAGATAGTCGAAGGATTCGATGCAATTTTCAGGATAGCCTTTCAGGTCGCCCCCACCCCGGTGCGCGGAGATTCTGGCTTTCTGGTTCGGTTGGTAGCTAAAGAATTCATACGCTTTGCCTGTTTGGACCCTGGTGTAGGTTTTAGGCGAACAGGTAATGAGGCCAGCGCTCAGGCCAAGTACGATAAATTGCTTGATGGTCATTGTTACTGGGGAAGAATGCGGGGGAAGCGGTCGAAAAGCCGGGTATCCGGAACCGTTCCAACGAACCACTTTGTTGATAAAGAAATGAAACGCAGATTTTCAGGAGCTGTCTGATCGCGTGAGGATTTCAAAATTCTTACGATTACCTGACAACCGTACCATCTATCCTTTACTACCCGTCACACAGGGCATCTGTCGCCACAAAAATAAGGTAACAACTAGTACCAACGTATCATGATTCCCTTTTCAATTCTGGATTTATCGCCTATCGTGGAAGGCAACACGGCCACCCAGGCGTTACGCAATACATTGAATCTCGCTCAACATGCTGAACAGCTAGGTTATAACCGCTACTGGGTGGCTGAGCATCACAACATGCCAGGCATTGCCAGTGCTGCTACGTCGGTCGTGATCGGTTATGTGGCCGGAGGTACGCAAACGATTCGGGTCGGCTCGGGCGGCATTATGCTCCCCAACCACTCGCCACTGCTCATCGCCGAACAGTTTGGCACACTGGAATCACTCTACCCTGGCCGGATCGACCTGGGACTGGGCCGCGCGCCGGGTGCCGACCAGGCCACCGCTCGTGCACTGCGTCGGGATATGACCGGAGCCGACACGTTCCCACAGGATGTTGTCGAGTTACAGCGATATTTCCAGCCCGACGATTCGAACCAGTTCATTCAGGCCGTACCCGGTACGGGCCTGAACGTACCGATCTGGATACTGGGGTCAAGTTTGTTTGGTGCCCAACTGGCGGCTATGCTTGGCCTGCCTTACGCCTTCGCGTCCCATTTTGCCCCGGCCGAGCTGCTTCGGGCGCTTCATATGTACCGGACACACTTCAAACCATCCGCTCAGTTGAAAGAACCGTATGCCATGGTTGCGGTGAACGTGGTAGCTGCCGATACCGATGCGGAAGCGGAGCGCCTGTTTACATCGGTCCAACAGCAATTCTTATACATCCGCCGGGGGAAAGCCCGTCAGATGCAGCCCCCTGTAGATAACCTCCGGGCCAACTGGCCAGAGAATGAGCTGGCCGCCATGGACCCCATGCTCCGGTGTTCAGCTGTGGGTTCTCCGGATACAATCCAACGCGGACTGGCCAGTTTCATCGACCAGACTCAGGCAAACGAGTTGATCATCTCGGCCCCTGTTTTTGACCATCAGGCCCGGAAGCATTCGCTCACACTCACCGCCCAGGTGCGCGATGCCCTGGCGGCTCAGGAAACAGAACTGGCTACGGTGTAGGTTTATCGTTGGAATCGTCGAGCGGCTGGCGTATCCTGGACGGCCACGTCCGGGTGTGAAAAGAATTTATTAACCCGGACGTGGCCGTCCAGGATACGCCAGCCGCTCTCAAACTAGTTTTGTATTGACCGTTGACAGTAGAAATGCTGAAGGCCCTAGATTCAAAAATCCAGGGCCTTCAGCATTTCTACTGTCAACGGTCAGATTACGACGTTTACAATTCGTTTCGGCACAACAACGACTTTTTTGGGCGACTTACCTTCCAGCCATTTTTGCACGATCTCGTCGGCCAGCACCTCACGCTCGATCTCGTTAGCGGCACGGTCCACGGCAAAGCTGATCGTCGTTCTGACTTTACCATTGATTTGAATGGGGTATTCGAACGCGTCCTCAACCAGGAAATTCGGGTTGAACGTCGGGAAGGCAGCCTGTGACAGCGTCCCGGGTTCGTGGCCCAAAGCAGCCCAAAGCTCTTCGGTGATATGGGGCGCGTAGGGCGACAGCAGCAAGACCAGTTCCTGCAAGACCGCCCGTTTGTGGCAATTGAGCGTTGCCAGTTCGTTAACGCAGATCATGAACGAGCTCACCGACGTATTGAACGAGTAAGCTTCTATATCGGCTTCGGTCTTCTGAATAGTTTTGTGCAGCACCTTTAGCTCCGCCGGTGTGGGGGCTTCGTCCGTTACGATCCATTGGCTTGCTCCGGCATCCGGAGTCCCGGCAGCGCTATCCTTATAGAACAGCCGCCAGAATTTACGGATGAACCGATACACCCCGTCGATACCGTTGGTATTCCAAGGCTTTGCCTGTTCGAGCGGTCCCAGGAACATTTCATACAACCGCAGCACATCGGCCCCGTAGCGTTCAACGATCATATCGGGATTGACGACGTTGAACTTCGACTTCGACATTTTCTCTACCTCAGCGCCAACGATGTATCGACCGTCTGGTTCAGTAATGAATTCGGCGGCTTCTGTCAAATCCGGACGGGCTTGCCGGAACGCTTCGATGTCCAGCACGTCATTTTCCACGATGTTGACATCGACGTGCAGGGGGGTCACCTCGCGACCGTTCAGCTGGTTCAGCGAAACAAAGACAGCGGGCACCCCTTCCCGGCCCGTGCCTGAAACGCGATACACAAAATTGCTTCGCCCCTGGATCATGCCCTGGTTGATGAGCTTTTTGAACGGCTCGTCCTGCGGCACGTAGCCCCGGTCGTAGAGGAACTTGTTCCAGAAACGGCTGTAGAGCAGGTGACCCGTTGCGTGTTCCGTTCCGCCGATGTAAAGATCGACGTTCTGCCAGTAGTCGATGGTCTGTTTGCTCGCAAACTCCGTCTCGTTCTTCGGGTCCATGTACCGATACCAGTACCAGGACGACCCTGCCCAGCCGGGCATCGTGCTCAGTTCGTACTCGTACTTCCCTTTATACCTCCAGCCTTCAGCCCGGCCCAGTGGCGGTTCGCCGGTTTCGGTGGGGAGGTATTTATCGACCGCGGGCAGTTCCAGCGGCAAATCGGCTTCGTCGATCAGGTAGGGCAAACCGTCTTCGTTGAAATAAACAGGCACCGGCTCTCCCCAGTAACGCTGGCGGCTGAAGACGGCGTCGCGCATCCGGAAATTGATTTTGCCCCGCCCCAGACCGCGCGCTTCCAGCCACGCAATAAGCGTTGTCGTAGCTTCTTTATAGCTCATGCCGTTGACGATACCCGAGTTGATATACTGTCCCTCTTTTGTATTGTCGGCCTGCTTATCTATGTCTTTTTGCCCATCCAGAATCGGTACGATGGGTAAACCGAAATGTGTAGCAAAGGTCCAGTCACGCTGGTCGCCCGACGGAACGGCCATAACGGCACCGGTTCCATACCCTGCCAGCACATAGTCGGCCAGAAAAATAGGCACCTTCTCGTCGTTGAACGGATTAATGCAATAGCTCCCCGTAAATACACCCGATACCGCTTTGGTATCGGCCATACGGTCGCGTTCGGAGCGCAGTTTCGCGGCACTGATATAGGCAGCCACGGCATCCTGCTGATCCGGCGTGGTCAGACCCGGTACAAGTTCATGTTCCGGTGCCAGCACCATAAACGTAACACCGTAAATGGTATCGACGCGGGTCGTAAATACCTCGATAAAAGTTTTTGGGGAGGATGGGGGGATGGACGAAAAGGAGGAAGTATCCGCCGACCAAACTGGAAATTTGACCGATGCGCCTACGCTCTTGCCAATCCAGTTGCGTTGCTGTTCTTTGATGGATTCCGTCCAGTCAATCACGTCCAGCCCCGTCAGCAGACGGTCGGCGTAGGCTGTGATCCGCATCATCCACTGCCGCATGAGCTTTTGCTCGACGGGGTAGCCGCCCCGCTCCGAAACACCATCCTTCACCTCGTCATTGGCCAGCACTGTACCCAGACCCGGACACCAGTTCACGACTGCGTCGGCAAGGTATGTCAGGCGATAGTGGAGGGTAATGGCATAGGACTGCTGTTTGGACATGGCGTTCCATTCGGCCGCTGTAAACGCAGGGGTGTTTTCGTCGCAGACAGCGTTTACGTCGGTCGTGCCGTTCGTGGCGAACTTATCCAGCAGGGTCTCGATGGGTTCTGCCTTGTTGGTATCTTTATTATACCAGGAACGGAACAGCTCCATAAAGACCCACTGCGTCCATTTGTAATACGATGGATCGGATGTACGAACCTCCCGGCTCCAATCGTAGCTGAAGCCAATATTTTTCAACTGCTCGATGTAGCGGGTTAAATTTGCTTCGGTCGTCACCGCCGGATGCTGACCCGTCTGGATCGCATACTGTTCGGCAGGCAGCCCGAAGGAGTCGAACCCCATGGGATGCAGCACGTTAAAGCCTTTCAGCCGTTTGTAACGCGAGACAATATCCGACGCGATATAACCCAGTGGATGACCAACATGTAAGCCAGCCCCCGACGGGTAAGGAAACATATCGAGCGCATAGTACTTGGGGCGGGCTGCACTTAGCTTGTCAGACGGTTCGGCAGGGCGGTAGGTTTGGTTCTTATCCCAGAAATCCTGCCATTTCTTTTCCGTTTCGCGGTGATTGTATTCGGCCATGTTCAGGTTTAACGGGCCAGTTGGCGCGTTTTTTTGAGTATATCGTCAGTCCGGCAGGTTGGCCTGTCGGCCAGACAGGTCGGGCGACTTGTCTTACGGCCTGCAAAAATAGCCGTTTACCGAGACTTTTGCCCGTATCCGTCTTAATGAAGTGGCCGATTGTCGAAAATGAATGGTCCTCATCTTCCGCTACCCGGCAGCTGTGGCGCTGAACGGGCGGTTGCCGGCCCGGTGTTTACCCGATTTCGCTCTGCCTGAAACGGTCTAACTTATAGGGGGAAACGTCACGAATAGCAGCCAATAGTAACCCGAAAAACAGCCGGGTTATCGCACCATAAAATCCGCTTTTACGTTTCATTACTACAGTTATTTCTCACCAGCTGACAATGTATGAATTGACGTTGTACGATCGTTTACCTCTTGTTTCTTCTGTTTCGTACTACTTTTATGCAACGCTTTTTATCGCCTGCAACGCTCTTTCGTTCGGTTCTGCTTGGGCTTGGTTTGATCGGCTGTCAGGCCGACCGTGATCTGACACCCGAATTTTCAGCCGATTGTCTGGTCAAAGCGTCAGCGCTGAATGGACAGGCTATTGCCGGGTCTTATATCGTAACCTATCTACCCGATCAGCCGCTGCCGGTTTCTCCCAATGCCCGCGTCAGTGCGGCCCGTTCAGGAGTCGATCGCCTGCTAACCCGCCACCGCATCAGCGACGATCAGGCAGAACTGCTCGGCACCGATGAACGAACGAGTTTTCTGGCTCACATCTCGGCCACCCAGGCTGCTGATCTTGGGCAGGATCCAACGGTATCGTTGATCGAGCCTGACCGGATCATGTCGATCTGTAACTGTGTCGATGTAGCCACGCCCACCACCCTGCTCTGGAATATTCAGCAGACCGGTTTCGGGCGGGGCGATATTCAGACCAGCAAAACCGTCTGGATCGTCGATACGGGTATCGACCTCGACCACCCCGACCTCAACGTCGACACCGGACGCAGTCGCTCTTTTGTTAATGGTGTGACCTCGGCCGATGATCAGAACGGCCACGGTACCCACGTAGCGGGTATCGTTGGTGCCAGAAATAATGGCATTGGCGTGACAGGGGTAGCGTCGGGAGCACCACTGGTTGCTCTTAAAGTGCTTAACCAGTTGGGCGAAGGGCGATTATCGGGCGTCATCCTGGCCGTGAATTACGTCCGTCTCAACGGCCAGCCCGGCGATGTTGTCAACCTGAGCCTGGGTGGCGAGGGCATCTCGACAACGCTGGAAAATGCGGTCCGGCAGGCAGCCAACGCGGGCATTCTTTTTGCTATTGCGGCTGGCAACGAAGGGCAGAATGCCGACGAATCGACCCCGGCGCGGGTCAACCACCCGAACGTGTTCACGGTCTCGGCCATGGACCGGAGTAATATTTTCGCCAGCTTTTCCAATTTTGGCTCCAGCATCGATGTCTGCGCCTACGGTGTTCGTATCACCTCTACCTACAAGGATGGCCGATACGCCGTACTGAGTGGTACGAGTATGGCTGCTCCCCACGTGGCCGGGCTCCTGTTCATCCGGGGCAGTAACCTCCCTACGCGCGGTTTCGTCACTAGCGATCCCGATGGCACCCCCGACCCTATGGCTGGGGAGTAGGAAACACGTCGAAATTCCTGACGGTTTATCAACAAAAAACGGCCACCAGAACTATTCCGGTGGCCGTTTTGAACATTAATTAACGTGAATAATGGCTTGTAAACCGCTGTAACGTAGGCTAATTTTTGTCATCCCGACGCAAGGAGGGATCTTCGGTAAGTTGGAGTAGTTCGTCTCATCCGAAGATCCCTCCTTGCGTCGGGATGACAAAAAAAATAACCTACACTACTATGTGAAAATCAGATACTTGCTATCAAAATCAGCCATTATTCACGTTAATTAAATTGCCTATGGGTTGAAGACATCCCAGTTCACTTCAGCCACCGGGCGCTCCAGACGCTCCAGTACTTTCATAGTTGGAACGGGCAGGATGATTTCGTTCAGCTTGTTATAGCGACGCATATCGACCCAGCGATGACCTTCGTAAAACAGCGAATACTGACGCTCTTTCAGAATAGCGTTGATCAGCGCATCTTTCGTAGTAGCACCAGCGTAGTTAGGCAGACCGGCGGCCGTCCGAATGATGTTGATCAGCCGGGTCGATTCAGCCGCGTTACCCTGTTGGGCCGCGATTTCAGCCGCAATCAGCACCAGTTCTTCGTTCCGGATAATGGGGATGGGATCACTGCCACTCGTATACATGTTCGTCAGGTATGGCGTGCTGTAGGTAACCCCGGAGGTATACGTCAGCGGAGCCGCCTGCACACGTACCTTTGCCAATCGCTTATCACCGGGTTCGGCTCTATCGAATACTTCCTTGACGCCTACAATCTGGCTCGACGATGTGTTGAGCAAGGGATTCTGGATATCCGGAGGTGTAGCATTATAGGTATTGCGGGGGCCAACGTTCAGATCGCCGGTTGCGTTATAAAACGTCTGTGGCAGCAGCGTTGCCGCCTTTGCCCAATCAGCCTGATAGATCGCAACCCGCAGGGCAATAGCCCGATTGAAACGCTTAAACGTAGCCGGTGTGTTGAATCCGGCAAAACCGCTGGGCAGAGTATACGAGAATGCAGCGCCCGCCTGGTCCAGTTGGGCCGCACCATCATCCAGAAATTTAGCGATACCAGCCAACGACTCGGCGTAGGTAGCCGGTTTGCTGGGGTTAAAGGGATCTTCCACATTAAGCCGGACACCATTCGTCCCCTGAGCATTCAGCATCTGAAGATAGGCGAGGCCTTTGAACGTATTGGCAATACCGCGATAGCCATTTTTTTCGGCATCACTAACCGAACTGGTATTACCCACCGCAGCCAGCGTAATGTTGGCCTGGCGTACAGGTAACCCGAATCCGGTTGTTGCCGTATTGTAGAACGCCGAGTTGTCGATCAGCCGCACGCCGTTCAGTTCCGTCATCCAGCGCGACTCCGTGCCGTTGAAGTTAAACAGTTCTTTACCTATCGTACCTGTTACGAGCAGGTAAGTAGCGAGGCCATTCCGCGCCAGCGAAAACTGACCGACTGACAGGGCATCCAGCTGCGCTTTTGACGCGTTATTGGTAACGGCTCCGACACTGGGGAAGTTAGGGTCAATAACCTCTTCCGTTTGTAGTGGGTTACAGGCCGTAAAAGAGCCAGCCAGCAGAGTGGCGAGCAAAAATGATGTATGTTTCTTCATGAGTTTCATTATTTATCGGACCGGGATTATGTCTACAGGTGTTTCAGCTGTTTTTAAAAATCTACAGCTATATGGAACATCATCCGACGAACGGCTGGCGTAGAACCCAGATCAACCCCGGCACCCAGTGCCAGCGAGCCAAAGTTTGAGTTCTCCGGGTCGTAACCCGCCGTGTAATCAGTCCAGCGGAGCAGGTTGTTTCCCGATATACCAACCCGAACATTACTTACAACACTACCAAAAGCCCGCTTGAGAACGGGTGTTGGCACCCGATAGTACAGGGCGGCTTCGCGTAGTTTCAAGAAGCTGTAAATGTTGGGGTTAGCACCCGGCTTAGGCTTGCCACTACCTTCATCGATGCCATTGGCTCCCTGCCGGTAGATGCCGTTGGGCGTACTGCCGTCATTACCCAAATCGTCGGTCTCGCTCCAGTCTGATGTATTGCCACCCTCGTCCCACAGCAACCGCGTCAACGATACGACTGTAAACTTGTGGCGATAGTTAAGCAATGCCGAAAATTCGAAGTTCTTAAGGAATGTGATCCGGTTGTTCAGCGACAGTTCATACTTGGGTTGTGCGTCCCCATAGCTGGTCCATGACCTTGCGAAGTTAGGATCGGTCGCGGGTAATGTCCGGGGCTGACCCACGATTTCCGTTGGCGAGTAGGTAGTGCCATCAGCATCAGGACCTTTCACACGCCACTGACCGAAGGTAGCACCAAAACCACCCGTCAGGCGCTCCGGAATTTCCAGACGCGTGATCTTGGAGCGGTTATACCAGAATATTGGCTGGATAAACCACTTGAAGTTTTCGCTCCGGACGACATCAGCGCCAAGCGAAAATTCAAGGCCACGGTTAGTCAGGTCGGCTGCGTTGATCTGTGTCGATGTCACGCCCGTTGTTGGTGCCGTTGTCAATGGCTGGATCAGGTCAAACACTTTCTTGTTATAGAGTGTAAATTCGCCTGTGATCCGGTTGTTGAACAGACCGAAATCGATACCGTATTCAAGCTCGGTAGCCCGTTCGGGTTGTATCGTAACATTCCCCAGAACGGTAGATGGAACCAGGCCACCTAGCCCGCCAACCCCAACCACCTGAAGCTGTGAGTAGGTCGTACCGAATGTAGGCAAACCAGCTGTCTGACCGTAGGCGACCCGAAATTTCAACTGGCTTATTTTGGAACCGGCCCAGGTACCGAAGCGGGCCGCGTTTACGGCCAGTGCTGCCCGTGGGAAAGCATAGAACCGATCGAACTCACTGTTCAGGGTTGATTTATCGAAGCGAATACCAACCGAACCGATAATTTTATCCTCGTAGTTGGCATCCTGCTGCGCGAACACACCAACATCGGTGTTATTCTGGTATTCAACGAATCCGTCGATTACCTTGCCCCGCGATGGGTTAGAAACACCGGCCGGTAAACCTGTTCCCCGCACATAGTTCGAACGCAGGTATTTGTAAAGACGAACGGCACCCGCCGACGATGTCAGGTTTAAACGACCGTCCATAAGTGCATGCGTGTAAATAGCCGATACCTGTACGTTCGAGTTAAACACTTCGGTACGCGTGTCCTGCGCGAAGCCGGGATTAGCCTCCTGCCGTTGCGATTGCAGATCAGCTGGAAGCAACACCGTAGCAAAACCATTCTGATAATCCAGTCCACCGTTGATCCGGAAGGTCAGCGACGATTTTGCGGTGTTAATTGCCCGGGCGTTCACCGTGAATCCCTGTAACACCCGGTTGTTTTTCTGGTTATTGACAGCCCGGTCGCGAATAGCCAGTGGATTTTCGCCTACGCCCGAGATATTGTCCGGGTAGTTACCATTGGCGTCAGGATAGAGGTTAGCGTATGGTTTGGTGTACGGCAGTGAGTAGCCGTAGTTGACATACGAATTGTCGTTACCTGTCCAGCCACGGTCGTTGTTGCTGACGATGTAGTTCGAGTTGATGCTAAAGTCAAGCCAGTTGGTCAATTTATGATCAACATTGGCCCGGATCGAATACCGCTGAAAGCCTGTGTTTTTGATAATGCCCGTCTCGTCGGAGATACTACCGTTGACGTAAAACTTGGTTTTTTCATTACCACCTGTTATCCCTAACCGGCTATTACGGATAGCACCCGTTCCACCATACATAACTTTCTCCCAGTTTGTATACGTACCATTGGCTCTGGCAGCCCGTAGCAGTGGAATGTCACCAGGAGCGAAGTAGTCCGTTAGCTTTTGTTCCGTCCAGTCGGCCCCGCCGTAGTAGCTGAGCGCTTTGCTGAAACCGATATCCTGACCGAACGAAACGGTTGTTTTTCCGCCCTTACCGCGCTTGGTTGTGATAATAACGACACCAGCGTTTGCACGGGTACCGTAGATAGCCGCTGCCGAGGAACCTTTCAGCACTTCAACACTTTCGATATCGTCCGGGTTAAGATCGGCCAGGCGATTGGCGTTGTTGTCCTGCGGGCTTGCCGATGAACCAGCTGCTGCTTTGTTGGCGGCCGAACGGCCGTTACCATACTGGCCATTATCAATGTAAACGCCATCGACAATGAACAGAGGCTGCGACGCCGAAGCGCCCAGTGTCGATACGCCCCGAAACTGAAGGTTAAACCCACCACCGGGTACCGAACTATTGGCTACGATGTTGGCGCCGGCGATTTTACCCTGCAAGGCACCATCCGTAGTAACAGGTGTGGTTGTTCCGGTCAGGTCTTTGCTGTCGAGCCGGGTTACGGCGTTGGCCAAGTTAGATCGTTTTACCGTAGTAGCCAACCCGGATACAACAACTTCTTCGAGTTGCCGCGTATCTTCAGACAGCGTAACATTGAGCGTCGACCGATTCCCGACCGTAATTTCCTGACTAAGAAAGCCAATGTAACTAATTCCGATTTTGGCATTCGCTGGTGCCGTTATCCGGAAGGTACCGTCAGCCTCGGTTGTGGCCCCCTGCCCTGTTCCTTTGACCAGTACCGAAACACCCGGTAATGGGGTCCCATTACTATCGGTCACTTTACCGGTGAGCGTCGAGCTTTGCGCTGTTGCTGTGCCTATAAGGCCAATCAGCAAACAAAGACAAATGAGTAGTTTTCCTTTCATCTGGTTTCGTAGAAGTTAAAAAACACATTAAAATTTGCCACAAATTAAGTGTTTATCCTGCTTATCTAATACAAACCTTTATGAAATTTTATTATTCTAACGTATATAGATATATTATTTTGTCAGGCTATAGAAACTAAAATCAATTTATACTCATCAAATTCGCCGTTTATGCCTAGCTTGTCCGGACGATTTAAAGTTACCTATGTTCGATACAGTATTTATACTCTTTGTGCTTTGCCTTAACGTTGTCATCTGCGAATGGCTCGCTAAAAAACCAGGTTTCAGTCAAATTGGGACGGCCTTACTCGTTATTTTGGTGACCGCAATCGAGGCTAATGTCGGCATTATACCCACAACCGAAACACCGGCTTATGAAGGCATATTTGGCTATCTGGCTCCCTTCGCGCTGTTTTTATTGCTGCTGAGTGTCAATCTGAAAGACCTGCGCCAGGCAGGTTTGCCCATGTTGACCATGTACCTGATTGGATCGGTGAGTACGATCATCGGCGTTCTTACCAGCGTCTGGTTGTTCTCGGCACCCGAAACGGTGGGCAACCTGTATTATGCCCTGGCCGGTATGTTCACGGGAACCTACATTGGGGGCAGCATAAATTTTCATGCGGTGGCACTGCATTATGGCGTCTCTAAAGCGGGCAACCTGTTCATTGCCGCCACGGCTGCCGACAACATTATGACCACCCTCTGGATGGTACTGACGCTGGCGATTCCCCGTTTTCTGCAACGCCGGTTTCCCCGTCAGTTACCCACGGCGGCACCGGTAAACGGGGCGGTAGCCACGACCTATACGGACGCTGAAACCATGAATCCTGGCGATCTGGGGACGTTACTGGCTATGGGACTGGGCGCTATCTTTGTGTCCAAACAGCTGGCGACCCTTGTCCCTGCTATTCCTTTTGTATTGATCCTGACAACCGTGGCGCTGGTGCTGGCGCAATTTCGACGGGTCAATAACCTGCGCGGCAGCCGATTACTTGGCCTTTTCTGTATCTATATCTTTCTGGCTGTCATTGGAGCCTATTGCGATGTGGCAGCCCTGGTTCGTGATGGCCGGCTGGCTGTCATCTTATTTGGTATGATTCTCGTTCTGGTGTTGATCCATTCGTTTATTCTCTTCGGGATTGGCGCTTTGTTCAAACAGGATTGGGCCCTGCTCGGTATTGCCTCCCAGGCCAACATTGGCGGAGCCACCTCTGCTCTGGCCCTCGCCAAAAGCCTTAACCGCCCGGATTTACAGCTTCCGGCTGTGCTGGTCGGTACGCTGGGAAACGCCATTGGTACTTACCTGGGCATTTTGGTGGCCGAGATGCTGAAGGCGAGCTAAAACCAGCACCACTATACTTTGTAAGTTTGCAGCACATTTCCGTACCTTTGTCCCACTTCTAACCTGAATATCTGGTAAAAGCAGCGGCACTTCAGTGTGCCGCTTTTCATAAGTAAAATAATCTATTAAGTCGATAGAATTTAGGCACTATGCAACAAGACGAGGCAGTTTCGGCCAATTCGGTAGGTCCGCCCCCTCCAGAAGCCGCCTTACCCTTTGATCTGAATGGTCTGACCATCAGCCTCCACGGCAACGAAGGTATCTCCCCCGAGCAGGTGGCGGCTATCCAGTCTACATTTCCGCAGGTCAGGATCATCACACCCGACGCAGCAACCAACCCATTACTTCGGCGTCGTACCCGCACCGAGATAGCTATCTACGTCTTTGCGTCCCTGGCGCTGATGGTTGTCGGGCATCTTGTATTTAGTTACGTTACGCTGGAACGACTGACGGTGTTAGCGGGCACAATGGACCTGACGCCCGACATATTTTACTTCATCATGGCGGGTTTCGTCGCTCAGATGATCGACGGGGCGCTGGGCATGGCCTACGGGGTAACGGCTACCACGTTCCTGACAAGCGTGGGAATAAGTCCGCTCTTTGCTACGGCCAGTGTACATAGTTCCGAAATTTTCACCTCTGGCGTGTCGGGGTACATGCACCTCAAGTTTGGCAACATCAACAGCAAACTGTTTAAGGCGGTGCTGATTCCCGGTGTCATTGGAGCCGCACTGGGTGCTTATCTGATTACGGAAATTTCTGATCTGGATATTGTAGCCAAGTACCTGTCGCCCGCTATTTCGGTGTACACGGCCATCCTGGGTATTTTGATTCTCAGAAAAGCGTTAACAAAGCGGATTAAAAAAAGACCGGTCCGCAATATAGGCCTGCTGGCCTGGTTTGGCGGGTTTGTCGATGCCATTGGCGGGGGTGGCTGGGGCCCTATCGTGAATTCTACGCTGATCGCTGCAGGCCGGCATCCGCGCTATACCATCGGGTCGGTCAATCTGGCCGAATTTTTCGTGTCGTTTGCGTCGTCGGTGGTGTTTGCTATGTTTGCAGGACTGGGTAACTACGGGCTGGTGATCGTCGGGTTGATTCTGGGCGGTATGATTGCCGCTCCCATTGCCGCCCACTTAGCCCAGAAGCTACCCGTCAAGACCATGATGGTACTGGTCGGGCTGGTTGTCATCCTGGTCAGTTTGCGGAAGATTATTCTATTCTTTTAGTTTCTGTTGGCAGCGTTGCTATAGACTATCGACGTTCCTTTATATACGCTACTTTACCCGAACCGGGCGGTTCGGTAATACTCTATGAAAAAACAGACCAAAGCCATCCGTACCCAGGCGAAGAAATCGCAGAACCGGGAGCATTCCGTACCCTTATACCTAACGTCCAGTTTTGCGTTTGAAAGTGCCGAACAGGGTAAAGCGCTATTCGAAGAGAGTGAAGAAGGCAACATTTATTCGCGCTTCTCCAACCCCAACGTGTCGGAGTTCGTCGATAAAGTGTGCATGCTGGAAAATGCCGAGGATGGTATCGCCACCGGTACGGGCATGGCGGCCGTTTTTGCCAGTATGGCGGGCCTGCTGAAGTCGGGCGATCACCTCGTTGCCTGCCGGGCCCTGTTTGGATCGGCGCATCAGATTATTACGCAGATTTTAAGTAAGTGGGGTATCACGCATACCTATGTCGACGCTACGGCTACGGAGGCTGAGTGGGAAGCGGCTATTCAGCCCAACACCGGAAGACCGGTCGCCCGTATGGTCTACCTAGAAACCCCTTCCAACCCCGGCCTTGAACTGGTCGATCTGGCAATGCTGGGGCGGTTGAAGGAAAAGTACGGCTTTATCCTGAACGTCGACAACTGCTTCGCCACGCCGATTCTGCAAACGCCCATCGACTTTGGTGCGGACCTTTCGATTCACTCGGCCACCAAATTTATGGATGGTCAGGGACGTGTATTGGGTGGCATTGTTGTTGGTCGGGCCGACCTGATCCAGCCCATCCGGTTCTTTGCCCGGCATACGGGCCCATCCCTTTCGCCCTTCAATGCCTGGGTGCTGTCGAAAAGCCTGGAAACGCTCGATCTGCGGATGGAACGCCATTGCCGGAATGCCCAGCAACTGGCCGAAGCGCTGGAAGCGCACGAAGATGTGGCGCGGGTACTGTATCCGTTCCTCCCCTCTCACCCGCAATTTGAACTTGCGAAGGCCCAGATGTCGGCGGGAGGAGCTATTATTACGATCGAGTTAGAGGGTGGGTTCGAACGCATCAAAGCGTTTTTCGACGCACTGGAAATTGCCACGCTATCGTCCAACCTGGGCGATTCCCGAACCATCGTTACCAACCCCAACACAACGACCCACGCCAAGCTGAAACCCGATGAGAAAGCCGCCCTCGGCATTACGCCCGGTCTGGTCCGTATTTCAGTGGGTCTGGAAGCCATCGACGATTTGATCAGCGATTTCACGCAGGCAGTAGAAAAATCGGCAGATGCCTTAAAAGAACAGGTTTAAACTACCATTCTTATGCGCATCGGCCTCGCCATTCTTTTCGTTGCCAGTCTATTTGTTCAGCGTGCAACCGCTCAAAGCACGAAAAAACCACTCCGGGTGGGCGTGGTAGGGTTGGTTCATACGCACGTTCATGGCATTCTGTCGAAAGCGTTTCGGCGGTCGGGCCAGACGGATATTGAAATCGTTGGTATTGCCGAGCCTGACCGCGCGCTGGCCGAACGCTACGCCAAACAGTATGGCTTTCCACTGAGTCTGGTTTACCCGTCTATTGACCAGATGCTGGACAAAGCAAAGCCCGAAGCTGTTACAGATTTCGGTCGTATCGTCGACCACCTGAAAACGGTTCAGATTTGTGCTCCGCGCGGCATCCATGTGATGGTTGAGAAGCCGCTGTCGGTTAGTTTCGATCAGGCAAAGCAGATGGAAAAGTTAGCCAGGAAGCATTCCATTCAGTTGCTAACCAACTACGAAACTACCTGGTACGGCAGTAACCATAAAGCATATGCGATGGTCAATACCGAAAAAGCCATTGGTGATCTTCGCAAGATTGTGGTTCATGACGGTCATCAGGGGCCCAAGGAAATTGGCGTGACGAATGAGTTCCTGGACTGGCTGACAGACCCGGTCGCCAACGGAGCGGGAGCGCTGTTTGACTTTGGCTGCTACGGTGCCAACCTGTCGACCTGGCTGATGCACAACCAGCGTCCGCTGTCAGTACTGGCAGTGACCCAGCAGATCAAGCCGGACATCTACCCAAAAGTCGACGATGAAGGGACGATCATCCTGACGTACCCAAAAACACAGACGATCATACAGGCGTCCTGGAACTGGCCTTTTGCCCGCAAGGATATGGAAGTTTATGGGCAAACGGGTTATGTCTTTACCGTCGATGGCACCCGGATGCGCGTACGGCTTAACGAGGACAAAAGCGAGCGCGCAGCGGAAGCGGCCCTGACCGACGCCCCTGCTACTGACCCCTTTGCCTACTTTGCCCGACTGATTCATGGAGAAACTAAACCCGATGAATTAACGTCATTAGAAAATAACATGATCGTCATGGAGATTCTGGATGCTGCCCGCCAATCGGCCAAAACAGGCAAGGTGGTACCTCTATCCCAACGGCCTTCTGTCCGTTAATCAGACCAAAACGAGCCGGCAATTTCCCGGCTCCTCATCCATATGATTGCTGAACCGACTCATACACTCGAAAGCCTGACCGAACAACTCCATGGTCTGAGCAATGTTGATGCCCTGCGGACACTGGCTGAGTTATTCCCCGGCGAGGTCATTTTCTCGACCAGCCTGGGCTACGAAGATCAGGTGATTACCGACCTCATTCTGGCGAATGACATCCCTATCAAGATTTTCACCCTCGATACAGGTCGGATGTTTGCAGAGACGTATTCGGTCTGGAAAAAGACGAACGACCGATACGCCACGAAGATCGAAGCGTATTTTCCCGACAGAGCCGCCGAGGAAACACTGATGACCACCAAAGGCCCCTACAGTTTCTACGACTCGGTCGAGAACCGGAAAGAGTGCTGCGGTATCCGTAAAGTAGAACCGCTGAACCGGGCCCTGAAGGGGCAGAAGATCTGGATTACCGGCATTCGCGCGGAGCAGTCGGCCAACCGGCAACGTATGCCCCAACTCGAATGGGACGCGGCCCACACCCTCTACAAATTTCACCCTTTGATGGACTGGACGTTCGACGAGGTGAAGCAGTATATAAGCGACAACAACGTGCCCTATAATCCGCTCCACGACCGGGGGTTTGTCAGTATTGGCTGTCAACCCTGCACGCGTGCTATCCAGGCTGGCGAAGATTTCCGGGCGGGCCGCTGGTGGTGGGAGGACAACTCGAAAAAAGAATGCGGATTGCATAGTCACGAAGAAGCATTCAAACCATAACCAGTGAAATCGAACCACCGAAGCGGAGCAACTACGTGTGAGGGCGAAGCCATCAGGCCAGCTCATACACTTATTCACTCTTTTCACTCATTAAGAAAATGAAGTTAGATTATTTAGATCAGCTCGAATCCGAAGCCATCCACATTATGCGGGAGGTAGCCGGACAGTTTGAACGGCCCGCGCTTTTGTTTTCGGGCGGTAAAGATTCCATTACCCTGGTGCATCTGGCCCTGAAAGCCTTCCGTCCGGGCAAATTTCCGTTTCCGCTGGTACACATCGACACGGGCCATAATTTCCAGGAGGCCATCGACTACCGGGATCATCTGGCCGACAAGATTGGCGAGAAGCTCATCGTTCGTTATGTGGAAGATACCATTCGCGAAAAAAAATTAAAGGAACCCACCGGCCGCAACGCAACCCGTAATGGGTTACAAACCTTTACCCTGCTCGACGCTATTGAAGAGTTTGAGTTCGATGCCTGCATTGGCGGGGCCCGGCGCGACGAAGAGAAAGCGCGGGCTAAAGAACGGGTATTCTCGGTACGTGACGAGTTTGGCTCGTGGGACCCCAAACGTCAGCGTCCCGAACTCTGGAATCTGTATAACGGCCGGATTCATAAAGGCGAGAATGTGCGGGTATTCCCTATCTCCAACTGGACCGAGCTCGACGTCTGGAATTACATCCGGCGGGAGAAAATCGAACTTCCCAGCATCTACTTCGCCCACGACCGCGAGCTGATCGTACGCGATGGCAAGCTGATGGCTACCGCCGGTGGCGTAATCAAACCCGAAGCTGACGACCAGATCGTGACGCGCCGGGTCCGGTTCCGCACCGTTGGCGACATCTCCTGCACAGCCGCTTCGGAATCGCAGGCCGACACACTTGAAGCGGTCATCGGCGAAATTCAGGCAACGCGTATCTCCGAACGGGGCGAAACCCGTATGGATGACCAGCTCAGCGAAGCCGCTATGGAAGACCGCAAAAAAGGCGGGTATTTTTGAGTTATTCTACTTACATTCATAAAAAAGACCAAGGGTATGGATGCAATTACGCTTGAGACCCAGGAGGACCGTTTCTTGATCAGTATCGGGCGGGATTACCTGGACAAGGATACCATTACTCGCCTGATTGATCGAATTAAGCTGGAGCATTTAGTTATAAAGGCTGATTTTGACCAACCCATTGAAGACATGGGCGAACGCATAAAGGCTGATTGGTGGGTTAAGAATAAGGATCGCTATCTACGGGGAGAAGCATGACCTCTGTAGTGATTGACACCAATTTATTCTTTGCCGCACTTCGAACACCTAATAACTTTGTCCGCGATACGCTGGACCGTTCCGACCTCCGTTTCATTGCTCCGAATTTCCTGGTTGTTGAATTGTTTAAGTACAAAGATGAACTTGTTACTAAGTCTAAAGTGACCGAAGATGAGGTGTACGAGCTTCTATCATTGCTCCTGCATCGTATTACGTTTATTAATGAGAGTGCTGTTTCACTTGGAAATATTATTCACGCCTTTCGCCTGTGTTCGGGCGTTGACGAAAAAGACACGCCGTTTGTAGCGTTGGCTTTAGAGTATGACGCTCAACTATGGACGCGTGACCGAGAATTAAAAGATGGGTTGTCGGCAAAAGGTTTTTTTCACTTTTTCGATGCCTGACTACTAGCTATGGACCTTCTACGCTTTATAACCGCCGGATCGGTTGACGACGGCAAGAGTACGCTCATCGGGCGGCTCCTCTACGATTCCAAATCCATCCTCGCCGATCAGCTTGAAGCGATCGAGCGCGCGACCAAAGGCCGCGACGATGGTGAAATCGACCTCGCTTTGCTAACGGACGGTCTCCGCTCCGAACGGGAGCAGGGAATCACCATCGATGTAGCCTATCGCTATTTCCAGACGCCCGCCCGTAAATTCATCATCGTCGATGCGCCGGGTCACATTCAGTATACCCGGAACATGGTAACGGGGGCCTCGAACTGCCAGTTGGCGGTTGTGCTGGTCGATGCACGGCATGGCGTCGTAGAACAAACCCGTCGGCACTCGCTGATTGCCAGTCTGCTTGGCATTCCGCACATTGTCGTGGCCGTCAATAAGATGGACCTGATGGGTTACTCGCAGGACGTGTTCTCTGATATCTGCATCCAGTATGCAGAGCTGGCCAAAAACCTGAACGTACCCAACGTCACCTACATTCCGCTGAGCGCCCTCAATGGCGACAACGTGGTTGACAAATCCAGCGCCATGCCCTGGTATGAAGGACCAACCTTGCTGGAACACCTGGAAACGGTGGAGATTACCGACGTTATTTCGGACGAAGGGAAAGAAAAACCAGGCCGTTTCCCGGTGCAGTACGTTATTCGCCCTCAAACCGCCGACCTGCCTGATTATCGCGGCTATGCCGGTAAAATCACCAGCGGCACACTCCGAAAAGGCGACTCGATAACGGTTCTGCCGTCGGGCGAAACCTCCACCATCGACGCTATAGAAATTGCCGATGAGCACTTCGACGAAGCCTCAGCCCCCATGTCGGTGGTGCTGCACCTGGCCGACGACCGTGATATCAGCCGGGGCGACCTGATCGTTCGTTCCGACAGTCTGCCGGTCAGTAGCCAAACGGTGGAAGCGATGCTGTGCTGGATGGATACAAAAGAGTTTAAAGTCGGCAATAAGTACGTGCTTCAGGTAGGCACCGCCCGGACGCGCTGCTCGGTGCGCGAGATTGCTTATCAACTGAACGTCAACACCTACGAGCAAAAAGAAGGGGTTGATAATCTGGTGCTTAATGATCTGGCTAAAGTGGTCCTGCGTACAGCCCAGCCCGTTAGCTTCGATCCATATACCCAGAACCGCACAACGGGTGGCGCTATTCTCATCGACGAAACATCCAACGTAACTGTCGGTGCCCTGATGCTGGTTGGTGAAGCATAGCGTGACGTGATACACCGTATTTCCCCGGACTTTTGAGGTGAAACAATGCAACAAAAAACACCGCCTGATTATTGGGCGGTGTTTTTTGTTGCAGCTATTACGCTAAGCGACTAAAGCCCTACAGCAGTCGGTCCAGCTGGATCGGCAGATCATAGACGCGCTTCCCGGTAGCGTGAAAAACAGCGTTGGCAATGGCGGCTGGCATAGCCACCAGACCGATCTCGCCCAACCCTTTTACGCCCAGTGGATTGACGATTTCGTCATGCTCCTCAACGAATAGTACGTCCAGATCATGAATATCGGCAAACACAGGCACGTGATATTCGGCCAGGTTGTGGTTCATGAACCGACCGTACCGGTGATCCATAGCGCTGTCTTCCTGTAGGGCGCTGCCGATGCCCCATACCATACCGCCAATGATCTGGCTCCGGGCCGTCCGGGGGTTCAGGATACGCCCGCCCGCAATAGCACTCACCGCCCGCGTAACCTTGATCGTGTTCAGCTCTTCATCCACCTGCACCTCCACAAAAGCCGCCGAGTGGGTATGGCGCGAGTACTTCTTCTGGTTCAGCATATCAGGCAGCGACGTCGACGTTTCGGAAATAGCCCGCCCGCCATTCTGGCCAACGATATCGATAAACGAAACCGCTACCGATGGATCATTTTTAAGCTTGATCGATCCATCGTCAAACAACACGTCCTCCAGCTTGGCTTTGGCGAGCGGTGAGCCAGCCATCTTCCGCGCGGTTTTAAAGAGTGTCTTTTTCAGATCGTCACATACCGTCTTCACCGCCGAACCCACGGTAGAGGCTGTCCAGGATCCCCCCTGAATTGGAGCCAGTGGCATATCAGTATCGCCCAACCGGAAGATGACATCCTCTATCGGCATACCCATCGTTTCGGCAGCAATCTGGGCCATGATCGTATAGGTACCGGTGCCTATATCGGCCGTAGCACTGCTTACCCGTAACTTGCCGTTCACCGTTAAGACGGCTTCGGCCCGGGCGGGCATCTGGCTCGCATCCCAGATACCAGTGGCCATGCCATAGCCGATCAGGTTATGCCCCTCGCCCCGCATGGAGCGTGGGGTTGGATTCCGCTTATCCCAACCAAACCGTTCGGCCCCCTGCCGGAAACACTCCCGAAGCTCTTTGCTCGAAAACGGCTTGTCCTTATCGGTCTGGTCAATTTCCGAGTAGTTCTTCAGCCGAAACTCGACGGGGTCCATACCCAGTTTGTAACATAATTCATCGATGGCCGATTCGATGGCGTGGTCACCGGTTACGCCCCCTGGCGCGCGCATGTCCAGCGGAGAATAAATATCCAGCGACTTCAACTTGTATTCGAGCGTCACATCGTCGCAGGGATACAGCACGTTCGACCAGTTAACAACCGTCTCCGTATAGTCTTCGAACTGCGAGGTAGCGGCAATAGCTTTGTGGTTGAGGGCGGTCAGTTTACCCTCCGACGAAGCGCCGAGGGCAACTGTCTGTACGGTAGCAGGCCGGTGCCCGAACGTCCACATCTGCTGGCGGGTGAGCGTAAGCCGAACCGACCGTTTGAGTTCACGGGCTGCCATCACGGCCAGAAATAACTGGTACTGTGGCCGCAATCCTGATCCAAACCCGCCCCCCACATAGGGTGAAACGACCCGTACATCGCTGGATGACATCCCGAAAATCTGCGTGACATACAACTGGCTGTTTGGAGCCCCCTGCGTTTTGTCATAGATCGTTAGCCGGGCTTTATCCTCATTACCGTAGGACTCGTACTGGACCATAGTGGCAAACATTTCCAGCGGGTTATGGTGCTGTACGCCATGAACATAATGGGCGGCCATTTGCACCGGTGCATCAAGAAATGCCTGTTTTGAATCGCCACGCGGTTTAGGTGGTAAGGGTTTAAGAAAGTTGGTAGGTGCCCACTGCGGGTCCCGTGCTTCAGACAGGTGGGCTTCCAGGTCCGTATGCGAGGGTTTGGCATCATAGACCACCTTCACCAGCGAAGCCGCATACCGGGCCAGTTCGAACGTTTCGGCCACGACCAGCGCAATGGGCTGACCGCTGTAGGTAACATCGGCGTTGTGTAAGGGCCGAAACGGCGAGCCAGCCGGGGCGTCCTGATCTTTATAACTGATATCGAACCAGGCCGTATGGGGCCGGTTTTCGTGCGTAAATACCTGCAACACACCCGCCAGCGCCAGGGCTTCGGTGGTGTCGATATGGGTTATTTTCCCTTTTGCAATCCCACTCGAAACGACATACCCATAGGTTAAATCAGGGACGTTGAATTCAGCGGCATATTTTGCTTTACCCGTTACTTTCTCGGGACCATCGACGCGGGTGATGGGTTTTCCAATGACGTTGTTCATAAGGTTTACCTGTATAATGCTCGTTATGCCGTTGGTTCAAGTTTAGCCGCCTGCCCCAGGGCGCGGATAATAGCGCGGTGAGCCAGTTCGATTTTAAACGTATTATGTCCGTATCCGACTGCCCCTTCCAGCAAGCTGTCGGCCACGGGCCGGAAGTTTTCTTTGGTAGCCGTCTTTCCCACCAGCAGGGCTTCGGCTTCGGGTTTGCGCCATGGCTTATGGGCCACGCCACCCAGGGCGATCCGAACATCTTTCACCACATCGCCTTCCATCTCCAGGCCTACCGCCACCGACACCAGGGCAAAGGCATACGAGGCCCGGTCCCGAAGCTTGAGGTACATATGGTTGTCAACAAAGCGGGGTGCGGGCAAATCGATGGCCGTCACGATTTCGCCGGGCTCCAGCGTATTATCCCGCTGGGGCTCCTGGCCGGGTAGCCGGTGAAATTCGCCAATCGGTATGGTTCGTTCGCCATTGGGACCTGTTACCCGTATGACTGCTTCGAGCGCTGCCAGAGCTACCGCCATATCGGATGGATAGGTGGCAATGCACTGTGACTGTCCGTCCTCCGTTCCTTCGGTCGTCCCCAGAATAGCGTGAATACGGTTATAGCCGCCAATGGCTCCGCAGCCCGAGGGCCCGGCGTTCTGACCGGGTTCGCGTTTGTTACACGGCATAGCGGTGTCGTAGAAATAATAACAGCGGGTGCGCTGAAACAGGTTTCCGCCGTTGGTAGCCATATTGCGTAGCTGGGGCGACGCACCGGCCAGAATTGTTTGCGAGAGTAAGGGGTAGCGCTGCTCAACCAGGGGATGATAAGCGGTATCGGCATTGGAAACCAGGGCATCAAGCCGTAGGCCGCCATCCTCAATTTCCTCGATCGTATTAAGGGGCAGGTGGTTGATATCGACCAGACGACCTGGCCGTTCGACGTTTTCCTTCATCAGATCGATGAGGTTAGTACCACCGGCAATGAATTTAGCGCCTGCTGAATCGAGACTCTTTTCTGTCGTTAATTCGCCAACGGCCTCCATTACATCGGAGGGGCGGGCGTAGGAAAATGGATGCATACGAAGTGGGTTAGGCAGGCTGGTTCGTGCGGAGTTGCAGGACGTCTTCGATGGCGTCGACGATGTGTGTATACGCGCCACAACGGCAGATATTACCGCTCATGAGTTCCTTGATATCGGCGGTGGTCCGTACTTTGCCTTCATTGATCAGCCCAACGGTTGAACAGATCTGTCCGGGGGTACAGTAGCCACACTGGAAAGCGTCATGGTCGATAAACGCCTGCTGAACCGGATGCAGCTGGCCGGGTGCGCTAGGGTCGTTTCCCGCCAACCCCTCGATGGTGGTGATCGAGCGCCCCTCCTGCATTACTGCCAGGGTCAGGCATGCGTTGATGCGCTTGCCATCGACCAGCACCGTACAAGCGCCACACTGGCCATGATCGCAGCCTTTTTTTGTTCCGGTCAGGTCGCAGTATTCACGCAGCGCATCGAGCAGGGTTGTCCACGGGGCCAGCGTTAGCGACTGCTCCGCCCCGTTGATCATTAGGGTAACGGGACGGGTTTCGGGCAGCGACGCTACTGGTTTTGCGGCTGATTTTGGTTCTAGTTGAGTTATCATGTAATCGAGGAGTAAACGAGTCCAGATCATTAAACTCCCTGTTAGCCGTTTGTCCACCGAGTCAAGCGGTATATTATTTTACGGTCTCGATGAGTCTGTAGTTGTGCGGCTAAATTTCAAACCTCCTGCCAACACATACCGCAAAAGGCTAGTTGTCTAGTCAACAGGTTCTGAAAAGGAACCTATTTATCAGGCCTCAACAGATGACAACAACTACACTTACTCATCGTACCCTCGGTATCACGTTCACACCCGACGGCCTGGCTCAGGTGTGTGTATGGGCCCCTTTTGCACAGGATGCAGCCCTGTACCTGGTCGACAAGGACCAGCAGCTGCCCCTGTCAACCAATGGATCGGGCTACTGGCGAACGACAACCCGTCAACTGCAACCAGGTGATACATACCGCTTCCGGCTGAACGGCTCTACCGACCTGCCCGATCCCGTTTCGATGGCTCAGCCTGATGGCGTTCATGGTCCATCGCAGGCAGTCGACGTGTCGACGTTTGTGTGGACCGATTCGGCCTGGCAGAATCATTCGCTCGATGATTATATACTTTACGAGCTGCATACAGGCACGTTCTCACCAGCCGGCACGTTCACCGGTATTGAAGAGCGCCTTGCCCATCTGGTCGATCTTGGCATCAACGCGATTGAGATTATGCCGGTCGCTCAGTTTCCCGGTACCCGCAACTGGGGTTACGATGGGGTGTTTCCCTTTGCCGTTCAGCATTCCTATGGTGGAGCAGCCGGATTACAGCAGCTCGTCGATGCAGCGCATCGGCATGGACTGGCTGTAGTTCTCGACGTTGTTTACAATCACATCGGCCCGGAGGGTAACTACCTGCCCGCTTACGGCCCCTACTTTACCGATCGCTACCATACTCCCTGGGGCGACGCCCTTGATTTCGATGGGGAGCACAGTGCCAGTGTCCGGCAATATTTCGTTGAGAATGCCCTGATGTGGTTCCGCGATTTTCACATCGATGCACTGCGGTTGGATGCCGTTCACGCTATTTACGACCATAGTCCTGTTCACATTCTGCGTGAGATCAGGGAGCAGGCCGATGCGCTTTCAACCCAAACAGGACGGCAACACTACCTGATCATCGAATCGGATCTGAACGATACGCGCTACATCGAATCGATTACCAACAATGGCTATGGAATGGACGGGCAGTGGAACGATGAGTTTCACCACGCGCTCCGCGTAGCAGCCGGGGGCGAACGCAACGGCTATTATGCTGACTATGACGGCATTCGTCATTTGGCTAAATCCTACAAAGACGCCTATGTCTACGATGGCCTATACATGCCCCGGCGGGATAGTATCGTAGGTAGCCCAACGACAACCCATGCCGGTCGTCAATTTGTCGTGTTCTCCCAGAACCACGACCAGATAGGTAACCGGATGCTGGGCGAGCGGCCCGGCCAGCTGGTCAGCTTTGCCATGCAAAAACTGATGGCCGGTGCTGTACTGACCAGCCCTTACCTGCCAATGCTGTTCATGGGCGAAGAATGGGGTGAGTCGAATCCTTTCCTGTACTTCGTTAGCCATAGCGACCCTACGCTGGTGGAAGCCGTACGGCAGGGTCGCCAGGCGGAGTTTGCTGCGTTCCACTCCACCCTCGATGCGCCCGACCCGCAGGACGAGAATACGTTCCAGCAGTCGAAACTCGGCTGGTCATTACTGGTGCAGGAACCACACCAAACGCTGTTCCGGTATTATAAGACGTTGCTGCTGCTCCGCAAACAGTCCGTGTTGCGCGCACCTGACCGTACAGCGCTGACTGTTGTTGTTGATGAAGACCAGCAAACGCTTACTCTTCATCGACGGCATGACCACCAACGCATTGTTTGCCTCATGAATTTTTCTGGCGACGTAAAATCTATGTCACTCCCCGAACAGGATCAACCCTGGCAAAAGTTACTCGATTCGGCGGATCCTGTCTGGTTGGGCCCTGCTGCTGCCCCGCTTGTCATAACCGGTTCCACCCCTATATCCCTTCAACCTGAGTCGATTCTGGTTTACGTAGCGGGAGAGTTGTTGTAGCATGATCGGGAATGGAAACGACGGGTTCAGTTCGGATGGAGAGTCTGTCCGAACTGAACCCGTCGTTTATCAGGCCACACTTTGAAAATCGTCTCGATCCTCACGGCAGGCACGTTTCCACAACTATACGGCAATGGAGCACCTTTAGCAGTAAACCAACTGGAGAAGTAGAAGGAATTTACCCCCTTACTTTGCCTGACTGGCTATAAAAAAGAAACTGCATGAGAATCGACCATTTGGCCCTTTGGGTAGACGACCTGGAAGGTATGCGTACCTTTTATATGACCTACTTTGGTGCTACCGCCGGGGCGAAATACACGAACACAGCCAAGGAGTTTACCTCTTATTTTCTGACGTTTAACGTCGAAGGGACCAGACTTGAACTAATGAACCGACCCGATATTGGGGAGCAGATGGGTAAACGGGGATTATTGACAGGTATCGCTCACTTTGCGGTATCCGTAGGCAGCAAAGAAGCCGTCGACCGCTTAACCGAACGACTGCGGGCTGATCAGTACACCATCGAAAGCGAAGCCCGAACAACGGGAGATGGCTACTACGAGAGCGTCGTCCTGGACCCGGAGGGGAATTACGTGGAAATTACTGGTTGACAGGCGATTGGCTAGGTAAGGCACGCCTGAACGAAACCAGGCATATGATATAGTAAAAGCCGCTGATCGAGCAACAAGACAGTAGAATCAAACAGGGTGAACGGTATGACTGCCTTTCACCCTGTCCAATTATTTGAGTGAGCCCATGCCACCATCTACGCCAATGATCTGGCCCGTAATCCAGGAAGCCTGATCACCGAGCAGGTAAGCGGCCATACCCGCAATGTCCTGGGGTGACCCATACCGGCTAAGTGGATGGCGTTTATTAGCCGCTTCCCGTTTCGTATCATCGGCAAGCAGGAAGTGCGCCATTGGTGTTTCAGTCAGCGATGGTGCCACCGCATTGACCCGCACATTGAACGGAGCCAGTTCGGCCGCCAGCGATTTCGTCAGCCCTTCAACGGCCGACTTCGCTACGGATACCGATGAGTGCATACCCATACCGAGTTTAGCCGCCACCGTGCTGAACAAAACGATACTGCCTGATTTCGATTTTTTTATTGCTGCGTAACAAGCATGGATCGTACCAACCGCGCCCAGCACATTGATTTCCAGATCGGTGCGATAATCGTCGAGGGTAAGTCGCTGAAATGGTTTAAGGTTGATCGTGCCAGGGCAGTAAACGATGCCGTGTAACGTGTCGGGCAGTTGCGTAAGCGCTTCTGCAGCCGACGTCTGGGTAATATCCCAGGTCATATGGGTAGACTGGATACCTTCGGGTTGCGAGCGTCCCGCGGTAAACAGGGTAGCGCCCTGCGCCTGAAGAGACTCGGCCAGCGCATGGCCAATGCCTGAACTGGCCCCAACGATAAGTATGTTTTTACCTTGCATTTTACGAACGTGTTGCTGGTTTGAAGAATAGGCTGGCTAGCTGACCCGCCAAAGATGGACATCTTAACGATCTGCTACAGGCCGGCATGACCACAACCTATAAGCGATTAGATAGTTACACTTGCCTGACTAACGTAGCGAAGCAGTTCCTGCCGGGTAGACTCTTCAGCGAACTTACCGCCATACGATGCCGTAATAGTCGATGAGTTAACGTCATGGACGCCCCGTGTAGAAACGCACAGGTGTTTCGCATCGATTATAACAGCTACATCTTCGGTTTCGAGTACCTTCTTCAACTCATCGGCAATCTGCACCGTAAGGCGCTCCTGCACCTGCGGACGCTTGCTGAAGTAGTCGACAATGCGGTTCAGTTTAGACAACCCAATCACCTTACCACTGGAAATATAGGCTACGTGGGCCCGGCCAATTATTGGAACAAAGTGATGTTCGCAATAGGTCTGCACGGTGATATCCTTCTCTACCAGCATTTCGTTGTATCGAAATTTATTGTCGAAGAGCGTAGGCTCGGGTTTGTTAGCAGGATTCAGGCCCTTGAAGATTTCCTGAACGTACATTTTTGCTACCCGGCGGGGAGAGCCGTTCAAACTATCATCGGTGAGGTCCAGACCAAGAATTCCCATAATCTCGCGAAAATGGGCTTCGATGAGATCTATTTTGGTAGCGTCGTCCAGGTCGAAGGCATCCGGGCGCATAGGCGTATCAATGGAGGCTGCGCCATGTGCGTCGCCAATTTCATCAATCAATTGGGCCGTTGAATGTCCGTTTTGGCCATATCCGTGCTGGATAGTGTCTGTACCGTTAAGCGGGGTATTCAACGAAGTTCCGTTCAGTTTCATAAAGCTTTACTTTAAGATCTAAGTCAGCGCTAAGCTGGTTACGTAAAATGTTGTAGATAACAATGGCGATATTTTCTGCCGAAGGATTGAGGTCGGCAAACTCCTCCGTATCAAGGTTAAGGTTTTTATGGTCGAACCGGTCAGTAACGTGTTCTTTGATCAAATCACCGAGGTACTTCATATCGATCACGTACCCAGTCTCAGGGTCGATCGGTCCGGTAACCTGAATAATCAGTTCATAATTGTGCCCATGATAGTTGGGATTATTACACTTGCCGTAAACGCGCGTGTTTTTTTCGTCCGACCAGTTCGGGTTGTTTAAGCGGTGGGCCGCATTGAAATGCTCTTTCCGGAACACAGCCACCCTTGGGGCGTCGGCCCGCGAAGTGCTTACGCCAGGAGTATTCATCATATAAGGGGAAATCGAAAAAGGGTTCGATCAACCTGTCGTTACAAAGTTTGTGTACAACACAGGCAGACGGCAGAGCGTATAGCCAGAACGCTCATTAGTGTGCGATTGTTAGCTGAATAACCTGTAATAGGCCACTTTTGTTCAACCTTTTCTATACAAATGTTAAACAGTACTTGCTAGCTCTATTACTAGAACGCCGGGTCGTATGGGTTGGTTCCGACGGCTGGCCGCCCGTCGGCGAAGCGCCTGTATGCCAGTCCGCAGCTACCGAAGGAACCGGATAGACAAGCGTATAGTTTGTCAACCATGAGGTTACCAAAACGTCTGATGATCATTACTACACTGATTTTGGCTGTAGCGGCCCTGTTACTTTATTTGTTCATGCAGCAGGACGTTTTCGGAGCCGATCCGGCTGACACTCGTCTGGCGCGTATCCACCAATCTAAAAATTACCGGGATGGGGCCTTCCAGAACCTATCCCCCACCGCAGTAATGGCGAAGGGCGTTCCGGTTACGAGAATGGTGAGCGATTACCTGAACAAATCGAAGATCAACACCCCGGCCGAGCCGTTACCCTCTGTCAAAACCAATCTGGCAACACTTTCTGACCGTGTTCCTACACTGGTCTGGTTCGGCCATTCTTCGTACCTGATCAAAGCGAATGGCCTTTCCTTTCTGATCGACCCGGTGTTTAGCGGTTATGCCTCGCCGGTTTCATTTTTTGGTGGCTCTTTTCCCGGATCGGATGTATACAGCGTTGCCGATATGCCCGCTATCGACTTCCTGATTCTGTCCCATGATCATTACGACCACCTCGACTACACGACCATCGTTGCGTTGATTCCCAGGGTAAAAATGTTTTACACCGCTCTTGGCGTGGGGGCTCACCTCGAGCGCTGGGGCGTACCCGCCGACCGGATCGTGGAGTTTGACTGGTGGGAAGGGGGTGAAATAGCTCCCGGCGTTCGGTTAACCGCCACCCCAGCGCGGCACTTCTCGGGCCGTAGTCTGGCCCGTGGTCGAACCCTGTGGACATCGTACGTACTGAAACTACCCGGCTACTCGCTTTATCTGGGTGGCGATTCGGGCTACGATACCCATTTCAAAGCCATTGGTGAAAAATACGGCCCCTTCGATCTGGCTATTCTGGAATGCGGCCAGTACAACGAAACCTGGCCCTCGATTCACATGATGCCCGAAGAAGTAGTGACGGCGGCTCAGGAACTGCGGGCTAAAACACTGTTACCCGTCCACTGGGGTAAGTTTGCGCTGGCCTACCACGCCTGGAACGAACCGATCGAACGGGTAACCAAACGGGCTGCCGAGCTACAGGTTGACATCACGACGCCCCGCATCGGCGAACCCGTCCAGGTTGGCCTACCCTACCCGCGCGACATTTGGTGGAATTCCCAAACAAAAACAAACCCGAAGGTTTTATCGGAAAACGAATAGCTTAGCATCTATTTTATCAATCGTTTATAAATCATGGCAGGAATTAAGCGTACATCTGAAGCCGTCTGGAACGGTACCGGTATGGAAGGCAGCGGAACGCTGTCGTCGACAAGCGGGGTGCTGAATCAAACTCCCTATTCATTCAAAGCCCGCTTCCAGAACGAAGATGGCAAAGCGGGTACCAACCCCGAAGAATTGATTGCAGCGGCTCACGCCGGTTGCTACGCCATGCAGCTCAGCTTTATGCTGACAGGTGCGGGCTTTGCCCCCACAGCGCTGGACGCTAAATCGACGCTTGAAATGGACCAGGTGGAGGGTGGCTTTAAAATTGCGCGTATCAATCTCTCGGTTGTGGGTACGGTTCCCTCGATTTCTGTTGAGGAGTTCAACGAACTGGCCACCCAAGCGAAAGAAATCTGCCCCGTTTCGCAAGCATTATCAGCGCTTCCCATTACGCTCGATGCGAAGCTGGCGTAGTCTTGCCTAACCCTGCCAGTGGCCCACCAGGCCCTGGTAGTGGTTGAGCAAGACTACGCTCGGCGCTAAACTGGCGTGATCTTGCTCAACCCTGCCAGTGGCCCACCAGGCCACTGGCAGGGTTTTAGCGTTTTTACCCTATATTGGCTCAAAAATCATTGAGCCTTATGCCATTCCCTACCCGACGCCAGTTTATTCGTACAGCCGCCCTTACAGGTGCGGGCGCATCTGTATTCCCGTCGATCCTGACCCACGCTAAACCCGCCGATCCTAAAGTGCGGCTGGCATTCATTGGCGTTGGTGAACGGGGGCGTAGCCATGTTGCACAGGCGCTCTTCCGCGACGACGTTGTCATCACCGCCATCTGCGATATTTCTGCCGACAGTATTGCCAAAACCAATGCCTTAATCCAGAAAGCTGGCCGGAAACTTCCGGTAGCCTACAGCACTGGAAATGAATCCTTTGCGCAGATGCTGAAACGCGACGACATCGATGGCGTTGTCATCGCTACTCCCTGGGAATGGCACGTACCAATGGCCGTAGCCACCATGAAAGCGGGTAAGTATGCTGCCGTGGAAGTGTCGGCAACGGTAACCCTACAGGAGTCGTGGGATCTGGTCGACACATCCGAAAAAACCGGGATGCCCTGTATGATTCTGGAGAACGTATGTTATCGGCGCGATGTGCTGGCTGTACTCAATATGGTTCGGCAGGGGCTTTTCGGCGAAATGACGTATGCCCACTGCGGCTACCAGCACGATCTGCGGGAGGTAAAGTTCAACAATGGCAAACAGACCTACGGCGGGGGCGTTGAGTTTGGTGAAAAGGCCTATTCAGAAGCCCGCTGGCGAACCCAGCACTCCGTCGATCGGAACGGTGACCTTTACCCTACCCACGGCCTCGGTCCCGTAGCGCACTGGCTGAACATCAACCGAGGCAACCAGTTTGTGCGGCTAACCAGTATGGCGACCAAAAGTCGGGGGCTCCATAAATACGTAGTGGATAATGGCGGAGCTGACCACCCCAACGCAAAAGTCAACTTTAAACTTGGCGATGTTGTGACAACGATGATCGAATGCGCCAACGGCGAGAATATCATGATCATTCACGATACCAACTCACCACGCCCCTACTCACTGGGGTTCAGGGCGCAGGGTACCGAAGGCATCTGGATGGACGATAACGACATGATCTATTTACAGGGAAAATCGGCAAAACCGCATGCCTGGGAACCGTTCGCCCCCTATCAGGACAAGTACGACCACCCACTCTGGAAACGCCATGCCCAAACGGCCGAGAGCGCAGGCCATGGCGGAATCGACTTTTTCGTGCTTCGGGGTTTCATTGAAGCGGTAAAAGCGAAAGGACCCGTGCCCATCGACGTTTATGACGCTGCTGCGTGGAGCGCCATCAGCCCACTATCGGAGCAGAGTATTGCCGGCGGTAGCAAACCCATTGACATTCCCGATTTTACGCGGGGCAAATGGAAAACAAACCGCCCTATCTTCGGCCTTTCGGACAATTTCTAAAATAAAATATCGATTTTTGGCTAACTAATAAGGTTGTCCGTTGAGATCGATGTACCCTTATTCGATTGTCACTCTTCACTAGTTGAATTTTCCTTATGGTCTCTGCTCCCTCCCCCAAAACCCAAAATTACACCGGCCCGTTACTGATTATTGGCGCGCTCTTCTTTGTTTTTGGCTTCGTTACGTGGGTCAACAGCGTACTGATCGCTTTCTTCAAGCAAGCTTTTTCCCTGAGTACCGTCGGTTCCAACCTGGTAGCCTTTGCGTTTTTTATCTCCTATACGCTCATGGCCATTCCATCGTCGGCGCTGCTGAAACGAACGGGCTTTAAAAACGGCATGTCGATGGGCCTGTTGGTCATGGCGGTGGGTACGGTTATTTTTGTTCCGGCGGCCCGCGCTGTTTCTTACCCGCTATTCCTGGTCGGCCTGTTCCTGATTGGCATTGGGCTCACCGTTCTACAGACGGCTTCCAATCCGTACGCTACTATTTTAGGGCCCCGGGAGAGCGCAGCCCAGCGGATCAGCTTTCTCGGCATTGCCAACAAGATGGCGGGCATTATTAGTCAGATCATCTTTGGTGGCCTCCTGCTAACGGGTGCCAATGCCGTGTCTGGCGCAGCATCCCTGGAGAAAGTTGTAACGCCTTACCTGATTCTGACAGGTGTGCTGATCGTGCTGGCGGGTTTGATTCGCTTCTCGAACCTTCCTGAAGTATCGGAAGAACAGGAAGATGCGCCGGCCACTGCTACGGTGCGCACCAGCGTCTGGCAATTCCCTAACCTTGTACTCGGCGTTCTGGCGTTGTTTTGCTATGTGGGAGCAGAAGTCATTGCGGGTGACACCATCATCAACTATGGCCTTGCTATCGGTTTTGGCAACGACGAAGCCAAGCACTTCACGACGTATACGCTATACGGTTTGCTGGCGGGGTATGTACTTGGCATTCTGGCCATTCCCCGCTTTATCTCCCAGCAAATGGCGTTACGGGTTGGCTCTATCCTGGCGCTGATCTTGACCGTGGGCGCTATCCTGACCGAAGGCTTCCCTTCCATTCTGTGTGTGGCCCTGCTTGGGTTTGCAATCTCTCCCATGTGGCCCGCCATCTGGCCACTCGCCCTGAACCAGCTCGGCAAATTCACCAAGATTGGGTCGGCGCTGCTTATCATGGGCATTTCCGGAGGGGCGCTTCTTCCGCTCCTTCACGGGTATATGAGCGACAACGTCAGCCCCAAACTAGCCTACGCACTCTTGCTGCCGTTGTTCGGGTATATCCTCTATTACGCCATGCTTGGGTATAAAAAGTCAGACTGGTAAATACCCTTTGTACGCAAAGACCGGCTCTCAGATACCCAGGGGGTATACCGAAGAGCCGGTCTTTGCGTATAGTTTGGTAACCAGGACACTCCCCGGCTTACAGCGGGTAACGATCAGCTATTGGATACCGAAGCCACCCGGGCTGCCCGCTGCGCCGGAAACCACGAAGTCACGATAGTCACAACGATAACCAGGACGCCTGTCAGCAAAATATCGCTGCCGTAAACGCGAACCGGATAAGCATCGACGATCGAGCTGACCATTCCCATCCGGATAAAACCATATTCCTCCTGGGCCAGACAGATCACAACACCCAGTACCAGACCGGTGACAGCACCCGTCAACGCAATAATAGCCCCCTCCGTCAGGAAAATCCGGCGTACCAAACCTGCGGTAGCCCCCATGGCGAACAGAATTTTAATATCCTCTTTCTTCTCGATTACCAGCATCGACAGGGAGAAGAAAATGTTGATGGACGCAATGAGAATGATAAAGCCCAGGGTCAGGGCCACAAACAGTTTCTCGACGCGTATGGCCCGGTATAAGTCTACATTCAAATCATCGCGGCTTTGAACAATCAATGCCGTACCGGGTCGGTCGGCTGCGGTAGTGGCCTTATCGACCACCTCCTGCAACGCCTGCCTGGCCTGCCCTTCGTCGGTGCCGGGCCTGAGTTGTAGTTCCAGACTGGTAACCTCGTTGGGCTGGTAACCGAAGAGCGCACGCGCCGTAGCCAGCGGAGCCAGGACAAAGTTATCGTAGCGCGACTCAATGAAGAACACACCCGCTACCGTCAGCGACTCACTGCTGAAAGCGTCGGGGTTAAGAACACTGAACGACTGCCCGCTGCGGGGATACAGGATTTCCAGCGGTGTCAGAATATCGATCAGTGATATGCTCAGGTCACTACGCACCCCATCGGCCACAACGGCAAAGTTGATTCCATCCCGGCGCAGCAACAGCTTTCCTTCAATCAAAGCCGAGTCGAGCTGCTGCCGTTGCAGGTAATTATCGTCGACCCCTTTGAGCCGAACCACCGTTTGCCCGTTGGCATACTTCGCCAGCGCATTGTCCTGAGCTACCGCTGTCAGCAACAATACGCCCGGTGTTTGACGGAGACGCGCCAGCAGCTGGGGTGAAGCCATGAACCGCTTGCCCTCTTTGGGAGTGATGGTTATATCGGATTCGAAGGTCTTAAAAATCTGCCGGTTCAGGTCTTCCATACCATTGAACACAGACAAAACTATGACCAACGCCATCGTGCCGACGCCCACACCGAGCATCGATAGAATAGACAGCCAGCTGATGAAACTGCGTTTCTTTTTAGAGAAAAAATACCGGCGGGCGATCCAGGCGGGGAGGTTCATGGCCTAATGAGTAAAAGAGTGAAAGCGCCAAAGCGCGAGAACGGGTAGCGCCTGAAGACGCCACTATTCGTTCGCTCCGTCACGCTGCTACTCATCGTCGTCATCCTCCGGCGGTGCGGGCGGAATGTCGAGGCCATGGAAAAGTTTATCCATTTTATCGGCGTGCTCTACCGTATCGTCAATGTAAAAACTCACCTCAGGCACGATCCGAAGCTGATGCCGAACGCGGTCGCCAAGGTGCTGCCGGATCACTTTACTTTTTTCCTGAATGCTTTCCAGCAGCAGATCTTTATTTTTGGTGGCCAGAAAACTCAGGTATACCCGGGCAACACTCAAATCCGGCGAAATCCGTACGCTGGTCACCGTGATAAACGCCCCGTTGAACAAATGCGGCACATCGCGCTGAAAAATTTCACTAAGGTCTCTCTGTAGCTGCCGTGCTACTTTCTGCTGTCGTTTCGATTCCATAATAGCTGTCTTATGCGTCAGTTCCACCCCTAATAGCCGGGCGGTCTGACGGTATGGGTGTAACTCCGGTACACCCGTCAAAGTTGTATGCAGTGTGGTATCCTGCCCGAGTCAGGTGCAAATATCCATACCTTTTTCCGTTCTGCCGAAATTGACCGTAATTTCGCACACTAGTTAATGAGTTGGTCAGTCGGTGAGTTGATGAGTTAGTCAGTCGGTGAGTAAGCCAGAGACTGACTAACTCATCAACTCACCGACTGACCAACTGACCAACTCACCAACTGTATTGCTTAGTTTCTTTCGCTCCTACTTTCCTTACCAATACATAAGCCTGCTGGCGCTCCTGCTGCTGGTTCGGTTACCCTTGCTGCTCCATCCCATGCCCCTGCTGATCCCTGAGCTTAACTGGCTACTGGTTGGCGAACAGATGGGGCATGGCCATTTGCTTTACCGCGACATCTGGGACAGCGTCAGTCCGCTCTCGGGATTGGTATACTGGGGACTGAATACGCTCTTTGGGCGATCGTTACTGGCCTTGCACGGAGCCGCCACCCTCGTCTCTGTTTTTCAGATCGTTTACTTCAATTACCTCACCAACAACCGCGATGTTTATTCAGACCGTACGTTTTGGCCCGGCCTGGTATACGCCCTGTTCCTACACCTTTCGTTCGACTGTCTGACGCTGTCACCGGTGCTGATGTCGACGAGTTTTCTGCTGCTGGCGTTTGGAACCCTGGCCAAACAGATGGAGCGCCGGGGGGCTACCGACGAAGTGTTTGAAGTTGGCTTTTACATTGGCATTGCAGCCTTATTCTACCTGCCTTCAGCGCTGTTCATCATCTGGGCTGCTCTTTCGTTGGTTCTGTACACAGGCGCTACGTTCCGGCAGCATTCCCTGTCGCTATTCGGTTTTCTGTTCCCAATTGCGGTCATGGTGCTGTTCTATTACCTCAACGACGGTCTCGATGATTTCAACCGCAACCTCCTGTCGTCTGTGTTTCGGGTGCGGCAGTATTCGCTATCCGATTTTCAGTCCCTGGTGGCGGCTCTGCTGATTCCGCTTGGACTGGGTGTGCTGGGCTTTTTAAGCTTGTTCAACACCACGAGCCGATACGTCAATTTCCAGCAGCGCATTCAACAGATCATGATGATCTGGTTCGGTGTTGCTGTACTGACAATTGTCCTGATGCCGTTCCTGGCACCAATGGTTTTTTTGAGCTTCGTTCCCCCCATGGCTTACTTCAGCGTATACTACTTTGAAAATGTACGTAAAGCCTGGCTGGCAGAAGCCGGTTTCTCCATAGCCTTTGGCCTGATGATGCTCCTCTTTTATCAGGGCGCTCTGGGGTTGATTCCCAGGCTGGAACTGGGCCGGTTAAGTAACCTGCAGGTAAAAGCATCGCCCCTGCCCGCTGGCATTAAAAACCAGCGCATCCTGATTATCGGCGAGGATCTGAGTGCTTATTATCAGAATTACCCGGCCACGCCCTATCTGAACTGGGATCTGGCTAAGTACGATCTGAAAAACCTGGACAACTACGAAGCGGTTATCAATGTGTTCGACAACTTCCGGAAGGACCCGCCTGCGTATATTGTCGACCATGAGAACGTTGTCGGGAAACTGTTTCAGCGGGCTCCCGCACTGGCCGCCCGCTACGAAAAAACAACGACAGCGGGGGTGTACAAACGAAAGTAGCGTTGCTTACTTTTACATGTTGGCGGATCTCCTGACCAAAAGCTCCGCCAGCCCTACCACCCAAACGACCCCGTACCTGCTATGCCTTCTTATTCGTTTACGAACAAGCGAACCAACCTGTACATATTCCTGAGTGCCGTATTCCTGACCAACGCACTCATTGCTGAAATTATCGGAGTAAAAATCTTTTCTGCCGAAACCCTGATCGGCACTAAACCCGCTCAGATTCACCTCTTCGGTGATTTTGTCCTGGATTTCAACCTGACGGCGGGGGCCGTCATCTGGCCGTTTGTATTTATCACCTCCGATATCATCAACGAATACTTTGGGAAAGCGGGTGTCCGGCGCATCTCCTTCCTGACGGCGGGGTTCGTGGCGTACAGCTTTCTGATCATTTATGCCGTCACAACGCTTCCCCCCGCTCAGTTCTGGCTCGACGTCAATGCGAAAGATGCCGCAGGCAATACCATCAACATCGATAATGCATTTCGTATGATTTTCCGGCAGGGGCTGGGCATCATCATTGGTTCGCTAACCGCTTTTCTGATCGGGCAAGTGCTCGATGCATCCGTGTTTCAATACCTGCGCAAGATTACCGGAAGTCGTAAAATATGGCTGCGGGCGACGGGTTCAACGCTCGTTTCCCAATTGGTAGACTCGTTTGTTGTGCTGGGTATTGCCTTTTACGTCTTCGGCAACTGGTCGCTGAGCCAGGTCATAGCCGTTGGTCTCATCAATTACCTTTACAAAGCGACCACGGCCGTTATACTGACGCCCGTGTTGTATGTTGCCCACTATTTTATCGACCGCTACCTGGGCAAACAACATGCGCAGGAACTGGCCAATGAGTCGGCGATGAGTTCGTTTATGTAAGTTCCTTACCCCCGGCTCCTCCGCCAGTTATCCAGCAGGACCGCCGTAGCAATACCCACGTTCAGTGATTCGGCATCGCCGTAGCGCGGGATCGTCACCCGTTGCGTTACGTGCTGCTCCACAGCAGTACTGATACCGTTCGATTCGTTACCCATGACCAGATAACCCGAAGGTTCGAAGGGCAGCGTATGCACATCCGTTCCGTTCAGGAACGCACCATACACCGGAGCCGGGCTAACCGACTCACCCAGAAACTGAACGATATCACCGTACCACCACCGGACACGGGTGAAGGAGCCTTTACTGGCCGAGATAACTTTGGGGTTGTAAACATCGGCTGTCGTTTCCGAACACAAAACCGTTCGAATACCGTACCAATCGGCAATGCGGAGAATGGTGCCGAGGTTACCGGGGTCGCGGATATCATCCAGAATCAGCGCTATTTCGCCCGGTTCGGCGACTAAAGGGCGGTTTTCCTTCGTTCTGACCACAGCGATGGCGGCATTATTGCTGTTGAGCGTACCGATACGCTCAAGGTCGGCCACCGACGCAATTTCGACCCGTGTTCGTTGGTTGTCAGTCAGACGACTGTTTTCTTTGTAGAACGCATCGGTCGCAACGACCAGTTCAGTCTCGAAATCGGACAGAAGCACCTCCTCAACGCTCTTGGCTCCTTCAACAAGGAACGAACCATGCTGCTGCCGGAATTTCTTCTGATGCAGCGACTGAATGTATTTGATCTGATTCTTTGAAAGCATGAAAAGTATATATGATCTAAGATGTAGGCTGCGTGACTGGCCGAGTGGCCCTGTATCAAACGTTGTACATCATATATCGACCAAGTGTGTTCCTGTTGCGCTCCTCCTCTCCCTGTCGGGTTGCCTGACCTCACAGAAGCTACAGCCAACCGATCCCATTCTGACGGCACAGGTCATTCGGGGAAACCGGACGATTTCGTCGGAAGAACTCGAAAGTCTGATACCCCAGAAACCAAATAGCCGGATATTGGGACTACCTGTCACACCGAGGCTCTGGTTCTACCGGTTGGGAGCCCGCCGGTTCGATCGGGATGCGGCCGTTCGTGAACTGGCGATCAAAACTAACGAATTCGAGCAGCAAAGCCAGCAACTCACCAATCAGCCCAGTGCTCTTAAAAAAGTGAACCGGCGCTTTGCCCGGGAAGCTAAACGACTGCGACAGGAGATTGAAGAGGGAAACTGGGTCATGCGCAATCTGGGAGAGCCCCCCTCCTATTTTACGGAGCAGGATGCCCGCACCAACACCGCCAAGATGCAGCGCTTCCTGATGGATAAAGGTTTTTTCAACGCCCGAACTGCCTATTCACTCGATACGCTGCGTAACCAACAGATCCGGGTCAGGTACCTCATCACCGAAAACGCCGGCTTCTACCTCCGGAACCTGACCTACGAAATCGACGACGCCCGCATCGATTCGCTGATCCGGAAATCGCTGAATCAGTCGACCCTGATTGCCGGAGAACGGTACGACTCGCAGAAAATAGGCGAGGAAAAAGTACGTATCGAAACGGCCCTGCGCGACCAGGGCTACTACGCTTTCTCGCGGCAGTACATGCCCAATCCCGAAGTTGACACGAGCCGTCGAAGCAGCGAGCGCCTGCTAACTGTCGACTCGCTCCGTCGCCCGGTCGACCTGTACCTTACCATTAAGAACCCACCCGGCCAGGCAGCCCACCCTCTGTATCGCATTGGCGACGTAGAAGTCAGGATTACGGCCGACGAAACACAATCACCTGCCGCCGTAAGCGCGCTGGATTCGGTGCGCCGTAACGGGGTAACTTTCCTGCTGAGTGGGCGTAACATATCGTCGCGGCTGCTGGATGGCAAGATATTTCTTCGACCCGGGCAATTGTACAGCCAGACCAAATACCGGGATACGCAACGGCAGCTATTCCTGCTCAACCAGTTCAAATTCGTAAACCTGAACTTCACCGACACAACCAACAGACAGCTTCGGACACTCGTAACAGCTACCCCGTTGGACAAATACGAAGCCACCGCTGAGGGAGGGGTTACGTTACTCTATCAGGGTCAGGGGTACCCCGGCGGTTTCGGCAGTCTTATTTTTCGGGTACGAAATCTGTTTGGCGGGCTGGAAACGTTTGAGACAACCCTACGATATGGACTGGAAGCGCAAACTGGGTTTGTGAATAGTGCTAACAGTAACAAATTTGTTTATACCTCCCAGGAATTAGGCATTATCAGTTCAATCACGTTTCCTCAATTACTATTCCCAGGGCGTTTGCGATTTAATTTCAATCGATATAATCCCCGTACCCAAGTCAGCCTAAGTTTTAATAACACGTTTCGACCTGACTTCCGTAGATCGCTCTTACGCGCCACAATGGCCTATAATTGGCAAACAACCCCTGCCAAACAGTTCAGTTTCTTGATTGCCGACGTAAATCTGATTAACGCTAACTTCGATACCGAGCTGGGAAACTTGTTTTTGGCTCAATTAGACTCTTTAACCACATTAGGCAATACAATTGGGTTGAGTTTCAGGCGATCGTTCGCTTCTGGAGTCAGTTTTGCTTACACATACAACACAAACACTATTGGACAAAATCGCCGGGCTAATTTTTTTCGGACAGTAATTGAGTCGGGCGGAACGACGCTTAACTTATTCTCAGAGAAACAGTTACAAAACATATTCAAGCCCACTATCAACAATACAGGCTTACAATATTATAAGTACCTACGGTTAAGCCTGGACTACCGTCACTACGTTCCACTTCGAACGCATACTACGGTTGCTTTTCGAATGAATACAGGAATAGTGTATAGCTATGGTGGTAATAGAACAGCACCCTACGAAAAACTTTTTTTCGCAGGCGGTAGCAATAGCATCCGGGCCTGGTTGCCTCGGCGGTTGGGACCGGGCTCCGACTACCCACAGCCTTCCCCGACTAATCCGAATGGGCCCGCTTTTAATCTCAACCCAGCCCGATCTGAACAGTTCCTTTACACTTTTGAAAAACCTGGTGATTTCCTCCTCGAAGGGTCGGCGGAGTTGAGGGGTCGGCTCTTTCACCTGCTAGCTGATATAAACGGAGCCGTTTTCATCGATGCGGGTAACGTCTGGCGGCTTCCCTATAGCCAGGCTAATACAAAAAGTACGTTTCAGTTCGGCACATTCATTCCTCAAATAGCCGTAGGTACAGGCGTTGGGCTACGACTCGATTTTTCTTTTTTCCTGATTCGGCTCGATGGGGGCATAAAAGTGTGGGACCCCGCCCGGCAATACTTTAGCGAAGCAGAAGGCCAATATGTTGACAAGCGATTTATTCTGCCTGATTTCTCCTTCCGCCGGCTCTCACGCGGTCCAAATCCGTTGATTATTAACTTCGGAATTGGGTACCCGTTCTGACAAATACGCGTAGGTTGATCAGGTGGTTTAAGAGAATTTAACGCCCGCCTTCCTGCCAAAATGACAGCATTTATCGCCCTTTCTTCGTAAATTTGTGCCCTAGTCAAGCTATAGACTGGTAAAGTGAATAATGGTAAAGACGCTATCTTTCTGTTATCAGCCTGAAGTCAATAGCCAACGTCACTTTTTATGGAACGCTTTACCGAATTAACGATACTTCAACCCGCCGATAAGGAACAGATTGAATTGCCGCGTACGTCGGAAGACGAAATAGCGGTGGGTAAGAAACGTCTCTATATCGAAAGTTATGGCTGCCAGATGAACTTCGCCGACAGCGAGGTTGTGGCCGCTGTGATGCGCAACGCGGGCTTTGCCACTACGTCTTCTGCCGAAGAGGCCGATCTTATTTTTCTGAACACCTGCGCCATTCGTGATAATGCCGAACAGAAAGTCCGGCACCGGCTTAAACACCTTATCGGGTTTAAACGTCAGAAGCCCGGCCTGCTGGTCGGTATACTCGGGTGTATGGCCGAACGGCTGAAAACCCAGCTGCTGGAAGAAGAAAAAGTGATCGACATTGTGGCGGGGCCCGATGCCTACCGCGACATCCCCAAACTGGTTGAAGAAGCTGAATCGGGGCAGAAAGCCGTAAACGTGTTCCTGTCGCGCGAAGAAACCTATGCCGATATTTCACCCATTCGGCTGAATTCCAACGGCGTGTCGGCGTTCGTTTCGATCATGCGGGGCTGCGACAATATGTGCAGTTTCTGCGTCGTACCGTTCACGCGTGGCCGCGAGCGCAGCCGCGACCCGCACAGTATCGTTCGGGAAGCCCAGGATCTTTTCGACCAGGGCTACCGCGAAGTTATCTTGCTGGGTCAAAATGTGGATTCGTATAAGTGGGAAGCAGGGAAGAAAGGGAAAGCGGAGGAAGGAGGAAAGGAGGAGGGGGAAGAGAGGGACGAAAGGGATAATGAAGTAAAGGGCGAAATCTCACTGGCTGAGACTCCTTCCTCCCTTTCCTCCCTTTCCTCCTTTCCTCCCTCCTCCCTTTCTTCCCCCATCGTTACCTTTGCCGATCTGCTCGAACGGGTTGCCCGAATCAGTCCTGAGTTACGGGTTCGCTTCTCTACGTCACACCCCAAAGACATTACCGACGAAGTGCTCCATACCATGGTGCGCTACGACAACATCTGCAAGTATATCCACTTACCTGCCCAGAGCGGTAACAGCCGGATTCTTAAACTGATGAACCGGACCTATGACCGCCCATGGTACATCGAGCGGATCAATAGCATCCGCCGGATTCTGGGCGACGACTGCGGTGTCTCTACGGATATGATCACGGGCTTTTGTTCAGAAACGGAAGAAGAACACCAGGATTCGCTTTCGCTGATGGATTTCGTGCGGTACGATTATGCCTATATGTTCGCCTACTCGGAGCGCCCGGGTACGCTGGCGGCCAAAAAATACCCCGACGATATTCCGGAGGAAGTTAAGAAACGGCGACTGAGCGAAATCATCGACCGGCAGTTGACCTACTCGGCTGAACGCAACCAGCGTCATATAGGACAGGTACAACGGGTACTGATCGAAGGGCCCTCCAAGCGGTCTCCCGATTTTCTCAGCGGCCGAAACGATCAGAACAAAGTGGTCGTTTTCCCAAAAGGAGCGTTACAGAAAGGCCAGTATGTCAATGTATTGGTGACCGACAGTTCCTCTGCCACGTTACGGGGCACCGTGGTTAACGAACCGGCACCAGCGAACAAGTAATCCTGAGCAGGCGCCAGGTCACCCCATGTGATGTCGGTTTCGGTAAAGCGACCGTCATGAAAAACGCAGACGCCAATCAGGCAAGAGCGTTGGTATTCGAAGCCAGCTCCTCACTCCTGTTGACAGCACAGCTTTTATGAATAACCAGGAAATACTCAGCGTTAAACAACGCTTCGGCATAATTGGAAATGCACCAGCGCTCAACTACGCCATCAACGTAGGTATGCAGGTGGCCGCTACCGACCTCACCGTACTTATTACGGGTGAAAGTGGTAGTGGTAAAGAATCGTTTTCCAAAATAATCCATAGTCTGAGCGCCCGCAAACATGGGCAGTTTATTGCTATCAACTGCGGAGCTATTCCCGAAGGGACCATCGACTCCGAACTGTTCGGCCACGAGAAAGGCTCCTTTACCGGCGCTGTCGATTCCAGAAAGGGGTATTTTGAGACGACGAATGGCGGTACGATTTTTCTGGATGAGATCGGGGAAATGCCCCTTGGCACGCAAGCGCGCTTATTGCGGGTACTGGAGAACGGCGAGTTTATCCGGGTTGGCTCCTCGAAGACACAAAAAACCGACGTGCGCGTTGTGGCAGCTACCAACGTCAATCTGATGGACGCCGTTGAAAAAGGGAAATTCCGCGAGGACTTATACTACCGGCTCAACACCGTACCCATCTTCGTTCCGCCCCTGCGCGAACGCGGTACTGACATCGAACTGCTGTTCCGCAAGTTCACGACTGATTTTGCAGAACGGTATCGGATCAAACCTCTCCAGTTAACGGAGGAGGCCAAACAATTGCTGATTAGTTTTCCGTTTCCGGGCAATATCCGCCAATTGAAAAACATCGCCGAGCAGATTTCTATCCTGGAATCAGAGCAGAACAAGCCCCTGGAAGCCGAAACGCTGGCCAAATACCTGCCCCAGACGCAGCAGCCAAACCGGTCGCTGGCGTTGTTTCCGCAGGCAAATGGTCCTGGTGCCGAACACTTCTCCGAGCGGGAACTGCTCTACAAAGTGCTGTTCGATATGCGCCGGGATATGAATGACCTTAAAAAACTCGTTCGCGACGTACTGGGTAATGAACAGGATGGTCGGCAGATTCTTAATAACCACAAGGACCTTTTCGATTCCATCCCGCCGGATGGCGACCGCCCGGCGGGCGAGGGTGGCCTGACACGGTTTTTGCCCCCTCCTGGCGGGACTCCCCATTCCGAACCCCGTACGAATGGCACGCCCCCTCCCCCTTCGGAAACCTATGGTAACCACCCGCCCGTGCAGATCTACGACGACGTGGACGGCGACGTAAATGATGTGACGGTAGAGGATGTAACCCACGAAACCGAAGACGACGATTCCCTGTCGCTCGAACGCCAGGAGAAAGAGATGATTTTAAAAGCACTCCGGCGCAATAATAACAAGCGGAAATATGCGGCTCAAGCACTCGGTATCTCCGAGCGGACGTTATACCGAAAAATCAAACAGTATGAAATTGACGAAGAGTAATTCTTTAATGGAGAATGATAAATTAAGCATGATGAATAAGAGAGCAAAGCGCTTCCTAACCTTACTCATCATGCTTAATTCATCATTCTTCATTACCTCCTGTGGCGTGTATTCTTTCACGGGTACAACCTTGTCGCCTGACATTAAAACGGTTACCGTCAATAACTTTACACTGGCCACCGCTGGTGGACCGGCTAACTTGCCGCTGACCTTCAACGAAAGGCTAAAGGAATATTACCAGCGCTACACGAACCTGAAGGTTGTTCCCGCGAACGGCGACATGCTACTTGAAGGAAACATTACAGGCTATGACTTGCTGGCCGTTGCGCCTACAGCTTCAGATCAGGCGGGTGTAAACCGACTGCAGATCACGGTGCTGGCCCGTTTTTATAATAATAAAGACGAGACAAAGAATTTCGAGCAGTCTTTCTCTTTTTACCAGGATTTTCCGCAAACGCAAACCCTGAGCCAGAACGAAAGCCGACTGGTACCAAAAATCCTGGATCAGATCGTCCTGGATATATTCAACAAAACAGCCGCCGACTGGTAAAATTTTTCGTTGGGTAGTGCCTGGTTTTTCGCATCTTCACCGGCAGTTTTATCAATTAATGCTACTAACCCATTATTATATCCATGCAGGCTCTTGATAAAGAAACTTTCTCGTATTGGGTCACCCACCCCGACGACCTGAGCGCTACTGACTTCGTGCAGTTACAGGAAAGTCTGCAAGCGTACCCCTACTGCCAGTCGTTGCATACCCTGACTGCCAAAGCGGCTTCCGTACATCTGAAAGGCCAAACAGTACCCTTTGTACGACAGGCCGCAGCGCATGCCTTAAGCCGCAATGCCCTGCGAAAGTTGATCGACAACGAGTTTCAGTGGTCGGAGAACCTTTTGATGAAACTCAACGAACTGTCGGCGAAGCATGTGCCAATTCCTGACGATTATCAGCAGGAAAGCTATGCGCTGTTTAAGTCGAAAACCGGTCTGGGAAACACGTTTCCGAGTCTGTCGCTCCTGCGTTTACCGGGCCAGCCGGTACCCCAGCTGCCTGTAGAACCAGCGTCGGAGGCTATGGTACCAACGCCCGAAGACCCTACCCTCTCTGAGACGAATCTGCAACATGACCTCACGCAGATCGCCGAAGCGGCTCCCCCTGCTTTGTCGCCAGCCGACCTCGAACGGCAGCGCCAGCTGGACCTTATCGATAGTTTTATCAAGAAAGAGCCACGAATTCCGCCCGTTCGGTCCAAGGTGGGTGAGCCCCATCAGCAGGAAGACCTCACCAAACGAAACAAGCCGGGCGGGGGCGGTTTCATTACCGAAAGCTTCGCCAAAATATTGGAGAAGCAGGGCAAGATTGATAAGGCCCGCGATATTTACGAGAAATTAATGGCAAAAAATCCCGAGAAAAAAGCGTACTTTGCGGCAAAAATCAGTGAATTGTCAGGAAGTCAAAATACCTCTACCGAGTGATTTAACTTTCTCTCTTTACTGAAAACGCATTAACCGAACATTTACAAACCTTTTTCATGGTAACGACAATTATTGTCCTCATTTGCATTCTCACCGTCCTGTTGATTCTGATCGTGCTCATTCAAAATTCTAAAGGGGGTGGGTTAACCGGAGAATTCGGCGGACTGGGTTCCAATCAGCTAATGGGCGTCAAGAAAACGACCGACCTACTGGAGCAGATTACCTGGGGGCTGGGCGTCGGCATCATGGTGCTTTCTCTGGTATCCTACGTCCTGATCGATCGCAGCCAGGCTACGGGCATCAACAGTGCCAACGTAGATCGGGCTCAAACCCAGACCTTACCCGGCGCGGCTGCTCCTGCCCCGGCACCTACGACCACGAATGGAGCGGCTCCCAGTCAGGCGGCTCCCGGCGCAGCTACGCCAGGGGCTTCAACCTCGGCACTGACGCCCCAGAAGTAGTTATCTTCTTTTCATGACATAAAAAGGCCCTGGCAGTTTGTCAGGGCCTTTTTACATAAAACAGGGTAATGTCGGTTCAGGCAACGGCCTGCGCCAGTAACTGCCGGGCTATGGGCAGCAACGTTTCGTGTACAGGGTATGTCCGGGTTGTTTCGAGTCGGTAGGTAGCCGGATTAGGCAGTTGACGATACCGGCGAATAAGGTCTAGCTTGATAGCCTCGAACGTATTGACAAGGCTCGTACGAACGGCCTCCACAAAGCGAAGCTGCACCATACGCCCCCCGGGCTCCTGGTCTGAATAGAACGTGAGCGAAAACTGATACACCTGCGCTTCCGACTGGTTGGTAGCATAAAGCAACAGGTAGCCCTCTTCGGGATTCAGGGGCATAAGACCCACGGGAGCCAGCGTCAGTGAATCGGCAATATCGGTCCAGCGTTGCTGCCCCTCGGTAAGCATCGTCTGGAAACGGGGCAGTGCGAAATCCATGATGGCATCCATCTCCGTCATATAGGCCGGGTCCGTTACCTCGGATTTGTATTCGATTCGGGGTGGTGGGCCACCGACACCACTGATTCGCTTGGGGAAGGCGGCATTTAACGTACCTTTGCCCCTCGAAAAACGAATACCGTCGGCATAATGACTGCGCAGTTCGGGTAAGTCGGGGTAGAGTTTATTGGCCGTGAAATTTTCCTGTACGGCCTGTAAGTATGCCATCACGACATACTTCTGATACTCGGCATCAAGCCAATTTTGTGTAAACCAATCAGGCTGCAATTTTTTCATATCCTAAAAAAAGCCGCTTTGACAGCGATTCATACGTTCAACTTAATGAACGTAAGGCAATCTGCCAAATTATGTTTCACAAAAACGGGCTAACGGCCGAATGAAGTAGAAACAAGTGGCGAAGCGGCAGTATGTCAGGTAAAAGTCTGAAATTTTGACAGTCCGGCGTGTTGGCACAGAAATTGGCGGTCGGTTCGTTGTCGTGTAATGCATTACACAAGTAATTAATAACCTTAATCATCTCATTATCATGGTAGCAGAAACGGAAAGCGTTAAAGTAAACGTGAAACCGATTGCCGACCGAGTGCTGGTCGAAGCCGCTCCGGCAGAAGAAAAAACCTCATTTGGCATCATCATCCCCGATACGGCTAAAGAAAAGCCACAACGTGGGACGGTTATTGCCGTTGGCAGTGGCAAAAAAGATGAGCCGATGACAGTTCAGGTTGGTGATACGGTATTGTATGGCAAATATGCTGGTACAGAAATCACCGTTGAAGGCAAGGAGTATCTGATCATGCGTGAATCAGACATCTTCGCAATCCTGTAAACTAATTATGAATTAGTAGTGATGAATGATGAATTGCGTTTCAATGCCGCCGTCATCCTTCTTCGTCACTTTTCATAATTAATTATTCATAACTTATCATTAACCAATCATGGCTAAGAAAATATTTTTTGATACAGAAGCGCGGGAGCGCATTAAAAAAGGCGTTGACACCCTCGCCGACGCCGTTAAGGTAACGTTAGGACCAAAAGGCCGGAACGTAATCCTGGACAAGAAATTCGGTTCGCCGGTAATCACCAAGGATGGTGTGACGGTAGCCAAAGAAATTGAACTGAAAGACGCCATGGAAAATATGGGCGCTCAATTAGTAAAAGAAGTAGCCTCGAAAACAGCTGATTCAGCCGGTGACGGTACTACGACCGCAACGGTACTGGCCCAGGCCATCTACTCGATCGGCGCGAAAAACGTGGCAGCTGGTGCTAACCCAATGGACCTGAAACGGGGTATTGAGAAAGCAGTTCTGGCCGTAACGGGTAATCTGGCCGAACAGGCGCAGACGGTAGGCGACGACTTCAGCAAAATCAAGCAGGTAGCTACGATCTCGGCTAACTACGACGATGAAATTGGCTCGATGATCGCCGAAGCCATGCAGAAAGTAGGTAAAGAAGGTGTTATCACGGTAGAAGAAGCGCGCGGTACCGAAACGGAAGTTAAAACCGTTGAAGGTATGCAGTTCGACCGGGGTTACCTGTCGCCTTACTTCGTTACCAACACTGAGAAAATGGAAGTAGAACTGGAACGCCCGTTCATCCTGATCTCGGAGAAGAAAGTATCGTCGATGAAAGAACTTCTGCCCGTGCTGGAGCAGGTGGCTCAAACGGGTCGTCCGCTGTTGATCATTGCAGAAGACGTTGACGGAGAAGCACTGGCTACGCTGGTAGTAAACAAAATCCGGGGTGCCCTGAAAGTAGCGGCTGTTAAAGCTCCTGGTTTTGGCGATCGCCGGAAAGCTATGCTGGAAGACATCGCTATCCTGACGGGTGGCCAGGTTATTTCGGAAGAGCGCGGCTTCAAACTGGAGAACGCATCGGTCGACTACCTGGGCCAGGCAGAAAAAATCCTGATCGACAAAGACAACACGACTATTGTCAATGGTGTCGGCGAGAAGGAAAACATCACGGGTCGTGTGAACCAGATTAAAGCACAAATCGAGAACACAACGTCAGACTACGACCGCGAGAAATTGCAGGAGCGCTTGGCCAAGTTGTCGGGTGGTGTAGCGATCCTCTACATTGGTGCGGCTACCGAAGTAGAAATGAAAGAAAAGAAAGACCGCGTTGACGATGCGCTGCACGCAACCCGCGCTGCTGTAGAAGAAGGTATCGTAACCGGTGGTGGTATTGCATTGATCCGGGCTATCTCGTCGCTGGACAGCATCAACGCCATCAACGAAGATGAGAAAACGGGTATCAACATTATTCGTCAAGCCCTGGAGTCGCCCCTACGGACGATTGTGGCTAACGCAGGTGGTGAAGGTTCCGTTGTTGTGAACAAGGTAAAAGAAGGTACGGGCGGTTATGGCTACAATGCCAAAAACGACACCTACGAAGACCTGTTTGCAGCTGGTGTCATCGATCCGAAGAAAGTTACGCGTCTGGCGCTGGAAAACGCAGCCTCGATTGCCGGTCTGTTGCTGACAACCGAATGTGTCATTGCTGATGAGCCGGAAGAAGCTCCAGCCGGTGGCGGTGGCGGTATGCACGGCGGTGGCGGCATGGGCGGCATGATGTAATAGCCTGGCTTATTTTATACAAGGAAACGCCCCCGGTCAACTCGACCGGGGGCGTTTCCTTGTATGGCTTTTAGGCGGTTGACTCCCAGAAACAAGGCTCCCTACCTCCTCGATTGCTAAGACGAAACGGTGATTAGCCTACCTCTCACGAAATATCCATGGGTACATATACATAGGTGTTACGTTATCATATAATCTATTTATCTATTTTCAGTAGCTATTAATCACACAAAAAACTCTTTTGAATTACTATAGAAGATTTTATAGATACTCATTTACAAATAAGTAAACAAGCTGACAAAATTGGCGTGAAGTGACTGGTGATGGGGGGTATTGTCTAAGTATGACATCTCATCCTACCGATTACATATGTTTACTTCTACCCCGTTTTTCGGGCTTATCAATAGGTACCAGCCCCTGTGGTTCTTCGTTATACTTCTTTGGTTAGCTGCACCTTCATCGGCTCAAACGCTGCCAGCCGGGTTTGCCAGCAGCCAGGTCCAGTCGGGGTACGAGACACCCGTTGGAACGGTTTTCTCTACTGACGGTCAACAGCTTTTTGTGTGGGACAAGGGAGGTCGGGTCTGGGTGTCGACCTGGAATGGCACGACCTACGTTCGGCAGAATACCCCCGTTCTGGACATCAGCGAGGAAGTAGGCAACTGGCGCGATTTCGGTTTACTCAGCGCCTGTTTAGACCCTAACTTCAGCAGCAATGGCCTGCTGTATCTGTTTTATGTCGTCGACCGGCATCATCTGCTGCATTATGGCACCGCCCAATACAATAAGGCTTCGGATGAGTATTTCAACGCCAGCATCAGCCGCGTAACCCGGTATCGGGTCACTACGGCGGGTGGGAAACTCACGGCCGACGAAACCAGCCGTCAGGTGCTCATTGGCGAAACCAAAACTACCGGCATTCCTCTTACCTACGAATCGCATGCGGGCGGCACACTCGTCTTTGGTCGCGACGGTACGCTCCTGGTTTCTACCGGCGATAACGCCAGTTACGATGCAGTTGATATCGGTAGCGACAGCAGGACCTACTACCAGACAGCCATTGCCGAAGGAATCATGCGGCCCGCCGAAAACGTTGGCGCATTACGTGCCCAGATGCCGGGTTCATTTTGCGGCAAGGTACTCCGCATCAATCCCAATACCGGCGATGGCGTTTCGAGCAATCCGTACTTCGACGGGGCTAATCCCCGGGCACCGAAGTCACGGGTGTGGGCACTGGGTCTGCGCAATCCCTACCGCATGAGTATTCAGCCCAACACCGGCAGCACCAATGCCGACGATGGTCGGCCAGGGACCCTGCTGGTAGGCGACGTAGGCTGGTATACGACCGAAGACCTTCACATACTCAACCAGGGCGGGCTAAACTGTGGCTGGCCCCTCTATGAAGGGCTCGAAACCGCCCAGGGTTACTATGGCCGATATGTTCGTAATGAAGACGAACCCGGTCGGCCCACCTTCGAAAGTCTTTGTCAGCAGCCTGCCTCGGCTGCGGTTGACGGCAACCCGGCCAACCGGCGTTTTACCCACTCCCGCCCTGCTCTGGACTGGAATCATGACGCGTCTACGGCCCGTGTGCCAGCTTTTGACGGCACCACGCCCATTACCCGCCTGATCGGAACAGCGGGTGCACCGGCAGGTACCCCCTTTAAAGGAAATGCATCGATGGGGGGTGCCTACTATACGGGGAGTCAGTTTCCGGAAGCCTATCGAAATACGTATTTCTTCGCTGACTTTGGTCAGAACTGGATCAAAAACCTGGTTTTACACGACGACGGCGACCATCAGATCCATGAAGTTCGTGCGTTTGCTCCCAGTGGTTTTGGTCAGGGGATCGTTGATCTGGAAGTGAACCCGCTCGACGGCTCGTTATTTTACGTAAACGTGAGCGGAGACATCATGCGTATCAGCTACGGGGGTAATCAGCCGCCCACAGCCCGCCCGGTGGCCAGTGTTACCAGTGGTTCGTCGCCCCTGAGGGTCCAGTTTTCGGGCAGCACCTCAACCGATCCCGAAGGTCGTCCCCTACAATTTCAGTGGAACTTTGGCGATGGCTCAACGTCGCGGGAGGCCAATCCGGAGCATGTATTCACCAGTACCGATGCCCGACGCTTCACCGCGACTCTGATCGTAACCGATGAAGGCCAGCTGACCGATACGAAAGAAATTGTCATCTCCCTGAACAGCGTTGCCCCTACGGCTCAGATTACCAGTCCGGCCGACGGCAGTCTCTATGCCATGGATCGGACCAGTACCTACACCCTGAATGCCAATGTAACGGGCGAAAATCTAACGTATGAATGGCAGCTCTGGCTACAGCACAACACCCATGAACATGCTGAACCGATTCTTCGGGAAGTCAACCCTCAGATACGTATTTCACCCGTAGGCTGTTCTACTACGGAGTCCTATTCGTATCGGATCAGTCTGAAAGTGACCAACGCAAGCGGGCTAAGTGCCTCGACATCCGTTCGTATTTACCCTGATTGCCGATCAGGTAGTAACGCCGTGCGTCAGGTAACAGCAACACCACTGCCCAACTCAGTGCGGGTAAACTGGCAGAACCCACCCGTTTCTTTCGACGAAGTGATGGTGGTAAGCCGCGTTGGCACAGGATTCCAGAATCACCCCACCGGAACTGATTACACTGCCGATGCAGACTTTACCGGCAGAGGCACCCCGTTCGATGGGGGCAAGGTTGTTTACCGGGGGCGCGATGAGGCTGTTGTCGTCAGGAACCTTACCCAGTCCGCCCCCCACTTCTTCCGGATCTTTACACGCATCGGCGACACCTGGAACGAGGGCATTGAAGTCTCAGCAACCCCTCAGGTCGGTGAGCCTACCGGCGGCACGCTGTCGTTGATTGCCCCGCTCTACAATTGTAGCACCGGTGCCATCACCTTTCGGACAACGGGTGGCAATGGTACACCGATCGAGTTTTCGGCTGTAGGTATCACGGGTTGGACCCCCCGGCCGGATCAGACGGTAGAGTCGGGAGTTCGGGGCGACCCTAAAGTCATTATTCTTAATGCCCGTCAGAGTGGTATTCAGGTCAGTTATACGTTTGACTTGCCCAATGCCTGTTCGGCAACGGGTCCATCGGCAAACCGCCCGCCGGTCGCCACTGCAGCTATCGGTACGCGATCCGCTACCCGTCTTCAACCGTTCACGCTATCCATCCCGGCTAACACGTTTACCGACCCCGAAAACCAGTTTTTGACATACTCGGTCAGTGGGTTACCCGAGGGACTGAGCTTCGACCGGAATACGACCACGATCAGCGGTCAGCCGACCACATCGGGTCAGTTTACGGTGACGGTAACGGCAACCGATTCTGATAACCTCTCGGCCAGCACGTCCTTCCTCATTGTTGTGAATCAGTCTGAGCCACCACAGGCTCCCACACCGACCGCACCTAACCCAACTGGCTTCGCCCTAACGGGTGCTACAATGGTTTCCTGCGAGTCGTTGAGTGCTGGTCAGCGGCAAATTACGTTCACCCCTCAGTACACCGGGCTGACTGGTCAACCCGTTAGCTTCTCGGTGGTCAGCGAAATGATACCAACAACCAGCCCCGGCCCCTATACCCTCCGTGTTTATACCGACAATCCGGCTATCACCCTGAAAGCCACGCAGGTTAACTCGACCAACGAAGCCAGCTTCGTATACAATTGGCTGGCGGCCTGTACCGGTGGAAACCCCGCCCCGAACCCGTCTGGCAATCGGGCACCACAAACGGCAAATTCAATTCCCGATCAGCAAACGCAAACAGGACAGGCGTTTTCGTTTACCATTCCAGCCAACACGTTTGTTGACCCCGATGGCGATGCGCTAACCCTGACCATCAATGAATTACCCGACGGTCTACGCTTCGATTCTAACTCGGGCACTATCAGCGGTCAGCCGACCACGGCCGGTCGAGCAACGGTGGTGGTGACCGCAACCGATCCGGGTAACCGCGGGACTAGTGCATCATTTCTTCTCACCGTCGGTCAGCCAGCACCCACGACAACACCTACACCGGGTCCGGCACCAACTGGCTTTTCGATTACAGGCGTCACAATGGTAAAATGCGAGTCATTGAGTGCCGGTCAGCGGCAAATTACATTTACCCCTCAGTACGCAGGGCTGACTGGTCAGCCGGTTAGCTTCTCGGTCGTTCGGGAGATGCTGCCCACAACAAATCCAGGTCCCTACACCCTGCGCATCTACACCGACAATCCGGTTATCACCCTCCAGGCGGAACAAATGGGTACCGCCGGTACGGCCAGTTTCACCTACGACTGGCGGGCGGTTTGTGAACGGGGCAGTGGCCGGCTCGGCAGTGAAGCCCGGGAAGGACTGACCGTGCGCGTCCTGGGAAACCCGGTACTGACCAACCAGGGTGAAGTTGAAATTCGCGGGGCGGAAGGACAGCGTCTTCGCTTGCAGACATTTAACGAGCGTGGCTATCTCGTTTACGAAACAACTATTGCCCAGCCAGCATCCGTTGAGCGGAGCCGTGTCGATATGGTAGGACCCGCTGGCTTGTATCTGCTGCGGGTAAGCACAACCGATCAGTTTCGGGTAGTGAAATTAATGAAACAGTAAAATGTGATTGATTGAGGTGAATACGCGAAACGGCCAGACTTTATAGCCTGGCCGTTTTTTTTGACCCTGAAGTCAAGATTCCCTATTGTCGTCAACGCCTAGAGCGTCGACTCACCATCGGCAATTTTGTCGATCAGCACTTCGGCTAAGGACTCTGCGCGCTTTTTCCGGAGGGCCGGCGCATCTTTCGTGCCTACAGCTACATTGATAATGTGGTTATTATAAAGGACATGCATGATGCCTTTGGCTGGCTCCCAAACCGCCTTATCTCCCACACCGGGAACAGCCATAAAACGGCCTGTCGTGACAGCAGGCTTCGTGAGCTGCACGGCGGCAGAGGTAACGCCTGATACGGAGTTTGACGAATCATTATCAGCCGTTGCGTCGGCATCGACGTCGGCTGATTCGCTGCCTTCAGGCGTAGTGTTTGCATGTTCGGAGCCGGTTCCTTCCGGTGCGGGACCAGAAATTGCCATGTGCCGGTCGGTAGCAATCTCCTGTCCTGGTTGGTGGCCCGTGGCATCCTGAAAGCTTTTATTGAATATATATTCGGCCTGATAGATGGATGGATAGGGTTTCTTTCCGCCGAACGCCAGAGAAACTTTGTTACCACCCCATTCGAATGTGCAGCCATTCGGATAGTCGAGTTCCATCATCTCGGTCGTGGCACCCAGATTAAAGGTAGTACGAACATACTCCTCACCCAATACATTACAGGGCTTGTCGTAATCGGTGTCCGTAGTTAGCATGTCGACGCCAACCACTTTTCTGGCCAGATAAGGGCTTCCAGTTCCTGCTGCATCGTTGGCAGAGTCGGTTGTTGTAGCGTTGTCTCCTTTAAAACAAGATGACAGAAACAATACCGGTAGTGTGTACAATAGTGGGTTGATTTTCATAATTTTTAAAAAAGCTCAAAAAGTTTCTTCTACTTAAATACAATTGGAGTCACCCCGTTGTTCGGCAACAACCAGTAATGTTTAAAAAATCGACCTGGACTATTCTGTATCTGTGAATCTTACCTGTTGGGCCTGCGTCCCGGTAGCTGCATAGCGAGTCCTTCATTCGACAAAAGTTTATCCGGGAAAACGGTATCTGTCGGCTATATAATGTCAGATGGCTGAGCAAACCACAATCCTTGTGTAATTTCACGCCCGATTTATCCGAATGCATGTCCAATATAGAAACGATTCCTCTACTGCCTGGCCGTAAGGCTTATTTTGCATCCGACTTCCACCTGGGCACCCCCACGCCTGAGCAAAGCCGCATCCGCGAACGGGCTGTAGTAGCCTGGCTCGACAGCATACGTTCGCATGCCGAGGTTATTTTTCTGGTTGGCGATGTGTTCGACTTCTGGTTTGAATATAAGCGCAGTATTCCGAAGGGGTTTATAAGGCTACAGGGAAAACTGGCCGAACTAACCGATGCCGGTACGCGGGTGGTGCTCTTCACGGGTAATCACGATATGTGGATGAGCGACTACTTCACGCAGGAAATGGGAATTCCCGTTTACCGTGAGCCACGCCGGTATATTATTGGCGAAAAGCGGTTCCTGATCGGGCACGGCGACGGTCTCGGTCCCGGCGACTATGTTTACAAGCGACTGAAAGTACTGTTCGAGAGCGGACTGGCCCGGCGGCTCTTTCGGTATCTGCATCCTGACGTAGGCATCGGTCTGGCCCAGACATGGTCACACCGGAGCCGGGTCAGCAATCAGCACAAAGGCGAGGAGTTGTTTCTGGGTGACGATCGGGAGTGGCTCATGCAATATTGCCGCGAAGTAGAAGCCCAGCAGCATCATGATTATTACATTTTCGGGCACCGCCACCTCCCCCTCGACCGTCCAGTGTCTGACACCAGCCGCTATATCAACCTGGGCGAGTGGGTAACCGCCAAAACCTATGCCGGTTTCGACGGGGCTGACCTGCAACTCATGACATGGTCGGGCAAGTGATCGACAGCAGATAGGGTGATTAATCAGACATCTTCTCCGCTTGCCAAAAATACAGACAACTGTTACTTCAGCTCCTTACCGGCGATATCCTCCCAGCGGTAGTAGTGAAACGTTCGGTCGTCGGACATAGCGACGAACAACCCTTTCGGGAACGCCTTGCCGAGCGGCACATTGGTCACCTCGGAGCCGTCGCTCACCTGAGCCGCTACGGGTACTATTTTCACCAGTTGATGCTCATTGGGCTTTCCGGGTTCACCCTCCCGACGGAAGACGTGAAACTGGTTGGCACCCTGATCGGAGACGAGCAGGTAACCGGTTGTAGGGCCAGTCTTGTAAATAGATATTCCTTCGTGGTCCTCAGCAAAGCCCGTCTTCGCAAAAAGCGCCAGCTCGGCATCGCCCCGCTCCGGGTCGGCATAGTATTTCCGGACGCCAACGCCTTCGTCGGAATAGTAGACGTAGCCGAGTTCAGCGTCGACGGCAATGGACTCGATTTCCTTTTTACCGCTCCAGGTTCCGAACTTGCGAACGACGGTTGCTTTGATAAGGCCCTTACCATCATCGTCCAGGCGGTACTGCCACAAATAACCCTGCGCCGGGCCTTCTTTCCGGCCAACGATGGCAAACACGACCCCATCCGACGGGCGTTTGTACAGCGCAATGCCCATGGGTAACCGCTTCTCTTCGCCCACAAACACATCCAGCGGCTGACTGTCCAGCGGTTTCATGTCCGGCAGCCGGAACGTTCGGATGCGCGACGTACCCCGCTCGGTTACCACCGCCACATCGGTATGTGTTCCTTTCAGCGACAGGCCATAAACCAGGTCTACGTTGTTAGGCCGGTTCAGGTTATGCACCACTTTACCGGGCACAATTTTACCCTGTAAATCAAACACGTACAACGCCCCATCAGCATCCTTGTCGGTACCGATGACCAGGCTTTTTGCCGGATCAACCGGGTTCACCCAGATAGCCGGGTCATCGGTATCATGCGCGACGGGTTCGGTAATGATAACCGGTTTGATAGCGGTTGACTTTCCGGCTTGAGCGGGTGCGGTCTGGGCATTGGGATGCTGGCAGGCTGCGAGCAGCAAACCAGCCAACAGGCAGTACGAATAAACGGAATACATAAATGGGTACGTAATGAAATCGGGGTTTACGGGACGTTGATGTCTATTGGTTCGACACCCGTTCCGTAAACCCCGTTGTTAGCTGGACACGTTCACTGGCTTAGTTCGACCCGTGGGCACCAATGTACGAAGCAGGCGCGGGTGACTGGTAGAGCTTGCCACCCACGGTCAGCCCCTCGGCGTAAAGCCGGGTAAACGTAGTGGTTCCTTTACCCAGCGCAGGCGAGCCCGCTTGCAACCGAAAATCCCAGGCTGTATTGAACGCTGTATTTTTCATCTCTGTGTTCAGCGGATAGTTCACGAACCTGGGGTCGTTGTCGCCAGCTGTCTTGCTGATGATATCGTTCGTACCCGTCACGATTTCAGTCGAGGGCTGGAACTGGTTGGCGGCTTCTGCGGTGAATCCGTAGTAGAGGTTGTTGCTAATTTTCGAGCGGTTGTCTTCGGGCTTACCCTTGTCGCGCTTGATACCGAAGCGGTCGTTGGCCAGCAGGTTATTGTACAGGTCGGCCCGGACAGTGGCCTCCAACCAGATCGATCCACCTTTGATAGTAGGCCGACGCCAGCCTGCGTTAACGATCGTGTTATTATAGGCCACAACATAGGCTTGTGGCGTGCGGTCACCCGCGTTGGAAAGCTTCAGGCCGTTTGTGTTCGGGCTGTAGATCATGTTGAAGGCCACATCAGCCTGTACACCCGATTTGATATTGATCGCATCGCCCCCCGACATACCCGTCGTGTAGATCTTGTTGTTAGCTATCAGCACCTTCCCGCCGTCGATGTAAAATCCGTCTTCGTTCTGGTTGTTCAGGCGGCTGTTGATCACGACCAGTTTCCCGTTCACATTGGGGTAATACAGCGCAGGAACGTGTTCGCCCGCAGCGGCTTTGTAGAGTCCCGCCTTTACGGAGGCCGATGCTTCGGTCGTTACGGCACCACCGTATTCGATGATGGTATTGTCGAGAACGATCTCGGCACTGGTTGGACCGGCAATCAGGCCACCCCATAGCGCACCAAACTCATTTTTTGCCGTCTTCCAGGCATCGGGCACGGTAAAGCGGACGGGGCTGGCTGCGGTACCCAGGCAGTACAGATTTCCTTTAATGATCACTTCGGGCTTCACCGTCGAGTCGCTCATCAGGACCGTAACGCCTTCCTGAATCGTTAGTGATTTGCCTTCCGAGATTTGCAGCGGACCCGTGATTTTATACGTGCTTCCTTTCTCCCAGACACCCGAGACCTCACCCGATACAGCTTCTTTCACGACCGGGGCGGGAGCTACGGCATTACCAGTGTCTTCTTTCGTGGAACAACCTGCCAGCACTGTGGCGACGAAAGCTGCTAGAATAAATACTTGTTTCATTGGTTGTAATTGGTTTTAGATTGACTTGATCAGGGCCTGTTCGGTTTATCGACGCAGCCGTTCCAAATTATAGTTTATAGCGGATACCCAGCAGATATGAGCGCTGGAAGTAGTCGCGCCGGATCAGCGTCCGGCCTGCTACGTCCTGATTTGGCACGTCCGAATTCCGGCTGCTTACGTTCCGGATATACACTTCGGTAGGTGTGTTGAGCAGGTTATTGACTTTAGCGAAGAGGATAAAATTTCCCTTCAGCCGTTTCTCGGCCGAGGCATCCATCTGGAGAAATCCTTTCTGGTAGAGATCATTGTCGACAAACTGCGACACGGTACTGATCCGGTCGCCGGTGTAACTACCCGCCAGCTGGCCATCCCAGCCATGCTCACTGTCTTTGTAGAGCAGAGACAGGTTCGCCACGTGCGCCGACTGCCCGTACAGCGCCCGGGTCTGGTTAACCGAGATCGTTTGCAGATCGCCCTGGGCATTGCGGATGCGCTTTGACTTGGGGGTAGTAATGGCCGAGTGCGTATAGGTATAGTTCGCCTTCACGCCCCAGTTCCGCACGTACTTGACGGCATCCAGTTCGAGCCCGTAGTTGGTTGCGGTGCCGAAGTTGCCCGGCGAATAGTAGATATCCTGCCCCCGCACGGCATCGCGCTGGAGGGTATACTCAATGGGGTTTTGAATGCGTTTGTAAAAAACGCCAACCATAAACTGTTCCAGCGGACGGGGGAAAAACTCGTAGCGCAGGTCCATATTGTCGGCAATGGCCCGCTTCAGGTTCGGGTTACCCCGCTCCTGGTATTCTTCGTTGACGATGCGATAGGGCACAATCTCGAAGAAGCCCGGCCGGTTCAGCGACCGGAAATAAGACGCCCGCAGGTTGGTCCGCTCCTTCAGCCGGTACCGGGCGTGCAGACTCGGCAGGATATCGGTGTAGATCTGGCTGCCTGTGGGGCGGTCTTCGCCAATCGGGAATTTCATGGCATATCCCTGATCGGTATGCTCCACACGAACGCCCCCGGTTAGTTCGAGCGGCTGGTTGGTGGTCCGAAATTGCAGGTAGCCCGACGAGGTTTTCTCGCTGGCGTCGTAGTTGAGCGCCGTTGCTACCGAGCCCAGCGGGTTCTGCACTGTCCAGACAATCTGGCTGTAATCGGTGAAGTCAACGCCGTACTGAGCAAATGGATTGGCGGGGCGCAGCTGATAGTTGTTATAGAAATTCGTCCGTTGCTTGTCGCGGTAGAGTCCGCCTGCCATCCACTCGACGGACAGACCGGCGAGGTTGGTTTTGAGCGTGACGTTCAGGTAACCGGCCAGGTCGGTATCGGTGTTGTGTTCCCACCGGCGGGAGCCATCGTTGACGGTCGTTCGCTGCTCCGCAAAATTCGTCCGCACGCCCAGCAGAGGTACCGTCGTCTGGTCGGGCACATTGCCGGTTGCCACCGAGTATACCGCCGACCAGTTCACCCCGAGAATGGGTGTCAGTTCATGCGTTCCCTGTAGTGTGCTGGTATAAATCCGTTGCCGGGTGAGCCGCGAGCGCGTCGAATAACCAAGGGTTGCGTTGCCAAGGATTGGGTCGAACCCGCCAATGGTGAGCTGGGTGGATTTGGTGTCCCGGATCTGCTCGTTGGTCAGATTAATGAACGCATTGTACCACTGGATCTTGTTGGCCTCGGGTCCACCCGAGCCGGGCAGCCGGTAATCCAGCTTGGCATGGAGCCCGTAGCGCCGTTGATGCTCCGAGTACTGGCGTTCGCTCATAGACGTCAGGGTGACGCCCCGCAGCGTATCGACTGCGTCGCCATCGAAGAAGAGGCTGTTGCTGCCCCGGAACGTATTCTGCAAACTACCCGCCAGCATCACCCCCAGGCGACGGTTCAGCAGGCGACCGCCAACGGCAAAACTACCCAGCAGGTTAGGTGGCGGGCTACCCACCGTGTAGGTTGTTGGGGCTTTGTTAAAATCAGCGGGTTTGGCCGCGTACTGATTCCCGAACTGCTCGTAAGGCGACTCAAACCGAACATTTCCAGCCTTGAAGCGCGTGAAGGGCCGGTTCATAAACAGTTCGCTATAACCGGTGGAGACATTGGCAAGCACTGTCAGGCGATCCGGGGCGTCTTTCATCACCATATTGATAGCGCCACCCACGGCATCGCCTTCCATGCTGGGTGTTAGTGCCTTGTACACTTCGAGTCGGTCGAGCAGTTCAGCCGGAAAAATATCGAGGGGAACGTATCGGTAGCGGTTGTCCGGGCTGGGAATTTTCACCCCGTTGACGAGCGTATAGTTATAGCGCTTATCCATGCCGCGCAGAATGGCGTACTGCCCGTCTCCATTGCTGTTCCGTTCAATGGAAATGCCCGAAACGCGCTGGATGACATTGGCAACGGTCAGATCGGGCGAGAGTTCGATGCTGCGCCCCGAGACGATGTTCAGCACCTGGGGGGCGTTGCGTTCGAGGTCGCGCGCTGTTCGGTCACTGGCTCCGTCGCGTTTGCTAACGACGGTAACCTCGGCAATCTGACGGTCGGTTTCGGTCGCCAGCGCCAGGTCGACGGTTAGCGTCTGCTCGTTCGCATCGAGCCTGACCTCACGTAATAGCGTCTGGTAGGATACGTAACTGGCCCGAAGCCGGTAATTCCCGGCCGGAACATTTCGGATAACATACGAACCGTCGAGGCCCGACACACCATGCAGCGGGGTACCCTCGATCAGCAGCGTAGCGCCAATGATCGGCTGCCCTGTACCGGCATCGACGGCGCGGCCACGGATAGTGGCCGCCAGAGTGATCGTTGAAAAAAAGAGGAAGTAAACGAATAAGTAGCGATTGGCCATACTGGCGGGGTATTCGGATAAAGTCGGCCGGTGTTAGGAGTGGCCACCAGGAAGCTGGTAAAACGAAAGCACAAAAAAAGCCGCTTCCGGGCAGAAGCGGCTAGGCCAAATCGTTATGAGTTTATTAGTTCTTTCGGCTACCGGGTCTCATTTGAGTAATAAAGGAAGCCCGGAATAAGCGATTGACGTATTTGACATCCCCGTTATCTGCGGAAATATCCGGTCAATTACCGTCCTGCAAAACATCTTTCCGCGTCATGTTTTCGCGGGGTGCTTTATTGAGTTCGCTGCGCCATTCCTTCGTTTTGAGGTCACCGCGCTTAACGGATCGGATGAAGTTAGCCCAGGCAAAAGGATTCGTGAACGCGAAGGACGGCGTCGAACTACGCCCCACAATGGACTCCCGCCCGAAGAACTGCTGATTGACAAAGTTCTGGTGGTTGGCCACCGCCCCCATCGGCATCGTAGCCGCCATACGCATGATGGCTGCGGGATCGGTATTACGGGCCAGGTTGTCGCGCTCCATCTGGTCGGGGAGTTTCAGGTTCACGAACGCTTCCTTGAACAGTTCCTCCGTCGCATACGGATACACCTTCACCTCGGCCAGCGTTTTCACATCTTCCTGCAACGCCACTACCGCTGAATAGGTCAGGTCCGTGAGCCGACGCGGGATGATGTGGTACTGGGTTCTGAAGCCAACATAACTGAAGATGATACTATCGCCCGGAAAAACAGGCAGGGCAAAATAGCCGTTCGCAGCCGACAGAACCCCTTTTCCAGCCTTCGGAATATAGATATACGCCCCCGGCAGGGGCTCGTTGGTCTTGCCACCCGTCAGAAACCCCGTGAACGTCACCTGCCGTTCCTGACCCTGCGCAAACGTATGGGCGAACCCACCCGAGAGCAGCAGCAGGCACAGGCCCAGCAGTATGTATTTTAACGATTGCTTCATGCTTTATTGGAGACACTGTTCAGGGTCTACCGGATCGAAGGGTCACCTCACAGTGCGTAGTCGATACCCCGTATGTATAATCAGGCATTTCATACTTAACTATACAAAATAACGAATGATTTGGCAGCAGACCGTATTTAGGCAAATAATTTAAGGAATGTTATGATAAACGGAGCGGCAAGCAGCAATCCATCGAAGCGGTCCAGAAAACCGCCATGCCCCGGAATGCTCGTACCGGAATCCTTGATGGCGATACTCCGTTTAAACAGCGACTCGACAAGGTCACCATAGGTACCCGTCACGACGATGATGCCCCCTACGCAGTACCACTGCCAGGGTTTCAGCTCCGGCGCGTAAAAGGCCAGGCCCAGCGCTACCAGTCCGGCAGCAATGGCACCCCCAACGGCTCCTTCCCAGGACTTTTTGGGCGACACCCGTTCAAACAGCTTCCGGCGGCCGAAGTACGTACCGGCGAAATACGCCCCAATATCACTGGCCCACAGCAGCAGCAAACAGCCGATGATAATAGACGGATGGTAGCTGCCCCCCCGCAACGCCAAGACGATCAGCAAGGCAAACGGCATGGCTACGTAAATGATCCCCAGAAACGTGAACCCGATATTGGTGAAGGGCTTCATATCCCGCTTTTTGTACAGCTTGATCAGGAAGATCATGGACGAGGCCGGGCAAATGAGGAAGTAGGCATCGGTGCCGATAACGCCTTTTTCGGCAAAATAGGCCAGCACACAGACCAGACATCCAACGACGGTACCATAGGCCGTCAGCGGTTCAAACCCATCCAGCCCAAGCAATTTATAGAACTCCCGCTGCGTAAGCGCACTGACGAGTGTAAACAGCAACGCAAACGACCAGTCGGCGTACCAGATCATAAACAAAATAACTGGAACCCCTGCTACAGCCGCAATAATGCGCTGCTGAAGGTTGGTCAGCTTAGCTAAACGTTGCTTCATTCTCTAAGATTACTTTGGCCAGAATTGCATCTTTAGCCAGTACATGTACTTCACTCTTGCCCAGACCCAGGGTAGGATAACTGCTGCTCTGCCGATTAACGACTACGGCCGGTATTTCATGTTCGGCCAGCAGGGCCTTTGCCAGCTCGGCCCGGTGCGGCATGGGCGTTGTATAAATCGATTCCCAGTTTTCGTTCATGCTGTTGGTGTTGTACAAAGGCAGACATAAAGGCTCAGGCACAGGCCTTACAACGTTTGCGTCCGGTTGCTTTGTTTGAAATAATACAGAAGGCCGGCGGTTATCACAAATGATATAGCTGCGCCCCAGACCGGTATCGATTCGTTGCTGTCAATATTAACCGTCGTCATTTTACGCTGATGCATGTACATCATCACAACGGTGAAGCCGTTATTGACGAAATGGGCGAAAATAGGTGCCCATATATTGCCTGACCAGACATAGACATAGCCGAACAGCGCGCCCAGCAGCATCCGCGGAAAGAAGCCCAGAAACTGAACGTGAATGGCACTGAACAGTATAGCCGCCAGCCAGATACCCACGTGCGTGTTGCCCGTCCAGTAGCTGAAATTGCGTTGTAGCACGCCCCGGAACAGTACCTCTTCTCCAATAGCCGGAATGACCCCGATTACCAGAATGGCCACCAGCAACTGACCTGTGGTCGTAAAGGTCGTCAGGTATTTGGTAATCCCTTCCAAACTCTTTTCCTTGTCACGAATCCACTGCTCCAGCGGAGCCAGTGTCTGAGGCAGGTGCAGATTCTGGTTCCATTCAATAACCAGACCATCGAAAGGCATAAACGAAATGACAAGCAACCCGACTACACCAAGGCCAGCCACCGCCCACAAGGGCCGACGGTTGAACTCCTGCCAGTGTTTATGCTCAACAAAATACCAGTAGGCTAGTGCTGGCACTAAAAAGGTGCCCAGGTGATTAATTCCCTGAAGAAGCATCAACTCATACCAGCCTTTAGTCGAATCTGTAGGCTTGAGAGCCAGTTGGGTCAGGTACGAGGAGGCCTCGACTATAGACAAGCCCTTGGTAACCAAGAGGATGCCCAGTAGCAGAAACGTACTTAACACGCCCCCCAGGAGTAAGAACCCAACGAGCATAATAAGGCCACCAATGGTTGGCGGACGGGACGATGGGGGATTGGGGATATGGATTGGCTGCATAATTCCCGTAAATTTACAGACTCATTCGCATTATCTGCATAAAGGAACCATTTGAGCCTTTGGATTGTGCTAAAACCAGCATAATTGAGCTTGCTACTGTCATTCGTGTGACGTCTTGTTTCCGAACCCGACACGACCCGAACAATCCCTTTATGTAAAACCATCCGACAAGTAAGCGGACCTTTATATTTTCGAGTTATGGTCAACATTGGCGATATACAACTACCGGATTTTCCGTTGCTACTGGCTCCCATGGAGGATGTCAGCGATCCGCCATTTCGGGCTGTCTGCAAAGCCAACGGCGCCGACCTGATGTATACGGAATTCATCTCGTCGGAGGGATTGATCCGCGACGCGGCCAAGAGCGTTCAGAAACTGGACATCTTCGAATATGAGCGCCCTATCGGTATTCAGCTTTTTGGCTCCGATGTAGAAACGATGGGTGAGTGCGCCCGCATAGCTACGCGTGCCAACCCCGATCTGATCGACATCAATTACGGTTGCCCCGTCAAGCAGGTAGCCTGCCGGGGGGCGGGAGCCGCGCTGTTGCAAGACATCCCCAAGATGGTCCGCATGACAGAGGCTGTCATAAAGGCAACCCATCTGCCCGTAACGGTGAAAACACGACTTGGCTGGGATGACCAAACCAAGAACGTAGGTGACGTAGCCGAGCGGTTGCAGGATATCGGCATCAAAGCGCTAACCGTTCACGGGCGGACACGGGTACAGATGTACAAAGGCGACGCGGACTGGACGCTCATTGGTAAAATCAAAGACAACCCCCGCATTACCATCCCTATTTTTGGCAACGGGGATATCGACTCTCCCGAAAAAGCGCTGGAGTACAAGAACCGGTACGGCGTCGATGGCGTCATGATTGGCCGGGCGAGTATTGGTCATCCCTGGGTTTTCAACGAAATAAAGCACTTCGTTCAAACAGGTGAGCACCTTGCCCCACCTACCGTTGCCGACCGGGTGGCCGTTTGCCGCCAGCACCTCGACTTCTCCATTCGCTGGAAAGGCGAGATTGTGGGCTTGTTCGAGATGCGACGCCACTACGCGAATTATTTCCGGGGTCTTCCCGATTTCAAGCCCTTCCGGATGCGGCTGGTAACGAACGACTCCTATGTTGGCGTAAGCGCCATACTTGATGAGGTAGCAGAAACCTACGACCTCGCCATGACGGCTTAACCCTATTCGACAGGATTACAGGATCGACCGGTATAGTTTCCCGAAGTCCTGTCAACTCCTGTAACCCTGTCAGAAAATGATCACTCAGGAACCCATCGTTCATCCTCAAAAACGCCCGGTACTGGCCTGGCTGCTACTTTGCACCCTCGCCTTGGTATGGGGAAGTTCTTTCATTCTGATCAAGCGGAGTTTGGCCGGGTTTCCACCTGAGCAGGTGGCGGGAGGTAGACTGGTCTTTGCCCTGCTGTTTTTTACGCCATTTCTGGCCCGGCAAAGCCGTCAGGCCGATGTTCGGCTGGCGGTAAAACACCGGTGGGTAGCACTGCTGGCCAGTGCTATCGTTGGATTTATCATTCCTGCCTTTCTCTTCGCCGAAGCGGGTGCCCACCTCACCAGTTCACTGGCGGGTGCGCTGAACTCACTTAGTCCCTTATTTACGTTGCTGTTAGGAGCGGCTTTTTTCGGTCAGGCGCTCAAAATCCGGCAGGTGGCCGGCATCCTGTTAGGATTGGCCGGGTCGTTACTCCTCGTTTTTTTCAGCGCGACGGGGTCGTTCCAGATCAATGCCTATGCGCTGCTCGTCGTGCTGGCCACTGTCTGCTACGGGCTCAACACGAACCTCATCGGACGTTACCTGAGTCATTTGCCCGCCCTCGTTTCAACGGCCTGGCTGTTTGCGTTTGCCGGTCCGATTGCTCTGCTGACGCTGGCCCCAACCGATTTCTTTAGCCGGGTAACCTCCGGGCAGCATGGATGGGCGTTAACGGCGCTGATTACGCTGGGTGTGTTCGGGTCAGGGCTGATGTCTATATTTTTCAACCGGGTCATGCAGCTCTCCTCCCCTTTGTTTGCCGCTTCGGTTACGTACCTCATCCCAATAGTAGCCCTGGGATGGGGTGTTCTGGACGGTGAAACGATCTACGCTATCCAGTTTGCCGGTATGGGGGTGTGTTTGCTGGGCATCTGGCTCATCAATAAGTCCTAAACTCATTGATGAGTCGTTGGGTGGGTGTGCTTTTTGTGTTTAGGTTTGCGGTACAGAGCACCAGCTGACGCTCAAAAGCACCTAGCCATTAATTCCTTTTCATGTACACCGCAACACTTAACGCCACGTCTGCTACCCCGGCAACGATCGAATTTAACCCCGACGGTCCGGTTCTGAACGGTGAGCCCTTCGCCTGGGACCTGGTCAGGCTCACCGACCGAACGTTTCATATCCTGCACAAAAATACGTCCTATTCGGCCGAAGTGATGGATTTGAACGCGGCTGAGAAAACCGTCACCCTCCGCATCAATGGACATATCCACCAGGTTCAACTCAAGGACCGGTTCGACCTGTTGCTCGAAAAAATGGGTATGAGCAGCGTAGCCGCTACCAAAATCAACAACCTCAAAGCACCCATGCCCGGTCTGGTCGTAGGAATCAATGTGGCCGTTGGCGATGTGATCAGCAAAGGCGATAGTCTGTTGATTCTGGAAGCGATGAAGATGGAAAACAACCTCAAAGCGCCCGGCGACGGCACCGTTAAATCTATCCGCGCCAACCAGGGCGACCGCGTCGAGAAAGGACAGATCCTGATTGAGTTTTAAGGAGGGGGAGGAAAGGGAAGAGGGGGAGGAGAGGGAGGAAGGGGAATCCAAGTACATCCCCTTCCTCCCCCTCCTCCCCTTCCTCCCTTCCTCCCCTTCCTCCTTCCTCCTTCCTCCTTCCTCCTTCCTCCTTCCTCCCTCCTCCCTCCTCCCTTCCTCCTTCCTCCTTCCTCCTTCCTCCTTCCTCCTTCCTCCTTCCTCCTTCCTCCTTCCTCCTTCCTCCTTCCTCCTTCCTCCTTCCTCCTTCCTCCTTCCTCCTTCCTCCCTCCTCCCTTCCTCCTTCCTCCTTCCTCCCTTCCTCCTTCCTCCTTCCTCCTTCCTCCCTCCTCCCTTCCTCCCTTCCTCCTTCCTCCTTTCCTCCTTCCTCCTTTTTCCCTATCTTTGCCCCCGCAAAAACGCTCCCGCATGACACCAACGAACTATAAACGAATCCTGCTCAAATTGAGCGGGGAGGCATTGGCCGGACCTAATGGCTATAACATTGATCCCGCTGTACTGGAACAGTATAGTTTAGAAATTAAACAAGTTGTCGATATGGGGGTGCAGGTTGCCATTGTCATCGGCGGTGGTAACATCTTCCGGGGCGTCTCGGGCGAGCGCTCGGGCATAGACCGGGTGCAGGGTGACTACATGGGCATGCTGGCTACCGTTATCAATGCCATGGCCCTCCAGAGTTCATTCGAGAAACACGGCATGTACACCCGCGTAATGTCGGCGATAAAGATGGAACAGGTTTGCGAACCGTACGTGCGTCGGCGGGCCGTACGGCATCTGGAAAAAGGCCGCGTTGTTATCTTTGCCGCTGGCACCGGCAGCCCCTATTTCACCACCGATACAACAGCTAGCCTGCGGGCAATCGAAATAGAAGCCGACGTAGTACTTAAAGGAACAAAAGTCGACGGCGTTTACACAGCTGACCCTGTCAAAGACCCAACGGCAACACGCTATACCACTATTTCTTTCGATGACGTTTATGAGAAAAAACTCAGCGTCATGGACCTGACCGCTTTCACCCTTTGTCAGGAAAATAACCTGCCTATCATTGTTTTCAACATGAACCAGGCTGGCAATCTGCTACGGCTGGCACAGGGCGAACAGATTGGTACCCTTATCGGCGGTACGGATACCAACGAAACCCGCTAGAACCCAGCGTGGCCCGGGTATCAGGCTCATGTCAGCTTACCACAGCGGGCCGCGCGTGTATCAGGCGGTTACATTATTACGTTACAACGTCACAACTTCAAGTAAGACATGGAAGAAATCGAGCTATACCTCGACGATGCAAAGGATACGATGGAGAAAGCGCTGAAGCACTTGTCCATCGAACTGACTAAAATCCGTGCCGGGAAAGCCAATGTCGGCATGCTCGACGGTATTCAGGTCGAATACTACGGAACGCCAACCCCTTTGGTACAAATAGCCTCCGTAAACACACCCGACGCCCGGACCATTGTGATCAAGCCTTTTGAACGCAAACTGATCAACGACGTTGAGAAAGCCATCCGGAATTCCAACCTCGGCCTGTCACCCAACAACGACGGCGAACAGATCCGGCTCAGCATCCCCCCGCTGACCGAAGAACGTCGGCGCGACCTGGTCAAAAAAGTAAAACAGGAAGTGGAAACGGCGAAAGTCAATGTGCGTAACATCCGCAAGGATACCAACGACGATATCCGCAAATTAACCAAAGACGGCGTGTCGGAAGATGCGGTTAAAGTCGGCGAAGAACGCGTTCAGAAACTCACCGACGCCTTTATCGTCCGGATTGAGGAAACCTTTGTGGCGAAGGAGAAAGATATAATGGTCGTATAGTTGCCATCAATATATACCCATTGCCCAAGAGCCGGTCATGCCCTACATGGTCGGCTCTTTCGTTGTTTAAAGACGCAACCTTTTGCGTCTCATGATTCCGGCCAGGCTTGCGTCTGAATTATTCATGTCTTTACAAATTGCTGACGCATGAGAGGCTAAAATTGCTGACGCATGACAGACGCAAAGGGTTGCGTCTCTACCAGGGTGAATAAACAGAAACCCCCTGACTACAATCCACCTGCTTTACCATCCGTTTTCTCCTAAAACCCTATCTTTGGGCTGCGTATCAATCTATTTTATGAATCAACCTACCCCCTTTCAGCGACTACGCCCGCACCTGATTGCCGTGCTGGGACTGCTTGTGCTGGCTATCATTTACTTTTCGCCGGTACTGTCGGGCAAAATGCTGTCTATGTCCGATGTACAACAGGCCATGGCATCGGCCCGGGAAATCCGCGAAATTGGTCAGGCTACGGGCGAGAAACCGCTCTGGACCGACGCCGTTTTCAGCGGGATGCCGAGTTATATGATCGATTTCAATTACCCGTATATCTTTGTTTACAAAGCCTTTATGGGTGTAGTTAGTATTCTCCCCAACACAGCGAGCATTGTGTTCATCGTGATGCTATGCGCCTACCTGCTGCTCGTTGTGCTGGGTTGTAACCCGTGGCTGAGTGCATTGGGTGCAGCGGCCTATGGCTTCGGCACCTTCGGTATTGTCAGCCTGGAAGCGGGACACGTCTCCAAGCTTTTCGCCATGGGTTTCGGTGCCGGTATCCTCGCCGGGGTAGTACTCTGTCTGCGCGGTCGCTACTGGGTGGGAGCCGCCGTCACGGGCCTGTTCGGGTGCATGGAACTGGGGGCCAACCACATCCAGATCACGTATTACCTCTTCATGACCATTGGCCTGTTCGTGCTCATCGAAGGGATTTCGCTGGTACGGGCGGGCAAAGGACGCCAGTTGGCAATGGGCCTTGCTACACTGGCTGTGGTGGGCGCAGTCGCTGCCGGGAGTTTCGGAAAGCGCCTGCTGGTGCTGAGTCAGTATACCAAAGAAACCATCCGGGGAACGTCGGAGCTGACGGCGAAAACCACGAACCCGACCGGTAATGCGGAAGGTAACACGTCGACCAGCGGGCTGGACAAAGACTACGCTTTCAGCTATAGCTACGGCAAAGCCGAAGCCCTGACGCTGCTCATTCCCAATGCCTTTGGTGGTTCGTCCATCGGGGGGCTCACTACAGACTCTGACTTCTACAAAGCACTGGTTGGCAAGGGACTCGATCCGGCTTCGGCGAAACAGTTTGTCGAACAGGGCACCCCCACCTACTGGGGCGACCAACCGATGGTTGGCGGGCCTGCTTATGCCGGGGCGGTGTTGCTGTTCCTGTTTGTGCTGGGTATGTTTATCATTCCGGGCCACATCCGGTGGTGGCTGCTGAGTTCGGCAGTGCTGATGATCGTGCTGGCGCTGGGCAAAAACCTGCTCTGGTTCAACGGCTTTCTTTTCGATTATCTGCCTTATCTGAACAAGTTCCGGGCGGTAACGATGGCCCTCTGTCTGGCCCAGTTGTTCATCGGCGCAGGGGCAGCTATGGCGGTGCAGTCCCTGGTGAGCCAGAAACTGACGCTGGCCCAGCTCCGTCAGCCGCTGGTGATTAGTTTGGCACTTACCGCAGGTCTGGCACTGGTGCTGGCGGTACTGGGCGGGACCTTCTTTTCGTTCCAGACACCAACGGATATTGACCGGCTGTCTTCCTACTTCGGTGAAGCAGCCAAAGAGTTTCAGACGGCGCTCATCAGTGACCGGCAGAGCCTGCTTCGGAGCGACGCCTTCCGGTCGGTTATCTTTATCGTACTGACTGCGGGTGCTTTGTGGGCCTTCGTGACCAACAAAATCAAGCCCATTATTTTCTACCCGGCGCTACTGGCCCTGGTGGTTTTTGACCTGTTTGGTATCGATAAGCGGTTCCTCAACAACGCCGATTTCGTCAGCAAGGCGCAGGCGTCCCAGTTGTTTGAACCAACCCCCGCCGATGAGCAGATTTTGCAGGACAAAACCCCTGGCTACCGCGTATTCGACCAGACGGTCGATTTCATGAACAGCAACCGGACCTCCTACTTCCACCGGTCGGTGGGCGGTTACCACGCGGCCAAAATACGCCGGTATCAGGAGCTGGTATCGTATGCGTTCCCAACAAATACGCTGCATATGCTGAATATGCTGAACGCGAAGTACATTATTCAGGCTGGTCAGCCCAACCCGGCTAACCCGCAGCAGCCGGGCGGACCGGTAGCCCTGCCGAACCCGGAAGCCCTCGGGGCCGCCTGGTTCGTTGGAACGGTAGTCCCCGTGGCCGATGCCGATGCGGAGCTGGCCGCTATGAAAACGCTCAACCCGCGCGATTCGGCGGTTGTCGACAAGCGGTTCACGGCTCAGTTGGGTGGCCTGCCCGGCACGCTCGACCACACGGGCAGTTCGATTCAGCTAACAAGTTACCGGCCCGATAAGCTTACCTACCAGGCTAACGCCGTTCGGGATGGGCTCGTGGTATTCTCCGAAATCTACTACCGGGGGCAGGAAGACTGGCAGGCGTTCATCGACGGGAAAGCGGTTCCTCACCTGCGGGCCAATTATGTGTTGAGGGCACTACGCGTGCCGGCGGGCAACCACACAATTGAGTTTCGCTTCGATCCGCCAGCGGCCAGGACCGGCGACACCATTGACCTGATCTGCAACATACTGCTGATTGCGCTTTTCGCATTCGTTATCTTCCACGAAGGGCGAAGCCGTCGGTCAAAAGCCACAAGCGCGACAGAACCCATTATTCCGACAACACCCGATCCGGTAAAGCCCGAATCGAAACCATCGAAGGTTAAAACGCGCTAGTGCTTAGCCCTGCCAGTGGTCCGGCAGGACCCTGGTAGTGGCTGTAAAATTTTACCGGCCTAACGTAACAGCCACTACCAGGGTCCTGCCGGACCACTGGCAGGGCTAAGCTCAAAAATGAAAAGAGGGTTGACAATGACTGTCGTCATTGTCAACCCTCTTTCTATAAGCACCTGTTATTTATGCTTTTTCTTCGGTAGTCGCCGGAGCAGTGGGCGTTGCCGCTGGAATTGTAAGTTTACTCGACGTGCGGGGACGTGTCTTTCCATGGGACCCTGCCGAAATCTTACCTCTGCGTGTTTTAATGTCTCCTCTTCCCATAACTAAAGCGTAATTTAGTATTGTTTCATTTTTATTTCACCGGAAAGGTACGGCATTAAATTGGATATTGACCATTGGCCGGGCTTCGTATCTTTACCAGTCTCATCGATTCCTGTCTCTTTCATGCCGTATCGCCACACTGTTCATCAGACGAATTACGTGTTTGACGACCTCAAAACGTTGCTTGCCCGCGCCACTCCCCTGCGTTCGGGCGATCAGCTGGCGGGTGTGGCTACGCAATCGGCGGAGGAGCGCGTGGCCGCTCAGATGGCCCTGGCCGAACTGCCGGTAACTACGTTTCTTAACGAAGCGGTAGTTCCTTACGAAACGGATGAGGTTACGCGGCTTATCATCGACACCCACAACGCAACGGCTTTCGCTCTCATTCGGCACCTGACCGTTGGCGGTTTCCGCGATTTTCTGCTGGCCGACTCGACAACGACAGCCACGCTAACCCGATTGAGCCCCGGCCTGACGCCCGAACTGGTGGCAGCTGTCTCGAAACTGATGCGGAACCAGGATCTGATCACCGTATCGGCAAAATGTGAAGTGGTTACCAGGTTCCGAAACACGATCGGTCTGCGCGGCCGGTTGAGCACCCGACTGCAACCCAACCACCCCACCGACGATGTGCGGGGCATTGCCGCGAGTCTGGTCGATGGTTTGCTTTATGGCGCCGGGGATGCTGTTATTGGGATCAACCCCGCCACCGACCATGTACAAACGACGGTGCAACTGCTGGAGATGATTGACGCTGTACGTCAGCGATTTGCCATACCGACGCAATCGTGTGTACTGAGCCACCTGACCACGACCATTCAGGCCATTGAACAGGGTGCACCTGTCGATCTGGCGTTTCAAAGTATTGGTGGTACAGAGGCCGTCAATGCTTCCTTTGGTATAAACCTGGCGCTCCTGCGCGAAGGCTGGGAGGCCGCCCGGTCGCTAAAACGAGGTACGGTGGGTGAGAACGTAATGTATTTTGAAACTGGACAGGGTAGCGCCCTCTCGGCCAATGCCCACCACGGGCTGGATCAGCAAACGGCCGAGGTCCGGGCGTATGCGGTGGCGCGGGCGTTTGAACCGCTACTGGTGAACTCTGTGGTAGGGTTTATTGGCCCGGAATACCTCTATAATGGCAAACAGATCATCCGGGCAGGTCTGGAAGATCACTGCTGTGGAAAGCTCTTGGGCTTACCAATGGGCGTCGACGTTTGTTACACCAACCACGCCGAAGCCGATCAGGACGATATGGATACCTTACTGACGCTGCTAGGGGTGGGCGGGGTCACATTCATTATGGGCATTCCGGGTGCCGACGATGTCATGCTCCATTACCAGAGCACCAGTTTCCACGATGCGCTGTATATCCGCGACGTGCTTAAACTCCGCCCGGCTCCTGAGTTCGAGGCCTGGCTCCTGCAGATGGGCTTGCTGGATGATCATGGCAAACTGCTCCCGGTTTCGGCGGGACACCGGTTGCTGGCGGGTGGGGTGATTGGTTAACGATCAGCTTTGCCAAAGTTTAGAACTTTGGCAAAGCTGATCGTTAACCAACCAGTCTCCGCTTAAAGCGGTTACTTCAGCACCCTTGCCTGAACGCCTTCTTTTGTGATTTTTACGGGCAGAATAGTACCCTGGGCATCGAACGCCATCCGGTCGATGCAGGTTTCACGGTGGTTCCCATCGGTTTCCGTCAGGGGTCGACGGTGGTAGACAATATACCATTCGTCGGTTCCGGGAATTTGAATAACCGAGTGGTGACCGGCACCCGTTGCAACGGCCGGGTCCTGTTGCAAAATCTTACCCACTCGTTCAAACGGCCCGAATGGCGATGACGCTACAGCGTACGCTACCGAATAATCAGGGCCTGTCCAGCCTCCCTCCGACCACATAAAGTAATACTTGCCGTTACGAACGAACATCACCGGTCCTTCTACATAGCCTTTGGGCGTCACCTCCCGGAAGATAGTGCCATCGGCAAAGGGAATGAACCCGGTAAAATCGTCATTCAGGCGGGCAATGTTACAGTGGCCCCATCCGCCGTAGATCAGGTAATAAGCACCATCCTTATCCTTAAAAACGAACTGATCGATGGGCTGCGCTTTATTATGGATCTGGCCAACCAGCGGTTTGCCTAAATAGTCCCGAAATGGGCCAGCGGGGTTGTCGGCTACGGCTACACCAATACCCCCCACTTCTTTCTTGTCGTCATGGATGTCATTGGCTCCGAAAAACAGAAAATACTTACCCCCCTTCTCAACGATGGCGGGTGCCCATAATGCCCGTTTTACCCAGCGAACCGCCGTGGTATCGATGATCTGCTCGTGTTTGGTCCAGTTGACCAGATCCGGTGACGAGAAGGCATCCAGCTTCACCTGTTCATTATAAGGAGCCGAGTAAGTGGGGTATATCCAGTATTGTTTATCAAAGATCACTCCTTCGGGGTCGGCATACCACCCTTTAACGATGGGGTTACCCGACGTGGCGGAGGTCAGTTGCCCCTGTCCAGATGCAGCGGTTACCAGTAGGGCAAGTGCAATTCCACCAAATAGTCGTTGTCGTGTTAGCATAGGTTAGGATGTAACATGGGTAATTAGCCTGGCCGGGCTGGCCGGTTGTATCCTGGACGGCCACGTCCGGGTAAGAAACAGTACTTCATACCCGGACGTGGCCGTCCAGGATACCAGGCTACACGCTACACGGGAATCTGTTCGAACACAACGGCGGGTTGAGACACATCCTTGAACGCTTTGCGGGGCCGGATGTTGAGTGTCTGGAATAACTGTTGGTCGAGGTCTTCGCCGGGGTTGGGCGTGGTCAGGAGCTTGTCACCGGCAAAGATCGAGTTGGCACCGGCCAGAAAGCATAATGCCTGCTCTTCGGTGTTCATCCGCACCCGGCCCGCCGACAGGCGTACCATAGCTTTGGGCATGATGATGCGAGCCGTTGCAATCATTCGGATCATCTCCCAGACCGATACCCGCGGCTGGTCCTCCAACGGGGTTCCTTCAACCGGCACAAGCGCGTTGACTGGCACCGACTCCGGGTGTTGGGGCAACGTCGCCAGGGTATGTAACATACCGATACGGTCGGTATCTGATTCGCCCATACCGATAATACCACCCGAGCAAACCGAAATTCCGGCTTTACGGGCGTGGCCCAGCGTGTCCAGACGGTCGTCGTAGGTGCGGGTGCTAATGATGTCGCCGTAAAATTCTTCGCTGGTATCGAGGTTGTGGTTGTAAGCGTACAGACCGGCATCCTTGAGTTTTTGAGCCTGCGTTTCGGAAAGCATCCCGAGTGTGCAGCACACTTCGAGACCCATCTCGTTGACGCCCTGCACCATGTCGAGCACCTTGTCGAAATCACTGTTGTCGCGCACTTCGCGCCAGGCCGCCCCCATGCAGAAACGCGTGCTACCCGTGTCTTTTGCCCGTTGCGCAGCCGTCAGCACTTCGTCGACTTCCATCAGCTTGTGTACTTTCACGGCTGTGTGGTAACGAGCTGCCTGCGGACAGTAGGCACAGTCTTCGGGGCAACCACCCGTTTTGACCGACAGCAACGTACAGACTTGTACTTCCTGCGGGTCATGGTTCTCCCGGTGAACGGTGGCAGCCCGGTACATCAGATCGAGTACGGGTGAATTATATATATCGGCAATTTCGGCGCGTGTCCAGTCGGTACGGAGAGCAGTCATTTTGTCTTAAGTCTATAGTCGTAGTCAAAAGTAGCGGATGGTGCCAAGATGGGCAAATGATAACGGCACTTAGTTCATTTGTGCGTTCGGCTATCCCCATATGGCCATACTTTGAATTCCTGAACTGTTTCATTACTATTGTCGACCAAGGTACTACTAATGAGCACCGCCCAAAACACGAAGAGGAGAAAACGGGCAGACTGCTCCCTGGTATGCCAGTGCAATGTTTTTATTCATCACCACTTCGACTGCGCTTACAAACTTTCATTTATGAACCGTATCTGTACTCTTCTTACTTTTTTATTGATCAGTGTTAAGTTAGCCATTGCGCAGACGCCTGCCACCATGAACTTTACCTTACGGACGGACTTGACTATGAGCCCCCGAAGGTGTCTGTTTACCATTGACTCCGTAGTCAGTACCCGGCTCGATACGACGAACCTCTTTGGAACCTGGCAGCACCCATCCGGCAAAACCACCGAACTGCGCTTCAAAGAAGGCTTTCAGCCCACATTGAATCATTTCATTTGTAGCTCATTAATTGATTCCGATAAAAAGCTCCCCAACTATACGCTTGTTGTTCAGGAGTTCGCCCTTACCGGCACACCCGAAACTACTCATTTCGAGCTCGCAGTTCTGTTCTTTACACACGGAGCGACCTTACAGAATCCTACCGGCGCTGCAGTTCCTGTCAATGATAACCCGCAGGGCTTACCGGTCTACAAAGCCGATATCATTGTCGAGATTAGCTCTAAAACCGTAGTGGAAGTGCTCAAACAGGGCCTGGCGATAGCCCTCCTCAAGTTCAATGACTACCTGACAAATCCTGCTACCACACTGTCCATCTATAGCGATTTCGCGTTAGAATCTGCACAGGCCGCCCGGGAGCTGGGGCTTGGGCAATTTGCTTATGATAGCATTAGAACCGATGAGGACAATTTACTGCGTTGTAGCCAACTCAGGCTTGGTGTTTATCAAAGCTTCAGCGAACTACGACAAAACCGTCCTTCATTGACCGGCAACCTGGTGATCAGGGAGAAAAACGACTTCGCCGAACTACGGAAACCGTCGGGTTCCAACGCCAGAAACCGTTTTTTTGGCTTTTGTGATGGCAAAGATCTTTTCATTAGTAGAAGATCCTATCAGAGTGGTGGCCTTACCCAACGGTATGTCAGAGTAAAAAGCGTTGGCCGTTATCTGGTCTGGATTGACAACTACATAACCTCAGGCGAAATAGCCGGTGCCTCTTTCGGTCTGGTTGGAGCCCTGGCGGCTAATTATAAGGATTGCATTGTTCTGGATATGCAAACAGGTGGCGTATTCAGGGTAACAAAAGATAAATTACCGGCGATGCTGGCCGGTCATGACGACTTATTGGCTGAACTGGAAACGTTGTCTAACCCACAGGACGGACTTCAACAATTACGTCTTCTGGACAAGTTGAATAAGCTTGTTCGTCCTGTAAGCATGCGCTGAGGGCACTGGCCTGTTGACAGCACTTGAAGCCCGACCTGAAAAGTAAGCTCCCCGCTAGTCAATGAGCCTTCACAGTAAGTTTGGAGCACGTCATTTCATACCAAACAATACCCGTGTCAACCGGAAAGGCCGGATCATTACCAGGTAGATACCTACGCAAACCACTAATGACGAAAGACTTACGACCACAAATCCATCATAAACACCCAGGCCTGTTTCTGTCAAAACATAATAGCCAATGAGGATGATTACCGTCTGGTGCAGGATATAAAACGGGTAAACGGCTTCGTTGAGGTGTTTGAGGATCGGTTTGTTGATGTTGAGGTAACGATAGCCGTAGCCAACCGTCATCAGCACCGAAAACCAGGTCAGGCAAAGACTATTGAAACTGTACAGGGTCCTTAACAGCGCTGAATCGTCGATAGCCTGGCCACCTAAAACAGCCCGTGCGGTGTACAGAATAATAGTGCAGACGAGTGTGGCAAACAGAAAGATTCGTCGCTGATCGGCCAGGGTCTGCCAGAATACCCGGCGGCTAGTGAGCACATAACCCAGCCAGAACAGCAACAGGTTATGAACAAAATAGGCCCAGTCATTGATGAGTGCATGGGTTTCGTTGGGGAAGAAGCCACCCAGCGCCAGATCGTTCACGATAAGCAGGCCAACCAGCGTCAGCGCCCCACCCGGCCGCGCAATAGTCCGTCCCACGCGGTCGGTGAACCGCTGCCCGGACTCGCTTCGTAACCACCGGAATACGGGTATGCTCAGCAGCGAATAAAAGAACAGGTAACAGATAAACCAGAGGTGATGCCAGCTAAACGCCCCCCCGGTGCCGCCATCGTGATAGGATTTGAACTCAAACACGTAGGGGTAAAACTCGGCATAGCTACCACTGAACCGACCCCGAAAAAGCCATTCGATATAGATCTGGGGCGGCACAACAACGAACATGCCGAATACCAGTGGCACAAACAGCCGCCGAACGCGCTCGCTGGCGTAACCACTGAACGACCGTTTCCGGAGCGCGAAAAACGTCCCGCTACCGGAGATAAAGAACAGCAGCGGCATACGCCAGCGGTGTAACCAGCGCATGACCTCCTCCATCGGCACACTGTGCTCCGGACTTTTAATATGCCAGCCCCACGATACGTAAATCATGCCGGTATGGTAAAACAGCAATGTTAGTATAGCAATAATTCGCAGCCAGTCGAGATCATATCGTCGGGCGCTTAGCTCAGCCGGGTTGGACAAGTCGGGTTTGGACGATTGAACAATTGTTGAGTGAGGTTGCTGGTCCGGTTTCATTCAGGCAATCGATTAGTTGATGGGCCAAAAGTGGACGTAAGCGTGCCAAATTCACTATTTGCCGATGTTCTCGTAGTTCATGCCGACCGGGACGAAGTCGGATCCGGTTCTGTCGGGCCGGGTTGAGGGCTGTTACGGGGGCCGGCGGGATGCTCGACGGTCTCTCGAAACTGAGCCGGGGTTTGGTTCGTGAGCCGCTTAAACGCTGTGTGAAAGGCCGATGGTGAATTGTACCCCACCCGCTCGGCAATCTCGTCGATTTTAAGGTTTGTGGTCAACGGATCGCGCAGCAGGCGTTGTGCCTCAGTAATTCGGTGCGTAGCGAGCCAGTCGAAAAAATTCTGCCCCAACCGGTTGTTGAGCACCTGCGAGAGGTGGTGCGGACTGGTTTGCAACTGACTGGCCAGTTTCGGCAGTGAGAGGTCACTTTGCAGGTGCAGCTTTTCGGTAGCCAGTAAGTCGGTCAGTCGCGCCAGCACGGCATCTTCAACTTCTTCGGATAAGGACGACTTTTCGTATTTCTTTTTGGGTTCGGCCACCAACGTCGGCATAGGCTCGTCTGGCACCGGAAGGGGGGAATTGGGTTCCAGTTCGAAAAATGAGGAACCCCGCATCACCAGGAAACTCGTCGTGTAGATTGTCAACGCGATGTAGGTAGCCAGCAGGTAGTCGCCAAGATCCTCTTCATATTGCGATTTTACGAGAACAACCAGTACAGGAACGGTGGCAAATAACCAACTCAGAATCTGTAAAGCACCCCGGTTTACAGACCGTTGCCGTGCTTTACGCTGCCTGTTTTCCCGCTGGATTATGAGCAGGGCCAGCACGGCATAAACGATGCAACTCAGCATGGTCATCTCGTTTATAAAATTACGGAGGCCGGTGAAGTCTTCTGTCAGGTAAGGCTGCACCGGAATCATGGGTAACTCGGGGTGCAGCGAGTCCAGGTATGAGTTGTATTTGAACTCGATGGGCTGATAGAGCCAGGTTATGGCATTGGCAAGCCAGATCAAAAACGGCAACAGATGGATGCCCCACCAGCGGGGCAGTCGGTGACGAATGCGGCTGAAGACAAAAAAATAGAACAGCGGCCCCAGAAGGAAATTGAATGGCTCGGAAAAGTCAACCGTCCACAAAACCCGAAACGTATAGTTCGTATAGTTCAGAAAAATCTCGGCGCTAATCGCCGAAAGTGAAAGCATAAACCAGCCCAGGCAGTGGTTCGCTACCGTCTGGACCCGCGAACCAGTCAGAAAAAACACAGCTAGAAATAACCCCTGTGCAACACCCAGTAGGATGGCTAACGCAAATACATCGACGTGTATGGGAAGTGACTGCATCGAAAAGAGGAATATACGCCGACAAGGTACTAAAACAAGACAGGTGAAAGGCTAAAAACCCGTTCGTTCTTGGTCAAAAACAAGGACAAGTTATAAACTGACGGGTGAAGAAATACGCGCCTTTTTAGCGAATATATCTTATTATGACGATCAAATGCTGCTAACAATTTAGCAATCTGCCCAGGTTTGTCCGCTAAATAAACAGACAGATATTTTACATATTATATGGTTTTTTCTGGACTCAGCAAATTTAAATTATAATAATTCCATAAAATCAGTAAGAAATACGGTGTAGTACCCCGTCTACCTCTATAAATTATGGCTAAGCCACGTTATATTTGCTCATCGCATTGAAACAAACCCAAATCTGATCAAATCCACCTGTACAATCATGGCAAAGTCTAAGTTAGAGTACATTTGGCTCGATGGCTACAAGCCCACCCAAAGCCTGCGTTCCAAGACGAAAATCGAAGCTGATTTTTCTGGTAACCTCGAAGACTGCCCAATGTGGTCATTCGATGGCTCGTCGACCGAACAGGCCGCTGGTGGCTCGTCGGACTGCTTGCTGAAGCCCGTTTATATCTGTCCCGATCCGCAGCGCAAGAGTGCCTATCTCATTATGTGCGAAGTGCTGAACGCCGATGGAACCCCCCACGTAACCAACGGCCGTGCCACGATTGAAGACGACGATAATGATTTCTGGTTTGGTTTTGAGCAGGAGTACTTCCTGTGGGATACCGAAACAGACAAGCCCCTGGGCTTCCCGGTCGAAGGGTTCCCAACGCGCCCTCAGGGTCCTTACTATTGCTCGGTTGGCGCTCAGAATGCCTTCGGTCGCGATATCGTTGAGGAGCACCTCGACGCTTGCCTCGACGCTGGTTTGAACGTTGAGGGTATCAACGCCGAAGTAGCTACGGGACAGTGGGAATTCCAGATTTTTGCGAAAGGTGCCCGCGATGCCGGTGACCAGATCTGGGTGGCCCGCTACCTGCTGGAGCGCATTGGCGAAACCTATGGCGTATCGATCAACTGGCATTGCAAACCCCTGGGCGACACCGACTGGAACGGATCAGGTATGCACGCTAACTTCTCCAACACGGCTCTGCGCACGGCTGGTAACAAAGAAACGTATGATACCATCTGTCAGGCGTTCTCCCCTGCTGAGGTAATCAAAGCACATATCGACGTATACGGTGCCGATAACGAATTGCGCCTGACGGGCAAGCACGAGACCCAATCCATCGATCAGTTCTCCTATGGTATCTCGGACCGGGGCGCGTCGATCCGTATCCCCATCGCTACGGTGGAACGCGGCTGGAAAGGCTGGCTCGAAGACCGTCGGCCAAACTCGGCTGCCGATCCGTATAAAGTAGCTGCTGTCATCATCAAAACCGTTAAATCGGCTGACGTGCTGGAAACGGCCTAGTTTTCAAGTAACCCTGCCAGTGGGCGTAGCCCCTGGTAGTGGTTGAAAGAATGTAAATTAACCACTACCAGGGGCTACGCCCACTGGCAGGGTTGTTCAAAAAAGCCCGACTACGCGAGTAGCCGGGCTTTTTTTTAGGGTGCAGTAACTATAATCATCTTGCTCTTATATATAAAATATACTAATAAGATCATTTATAAGTATCTATTATTTTATATTTATTAAGAGTAATAGTTTAAGTACATCTTGATATCGTAAGTAATTATACTTACGATTGCTACTAAGTAAACTAAAATCAACTTACATCATGAAACGAAATCAACTACGGAGTATAGCTGCGATGGGCGTGCTGTGGCTATGCGTGAGTGTGGGGTGTAGCAAAGACCCGCCATTGCCTGCTTGTGAGAACGGGAAATGTTGCTGGGAGGGATACACCCAAAAGTTTGTCAAACGGCTGGATGGTGCTCCCGCAGAATACGGTGGTTTAGGTTTTATATTCAAAGACATTCTCGTTGAAGAGAGTGGATACAAGCTTGACCGAGCCATTATCTGTCGCGTCCAATGGGATATGGTTAATAAGATGAACCTGAAAAACAACATGACCATCGATCCACAAACGAACAAGGTTCGCCTGATCGATTCGACCAGGCAGTATCCTTACCGGGTTTGGGGGATTGTCTACGAGATACCAGAGATACCTAATTTTGCGGCCATCCCAACTTTAGCCGTGCGGATAGAAAAGGTTGAAGAAGTTAAGTGAGTCAAATCATTCCACCATTTACTTGCCCGGCCACTAACCCCGCCGAGGCTTTCTTTTTTGCTGCCGGTTGCAACAAGCGTCAAAGGCGTGTATGTTTGGTTGAATTTACTTCATCCTAAACCACCGCACTTGTTTATGGCCAATTTTCGGTTCAAGGCCCTTGAGATTGCACAAAGCCGTCAGGCCCAGCTGGTCGCAGCGCCGGCCGAACGGGTCGCCGATTTTTTCGGCAGTAATACCTTCAACAGTGAGGTTATGCGGGCATTGCTCTCGCCCGAAGCCTACCTGAAAGTAACAGAAGCTATCCAGACCAACGGTCAGATCGATCGGGGCATCGCCGACGAAGTAGCGGGTGCCATGAAATCGTGGGCCACCTCTAAAGGAGCGACCCACTATACCCACTGGTTCCAGCCGCTGACCGGCGAGACGGCCGAAAAACACGACGCTTTTTTCGATATTACCATCGATGGGAAAGCCATCGAAAAATTCAAAGGGGGGGCCCTCGTCCAGCAGGAGCCGGACGCGTCGTCGTTCCCGAACGGAGGCCTGCGCAACACCTTCGAAGCGCGCGGCTATACGGGATGGGACCCATCGTCGCCCGCTTTCCTGATGGACAATGGCGCGGGCGGTAAAACACTGTGTATTCCTTCGGTATTTATCTCCTATACGGGCGAAGCGCTCGATTACAAAACGCCCCTGCTCAAAGCACTCAATGCGCTCGACAAGGCAGCTACGGCCGTTTGCCAGTATTTCGACCGGAGCATCACGAAGGTGACACCTACGCTCGGACCCGAACAGGAGTACTTTGTCGTTGACCGGGCCCTCTTCTATGCTCGTCCCGATCTGGTTCTGGCGGGCCGTACCGTGTTCGGCCATTCGCCCGCACGCGGTCAGCAGTTGGACGATCACTATTTTGGTTCGATACCGCCCCGCGTCAACGCGTTCATGGTCGATTTCGAGTTCGAAGCCATGAAACTGGGCATGCCCGTCCGGACCCGCCACAACGAGGTAGCGCCCGGTCAGTTCGAGGTAGCCCCTACCTTCGAGGAGGTTAACCTGGCAGTCGATCACAACGCGTTACTGCGCGATTTGATGGACAAAATTGCCGAGCGCCATAACCTGAAGGTTCTTTTCCACGAAAAGCCATTCGCGGGTATCAACGGCTCCGGCAAGCACAACAACTGGTCGATGGGCACCAATACGGGCGTGAATTTGCTGGCTCCCAGCTCCAAACCAAAAGAAACGCTACGGTTCCTGAGCTTCCTGGTCAACGTCGTCAAAGCCGTTTACGACAATGCCGACCTGCTGCGGGCTACCATCGCGTCGGCGGGCAACGAGTACCGGCTGGGTGCCAACGAAGCGCCACCGGCCATCATGTCGATTTTCCTGGGAGAGTCGCTGACACAGGCGCTCAACGACCTCGAAAACAAGTCGGAAATTACGGTCAACAAAGGCGATAACGTTTATTATAAACTGGGTCTGACGCGTATTCCGAGCCTGATGCGCGACAATACCGACCGAAACCGCACCTCACCGTTTGCCTTCACGGGTAATAAGTTTGAGTTCAGGGCGGTAGGCAGCTCGGCGAACTCGGCATCGACCATGACCGTCCTGAACGCCATCGTGGCCGATCAGCTGAATAACTTCAAAAGTGATCTCGACGGGCGTCTGGCTCGGGGCGAGAAGAAAGAACTGGCCATTGTCGACATCCTCAAAGAGTACTACGTCCACTCCAAACGCATTCTGTTTGAAGGCAACGGCTACTCCAGCGAGTGGGTTGAGGAAGCCGAAAAGCGGGGGTTGTCGAATATCAAATCCTCGCCCGAAGCACTGGGCGTATTTGTTAAACCCGAGTCGCTGTCGCTGTTTGAGCGGACGGGCGTGATGAACCACGCCGAAGTTGAGTCGCGGTATGAGATCGAACTGGAAAAGTACATCAAGAACGTACAGATCGAGTCGCGGGTGATGGGCGATCTGGCCATGAACCACGTGGTATCGACCGCACTGAAATACCAGAACAAGCTGGCCGAAACCGCCCGTAACCTCGTCGAACTAGGCATGACCGATGAAGCTGAACCCATCAAGGCGATCCTGCGCGAAATATCGGCCCGCGTCATTGCCATAAAAAGCGGGGTCGAGTCGATGATCGAAAGCCGTAAACGCGCCAATAACGTCGACAACACCATCGACATGGCCCGTTTGTATGCCACCGAGGTCAAGGACCATTTCGATCCGATCCGGTACGAAGTGGATAAGCTCGAACAGATCGTCGACGACGAAGACTGGCCGCTGGTCAAGTACCGCGAGCTGCTGTTTGTCAAGTAAGCAAACCTGTTTGGTATTATTTTCCGTTATGGCCCGTATCCTGGCCATCTGATGTATCCTGGACGGCCACGTCCGGGCAAAAACGGTTGATTTTCGTCCGGACGTGGCCGTTCAGGATACATCAGACCGGTTAATAGAGTGAAGTTTGGTTTAAAACCACTAAAGCCCATCTGTCGATGGAGAAAAAACGTGCGATTCCATTTTACAAAGACATGAACGAACCGTATGAACGTTTGCTTGAGCGCGCGCGGGTTAAGCGAAGCCCCTGAAAAACAATATCAGGGTTTATTCGCCATGCAGTGCAGATTATAGGGTTTAAATGGTTGTTCGCATAGCCTAAAACGTAGTATCACCGTCACTAAACCATTATGGATTTAGAAAACGTTATCATGATTGACGATTTTTTCAATAAAGCTACTAGGCAGGATAGCGGGAATTTTGACCACCCGTAACCCCTACTCCATGTTCTCTCCTCATACCTTCCTTCAGGCGCTTTGCGCATTCCCCCACCGGGGTGCTGCCACCCCCGCCGGGGCCGAAGCCGCCCGCCTGCTTCAAACGCAACTCGCCGATCTGGGCGCTACGGTTCGTACGCAGGCCTTTACTACGCCCAAAACCTATGCCACCATCGTCTACTGGCTCACTGGCGGGTTGCTGGTGGGGCTGGCACTGCTGCCGCTTACCGGCGTAGCCGTCGGTTTCGTCTGGTACTTTGTTGCCATGGCCTGGTTTTACTTCAACTGGCGGTATTCATTCATCATCAAGTTTCCCGCGCAGCACACCGCCCATAACGTCATCGGCCACTGGCCAGCCAGCCAGCCGGATAACAATGTACAGACAGTCATTTTGATGGCACACTACGACACGGCACCGGTCTCCCTGCTCTACAGCCCCAGGCAACAGGCCGGCTTCCGAGCGTCGTTGATTCTTTCGCTGGTGCTGATGCTGCTGGCGGCTATGTCGGCTACCCTGGAAGCTGTTGGTATTGGACTACCTTACCTGACTTACCTCCGGTATGCACTCATGGCCTATTTCATTCTTCAGGCCATTACCGGCACCCTCGGCTACTGGCTAAAAGGCTACACCAACGGGGCCAGTGATAATGCAACGGGGGTAGCGGCCGCGCTGGCTACCGCCGATCGGCTTCGGCAGGCTAACCTGCCTAATCTGGCCGTTGAAGTTGTGCTCACGAGCGCTGAAGAAGCCGGTATGATCGGTGCTTATTACTACGTTGAAGCCCACAAGAGGAAGTGGAAACGCAACCGCACCGTCGCCATCAACTTCGATACGCTGGGGGCGGGACTACTGACGGTAATAAAAAAAACGGGCACCCTCGAACCCCTTCGCTACGCCAACGAACCGACCCGGATAGCCCGCTCCTTACTCAAAACCGACGCTTTCCGGGACCGGACGCAGACGGGTGAATGGCACACCGCCGACTTCGACAGCGTCTGGTTCGTGCGCAACGATATCCCCGTTCTGGCCCTTTGTGCGCTGGATGCGCGCGGCCGGATGCCCCGTATCCACCAGCCCGACGATACGCTGGATGCCGTTGAGCCAACGCCCATGGAAACGGCCATCGACCTGGCCGAAGCAGTCGTTCAACGCCTGATGAAGGACAAATGATGAATTCGTTTTAGGTCAGCTTTTATCGTTCATCATTCAGCAATCCTCCTTACTTTTGCTCTATGGCAACTAACAAAAATGACGGGTTCGACCCCGAAGAGATCAACGCGTTAAAAGAAGAATGCCGACAGGAAGGCAAGTCATTCGTCTATGTTGAAGATGACGATCTGGACGTGCTGGAGTCGGGCGAGTGCGTTCACATCCAGTTTCCGGGCGTTTACGAGGAACAGGAAGTTATTTATGACGCACTGGTGTATACGCTCCGGCTGCATCACAGCAGCCTGGTCTATGAAATGGCCGTAGGCCAGGTTCAGAAAACCTTTCCTACCTACGTGCCACCCGAAGATCGCGAAATCAACTATAAGATCACACCCGAAATGGAGGAAGAAGCCGAAACGGCGCTGACCGAAATTATCGAGGAAATCGAAGAGACAGAGACGGTAAAAGTGCAGGAACACGTAGAAGTCGATACTGATTTCGACTATGGCATCAGCCTGGACGTGTGTTTGAACGTGGAAGAAATTACGGATGAGGTAATCGAAAGTTTCATTCACGACTTCAAAGGCAATACGCTTTCGCTGGATACGACGCTTTATTCATTTATGAGCGAAGAAGACGAAAACTAGTTAATCACGATATGGTGTAGAATGGCGTTCCGATGGCAGCAAGCCCGTCATTGGTACCCATTCTACACCATATCGCGTTTAATACACCTTATAGCCTCCGACTGACTGTGCCGTTTCAAGGAACCGATAGGTATGTGGCCACCCGCGAGTTAAGCGTAGCGGTCAATGCCTCCATACAGCTACAAAAACCGCTTCTGATCAAAGGCGAACCAGGTACGGGTAAAACCTTACTGGCTTATGAGATTGCGCAGGCGCTGGGCAAACCCCTTTACACCTGGCATGTCAAATCGACGACCTCGGCACACCAGGGTCTGTATGAATACGATGCCGTTTCCCGGCTGCGCGATTCGCAGTTCGGCTCGGAACGGGTAGGCGATCTGGAGAACTACATCCGAAAGGGAAAACTGTGGGAAGCCTTCGAATCGGAGGAGCAGGCGGTGTTGCTGATCGATGAGATCGACAAGGCCGACATCGAATTTCCGAACGACCTGTTGCAGGAACTGGACCGGATGGAATTTTACTGCTACGAACTTCAGCGGACGATTTCGGCCAGGCACCGACCCGTCGTCATCATTACCTCCAACAACGAAAAAGAACTGCCGGATGCGTTTCTGCGCCGATGCTTTTTCCACTTCATCCGCTTTCCGGACCGCGAAACGATGCAGCAGATCGTGACGGTGCATTTTCCGGATCTGGCCCAGGAATTGATGGCCAAGTCGATGTCGGTGTTTTACAGTATCCGGGAGGTAAAGGCCCTCAAAAAGAAGCCGTCGACCAGCGAACTCATCGACTGGATCCGGTTGCTGCTGGTAGCAGGCGTCACACACGAAGACCTGAACGAACTCGACGCGCTGAACGAACTCCCACCCTACCTGGGATCACTCCTGAAAAACGAGCAGGATACAGAATTAATGATCGCCCTCCGCAAGAAAGGAGGTCGCCCGTACTAATTCAGTTAACAGCCACCCGTTGACGGTGTACCCATTATTGACCGGCGTATCATTAAATCAAACGGCCTGGCAAAAAGACAGTGTCATCTTTTCTCAATTAGCTGATCAAGGTTGGCTGCTCATTGTGCACTGACGTATGTTCCTCGACTTCTTTCTACTCCTTCGCCAGCATGCGCTCCCGGTAACCCTACCGGAATATTTAACGCTGCTCGCGGCCTTGCGGAGCGATGTGGGTGGTACAACAGTCGATGATTTTTATTTCATCAGTAAAACGGCACTCGTCAAGCACGAACAGCATCTCGACCTCTTCGACCGGCTCTTCGGCGAGTATGTTGCCGGAAAGCAATCGGCCCCGCCCGAGACGCTGCCCACTATCCCCCCCGACTGGTTACGCGACGCGCTGGAAACACAGCTTACCGACGAAGAACGGGAATCGATGCAGGCTATGGGTGGACTGGACGCCCTCTGGCAACGGCTGCGCGAACTCCTGGACGAACAGGACGAACGCCACGAGGGCGGCAACAAATGGATCGGTACGGGTGGCACCTCGCCGTTTGGCACGAACGGATCGAACGAACAGGGGTTCAAGATGAATCCCGGCGATAGAAGTCAGCCGGACCGGGGCAACCGGACGGCCGCCAAAATATGGGAGCAGCGAGCCTACAAAAACCTCGACGACAGCCTTGAACTCAATACCCGGAACCTGAAGATGGCGCTTCGGCGGCTGCGTATCCTGACCCGGGAAGGCATCGAGGATGAGCTGGACATTGACGGAACCATCGACGGAACAAGCCGCAACGCGGGGTACCTGGACATAAAAATGCAGCCCTCGCGCAAAAACCGGGTCAAAGTGCTCATTCTGTTCGATGTGGGCGGGTCGATGGATGAGCACATCGAACTATGCTCGCACCTGTTCTCGGCGGCCCGCTACCAGTTCAAGCATCTGGAGTTCATGTATTTCCACAACTGCGTGTACGAAACTCTCTGGCGCGACAACAGCCGCCGAAAAGAGCGCGTACCAACCTGGGAAGTGCTCCACAAATACAATAAGGATTATAAAGTAATTTTTGTGGGCGATGCCGCTATGTCGCCCTATGAAATCACGATGCCCAAGGGCAGTGTCGAACATTACAACCTCGAAGCGGGCATTGTCTGGCTCGATCGATTCAAAGCCCAATACCCGCACCTGGTCTGGTTAAACCCGAACATAGCGGCCTACTGGCCCTATACGCAAAGCACTAAACTCATCCGTGACTGGTCGGGCGACCGGATGTTTCCGTTGACCCTGTATGGTCTGGAACAAGCCATGAAGAGTTTAAAAAATCCAAAGATTACCTTTGCCCCGTAACGAAGCTGTCGGCAGGCAGGCTTTATCATAACTTCTTTCGGTTCATTCCAATCAGTTACCGGCTACAACTACCAACCCCGGCCCTACTTACACCTATGCAACAACCCGATTCACTAAACCAGGTCGCCGAATTCCACCGTACGTTTCACGCGCCTGTTCTGGAAACACCCCAAATACCATCCGACGCCCGGGCTCAATTGCGCGTGTCCCTGCTGGCCGAAGAACTGGATGAGTTCCGCGAAGCCATTGCCGAAGGAGATCTGGTGGCGGTAGCCGATGCCCTCTGCGATTTACAGTATGTGCTTTCCGGTGCTGTTCTCGAATTCGGATTGGGCGATTCGTTCAAGGCACTGTTCGACGAGGTACAACGCTCCAACATGAGCAAAGCCTGCTTAACTGTGGCCGAAGCCGAAGCGACGGTGGCCCAGTACCAGGCCAAAGGCGTCCCCTGCCATTATCTTGAATCGGAAGGCAAGTACCTGGTCTTTCGCGATGCTGATCACAAAACCCTCAAAAGTGTCAACTACTCTCCAGCCGATCTGGAAGCCATTTTAGCCACTAACTAAACGGCCTGCACCAACAAACTACTCCATGGAAAACTACACCTACACGGCCCTCGACCGCTTTATTCGCTACGTCGGGATCGATACCCAGTCGGACCCGCAGTCGACGACCAATCCGAGTACCGAGAAACAGAAAGACCTGAGCCGGGTGCTCGTGCAGGAGTTGCTCGACATGGGTATTGCCGACGCGGAGATGGATGAGTGGGGTTATGTGTATGCCACCATTCCGGCCAATACCGACAAGGCCAGCGTTCCCGTCATCTGCTTCTGCTCCCACGTCGACACCTCACCCGACGTGACCGGCGCAGGCGTAAAGCCTATCATCCACTTAAAATATGACGGAAAAGACATTGTGCTGCCGGACGACAACGCCCAGATTATTCGGGTGACGGACCATCCGGATCTGCAAAACCAGGTAGGCAACGACATTGTCACCGCCAGCGGCACTACCTTGTTGGGGGCCGATAACAAGGCCGGTCTGGCCGAAATTATGGACGCGGCCAACTACCTGATTACCCACCCGGACGTGAAGCACGGCACCATCCGGCTGCTGTTCACACCCGACGAAGAGGTGGGCCGCGGTACCGAAAAAGTAGATATCCAGAAACTGGGTGCCGATTATGGCTACACCATCGACGGCGAATCGCTGGGTACGCTTGAAGATGAAACGTTCTCAGCCGATGCCGTAAAAATCTCCATTAAAGGGGTCAGCACCCACCCCGGCTTTGCCAAAGGCAAGCTGGAAAACGCGATCAAAATTGCCGCTGACGTGCTGGCTTCCTTACCGAAAGATACCCTCTCGCCCGAAACCACCGAAGCCAAGGAAGGGTTTGTACACCCGACGAGGCTGGAAGGCAACCAGGACCAGGCGGTACTGGAATTTATCATCCGCGACTTTACCGAATCGGGTCTGCACGATAAGGAAGCGTACCTCCAGGACCAACTGAATACGGTGCTGGCTCGTTATCCGGGTTCAACAGCAGAGTTTGTCGTGAAAGAGCAGTACCGAAATATGAAAGAGATGCTGGACCAGCACCCCGCCGTGGTCGACAACGCACTCGAAGCCATTGGCCGGGCGGGTCTATCAGCCCGGCAACGGAGCATCCGGGGCGGCACCGACGGGTCGCGCCTGTCGTTCATGGGCCTGCCCTGCCCTAATATCTTCGCCGGTGAGCACGCGTTCCATTCCCGGCAGGAATGGGTATCGGTTCAGGACATGCAGGCGGCCGTCGATGTGATTGTTCAGGTCGCGCAGGTTTGGGAAGAACGGGCCTGAACGGTCGTTTTACCGTAGTACCTGATATCACCAGACTCCCCGGATACAGATGACGTCATCTGTATCCGGGGAGTCTGGCGTTTGGGCGTCAACGAAACTACCTGTTTGTCATCCCTTTGTAGCGTACAGGGTGCCGTCCTCCACGACGTACAGCATTCCATCCATGGATATAATCATGGTCACATTTTTCAGACTACCGTCGGCTCCTACCTGTTCGTAATTACCATTCATATCGGTCTTGAACAGGGTTCCATCCTTTTCAACGCTCCATAAAAAACCCCTGTCGGCAACCATGGCTACCGTATTTTCCCAGTCGCCCGACTTTCCAACCTGTTCCCAGCGCATCGCCCGTATGCTGGTTCGGTAAAGGGTTCCCTTTTCAACCGTCCACAGGTAATCGCCCATGGCTTCAAGCATATCGGCGTCGCTAAATTCACCGTCCCCACCAATCTGACGCCAGTCACCGGTACGGGTTGTTTCGTAGAGAGTTCCGTTCGTTTCGATACTATAAAGCTTGTCTTTCATGGCGACCATAGACACGGTATTTTTCCAGTCACCCGTCTTACCAACCTGTCGCCAGGCTACGGTATTGGGATTTGTCTGATACAGTGAGCCATCTTCAAGCGTCCATATCTCATTATTCAGGGCAATTAGCAAATCGGTATTATTAAAATCACCCTTGGCACCCAGTTGGCTGTAATTCCCCTGTTTGTCAGTTTTGAAGAGAGTGCCATCTTTTTCGACACTGTATAAGTTCCCCCCAAGAGCAACCACGTCAATGGTATTAGCCCAATCTCCTGCTTTCCCAATCTGTACCCACCGCTGCGCATTGAGGGTGTGAAAACAGGAAACAATCACCACTATAAATAAAGAGACAGCACTTTTTTTCATTTTTTTGAGCATTTCCAGTTTAGTCGGTATGCCTCTCTGTGAGACTACCCAGGGTTATACTGGCCTGAAGGTATACCTGGTATAAATACCTATCAACCTACAATCATGTAGAGTAATCCATTATAGCAGGCAGGCGCACTGAACAGCTGTTTATAGCTACTATTTTTCTCTGTTGACATAGGCGCTTTCAACTGACTTAAGGTGAATCGTTTCCTGCCCGTTGTATGGTCTCAACTTATAACCTGAGTCGTCTCAAATTAGTAATGAGTCGCATCAAGGTTGACTGACACCGCACCTTTGGGGCCTATGGAACACCGATGATCATTGCCATGATGTTCATCCTTGATGCCAAATTCTGACTATCAGCCTCCCTTTACCTAATCCTGAAAAGTTATGAACAGTATAAGCACGATAATCCTGGCACTCTGCCTGTTCACGTCTACATATTTCCAGCCCCCGGGGAAGGTAACGCTTCAGTTGAAGAACAATGGTCGCTTGCCCCGTGAGTTCAAATTTCTGGAGCGCCACCCCACCGATAGATACCCGAATGTATTTACAGCTCTCATCCTGCCGGGCAACGCCTATAAAGTCGACGTTAAGATCGGCACTACCCTGTCGCTGGTAAATCAGCAGGAGATCAACGCCACTATGCAGGGCCAGGAAGCGCCCGGCAAACTACTATTAGTCGTGAAAGCGGACGATGATGGCAAAACGATCAGCTTGGTTCGGTAGCTTCGTCAGGCAGCTATGTTTGCTCCAGTCAATCACTCCACAATTTTCCACCCGTTACCGCTATATGAAAACCAACCCCGCATCTATACTCCTGTTCGCCCTGATTCTGTCCATAACAATCGGTTTCGGCCAGCAAACGGCACCGGCCAATGCTGGTCCGCGTATTACGTTCATGCTCAAAAATACGTTGGGCTACGCTCGCATGTTCCGGGCCGTGGGACCGGGCATGGACTATGGTTTCACGATGGGCAAACGCGAAACGGTTCCCTGCAACTGGCCGGTTGGCTCGAAGCTATACTTTAGCCACGATGGAAAGACGAACGAAGGACTTATTTTGACCGTAACCGCCGAAGACGAAGGCAAAATTCTGGGTACGGGGAATGGTGATACGGCACCAAGAGTCAAGCCGACTACCCAGAACCAGGTTGGTCAGGTGTCGTTCCGGTTGCACAACACCAGCCTACTACCCAAAAAAGTGACGTTAATCAGCTATGCACCCGGCGAATCGGGCAACGGGACCAACGGCTTTATGCTGGCCCCCAAGGGTAACAGAACGTTTACGTTCCCCATTGGAACCCGGCTCTATCTGGCTACTAGCGACCAGGTCGACATCGTCATGAGCGGCAAGCGGATCGACAGTGGCAAGCCGTTTCTGACCGTTCAGCAGGGCGACGCGGGCAGGGCATTCGATATCGACTGACCAATCCGTGTATATTGATGCTGTGTTAGCTTATCGACTTATTCACGCAACCGGGAACCGTTCATGACGTTCTATTTCTCTGCATACTCAACACCGCTGCTCTTTGGCTTCGTACAGGCATGGGTATACGCCATTTTGCTCTGGGTACGGGGATATCGCGAAGAACGCCTGTCCGATAAGTTGCTGGGCTGGGTGCTGGTGGGCTGTGCGCTCAACATCTGGGAATACATGCTGGGGTTCGGGGGTATTGAAATTCTGTGGCGTGAACTTGAATTCTTCCCCCGGTCGCTGGGCTATCTTTTTCCCGTACTGTGTTATTTCTACCTGAGAAGCCAGTTTAATACCGGGTTCCTGTTCACCCGTCGCGACCTGTGGCACGCGGTTCCCTTCCTGATTTTTGTGGTCTATCACATCAGCGTTTTCGCCATGGGCCACGACGCGGTGATCCGGTGGGAGGAAACGGTCCATCACCCCTATCACATTGCCGATATCGAGTTCGGAGCCGGCATTGTTATCGACCTGTTGTATCTCTATTGGTCGCTGCAACTGTACCGGGAGTACCGGGCGTGGATCAAAACCCAGTTCTCAGAAACCGACTCCATCAGTTTCCGCTGGTTCCGAAACTTCCTGATCGCGTTGACCATCACGTCGGTATTTAGTTTCCTGATGACGATGTTGAGCCTGACCCTGGGATTGAACTTCTTTCAGGACTGGTGGGACGAACTGTTCGAAGTAGTGCTCATCTACTACCTCAGTATCAATGGATACACACAGGCTCAATCGGTGCGTCGACTTACCTTTCACTCGCCCCCTTCTGCCGAATCTGAACCGCTGGACATAGCCGTTACAGCGCGTTCCCTTCCGGGGGTCTCGACTATAAAAAAGGTGAGCACCCTCGGTTTACAATCTGCGGAGTTGGTCGCACCAGCCATCTCCGACGAGTTGCTCAGGCTGCGCGACAAGCTCATGAACTATATGAGCCGCGAGAAGCCTTACCTGGAACCCGAGCTATCGCTGGCCGATCTGGCCCGGCGGCTACATACCAACCCGGCCATTCTGTCGCAGGTGATTAACACCGGCCTTGGGAAGAACTTCAACGATTTCGTGAATGAATACCGCGTTGAAGCCTTCAAAGAGCAGGTGCGTAACCCCGCCAACACCCATCTATCTTTTCTGGGAATTGCCCTCGATTGCGGCTTCAACTCCAAAGCCACCTTCAACCGCGCCTTCCGAAAATGTACTGGTCAGGCACCCGGCGAATTTCTGTCCACCCAGAAATTACCTCCCTGATTTTTGTACCCACTGACGCGATTCGCTAAACAATCTACTAAACTAGTAGGTTGAACAGGGAATTAAACCCAACGCCTATGGAATCGCAAGTGGAACTTGATGAACTGGCTTCTGAGCCAATTGCCACCCAATCACCTTACGACGTCACCCATGATGTGGCCGGATTGAAAACGCTTTTTGTCAACGTATTCTTAATCGGTGAGCCTGGCGCGGGTAATCCCTGGGTACTGGTTGATGCAGGCCTGCCGGGTTACGCCGGGCAGATCAAAAAGAAAGCAGAAGCATTATTCGGACCCGGTGCCAAACCCGACGCCATCGTACTGACTCATGGTCATTTTGATCATACGGGAGCGCTGAAAGCGTTACTCAAAGACTGGGACGTACCGGTTTACGCCCATCCCCTCGAACTTCCTTACCTGACCGGAAAATCGAGCTACCCGCCACCCGATCCGGCTATTGGTGGCGGATTTATGTCGTATAGCTCGTTTATCTTTCCCATAGGCCCCGACGATTTTGGCGATCGGATAAAAACCCTGCCGACCAATGGTACGATTCCTGAACTACCAGGATGGCGGGCTATTCATACACCAGGGCATGCACCGGGACACATATCGCTGTTCCGCGACGCCGACCGGACGCTAATTGCCGGTGATGCGTTTGTAACGACGAATCAGAATTCGGCCATTTCGGTTGCCACCCAGAAAGAAGAAGTTTTCGGGCCACCCGCCTACTTTACCTGCGACTGGCAGGCGGCCGAGAAGTCGGTGAAGACGCTTAATAACCTTAATCCCACATCGGTTGGTACGGGTCATGGCGTATCCATTCATGGCCTCGACCTCAGGTTAGGCTTAACCCGGCTGGCGAACCACTTCAAGGAGTCTATCCCGTCAGAAGGTCGGTACGTGAAACAGGCAGCGGTGACCGACGAAAACGGTATCGTTGATATGCCTGAACCAACGTCTTATAATGTTGCCCGGGCTATTGGCTGGGGTATGTTGGCGGGGGTATTACTGTACACGCTCTGGCCGAGCAGTAGCCACGACGATGACGATGAATAAATTGCCAAACCTGCTGTAACTGGTGTAAACGGTCGTTGCTTCGGGAACGGCCGTTTTTTATTGTATTCCACCGAGAGAACCGTCCTGATCTAGGCCATTCGCGGCTTCGTTTGTATGTTTGCGAAAAAATGTACCGTGGCCATGGCCCAGAAAAAACCTAAATTTTATGTCGTCTGGAAAGGGCGAGCCACTGGCGTGTTCGATTCGTGGGACGATTGTCAGCGGCAAACGGCGGGTTTTGATGGTGCCCTGTTCAAATCATTCGATAGTAAAGCCTCAGCGCTGAAAGCCTTCAAAGACAAGCCCCACGCTCATATTGGTCAGGGCACCAAACCGGTTGCCAGACAGGGTAAGCTGGCGGGTCTGGTGGGCGACCCCATTCAGGACAGTCTGGTTGTCGATGCGGCCTGGAATACCGCTTCCGGCGACATGGAATACCAGGGTATTTACCTGGCTACCAAACAAAAGCTGTTCCTGAAAGGGCCTTATGCCGACGGCACCAACAATATCGGCGAGTTTCTGGCCATCGTTCATGCGCTGGCTTTGTTGCACCAGAAAGAAAGCACCATTCCCGTTTATTCCGACTCCCGCACGGCCATTAGCTGGGTGAAGAAAAAACGGGCAAACACCAAGCTCGAAGAGACCGCCCGCAACGCCGAACTGTTCGCGCTGCTGGACCGGGCCGAAAACTGGCTTCAGACCCACACCTTCACCAACCCGGTACTGAAATGGGAAACCACCGTGTGGGGTGAGAACCCAGCCGATTTCGGTAGAAAGTAATGTTTAGCTTCAAGCAATTCACCATCCGGCAGGAACGAACAGCGATGAAAGTCTGCACCGATGCCTGCGTGCTTGGTGCATTTGCCGACGTAGCCGCGAGTACCGTCGCGGCTACGCGCATCCTCGACATTGGAACGGGGACGGGGTTGCTGGCGCTTATGGCCGCGCAACGAAACCCCCGGGCAACGGTCGACGCGGTGGAGATGGACGAAGCCGCCTTCGGTCAGGCAACCGAAAATGTAGCGGCCAGTCCGTTTGCCAACCGGGTGCGGGTATGGAGGGGGCGGGTGCAGGCGTTTGTGCCGTGGTTTCCCTCACCCCCGGCCCCTCTCCCTAAGGGAGAGGGGAGCAAACCTCCGGAGGCATTCCATCCGGCAGGTCCCCCCTCTCCCATAGGGAGAGGGGCCGGGGGTGAGGGAAACCACGGCACCTACCACCGCATCCTTACCAATCCCCCCTTCTACACCAACCACCTGCGTTCCCCGGACTCGGCTGTTAACCGGGCACTGCACACCGACGATCTGCCTTTCCCGGAACTGATTGGCGCGGTGCATCGATTGCTACGTCCAGACGGACAATGGTGGGTTTTGCTGCCGCCTTATGAAACGGGTCTGCTAACAGACCTGGCGGGCCGATCGGGGCTTTTCCCCTTCCGGCAACTCCACCTGCGCCACAACGATCGAAAACCCGTTTTCCGGACAATAACGGGGCTGAGTTATACACCGCAACCCGTCGCCACCGACACGCTGGCTATCTACGAGTCAGGCAGCAACACCTACACCGCAGGATTCCGGGCGTTGCTACGCGATTTTTACCTGATATTCTAAATCTATTTCGACCTTTGCCCGTGAATTGGCCAAAGGCATTTTATGTTATCCACGTATAGCCCGTGTCATCCATCGTAAATCTATAAATGATCGAGTCGCTTCAACTGACCATTCTCATCCCGCTCTATAACGAAGATGAGTCGCTGCCCGAACTGCACGACTGGATCGTTCGGGTCATGATCGAGAATAACTATACTTACGAAATCCTGTTTGTCGACGATGGCAGCACCGATAACTCATGGGCCATCATCGAGCAGCTGTCGGGTATCAATCCGCAGGTGCGGGGCATCCGCTTCAACCGAAATTACGGTAAAACGGCGGGACTTCAGACGGGCTTTCAGGCGTCCCGGGGACAGGTCGTTATTACAATGGACGCCGACTTGCAGGACAGCCCCGACGAGATACCCGAGTTGTACCGGATGATCGTCGAAGACAAATATGATCTGGTCTCGGGCTGGAAGCAGAAACGCTACGACCCCCTTACCAAAACCCTGCCGACCAAGCTGTTCAATGCCGTGTCGCGCTGGATATCGGGTGTTCAGCTCCACGACTTCAATTGCGGGCTGAAAGCGTACCGGCAGCGCGTGGTCAAAACCATTGCTCCGACCCTTTACGGCGATATGCACCGGAACTTGCCGATTGTGGCTAACTGGAATGGGTTTGGCCGGATTGGCGAAAAAGTAGTTCAACACCGCGCCCGCAAATACGGCACCACAAAATTCGGTCTGGAGCGGTTTGTAAACGGTTTCCTGGATGTGCTTGTCATTGCGTTCGTCCATCGGTTCAGTAAACGGCCCATGCACTTTTTTGGCACCTTTGGCACCCTGTCGTTTTTTGTCGGTACGGTGCTGGCGGTATGGCTGATTGCCGAAAAGCTGATCCATATTGCACAGGGCGTCAAATACCGTGATGCCACCGATAACCCGCTCTTTTACGTTGGCCTGGTAGCGATCATTTTAGGGGTTCAATTGTTTCTGGCCGGCTTTCTGGGCGAAATGCTCGTTCGGCAAAGCCTGAGTAAAACAACCGATTCGTTTGTTGCTGAACGTGTGGGCTTTACAGGTTCTCTATCCGTTTAAGCGGAAAAACAAACCCGTTTGTTTTTCCGCTTCGTATCTTTGTATGCATTCCGCGCTATACTGCCTATGGAATACCAGGTTTAACCGGGTATCTGAGGGCTGTATAGCGCGGAATGTTTATTTTCATCACTCAACGGACTCCATTTATTCCAGTTTTTTCTTTAAATAGTATGCAAGCTTTTTCTGAAACGGCTCATCCAGACCACATGGCAAAAACACCTTCCAAAGCACACCCCTGGCACGGTATCTCACCAGGCGAAGGCGCTCCAAACATCATTACGGCCTTTATTGAGATCGTCCCGACGGATACCGTTAAATACGAAATCGACAAAGAATCCGGCTATCTCAAGATCGACCGGCCGCAACAGTACTCCAACATTATTCCAGCCCTGTACGGCTTTGTACCCCGTACGTTTTGTGGAGATGGTATTGCTAAACTGGCCTCGGAACGTTCGGGACGGTTTATCGAGATGGGCGACGGTGACCCACTCGACATCTGCGTACTGACCGAGCGCGAAATCACCCACGGCGATATTCTCCTACAGGCTATCCCCATTGGTGGCTTCCGGCTCATCGATAAAGGTGAAGCTGACGATAAAATCATCGCCGTGCTTAAAGGCGATTCGATGTACGGTCATTTCAATGAACTGGCCGACCTGCCCGAAGCAGTAGTGAAGCGTCTTCGCCACTACTTCCTGACTTATAAAACGTTGCCCGATGAGCCAGCCGTAATGGAACTGGCTAACATCTATGGCCGTGAGGAAGCGCTTGAAGTAATCCGGACATCGATGAAGGACTACATGGAAATGCCTGCATAAGCCAGCAGAAAAACGGCGGAGGGGGAAACGAAGGGAACAGGAGCCACAACGCTTTCTTTCCTCTTCGTTTCCCCCTCCGCCATTTTCAACCATTTATCCCGCCAATTACGCACTCAACATTTTTCCGCCGGGATGGCTCAAATGGGCTGTACTTTTGTTAACTACCCGTACAATCACATTACCTATATCGTGTTACATGCGACAGTTTCTTAAATACGTTCTGGCTACAATCGTTGGCATACTGATCATCTCCTTTGTTAGCTTTCTGCTGTTGATCGGACTCAGTGCCGCCCTGACTTCATCATCCGACAAACCAACCGCCGTAAAGGACAAGTCTGTCCTGAAGCTGAACCTGGACGATCCTATTCAGGAACGCAGCACCGACAATCCCTTTGAAGGGTTCGGATCGTTTGGCGGCAACAGCAGCGCTATGGGTCTGGTTGAGCTTAAACAAGCGCTCAAGGATGCCAAAGACGACGATAACATAGAAGGGGTTTACCTTCAATCCGAAAATCCAGCCGCAGGCTGGGCCTCGCTCGAAGAGATAAGAAACGCCCTGATCGACTTCAAAGGGTCCAAAAAATTTGTTTACGCCTATGCCGAGACGATGAGCGAAAAAGGCTATTACCTCGCATCGGTGGCCGACAAAATTTACCTTAACCCGGCTGGTGATCTGGAGTGGAATGGCCTGAATGCTGAATTGACTTTCTTTAAAGGCACGCTTGAAAAGCTGGGCGTCAAACCCGAAATCTTTAAAGTTGGCGATTTCAAAAGCGCCGTGGAGCCATTCATCCGCGATAATATGAGCGATCCCAACCGTTTGCAGGTGACTTCGTTTCTCAACTCGATCAACGACCACATGCTGGTGAAAGTGGCCCAAAGCCGCGGCCTTCGCGTCGACTCGCTCAAATCTTACGCCGACAATCTTGCCATTCAAAAGCCCGCCGATGCCCTGCGTACCAAACTGGTTACGAACGTTGGCTATCAGGATGAACTCGAAAGCCTGATCCGGAAACAGTTGAGTATCGATGCCAAGAAAAAGATCAACTACGTATCGCTCAACAAATACAAGGGGGACGATAAAGACAGTGAGTCGGGGAGCTCGTCAAACCGGATTGCCGTTATCATTGCCTCAGGAGACATCAACTCAGGAAAAGGCGATGCTAACAGCATTGGTTCAGAAACCATTGTAGAGGAGATTCGTAAAGCCCGGCTGGACGACAAGGTAAAGGCGATCGTACTGCGCGTTAATTCGGGTGGTGGCAGTGCTCTGGCGTCGGACGTCATGTTCCGCGAGGTTGAACTGGCCAAGAAGGTTAAACCGGTTATTGGCTCCATGTCTGACTACGCTGCTTCGGGAGGATATTATATGCTTATGGGCTGCAATAAGATCGTAGCCCAGCCCAACACCATTACAGGATCGATTGGCGTGTTTTCCCTGCTGTTCAATACGGAGAATTTCTTTAAAGACAAGCTGGGCGTCACGTACGACCGGGTGAAAACCAACACCAATTCCGACTATCCTGCCGTAACGCACGAGATGACGCCGTTTCAGAAGCAGGCGTTGCAGCGCCGGACCGAGCAGATTTACGCTGAGTTCACCGGCAAGGCGGCTGCCGGTCGTAAACTACCAATCGATAGCCTGCGGGCCATTGCCGGCGGTCGCGTCTGGACCGGAACCCAGGGCAAAGCCATTGGCCTTGTCGATCAACTGGGCGGCCTGGACGATGCCATCAAGCTGGCAGCCCAGTCAGCGAAATTGAAAACAGGCGATTACAAGTTAAAATACCAGCCCCGGAAGAAGGAGTTTTTTGAGCAACTGATGAGTTCGTTCAATGATAACGAAGAGTCGAAGATCCAGGCACAGCTTGGCGAACTGGCTCCTTACGTTACGTACCTCAAAAAACTGAAAACCCTGAACGGGGTTCAGGCCCGGTTACCCTTCGAGATGGAAATTCGATAATACGTTAGGTTTGCAGTAGTTCGGACCGATACGGGTTATAAAACCCGTATCGGTCTTTTTTTGTAGCGTCAGCGAATTAGATCAACTGTAAATCAACCTGAGCGCCCACCGAAAGTAGTGATCGGTGCTGATCCGTAAAATCTGCATTCTCCTCTTTCGGAACCCGCCCGGCCGTTTTTTTGTAATTTTGGCAGATAGATCGATCACCGTGAAAAAAGTTGCCTTTTATACGCTCGGCTGCAAACTGAATTTCTCCGAAACCTCGACCCTGGCCCGTTTGCTGGAGGAGCAGGGCCATGAACGGGTGGAGTTCAACCAGCAACCCGACGTTTTTATCATTAATACCTGCTCGGTTACCGACAATGCCGACAAAAAATGCCGGAAGATCGTTCGTGAAGCGCAGAAGATAAATCCCGATGGCTTCGTGGCTATTCTGGGTTGTTATGCCCAGTTGAAACCGAAAGAGATTTCGGAGATTCCGGGGGTAGATGTCGTCCTAGGGGCAGCGGAGAAGTTCCGCCTTCATGAGTTGATTGGTACGTTTCAGAAAACGGCTGTCGGACAGCCAGCCATTGTCTACAATTCACCTATCAGCGAGGCCATAGCGTATCACGCGTCCTATTCGCTCAACGACCGGACGCGCACCTTCCTGAAAGTACAGGATGGTTGCGATTACCCCTGCGCCTACTGCACGATTCCGCTTGCCCGTGGCAAGAGCCGGTCCGACACGGTATCGAACGTGGTGCAGGCCGCCCGCGACATTGCGGGTCGGTCGGTCAAGGAAATTGTGCTGACGGGCGTTAACATCGGCGATTTTGGTCTGAACAGCGCCATCGGTTCCGACGGGCAGCGTACCGAAACGTTTTTCGATCTGGTTCGGGCACTGGACGACGTAGAGGGCATCGAACGGTTCCGTATCTCGAGTATAGAGCCCAACCTGCTGACCGATGAGATCATTGCCTTTGTAGCCGGGTCGAAGCGATTTGTGCCTCACTTTCACGTGCCACTTCAGTCGGGGTCCAACAACGTGCTTGGCCTGATGCGCCGTCGCTACAAGCGCGAACTATATGCTGAGCGGGTTGCCAAAATAAAGGAACTCATGCCCCATGCCTGCATTGGAGTCGACGTAATTGTAGGTCACCCCGGCGAAACCGACGACGCGTTTCTGGAAACGTATGCCTTTCTGAACGAACTGCCTATCTCCTACCTGCACGTATTTACGTATTCAGAACGGCCCAACACCACGGCCATCAGCATCAAACCTACCGTTCCGGGCCACGTCCGGGCCGAACGGTCGAAGATGCTTCATATACTGTCTGATAAGAAACGCCGTGCGTTTTACGACTCACAGATCGGGCGGGACGCTACGGTGTTGTTCGAAGAAGACATTACCGATGGACTGATGCAGGGGTTTACGGAAAACTACGTTCGGGTGGTAGCCAAATACGACCCACTTCTTATCAATGAAATGATGCCGGTGCAGCTAACCGCCGTGAATGCCGATGGGCTGGTGGAAGTGAGCGAGCTGGAAGCGATCATGGAAAAACACTGAGCCAAACCGTCCCGTATAGCTACCCGAGAAATCGTTTCAGATAGGGGGCGGTTTTGCTTTTTGTGTTCGTAGCCACCGCTGCCGGTAAACCAGCGGCCACCACCCGGCCACCAGCTTCGCCTGCACCGGGCCCGATATCGATCACCCAAGCGCTACCGGCTACCACCCGCATGTCGTGTTCCACGACGATGACCGTGTTCCCCGCGCCAACCAGCCCCTCCAGCTGGGCAGTCAGTTTTTCTACGTCGGAAGGGTGCAGTCCTGTCGTGGGTTCATCGAGGATATACAGGGTATTGCCATGACCAACCCGTTGTAGTTCGGTAGCCAGTTTTATCCGCTGTGCCTCTCCGCCGGAAAGCTCGGTTGCGGGTTGTCCAAGTCGCAGATAACCCAGACCTACTTCCCGAAGCACCGTTAACGTTCGACGTACGGCTGTTTCCTCGTCGAAAAAGTCAAACGCTTCATCGACGGTCAGGGCCAGCACCTCCGCAATATTTTTGTCCCGGTAGGTTATTTCCAGCGTTTTGGCATTGTAGCGGGCTCCCTGGCATACCGGGCAGGGCGTGTAAACACTGGGCAGGAAAAGCAGTTCGACCATGACGAAGCCCTCGCCCTGGCATTTTTCACAACGGCCCTTGGCCACATTGAACGAGAACCGTCCGGCATCGTACCGGCGGGCCCTAGCCATTTTGGTAGCCGCAAAAAGCTTCCGGACATGATCGAAGAGTCCGGTATAGGTAGCCAGATTGGAGCGTGGCGTTCGCCCGATGGGTTTCTGGTCGACCTGCACCAGGCGTTTGATCTGTTCCATGCCCGATAGGATACTTCCCCCCAGCGTGACAGGTCCGGCATCCTGCAACGGGTCGGTTTCGTCCTCGTCGGGCAGCGTACTACCCAGGGCTTCGGCTACGAGTTCGACCAGCACCTGACTGACCAAACTCGATTTGCCAGAACCGGAAACGCCCGTCACGGTTGTCAGAACTCCCAAAGGAAAATCGACCGTTAATCCATTCAAATTGTTGCGGGTTACATCAACCAGCCGCAGCCACCCCTTGTTCGTTCGCGGCTCGGGGCTCCGGAAAGTAAGGTCACCGAACAGATATTGCCGGGTCTTCGATGCAGCAATGCCTTCCAGACCATCGGGTGGCCCACTGTAGAGGATATGACCACCCTGTTCGCCAGCTGCCGGACCTACATCGACAATCCAGTCGGCCTGACGTATAACATCAAGATCGTGTTCGACCACAAACAATGAATTGCCGGATGCTTTCAGCCGGTTGAGCGCCCGCAGGAGAGCCTCCGTATCGGCAGGGTGCAGTCCGGCCGATGGCTCGTCCAGGACGTAGACGACGCCAAATAAATTCGACCGGACCTGCGTCGCCAGCCGCAGTCGCTGGTGCTCACCGGGTGAAAGTGTGGGCGTACTTCGCTCCAGCGACAGGTAACTCAGACCCAGGTCGATCATCACGTCCAGCCGGGCAACCAGGTCGGCAGCTATGCGCTGTACCACCATCGCCTTCTCCGGGTGTTCCTTCGCTAGTTTCGTTTGTTTACCTGTAGCGGGGTCAACGTAAGGGCGCATGATCGTTGCCAGTTCATCCAGCGCGATACGGGATATTTCGGTGATGTCATAGCCGGCAAAGGTGACAGCGAGCGACTCCCGACGAAGCCGTTTACCCTGACACAGCGAACATTCGGTACTGAGCATGTACTGCGAGACCCGTTTTTTCATCAACAGACTCGTGGTGTTGGCAAACGTTTGCCGCACGTATTTACGAACACCCGTGAACGTACCCATATAGCTGGGCGTGAGCTTTCGCCTGATCGCTTTTTGAACGTCTTCGCGTTCCCATCCTGAATAGACGGGCACTACAGGCTGCTCCTCGGTGAACAGAATCCAGTCACGGTCTTTTTTGGACATATCGCGCCAGGGAATGTCGATATCGTATCCAAGTGTGATCAGTATCTCCCGCAAATTCTGCCCGTGCCAGGCCGTTGGCCAGGCAGCAATGGCGCGTTCACGAATTGTAAGCGAATCGTCGGGTACCATCGACTGCTCGGTCACTTCATAAACCCGGCCCAGACCATGACATTGCGGACAGGCCCCCTCGGGCGTGTTGGGCGAGAAAGACTCCGCGTATAGGATCGACTGCCCGTTGGGGTAGTCTCCGGCCCGGGAGAATAACATGCGAAGCAGATTGGACACGGTGGTCACACTCCCCACCGACGAACGGGAGGTGGACGCCCCCCGTTGTTGTTGCAGGGCTACCGCAGGCGGCAACCCGTCTATTTCGTCGACTTCGGGAACGGCCATTTGATTGAACAGCCGCCGGGCGTAGGGCGACACCGATTCCAGATAACGGCGCTGGGCTTCGGCGTATAGCGTGCCAAAAGCTAACGACGATTTACCAGACCCGGAAACACCGGTAAAAACAACCAGCGCATCCCGCGGGATTGTAAGCGAAACGTTTTTGAGGTTGTTTTCGCGAGCCCCTACGACTCGAACAAATCCGGTTCCTATACTAGTTTGTTGAATTTCTTCCTGCATGCATTTGGTGATGAAGCTCACCCAGTACTACTGTTGTCTACAGGTTGTTGTTATCAGATCGACCATTTTAGTCAAACGTCCCTGGGCATCTTACCCCTTCAGACTCCCGTATTTCCGATTGATCAACTCTGCCACTAGGCCTGTCCAGCCCGTTTGGTGACTAGCTCCAACGCCCCGACCATTGTCGCCGTCAAAATATTCATAGAACAGAACGTGATCCCGAAAGTGAGGGTCCCTGTATTTAGGATGAGCGCCAAAAGCAGGCCGGTGACCAGTCTCGTCAGTTGTAAACAGACGGATGAGCCGGTCCGCGAGTTCGGCTGCAGCGGCTTTCAGGGTGATTTGATGGCCTGACCCGACCGGGTATTCAATGGTGAACCCATCACCGAAGTAATCGTAAAATCGCTCCAGGCTCTCAATGAGCAGGTAGTTTACAGGCATCCAGACAGGGCCCCGCCAGTTACTGTTACCACCAAACATGCCGCTATCACTTTCGGCAGGCGTGTAGGCAAGCCGAAACGTTGTGTGATCCAGCGTAAATTCGTACGGCTGGTCGCGGTAAATTTTCGACACGCCCCGTACGCCGTGTGGGCTCAGGAATTCAGTTTCATCGAGTATTTTGGACAAAAGCGATTTAAGCCGGAAGCCCCGCAGCAGGCTCAGCAGCCGTTTTTCGTTCATGCCCGCTTCGGTATAGCGCGACACCTGGTTGTAGAGGTCGGGGCGGTGGCCCTGGAACCAAACCATGCGCTCGACAAAGGCAGGCCGACTTTGAAGCAGTTTATCATCCAGTACCTCAACGGCAAACATAGGAATCAGCCCTACCATCGTCCGGACACGCATCCGCTTCACGCCCCCATCCGACATCCGGATCTGGTCATAAAAGAAGCCGTCGGTTTCGTCCCACAAACCCCGGTTAACATCGCCTATGCTGGTGATGGCCCCGGCGATGTAAAGAAAATGGTCAAAAAATTTGGTGGCCAGTTCGTCGTACACCGCATCGTGGGCGGCTAGTTCCAGCGCAATACGCATCATGTTTAGCGAATACATCGCCATCCAGCTAGTTCCATCGGCCTGTTCGAGGTGGCTTCCGCCGGGAAGTATCGCGTTCCGGTCAAACACGCCGATGTTGTCGAGGCCGAGAAAACCGCCTTCGAAGATATTATTTCCCGACTCGTCTTTGCGATTGACCCACCAGGTGAAGTTGAGCATCAACTTGTGGAAGACGCCCCGTAAAAATGTCAGATCCTCTTCGCCTGCCGGCTTGCAGGCACAGTCCATCTGATACATACGCCAGGCTGCCCAGGCCTGCACCGGTGGATTCACATCCGAGAAATTCCATTCGTAAGCGGGCAACTGCCCGTTGGGGTGCATGTACCACTCGTTGGTTAACAGCATCAGTTGCTGTTCGGCAAAGCGAGGGTCGATGACGGCGAGCGTCACACAGTGAAAGGCCCAGTCCCAGGCGGCATACCACGGATACTCCCATTTATCGGGCATCGACACGACGCCCGCGTTGATCAGTTGAAGCCACGTCCGGTTGCGGCCATGAATGCGTTCCTGGGGTGGTGGCGGACCATTGGCATCACCACCCAGCCACCGCGACACATCGTAGTAATAATACTGTTTGCTCCAGAGCATGCCCGCAAAAGCCTGCCGCTGTACGCGTTTCTCATCGGCGGTAGCATCGGCGGGCTGTATATGCGCGTAAAAGGCATCGGCTTCGGCTTTACGCCGGGCAACGATGCTGTCAAAATCAGCAAACGGTTTCTCATTACCGGCTACGTATGTCCCGGCATGCGTAAGCCTCAGCCGCACCGTGGCCGACTCGCCCGCATCCAGCGTGAGGCTATACTGAGCGGCCGATTTAGTACCCATGGTGCTCGGGTTGACGGTGTCCGTCCCGTGCAGGACGTAATCATTGATGCCATCCTTGGGATAGCGGGTTCCTGCGTGGTTGTTGTAGAGCCGGGCGGTATTGGTTTCGTTTTCGCAGAAAAGCCAGGTTGGATGCCCGTCGGCATAACATATATACTGACCCAGCGCAGAGCCTTCGGCGATGACGGTACCGTCTGGCTGTAATACAAGGGCAGGCCGCAGCCGGGGTACGCCATCCGAATCGTCGCCCCAGTGCCATGTGTTTCGAAACCAGAGTGTTGGCAGCAGGTGCAACACAGCCGGCTCCGTTCCCTGCTCCGGTCGGGCCCGGTTATGGACCGTAACCGTCATCAGAATATCCTGTGGCCCCGCCTTTGCATACGCCACGAACACGTCAAAATAGCGATCGTCGTCAAAGATACCGGTATCGAGCAATTCGAACTCAGGGTCCAACCGGCCCCGCTGCCGGTTTTCGGCCAGCAGTTGTTCATAGGGGTAAGCCGTATGCGGATACTTGTACAACATCCGCTGGTAAGCATGAGATGGGGCTGCGTCCAGGTAATAATAGAGTTCCTTGACATCCTCCCCATGATTGCCCTCTCCGTTGGTAAGCCCAAAATAACGTTCTTTTAAAATAGGGTCCTGCCCATTCCAGAGCGCCAGACCCAGACACAGCTGCTGACTATCATCGCAGAAGCCGGCTATCCCCTCTTCACCCCATCGGTAGGTATAGCTACGGGCCATGTCGTGGGTCGTGAAGTTCCAGGCGTCACCATTGGCGCTGTAATCCTCCCGGACGGTACCCCACTGGCGGTCGGAGACATACGGCCCCCACTGTCGCCACGCGGGATCGTCAAGGCGCTGTTGTTCAATGGTCATGGCTGGGATGGCATAAAACCGGATTACTAATTTACGAACGTTTTCCTACGCGCACTGGTCGCCTGTGTTTCTGATGCGGCCTCCTCCCTCATCAGCGGTACCCGAACTAGCCGCCGTCCACAAATGATTCGAGCACGGTCATGCCGCCATCGATAAAGATACTGGCTCCAGTAATATAGTCGGATAGATCGGATGCCAGGAACACAGCCAGGTTACCTACATCTTTCGGTTGACCAATGCGGTTGTAAGGAATCAGCGACATGAGGCTGTTGAGGGCTTGTGGCGTGTCCCAGGCGGGCCGGTTAATGGGCGTCTGGATAGCGCCGGGGCAAATACTGTTTACGCGAATCTGACGGTCGCCATATTCCTGCGCCAGTGACTGCATAAGCATCTTAATGGCCCCCTTCGAGGCTGCATAGTTGATGTGACCCGCCCAGGGTATGACTTCATGAACCGAACTCATGCAGATGATTTTACCCGTAGCTGCCGATACCTCCGGGCGAGGGCCCCGGCGCAGAAACTCGCGAATGGCTTCGCGCGCACACAGGAACTGCCCCGTCAGGTTGATGCCGATCACGGTATTCCACTCAGCGAGGGTCATTTCGTGAAATTTAGCATCCTTTTGAAGCCCGGCGTTATTGACCAGAATATCGACTGTCCCATAAGCGGCTACTACATCGGCAAACATCCTGATGACTTCATCCTCGTTGCTGACATCACATTGAGCGATCATTCCCGTGCCACCCTCGTCCGTAATTTCTTTCAATATAGCCTCGGCGGCCTCCTTCGACTTCGCAGAGGAGTGATTGATCACCACAGTGGCACCGGCCTGCGCCATCGACTTGGCGATGCCTGTGCCAATACCGCTGCTGGCCCCGGTGATAAGGGCGATTTGTCCTTTCAGTACAGTCTCCATATAAAAAGCAGTTTAGTAGAGGTAAGCACTTTAAGGAGGGTTTGGTTTATGAATACCACTTTATCGGCCTGATGATAGTGGAGTCGCCTGCCAACTATTCCACTAATTTAGGGCGTGCATTGCCCGTATTGGTGCGTCCTGACTCAATCTCCCATCCCTATGTTTACGACTAAACGTGTTCCCTTTTACCTAGTATTCCCCTTTGCCCGGCGGTCTGTCCTGCTTTTTCTGGCCTACTCCACGGTACTATGCTCTCTATACTCATTGGCGGGATGGACGTTTCTGGCCATCCCGTTTGTTCCCGTTGCCACCATCGGAACAGCCGTTGCCTTTTATGTCGGCTTTAAAAGTAACTCGTCGTATGATCGCCTGTGGGAAGCCCGCCGAATCTGGGGTAGCCTCACCAACGCCAGCCGTTCGTGGGGTATCATGGTCCTGGACTACCTCGCTGACCGGGAAACCAGCGACCCGGCTCACCGTACGGGTTTACAAACCGTTCATCGGGAATTGATCTACCGCCATCTGGCTTTCCTGACGGCTCTCCGGGTGCAACTTCGGCAAAAACCCGTTTGGGAGCTACACCGCGACCCCGCTCATGAAGTCGTTGAACGGATCAAGGAATTTCGGCAGTGTAGCCTGGATAAAGAACTAAGCCGCTTTTTGCCGGCCAGCGAAATCGAGCAACTCATCAGGCACCCCAATCCGGCTACCGTGTTGATGCGCCAGCAGTCGGCACAACTCCGACAACTGCGTGATGCCGGCTACTTGTCGGACTACTACTATGTCGACATGGAACGCATGCTGGTTGAATTTTATACGCAGCAGGGCGGCTGCGAACGCATCAAGTCCTTTCCTTTTCCCCGTCAGTATGCCTTTTTCAGCTACGTGTTTGTCTGGCTTTTTATCGCCGTACTTCCGTTCGGCCTCCTGACCGAGATGGCCAAGACCAGCGCCTGGCATGTCTGGCTAACCGTTCCCTTCTTCACGGTTATTGCCTGGGTCTTCAACACAATGGAAATTGTGGGCGACACAAGCGAAAATCCATTCGAAAACAGTATCAATGATGTTCCGATGACGGCCATTTGCCGCAACATCGAAATCGACCTGCGCGATATGCTGGGCGAAACGGAACTTCCCAAACGTGTACAATCAGTAAATGATATCCTGATGTAGCCCTATAATTGCGATTAAATTAATCGGGATCAGGGCAGTTTGTAAGACAAAACACAGAATTGACAAATTGGGCAAAAAGAAGCAAATTGTACTTTACCGATGAAAAATAGCGGATCATACGTTCATAGTGCTAAGATTTTGGATTATTAAAATAATACAACCGATGCGCCACAAATAGGGACTTATTGTACTTTTCCAATAATCATCCTATTATCCTAATACTGAATTGTCTTTTTAGACGAACTTTTGCTAAAAGGCTGGTTTTCAGCAGTTGACCACTTGCATTAAGGACTTGGGTTGCCCCACCTTTGTCACGGTCAAACCACCAAAATACAACCTGATGAAAAAGTTTCGTTTATCAATCGCTGTACTATTATCAGTATGGAGTCTGGCCGGCACGGGAGGTGCCAAAGCCGACAATGGTTCGGGAGCTAATGGGGTGAAAATCGAGAAGTCCGAGAACAAGAAAGTTCGCCTATATATCCCGACAGACAATGCCAAGGCAAATTCAGCTGTCGACGTAGCTATCATTGATGTTGACGGTACGGTGCTCTACAAGGGCGTTGCCACCCGGAACAAATCGGGTCAGCAGTCATTCAACCTCAAGAATCTGCCAGATGGTCAGTATTACATCACGGCGGGCAACAATGCCTGGTGGATGTCGCAGGGCGTAATCATTCGGGGCAATTCCCTGGTAGTAGATTCCCGCAATCTACAGCAGGTAATGCAGCCAACGATCACCACCTACGAGAAAAACAAGATCGAAGTGACCATGCCTGCCGTCAATATCACCGACGCCAGCGTAGCCATCTACGACGCGCAAAATGTGTTGGTACATGCCGACAAACTTACCGGTACCAAACGCCGGTTCGACCTGTCGACGCTGCCAGAAGGTGCTTATACCTTCGTTGTTGGACCGGATCAGAAGCATTTCTCATCCCGTATTGACGTTCGTCGCTAAACACATCCCCTAGCAGACCAACCTCTCGGACAGGTCGGGATGCTTACCCAATCAAACGCCCCAACGGCTACTCTAGCTGTTGGGGCGTTTGATTGGGTAAGCAGACTCTAACTCTTATGGGGCGGTACTCCGTACCAAAAGGAGCCGGGGATTAGGGACAAGTTATTTCTGCCGGGGGAACTTCGGGGTCCTGTTTTTTTTGCTGGTTCATCAACTTCGCCAGTTTGGGGTTCATGGCTGGCTCTTCACCCCGCAGTCGTAATATCGATAACTCTTTCATTTTGGATTCAAAGACGATGTCCACGTCTCTGCCGTAGGTATTGACCGGCGAGTATAGCCAGTCGGCATGCGCTTCGCGCCTTGCTTTGGGGTCTTCCCGCTCCTGTCTCGAATCTGAATAGTGGAATACAGGCCGAACATCCCACGTATTGTAGGCCATCAGAAAAGCTTCTTCCTGAGTCAGCTCTCCGGGATTCAGCGCGTGGTGGAAATAATCGAAAACAACGGGCGTCCCAATCGTTTCATATACAGGCACCAGATCGGCCACACCATACAGGCTAACCCGGTCGTCGTTCTCGACCGTAAGCCGGGCGCGAAGATTTTCGGAAAGTCGCATAAAGTTCTGACAGAATCGGGCCAGCGTCCCTGATTTATCGCCGTAAGTGCCACCTGCATGGATATTGATTTTATTCCAGTGGGACGGTTTCAGCCCCATCAGGTCGAACACTTCCGACTGGTACTCGAGGTCAACGATGGTATTATCGAGTACCTTACCTTGTCCGGCCAGATGATTGAAGGGACCGGGATGCATTGTCAGGCGGATGGGCCGGGCACCAATCTCTTCGAGTGTGGCCCGAATCTCGGTATAGTCAGGCAAGCTGGCAAGCAGGTACTCCGAGGCCCACGGAAACAAGTCTGATGAGATACGGAACAGGCCAAATCCATGAGCCAGATTCCAGTCCACGATCTTCAGCAAATCCTGCACATTTTTCAACGCCAGTTCTGACGCATATGCAATTCCTTTCTCGACGAATGTTTTCCTGATCATTCCTCGATTTGTCATAACTTTATCAACCTGTAGACTTAGGTTAATACAAGCATACCCAACATTGACTGGCGATAAATTCATGAGAATTTAACTGGATAATAGCCTGTACGGTTTCAATTTTTGACCGTTCGTACAGAAGTTACCCCTAAACGGTGACAATCATTGGCTCATCTCCTATCTTCCGCTACCCAGAAGCGACGTGAAGTTCCGGCACTAGCTCTGCTCCCACCTTACCTCAATCCAGAGCGATCTGGAGCAACTGACGCTGTTTATGGAAGATTTTACCCCTGAACAAGTTACCGTGATTGCTACCGGTTATCAATCGATGGCCCGCGCCCTGAATGAGTTTCAAACGAGACGCTGGTCAGAATTTTCGCATGAGCAACAACTGGACCTGAATGCGTACCAGAACAGTCTGCTCAACCGGGCGCAGGATCTACAGGCATTGGTCGTACGGCCAGCGTTCAACAATACGGCTGAGATGACAGCCTACATCGTACAGGCTCTCTACAAGGCGGAAGACAATTTGAAACACATACGTAACCTGACGGTGGCGCTCAACGTTGGGGCAATAACGGTTGCGCTGGCGTCCTACGTGGCCCGCGCTAACCTGCGTGGCATACAGACTGCCCTGCGGGAGCTAGGAAATTTATTGGTGGTGGAAGAATGAAATAAAAGAGGGAGTAAAGGGAGGAGGGGGACGAGAGGGAAGAAGGGGATAATTTCGCGGCCATTTACAGACCCGCTATTTCCCTTTACTCCCTTTCGTCCCCCTCCTCCCTTTTCTCCCTCCTCCTTTATTACAGTATCAGTCCGGAAGGTGATTTAACACCAACAAGTTCAACTTCAAACACCAGATCCTGCCCAGCCAGTGGATGGTTGGCATCGAGGGTTACGTTTGTTTCTGTCAGGTCACGAACGATAACCGGAATTGGCCGGGGGTTACCGTCTTCGTGCATGTTGAGAGTCATTCCCATCTCAAGTGGAATATCGGTGGGAATATCAGTGCGGTTAAGGGTGAAGATCATCTCTTCATTGGCCGGACCGTAAGCGTCTTCAACGGGAATATTGATGGTTTTCTTTTCACCCTGATTCATGCCGGCAACACCTTCGTCAAAGCCTTTAATAACCTGACCGCTGCCAACGGTAAATTCTAGAGGAGTGCGACCAGCCGAGGAATCAAATACGGTTCCGTCGCTCAGGGTGCCGGTGTAATGCACCTGAACGGTGTCGCCGGATTTTGCTTGTGCCATAATGCTATTGGTTTGGTAAACGCTGCCACAAAAGTACCGGAACTTCCGGCAAGGGCCTTGACTATACGCTAACTTTTGACCAACTCCGTACCAGGCTCAAAAGTTCATGCTGTGTAGCCTGTGTGCGGTCATCATTATACCAGCGCTGGGCGCGTTCAACGGTATCTTCGAGGGTTAATTTCTCCAGTCGCCAGTCATTCATCAACAGCTGCAGCCCTGTAGGGCGGGGCCCCCATGTGCCTATCTCCGTCAGATCATGCGTCCGTAAACAAATTAACTTGGGAATCGATTTTCCCCCATTGGTCCGGTACGCATCCATCACCGCCGGATGCTGATCGCGCAGCAGAAACCGGATGTCGATAACGGGCGATTCTTCGGCAATACGGTCCAGAACGGGCACAATCTGGGCGGCATCGCCACACCACGATTCGGTCAGTACCAGCCATGTCCATCGCTCCGACAGCTGCGCTACCTCTGTTTTCAGTTCAGAGATAACAGCCGTCAGTTTATGTAAACGGCTCATTCGGTGCAAGTTCAGTTTTACATAGCCGAGAATCTCGGGCGTATTATAAGCAGGATCGTCAGACGTACTCAGGTTCTGTGCGAAGCGGTTGGTGGATAGTTGAAAGTACTGTTCGTAGGTAAGTGCCGATGCGATAAGGTCGGTGGTAATAACGGGTGTTTTCGTTGTCATAGCGTCGGAGTGAACATTGTACTATTAGAACACCTGCACGAAGCGGTTTTGTTTAGCGAGGGCGCTGCTACTGCACCCCCAGCACCAATAGAAGGGTCAGATTGCAGCCAACCCGAGCGTAGTTGCCACCGGTCAGCGGCCCCGCCCAGACACATGGATCGACCAGCGCGCCGGGATAGATCAGAAAACCGGTGGCCGCGCTGGCGCTGTACCTGACTGGCATAGAAATTCTGGTCTGGTCGGTAACCTACCGGCGCAGGAGACACCCCCTAAAAATAAGCATCAGGCCAGTGGAGTTATCCACCGGCCTGATGCTTATCCGAAACGATTGACATGGACTAGTACGCCCGGGCAAAAATGACGCGTCCGGCCGATGGTTTGCCCGAATAGACACAGCTTCCTTCTTCGGCTTCCTGGTCCAGGGGAATGCACCGGATGGTAGCTTTGGTAGCTTCTTTGATGGCTTCCTCTGTTTCTGATGTGCCATCCCAGTGCGCCAGCAGGAATCCTCCCTTGTCAAGCTGCTCCTGAAACTGTTCGAATGTATCGATACGGAAGGTATTAGCCTGCCGGAACGCGTGTGCCCGGTCGTAGATGGTCTGCTGAATAGAATCCAGCAATGTTTTGATGTGCTCGGTGAGTCCATCGAACGGTACGATTTCCTTGGTTTTCAGGTCGCGCCGGGCAATTTCGACAGTCCCATTTTCCAGATCACGCCCACCCATCGCCAGCCGGACAGGAACGCCCCGCAGTTCATATTCGGCAAACTTCCAGCCGGGTTTATTGGCATCGGAATCGTCATATTTCACCGAGACTCCCGCTTTGCGCAACTCGGCTACGAGCGGCTTTATTTTCGCCGTTATAGCCTCCAGCTGCTCATCTGTCCGGTATATGGGCACGATTACGACTTGGATTGGAGCCAGTTTAGGGGGCAACACCAGGCCATCGTCGTCGGAGTGAGCCATAATGAGCGCGCCCATGAGCCGTGTCGACACCCCCCAGGACGTTCCCCAGACATAGTCCAATGTGTTCTGCTTATTCAGGAACTGCACATCGAACGCTTTGGCAAAATTCTGCCCCAGAAAGTGCGACGTACCGGCCTGTAGCGCTTTGCCGTCCTGCATCATGGCTTCGATACACAGCGTATCGTCGGCACCGGCAAAACGTTCGTTAGCGGTTTTGGTGCCTTTAATAACAGGCATAGCCATCCACTCCTCGGCGAAGGTGGCGTAGATGTCGAGCATCTGGCGGGTTTCGGCTTCCGCTTCGTCTTTTGTGGCGTGGGCCGTATGTCCTTCCTGCCAGAGGAACTCGGCGGTACGCAGGAAAATCCGGGTACGCATCTCCCAGCGCACTACGTTTGCCCACTGGTTAATCAGCAGTGGCAGATCCCGGTACGACTGAATCCAGTTCTTGTAGGTACTCCAGATCACCGTCTCGGACGTTGGCCGTACAATGAGTTCTTCCTCAAGCTTGGCATCCGGATCGACAATAACGCCTGAACCGTCTTCAGCATTTTTGAGCCGGTAATGGGTTACCACGGCGCACTCTTTGGCGAAGCCTTCGACATGAGAGGCTTCCTTGCTCAGGAAGGATTTAGGGATAAACAGCGGGAAATAGGCGTTCTGGTGGCCCGTCTCCTTGAACATATCATCCAGCGCCCGCTGCATTTTCTCCCAAATGGCAAACCCATATGGTTTAATGACCATGCAACCGCGCACCGCTGAGTTTTCGGCCAGATCGGCTCTTTTGACTAATTCGTTATACCACTCGGAGTAGTTTTCACTACGGGACGGAAGTGCTTTTGCCATGCTTTTTAGCCACCAATACGAATTGATGACACTATTTTTTGTATCGGATTAAACCATTCGATTCTAATTAGAATCTAATAAGTGAAAAGTTGCAAAGATAGGTTTTTATCCTATTTTTGTAATCAATCGCCCCCGACTTGTGTTTATGTACATGAGACGGTACATATCACAGAATTCACGATAAAATTCCCTTGCCAAATGAAAACGCAACGTTTATATCGCTACCTGACGCTGGCCGCGCTCATGGGGTTCTGGAGTTGCTCCTCCAGCCGCCAGACCGCGCAGAACGTCGGCGAAGTAGACGATTTGTATGGTAACTCTGCGACCGCGTCAGTGTATGCCAGCAACTCGTCGGATGCCCCTTCAGTAGCACAGCGACCCAGCCGTCAGCAGCAACGGCTGGACCGGCAGCGGTCGGCCCTGAACGACAACCCTGAATTTACAGATGATCAGGAGGGTAACAGCGCCAATACTGACGAATACTATGCAGACCTGAGCGCCCGCAAACTCAACCGGGGCCTGTCGCCCGATCCGGGCTGGAACGATCAGGACAGCTACAACTCCGGCTTCGCAAACGGCTATAATGCAGCCAGCACGTCGGCTTATAGCTGGAACCGCTGGGGCTTTAATAATACCGGCTTTTACAACGGATTGGGCCTAGGCTTAGGTATGGGTGCATTTGGTGGGTTTAACAGTTTCGGTATGGGCTTCGGCAGTCCTTTCTACTCGCCCTTCTACGGCAACTCACTGGCTTACGGTGGATTTGGCGGGTACGGCGGGTATGGGTACGGCGGTGGATTTTACGATCCGTTCTACTCTTCTTACTACGGTGGCGGCTTCAACTCGTTTTACTCACCGTTTTACGGCGGTGGTTATTACGGTGGTGGCTTTGGTCGGCCTGCAATCGTAAACAATGTCATCGTATCAGGTGCTGATCCTTACCGGAACAACCGGACGTATGGTCCCCGGTATGATCGCTCGTCAAGTCGTTATAATGACTCGTTCGTCAACACACCACGGTCGGTCAACAACAGTGGTGGTCGCCGATCAGATGGCAGTACGAATACGTACTACTCTCCACGAAACAGTTCGGGGAACGCGTCGACAGCCAATGCGACTAGAGGTTCAAACAATGGGTATTACGCAGCACCGCGTCAAAATAGCCGTGGTACGTACTATTATGACAACGGAGCCAGCAGCAGCGGCCGTTCGGGCAGCACCAGCACAACGACGGCCCCTTCGTATAGCAGCGGTTCCAGCAGTGATTACTACGCTCGTCCCCGTCAGAACAGCCGGGGTAGCAGCTATACACCTACCGACGTGAACAGCGGGTCGCGGGGTAGCTACAGCCAGCCAAGTTATCAACGGCAGTCGCAGTCTACCTATCAGCAGCCTTCTTACCAAAGTCAGAGCCAGAGTCAGAGCCGGGGTAGCTACAGTGCCCCATCGCCGAGCTACAGTGCGCCAGCAGCCAGCGCTCCCTCTTCGGGTGGTGGTGGCGGTAGCCGGGGTGGCTCGCGTGGTCCACGGTAACAGCCGACACACTGGTTAACGAAATAAAATCCCGCCGATAATGACAATCGGCGGGATTTTTCGTTTTAGTGAGTAGGTGTATTTAAACGGTTTGCCACCGATCCTGTCTTACCCATACGACGCACCCTTTACTTCATATTTTCTCAATGAACAAATGCATACTTTTAACCACAGGCCTGCTGATGACAGCTGTGGTTAGTTACGGACAGTACGCCGGTGATGCCTTCCGTTACGCCGATCAAACGACCAATGGGACAGCCCGCTTTCAAGGTCTGGGCGGAAATCATGCCGCGCTGGGAGGTGATGCCAGCAACGCCTTCGGTAACCCGGCGGGGTTGGGCTTTTATAACCGGTCGGAACTCAGTATCACTCCGTCCTTTCGGATCACCGATGTAAGCGCCAACTTCCTGGGCCAGACAACGAGTGCGAACAAAACACAAGGAAGTATTGGGCAGGCTTCGCTCATCTTTGCGGGCAATCCACGCAACAGCACGCGCGTACGCCGAACAACGTTTGGCATTACGTATTCTCAACAGGCTAACTTCTCCAACCAGTTTATCCTGCGTGGGACAAATAACCGTAGCTCCCTGGCCGATAGCTACGTAGCCAATGTAAACAGTTTCAATGTCCCATCAGGGCAACTGGATCAGGACTATACACCCCCTACCGGGAATCAGGTAGTAGGCACTGCCGGTAGCCTGGAAGCTGCTGCTTATCAGCTATTCCTTGTCAATCCCACGCAGGAGAATGGAACTGTTTATACCCGTTTCGACCAGGGCAGACCGGCCGCTCAGCAGGCCAGCTACCAGTCCACAGGAGCACAGTCGCAGTGGGGCCTGTCTTATGCAGGTAACCTGGATGACAAGCTTTATATTGGCGGTACCCTTAACTTTACCCGTACCCGCTTCGATTATACCCAGATTTTTTCGGAGACCTATCTGGGCGGGCAGGTGTTTCGCGGTTTCGACGAGACATCTTCGTATACCGTTAAAGGAAACGGCGTTGGCCTTACCGTTGGTGCCATTTACAAACCTGACCAGAACATACAGGTTGGGGTGACCGTTACCTCACCCACTTTTACATCCTATCAGGAGACATTCAACCAGTCGCTGGCGATCGATCCGATCGGAATACCGCGAGATGATGGCTCGTTCTTGATTCCTGATTCCCGTCAGGTCGATGTCGATCCCAACGATTTCGATTTCCGGATTACCAGCCCATTACGGGCGTCAGGAGGCCTCACCTATCTGTTTGGAAGCAAAGGTTTTCTAACGGGGACTGTCGAGTATGTCGGGTATTCGGGTATGCGCGTCAACACAAGCTACAGCCAGAACGCAGCCGACAATCAGGCCTTCCGGGACGATAACAGAAACGAAATTCAGGAAACCTACAAGAATACGGTGAATGTTCGGGTGGGTGGCGAATTTAGGGTCGGTTTGTTCCGTGCCCGTGCCGGTCTTGCTTATCTGCCCAGTGCTTACAAACAAAACCTGGATGGCCTGACTGCGGCCGACCGCCAGCGGCTGGTCTATAGCGCCGGCATTGGTGTACGCAATACGCGCTTCTTTGCCGATGTTTCCGGAGCCGTTACCTCATTCACGTCGGCTTATACGCCTTATACCTTGAACGACCCCCGCGATTACGGATCGGGCCTACTCTCGAATAATAACACGAACGTTGCCTTATCATTCGGCGTGTTCTTTTAAAAGTCGTCGGTCTGGAAGCAGGAAGGGCAAACACGAACGTTCGTGCTTGCCCTTCCTGCTTCCAGACCAGCTTATAACCACTCACCTACCCGCCTTAGTATCTCATCCTCGCTGGTTTCGCCGGGAACGATCACATTGGCCTGGCTATAGAAGGGGAACCGGATTTCGTACCGCTGCTGAAGGCTACGGAGTAACTCCGGGTCTTTGTGGCTGTACAACGGCCGGTCATGCTGCGCATGGGCCAGCATCCGACTGTACAACACGTCTACCGGCACATCCAAAAAAATTGAGACACCCGTTGCGTTAATGTACGTCATGTTGTCATGGAAGCAGGGCATCCCACCCCCGGTTGAAATCACCAGACTATTACCTGGCCGGATGGTGCGCAGAACGCGCCGTTCGGCTTCTCGAAAGTAGTCCTCTCCCGATTTGGCAAAGATCTCGGCGATCGACCGGCCTTCTTCGCGCACGATGATCCGGTCGGTATCGACAAATCGATAATGGAGAGTATCGGCAATACGCTTCCCCAGTGTGCTTTTGCCCGACGAAGGCATGCCAATCAGATAGATATTTTTCACCCGTTCGCTCAATCACTAATTCACCAGTTTCCTGACCGTCTCCGCATCCGGTGTGGTGTTAAAATGCCATTTGCCAAGCACCACACCCTCTTTCATCAACCATGTTCCGGGATTGGAGCGCATAATGGTTTTCAGTACGGTAGCATCTACTTTATAATACTTGATATCGAGTTGATACTGGGTGCGGAATGCGTTTATTTCGTCGTCGCTGACCGACGTGAGGATATAGGTTTCTATGGACGACGACTGCAAACCACGAACCAACGAGCGAATAGCGGGGATACTGCCCGCATCTATGTCCTTCGTGCTTTTAACGATCACAAACAGCTTATTACCGGTAAACGTCTGCTGGGTAAAATCACCTTCCAGGTTGTCATTCCAGACGCGGTAGTCCGTGATTTTAGGTTTGGCGCCCTCGTTGACCAGGACCATTTCCTTGAACTTATACGTCGTATCGGTCGGGTATGTCTCAAACGTCTGGGTCTTGCCCCCTTTCTCCATCACGTACTTATACCGTAGGGGCTCCGATGGTTTCATCTGTGCCGGGATGCTCTTTCCAACGGCGTAGGGCAGCAAATCGAGGGGTGGCAGAAACTGGATAGCGTAAATACCCAACCCCAGTGTAAACACGGCTGTCAAACCAACGAGCCAGCCGGTATTGCGGGGTTTGATGCGGTTGCGGTGTCCAATGATGAACAGGATCAGGACCGTCAGCACAACGTCCTTCCCGAACGAGGTCCAGGGTTTTAGTTTGATAGCGTCCCCAAAACAGCCACAGTCGGTTACGCGATTGAAATACGCGGAATAGAAGGTGAGGAACGTAAAGAACACAATCAGGAAGAACAACAGCCAGGTAGTGACTTTAGGCTTGTAGGAGACCATTAGTGCCACGCCAAGAATAATCTCGGCCGCACAGAACAGCACCGACATCGTCAGCGTAAACGGGACCAGCCCCATAAAAAAATCATGCAGCAGCGGAATGTCCAGCGCAAAGACCTCAAAGTATTCCTCAAACTTGATTTGTGTCCCAACAGGATCGTTGAGTTTGATCAGACCAGAGAAAATAAAGACGATACCCACCAGAAAGCGGGCTATTCGGGCCGCCCAAAGCATGGGTGGTGTACCGGTTTTTAGTTTAGGATGGGCAGCAGTTGGATTCATTGGTTTAACCGGATTACAACATGAACAGTATAACGACGAATACGGGTAAAATCCTGTAATCCTGTCTAATTCGATTGCAGTTTTATTAAACAGAAAACAGCGTAGTTGATCATGTCCATATAATTGGCCTCTACGCCCTCCGACACCAGCGTATTCCCCTTATTATCCTCGATCTGTTTGGTGCGCAGCAGTTTCATCAGAACAATATCGGTCATGGAACTAACGCGCATGTCGCGCCAGGCCTCCCCATAGTCGTGGTTCTTGGCAAAAAGTAAGTGCATCACCTGCTCCACCTGGCTGTCGTAAAGGTGTTCGAGTTCATCGGTTGGAATGTCCATGCGGGCTGTGCCCTCCCCGCCTGCGGGCTCCGACTGAAACTGTAGCTGAATCAGGGCCATAACGCAGTAATTGATAATCCCGACGAACTCGGGTTCAATGCCTTCGCCTACCAGGCTGACACCGGTTTCCTGTAGGGTTCGAATGCGCTGGGCTTTAATAAAGATCTGATCGGTAATACTGGGCAATCGCAGAATTCGCCAGGCGGTGCCGTAGTCCTTATTCTTTTTAAGAAATAACTCCTTGCAGCGCTGGATAATGTGTCGATATTCGGTTTCGGTTTGGGACACTTGCTTTCGTGGGTTTGCTCGGTTTTGCCCGTCCCTGATGGCGGAGCTACCTGAATGTACAGTTCGTCGCCTGCGTTCGTCAATGATAAACTACAAACATCAAACCAATCAACTGAAATTGTCGAAAGTTACGAAAAAAACGCTGAATTGCCGGGGAAAGCTGGTCGATTTGACCATCCCTGCGGTCATGGGAATTCTCAATATAACGCCTGATTCGTTCTTTTCAGGAAGCCGTATTGCCACGGCGCAGGCTGTTGAAACAGCCCGGAAAATGCTGGCCGATGGGGCAACGTTTCTGGACATTGGCGGCTACTCGACCCGCCCCGGTGCCGCCGAAGTAAGTGCAGGCGAGGAGTCCGACCGTGTCGTGCCGGTCATTGACGCTATCCTGAAAACGTTTCCCGATGCCCTCATTTCGGTCGATACGTTTCGGGCATCGGTAGCCCGCCAGGCTATCGATGCCGGTGCCTGCCTGATCAATGACGTATCGGGCGGCACCCTCGATCCAGCCATGTTTGAAACGGTCGCCAGCCTGCTCAACGTGCCTTATGTACTGATGCATATGCGGGGTACTCCGCAAACCATGCAGTCGCTGGCTACCTATGATCACATCGTGACGGAGGTAATCGATGAGCTCGCTAGTCAACTGGCCGCTCTACGTACATCAGGCGTTCATGATGTCATTATCGACCCCGGATTCGGTTTTGCCAAGACGCCCGCGCAAAATTTTCATTTACTCAATAAGCTCGACGCGTTCGACTTCTTCGAAGAGCCTGTCTTGGTGGGTATTTCCCGCAAGACAACCATCTGGAAAACACTGGGTATCACAGCCAATGAAGCGCTGAACGGCACTACGGTACTGAATACAGTGGCCTTGCTCAAAGGGGCCTCCATTTTACGGGTCCACGACGTTCGGGAGGCTGTGGAGGCCGTAAAATTAACGCAACATGTAACTTTTTTTTAAGTCACCTATTGCCATTCTGAATTTGAAACCGTACTTTTGCATTCCCAAATCGGGGAAACGATCTGGTAGCTCAGCTGGTAGAGCAATACACTTTTAATGTATGGGTCCTGGGTTCGAATCCCAGCCGGATCACCAAAAAAACAGAAAAAGCCACTCGTCGGAGTGGCTTTTTCTGTTTGACGCACAGCAAAGCGATTCTCTACAATCGTCCGCTCTCTTACCCGCTTCAGTGGGGCGGCAACAAACGTCCGGAACAGTTCGTCAGATGACTGGCAAGGGTATTCATCGACCCAAGCGTACATCTGTACAATTCCTACTAATACCCATTACACCACTGGTCTATTTCCACCAGAAACACCGCTGATGGCCTAATCAGTCGCTTTATTTACAGAAAGCTGTTCTGTTTCGGACCCAAACGTCAGTTTTCAGTAAACTATATTGATAGTTTATGCTTGGTTGGCCAATACTGTCTATACGGTGTCACTGTGTGATTTATGGTAACCAGATGTCCATAATATTCACTTTCAAAGAACAATTATAATCAAAATCATAATTAGCAATTTTGATTATTAAATTCTGTAGAAGTCTGTTTTTGCCAAATTTTTTTAGTAGTATATTGCATGACTTTGTCACAAACACTCGTCAGCCCAGCCTTTATCTTCTGATTTGATTACCCGCTGTGGCCCCTTTAATTTTTGAATTTCTTAAAAATCGCGTTCTTTTTTTGCCACTTTCATAATAAGCTGGTAAAATCGGAAAGCACAACCCAACACTGTTACGACCATGTCTGATCAGGTTGACCAACCCAACGCCGTACAATTCCAACAAGGATCTGAGCAGTCAGCATCTCCGGCTACCGGCTTGTACCGCCCCGAGTTTGAACACGACAATTGCGGCATCGGCTTCGTGGCCCACATTAAAGGCCGCAAGTCTCACCAGATCGTAGCCGATGCGCTCCAGATGCTTCGGCGCATGGAGCACCGCGGTGCCGTTGGTGCCGAAGCCAATTCCGGCGACGGGGCGGGTCTGCTTATTCAGATCCCGCATGAATTTTTCCTGGACGAGACCCGTAAACTGGGCGTTCATCTGCCACCCGCGCTCGACTATGGCGTGGGAATGGTTTATTTTCCGAAAGATGTATGGCTGCGCGAAGAGTGCCGGGCGGTACTGAACCGGAAGATGAAACGGCTTGGACTGGAGCTGCTTTGCTACCGGGTCGTACCCGTCAACAACAGCGATCTGGGCAGCGGTTCGCGTTCGGCAGAACCGCAGATGGAGCAAGTCTTTATCAAGCGCCCGGCCGACATCACCAACCCCGACGACTTTGAGCGTAAACTTTACATTCTGCGTAACTACAGCACCCGCATCATCAACGAAACGATTGCCGGTGTCGATACCTTCTACTTTTCGTCGCTCTCCTGCCGTACTATTACGTACAAAGGGCAGCTGACAACCCTTCAGCTGGAGCCCTATTTCCCGGATCTCCAAAACGAAGATGTCGTGTCTGCGCTGGGAGTGGTACATTCCCGGTTTTCGACCAACACCTTCCCGTCCTGGAAGCTGGCACAGCCTTTCCGCTACATTGCCCATAATGGCGAAATCAACACCGTTCGTGGTAACGTTAACTGGATGAAAGCTGCCGAAGGGCTGCTCGAATCAGCGAACTTCACCAAGGATGAGATGGACATGCTGTTGCCGATCTGCGATCCGAAGCAGTCTGATTCCGCTAACCTCGATAACGCCATCGAATTACTCGTTATGAGCGGCCGTTCACTGCCGCACGTCATGATGATGCTGATCCCGGAAGCCTGGGATGGTAATGAACAGATGGACCCCGTTCGGAAGGCTTTCTACGAATACCATGCGGCACTTATCGAGCCCTGGGATGGACCGGCGTCGATTTCATTTACCGATGGCCGCATAGTGGGTGCTACCCTCGACCGGAACGGACTGCGTCCGTCGCGGTTCTGGGTAACCGATCAGGACATTGTCATTATGGCTTCTGAAGTGGGCGTACTAGATATCGATCCGGCTACCGTCGTTTCGAAGGGTCGTCTTCAGCCGGGCAAAATGTTCCTCGTCGACATGGAGCAGGGCCGTATCGTTGCCGATGAAGAGATTAAGGAACAGATCAGTTCACGCAAGCCTTACCAGACCTGGCTGAACGAGAACAAGATTAAAATTCAGGATCTGGAAGCCCCCATTCGGACCTACAGCAACTACGATCCTATTAAACTGATGCGCATGCAGCAGGCGTTCGGCTTTACCTCCGAAGACCTGCGCATGATTCTCGGCCCCATGGTCGAAACGGGCAAAGAAGCCCTCGGTTCTATGGGTACCGATGTACCGCTGGCGGTTCTGTCGGAGCAAAGCCAGCACCTTAGTCATTACTTCAAGCAGTTGTTTGCGCAGGTCACCAACCCGCCGATCGACTCCATTCGGGAACGGGCTATAATGTCGCTGATCTCGTTCGTTGGGGCGACCTACAACCTGCTGAGCGAATCACCGGAACACTGTCGGCAGGTTGAACTCGACCAGCCGGTACTGACAACCCAGGAGTTCGACAAACTACGATTTATCGACCGGCCCAAGTTTCAGGCGAAAACGATCAACTGTCTCTTTACCGCCGATGGCCACGGTAAATCCCTTGAACGGGCTTTGGACCGCATCTGTCGCTATGCTGAAGATGCCATTCAGGACGGTTACTCGATTCTGGTCCTGTCTGACCGCGCCATCGACTCCAGCCACGCCCCCATTCCTTCGCTACTCTCCACATCAGCGATTCACCATTACCTGATTCAGCGCGGCCTGCGCGGCAAGATTGGTATCGTGGTGGAAGCCGGCGACGTCTGGGAGACCCACCATGTAGCCACGTTGATTGGCTACGGCGCGTCGGGAGTAAACCCGTACATGGCTTTCGAGACAATTGCCAATATGAAAGAGAAAGGGCTGTTACAGGTCGATTATGACCTCGACAAGCTCTTTAAAAACTACGTAAAAGCAGTAAACGGCGAGCTGCTCAAGATCTTCTCGAAGATGGGTATCTCCACGCTTCAGTCGTACCAGGGTGCTATGATCTTCGAGTGCCTTGGTCTGAATTCAGAGGTGGTGAACCGTTATTTCACCGGCACCGTATCGCGTATTGGCGGCATGGGGCTGGACGAAATTGCCCGCGAGATTCTGATTCGTCACGGTGTGGCCTTCCCGGATATGCCCGTCTCGGCACCGCGACTGGAAGTGGGCGGTATTTACCAATGGAAACAACGGGGAGAGAAGCACATTTTCAACCCTGATACGATCCACCTGCTGCAGCAGTCGACCCAGCGAAACGACTACTCTCTGTTTAAGAAATATTCGAAGCTCATCGACGACCAGTCGCAGAAGGCCATTACGCTGCGTGGTCTGCTGAAGTTCAAGAAAGGAACGGCCGTACCCCTCGAGGAAGTCGAATCCATCGAGAGCATTTTCAAGCGGTTTGCTACGGGAGCTATGTCGTTCGGGTCGATCTCCTGGGAAGCCCATACGACGCTGGCCATTGCAATGAACCGTATCGGCGGGAAAAGCAACTCCGGCGAAGGGGGTGAAGATGAACTGCGCTATAAGACGCTACCCAACGGCGACAGCATGAACTCGGGTATCAAGCAGGTAGCATCGGGCCGCTTCGGCGTAACGAGCCATTACCTGACCAATGCCCGCGAACTGCAGATCAAGATGGCGCAGGGTGCCAAACCCGGCGAAGGTGGCCAGTTGCCCGGCTTTAAAGTCGACGACTGGATTGGCCGGACGCGTCACTCGACCCCCGGTGTTGGCCTTATTTCGCCCCCACCCCACCATGATATCTATTCGATCGAGGATCTTGCCCAGCTGATCTCCGACCTCAAAAACGCTAACCGCGATGCGCGTATCAGTGTCAAGCTGGTATCGGAAGCCGGTGTCGGAACCATTGCTGCCGGGGTTGCCAAGGCTCATGCCGACCATATCCTGATCTCAGGACACGATGGTGGTACGGGTGCGTCTCCCCTGTCCAGTATCCGCCACGCCGGTTTACCGTGGGAGCTGGGGCTGGCCGAAGCACACCAGACGCTGGTTCGCAACAAACTGAGAGGCCGCGTAACGGTGCAGGCCGACGGACAGATGCGGACGGGGCGAGACCTGGCGATAGCTGCGCTACTCGGCGCTGAAGAGTTTGGGGTTGCCACCGCGGCACTCGTAGCTGCGGGTTGTATTATGATGCGTAAATGTCACCTGAACACCTGCCCGGTGGGGGTGGCAACGCAGAACAAGGAACTTCGTGCCCTCTTTACGGGCAAGCCGGAGCATGTCGTAAACATGTTCACGTTCATCGCTACCGAGTTACGCGAGATCATGGCTGAACTGGGTTTCCGCACGGTCAACGAGATGGTTGGCCAGGCTCAGATGCTCGAACTGCGCAGCGACCTGCCCCATTGGAAATACAAAAACATCAACCTCGACGCCTTGCTCTACAAAGAGCCCACAAACCTCGACGTGGCCCTGTACAAACAGGAAGAGCAGAACCACGAACTCGAACACGTCCTCGACCGGGAACTGATCAAACTTGCCAAACCGGCCCTCGATTCGGGAGAATCGGTATATGGTGAATTCACGGTAAAAAACATCGACCGGAGTATCGGCACGATGTTGTCCAACGAAATCTCCAAACTGTATGGTGGTCCGGGCCTGCCCGATGGTACGATCCATATCAAGTTACGGGGTACGGCCGGGCAGAGTTTCGGTGCCTTCGCCACCGCCGGTATTAAACTGGAGCTGGAAGGCGATGCAAACGATTACTTCGGCAAGGGCCTTTGCGGAACGCAGCTGATCGTTTATCCGGACCGGACCGCCCAGTTCAAACCCGAAGAAAACAGCATTGTCGGTAATGTATCATTCTACGGAGCAACCTCGGGCGAAGCCTTTATCCGGGGTATGGCAGGCGAGCGTTTCGGTGTTCGTAACTCGGGGGCTAAAGTAGTCGTTGAAGGTGTAGGTGATCACGGGTTGGAGTACATGACCGGTGGCCTGGCCATTATTCTCGGACAGACGGGCCGCAACTTTGCCGCCGGTATGTCGGGGGGTGTAGCCTATGTATACGATCAGGATGGCACATTTGCCTCGAAGGTGAACATGGAAATGGTCAGCCTGGATGCGCTCAACGACGAAGACCACGGCATTGTACGCGAGTATGTCGAAAAGCATTTCGAGTACACCACCAGTAATGTAGCCCTGGCGCTGATGCAGGACTGGGACAAGCAGATTAGCCGGTTCGTGAAGGTTATGCCCGCCGATTTCCGCCAGGCACTCGCCGGACGGGGTATTTCGCTGGCCGATCAAATCCGCGACAAAAGTGTCGTTTATCAGGACATTACGGTGGATGTGACGCAGGGGTAATGCAGTTGCCTAATGCGCAAAATGCTGATGTATCTGATCGAAAACTGACCAGTTTTCTAGTAGATCACGTTCATCCCCAAAACCAGGGTAAAGCCGCTTTCTACGAGATTGCAGGCTTTACCCTGGCCAGTGGAAAGACAATTGCCGTAGAAACGCTTTGGCAAAATCAAATCAAAAAGATTGATCAACAGCGGGCGATTTTGCATGTTCCAGAGATGGAGCTACAGGCATAAGAGTCGCCACTCAGCGTCGCCTTCAGCCTATTAAGTAAGCAACTATTGGAAACCGTCCAGTAAAGTCATTAAGGAAACATTCGTGCGGTTCACGTAAACGGCACTTACTATTTAGCATACCGTCACCAATGGGAAAACCTACCGGATTTTTAGAGTTTACGCGTGAGTTGCCTAAAAAGCGAGACCCGCAGCAGCGCATTCACGACTACAAAGAAATTGAAGTGCCTTTTTCGGAGCAGGATTCGCAACGGCAGGCGGCACGCTGCATGGACTGCGGCACGCCATTCTGCCACAGTGGTTGCCCCCTGGGTAATATTATCCCGGAGTTTAACGACGCAGTCTATGAGCAGAACTGGGCCTACGCCTACGAGATTCTGGCCACGACTAATAACTTCCCCGAATTTACGGGTCGTATCTGCCCTGCCCCCTGCGAATCGTCGTGTGTGCTGGGTATCAACAAACCACCCGTTGCCATCGAGTTCATCGAAAAATCGATTGCCGAGGTAGCCTTTGAGAAAGGATACGTAAAAGCCACCCCGCCGAAAGTCCGGACAGGCAAGCAGGTAGCCGTCGTCGGTTCCGGTCCGGCCGGACTGGCCGCTGCCGCTCAGCTCAACAAAGCGGGCCATACCGTAACCGTTTTCGAACGGGCCGATCAGATTGGCGGCCTGCTGCGCTACGGCATCCCCGATTTCAAGCTCGAAAAATGGACCATCGACCGGCGGCTGGCGGTTATGGAAGCCGAAGGAATTCTGTTTAAAACCAGCGTTAATGTCGGCGTTGATGTGAAAGCCGCTGATTTGATGGAACAGTTCGACCTGGTAATGCTTACCGGCGGTTCGACCGTTCCACGCGATCTGCCTATTCCCGGCCGTGACCTGAAAGGCGTTTACCCAGCTATGGAATTCCTGAGCCAGCAAAACAAACGCAATGCCAGTCTGCCTGTGCAGGTCGATCATCAGGGCGCACCCTATGGCGATGGTGAGTTATGGGCAACGGGCAAGAACGTCGTTGTCATTGGCGGGGGCGACACGGGTTCCGACTGTGTGGGTACGTCTAACCGGCACGGAGCGGCCAGCGTGACGCAAATCGAGCTGATGCCTATGCCACCCAAAGAACGGGCGGCTAACACGCCCTGGCCTAACTGGCCTATGATGCTCCGTACCAGCACCTCCCACGAAGAAGGGTGCGAGCGCCAGTGGTCTATCAACACGAAAGCCTTTATTGGTGATGAACATGGAAACCTGAAAGCACTCCGTCTGGTTGACCTGACGTGGCAGAATGAAGGTGGCCGGATGCAGATGGTCGAGTTACCCGGTTCGGAGCGCGATGTTCCCTGCGAACTGGCCTTGCTGGCAGCCGGCTTTCTCCATCCCCAGCATAACGGATTATTGGACGACCTCGGTCTGGAGTATGACGAGCGGGGCAACGTGAAAACGACAAAATACCAGACAACAGCCAATCCAAAAGTATTTGCCGCCGGCGATATGCGTCGGGGACAGTCGCTGGTTGTCTGGGCTATCTCCGAAGGACGCGAAGCGGCACGGGCTGCCGACTGCTACCTGATGGGCGAAACCAGACTGGAAGCCAAAGCGGTATCTATGATCGAAGCCGTTTAACCTGGGCTTCCCTCCCTAAAGCAGTTTCCTCTACACAACAGAAAAGCCCGACCTGGATCGGGCTTTTCTGTCGTGTAGCCAGTTACGACAGTCCGTTATTTCACGGCTACTACTTCTACTTCGATAAGCATGTCATCGCGGATGATCTTTTCGATACTTTTTACTTCCTGAACACCGGGCGCTACCTGCCCAAAAAAACTAGTACCGATAGTGGAAGCTAGTTGGGATGACGACTGGTTCACCTGCCCGGGAACGCCCTTCAGATGATAGGTAACCTGTTTGACATTACGCATGGTCATACCCACCCGCTCCAGGGCAGCTACGAGATTCTGAAACACCTGCTGCGTTTGCGCCGACAGGTCACCAACCCCAACAAGTTCGCCATTGGCATTGTAAGGCCGCTGTCCACTAATGTACACCTGCTTGCCCGAAACCCCGGTTTCAACTTTATAGGTGTACCCTAACCCTAACTGAGGAGAAGGTGTTGTCTGGGCCTGAGCAACTGCTGTGACCAACAGGCCGGCCAGAAAAATAACATAGGCTTTCATAGCACGTAAAGGGGTTGAATTATAGGGTGATCGGTTCTTCTTTCTCCTCAAAGAACAGGTAGTTCAGTAGATCACAGTAGGGTTTGAGAAGCTGGCACCCGCGTACAAGTTCGTTGGCAAAATTCGGTTTAAGGACCTCTTTATCCGTATACCGATGGATGAAAAAAAGTTCTTTCCGGCGAAGCAAATCAATTTCGGGGTGATCGGCCGCGTACCCTTTCGGGCTTGTCTTCATTACCTCGCCCGACACCTCCGGAAAATACGCCCGAAAAGCATCGGCTTCGATAATGTCTTTTAACTCACCAACGTTGTAATCGACTTCCTGACGAAACTTGGCCAGATTGGCCGGCGTCGGCTGCCACATGCCAGCCCCCAAAAACGATTGATTGCCGGGTTGAATCTGAACGTAATAGTCAATCCGTCCGGAATGACGACCACCGGGTCCAATCGCAAAAGCCAGATTGGATTTATACGGGGCTTTATCTTTCGAAAAACGAATATCCCGATTAATACGAAAGATACAATCCTTGACAGCGGTATTCGCCAGCGGCTCGAAAGCGCTCATCTCCAGCAGTACCCGCTCCACTACCCCGCACAATTCGGCTTTAGCAGCATCATACCGACTCCGGTTGGCGTGGAACCACTCCCGGTGGTTGTTATTGACCAGGTCGGCCATGAAATCAAGCGTATGCCGGGTGAAGGCCGCTTTTGAAGCAGATTGTGTTGTCATCACTAACCAAAGATAAGCAAACGGCCGGAAGGTACACGCTTTGCCGCTTAGCTTACCACAAAAAGTTGGCGTTTAAACTGACGGGGACACATCCGCTCGACCGACCGGAAAGCACTGCTGAAATGAGTCAGGCTGTTGAAGCCCGATTCATAACAGGCGTCGGTAATACTTTTGGCGGGATTACTCAGGATGATTTTGGCCCGCCCGATCCGTTCGGTCAGGATGAACTGCGCGGGAGAAACGCCTAGTTCACTTTTGAAAAGCCGGAAGAAATGAGATTTTGACAGACAGGCCTTATCGCTGAGTTCTTCTATCGACAGGGAACGGGTTACGTTCTCACGGATATAAGCGACAATGTAAGCCAGCCTGTTCGTGTTGACATGCTGATGGGTAGTGGTCAGCAAATCGGACCGCACCTGGATCTGCGACAGGCGCACGATGAGTTCTTTGAGGGTATTTTTGATAAAGAACGATTTGAACGGGTTGTTCTCACGAAAGAGCCGCGTCAGCTTATCGATCAGCGAACTGATTTCGGGATCGTTTTGCAGTCGGTAGCTGTCGGTATTCAGCCGCCACTGATCGGTTGTTTCAACGCGGTCTACCTGCTCGTTCAGTTCCGAAACGGTTTGCCGGATGAACTCATCGGAAATAGTCAGTGCCAGACAGCGGGTTGGTGCATCGATGGTAGCATCAGGAAAATCGACGTGAATCCGTTTGCTGGATTGCATCACCAGCGACTCGCCGGGGTGGTAATCGAAGGGCAGTTGATTATCCAGATAAACGACTTTTTTTTCCGCTCAACATACTGGTCATCACGGGCGTATCGAATTGTAACTCGATCCGACTGGCCGCCTGAAACGTTTCGTACAAATGCAGTTCGGCCAGGTCATGGCTCAGTGTTAGTTTATTCTCGACAAGTTTGCTGATTGGATTACCCCATATACCAACGGCTTCTTTGCTAAAACCTTCACGTATCTTCTTCATAATGTACGCTGAATTGACCTTTACTAGTATCTGCTTATATAACAACTCTGCAACTAGACAATTTCAGTAAAAATTAAGAAGAAATTAACAAAACGAACTAAATTATATCTACTACAGAGGGAGAGTACTCCGTTTATACGTTGGTTTCTGTCGCCTTAAATCAAAAATTACGCTTGTCGCAGCCGGTTCCCCGACTGTATGCCGGACCAGTTCCTCACTCGCAATCCCAATCGGCGTGCCTGTCCGGATTCAAGGTGGCCTAATCCGAGCCGCAGGAAGTGGCTGATCCAGTGCCAATTCACACAGGGCCATTCAAAAATACCTGACCAAAACGCTCGCCAACCATCGATGAGCGCTTTTTTGTGCAAACATCAGTTTACTTGCTCTAGTTATTTGGCAGAACAAACACTTAATCACCAACCAATCGTTGGTCTACGTTATGCCAGACAAGACATTAGAGAAAGTGGAAAAAGAGTATGAGGGTCAGCGTATCACTGGCAACGAGGATAATGGTACCCAGCACGGCCAGAAAGGGAATGGCCGCAGTTCGACCTCCCACAAAAGCAGCAAAAAAGGATCACACAGCGCTGGTGGGTCAACGGGGGGCAGCAAAGGCGGCAGTCACACGAACTAGCAGGTCAATCTGGTTAGCCGGAGTTATCATTTACTCTAAAACCAATCAAGGCTATGAATTTTTCCATCAAGTATTATTCGCCCCAAACGGGCGGTGGCAACAGTCACATCAATCAGAAAGAAGAAGGCAAAGCCGGCAAAAGCGGCAGCAAACAGCGTTCGACTAAGAAGACTACCGAAAAACCGGCAAATGACAGGGCCGATAATTCGAAGAAAAACGCAAACAGTGTCGATTAACCGATATCAGCGATGGGTGATAGCCTGTGCGTATCACCCATCGCTGATATCGGTTTAAAAAATATACCGGATACCACACCACGGAATTTCTTCGCTGACCATCCGGCTGAATACGTCGATCATTTTGCCCTTAAGCTGATGATCATACCGGATATTCCAACCCCCAAACTGGCTAACCTTACTTTCCTGCAGAGACGGCACCCAAAGCAGTTCTTCAGCTTTCGGATTTATGGCAAGGTTTGCCTGGTGCTGTACCTGGTTGTGGGTCAGAAAAATCACCTCACACTGTAGTTGAGCTTTCACCTCAGGGCGCAGTGCCGTATCCAGTTGCCGAAATAGAGCGCGGTAATCGTCACGCCATGCTTTGGGGTCGCCATCGGGGCCACTGTACACGATAACAGGCGAAAAATTCACGTGTACGTCATAGCCTGCTTCGTAGAAGTCATTGATGGCGGCAATACGCGTTTCTATGCTGTCGGTGCGGACGTCGACCAATTTGCTGACATGGGCCGGCATCAGGCTGAACCGGATGCGGACCTTGCGCTGCGGGTCGAAATCGAGCATAGCCCGATTCACGAACTTGGTGGCAAAGGTGGCCTTGGCACGGGGGTGGTCGCGGTAGAACTCAAACACTTGACGAACACCATCAGACAGGCCGTAATCGACCGATATATCGGAATTACAGCCGATGTCATACGTCCAGTAGGAAGCATCGGTTTGGTTGGCAGGCTTGGGCCACGGCAGCGCCAGTACGTGTTTATCCACCGTATTCATAATATCCTCGACGTTGGTAAACAGCGTGATCGGATTTACTTTCTTATGCCGGTCGACATAGCAGTAGGCACAGCCGCCGAAACAGCCGTTGGCGAGGCTCGGAGCGATATAGTCTGAACTACGTCCGCTCCATTTGATCTCTTTTGTCTTGAGCTTTCCCAGTACCAGCACATCGGACTTTACCTTGTAATGGTTCATTCCGAGTTCAGGTAATCGGTTATGCTGCGTTACTTCGAGGGTTTCAGCATCGGGGTAGCTGGCCAATACAGATTCACCCCGTTCGTTGAGCGAATCGGCCGTATACAGAATAAGGCTGGGCTTGAAATCAGGCATGAAAAGATAGTTGAGTAGGGTATTAAATAAACATGAATACCCCTTTATTAGTTCGCTAAGATAAAAGGATAACGTACTGCAAATCAATACATTATCTGCTAAATATTAGCTCCCCACAAACTATATAGTAAAGCTGGTCAGCGGTAGACGATCAGGCACAAAAAACGAGCAGGTTTTATGCCTAACTTCGTCAGAAAAGATCAAACGCTTCATGGAAACGACCCGACGCCGGCTTCTCGCTTTGCTGGCCACCTTGCCCCTGCTTAGCTTTTTCTCGGCCAGTCGCCGGTCACCCAGATCATTGCTACCCACACCACCCTGCGACGACCACGATGAACCCACACCACCGCTGGAAGAAGGCCCTTTTTTCTCGCCCCGATCGCCGGAACGTTCCAACCTCCTGGAGCAGTCGATGGCCGGAACGGTAGTCGTACTGAGCGGCCGTGTGCTGAACACGAAGTGTCAACCCGTTGCGAACGTACTGCTCGACTGGTGGCAGGCTGATGCGGAGGGCCACTACGACAACCGGGGATTTCGCCTGCGCGGTCACCAATACACCGACAAGCGCGGATATTTTCAGATGGAAACCGTTATGCCGGGGCTGTATCCGGGCCGCACCCGCCATTTTCATGTGAAGCTACAAGCTCCCGGACAACCGGTACTGACGACACAACTTTTCTTCCCGGACGAACCCCAGAACCAGCGCGACCGCATCTTCAAGGCCGCTTTGGTCATGAACATGCGGCACAAAGGCGACAGGGACCTGGCAACGTACACATTTGTAGTCAACGCCTGATCGATGGGTAATGGATTGGAAATGGCTAAAGCTAAATGCTGTCGAACCCCATCAATAGTCTTCTTCGGAGAGCCCCTTTCGCTACTTTTTTCGTTGACTAAAAGCCATTTATCCCGTAAAACTGTTCTCTTAGTACCTACTATACTCAGCATCCCCACAATCTATCCATACAGTCTGTTGGCTTTCGGCCTATTTGACTGCACCTGGAACCCTTATTTCCGCTACTTATGTCATCTATTCCTTCTGACACACCGCCACCCCTGGCAGAGTTGGTTTCTTATTTGTTTTCCCGTCGGGAAGCCATCCTCAACAACTGGCGTACAGCCTGCGAACAGGACGCCAATCTGGGCAAGATCTCCTCGCTGAGCCGCGAAGAATTCAATAACCTGCTGCCTATCGTACTGGATATTCTGGAGCAGCGCCTGCTCAACCAGCAGCCCGAAGCCGACATGGGTATCACAGCCAGTTCACATGGCCTTCACCGCTGGAAAAAAGCACTTCGCCTATCCGATACACTTCAGGAACTGCACCATTTGTCCCAAACGCTGTATGCAGAACTGGAATCTTACCTGAAGCTTGTCCCCACAACCGACCTTCGCGTCCTTTTGCTGGCTCAGCGAGAGATTGCTCAGCTGATGGGAGAAGCCATGCACGGCAGTGTGCATAAATACGATGAACTCCAGCAACTCGAAGCCGCCAACCGGGCCTCGGCACTGCAACTGGCCATTGACCAGATGACACAGATATCCCGCCAGCGAGGTAGCCTCCTGCGCACTTCTTCCCATGATCTGCGCAGCAGTTTCGGCATTGTGAACAGTGCCGCTTACCTGCTCAAAACGGAGGGACTGAGCGAGCAGGAGCGGGAGCAGTATCTGGACATGCTGAACCGGAACCTGAATAATATTCAGTCGATGCTGAGCAACCTGATGGACTTGTCAAGGCTGGAAGCAGGCGAGGAAGTTGTAAGCATTGAGGCCGTTGACGCGGGCCAGTTGCTGACGGAACTGGTAGAAGGAGCTCAGTCTATTGCCAGTGAGCGTGGGCTCAAGCTCCTGCTGGACGGCCCGGACGCGCTGGTTGTAGAAACCGATAAAGTGAAACTACAGCGTATTATTCAGAACCTGATGGTCAATGCGCTGAAATATACGCCTACGGGCTTTATATCCGTTTCCTGGTCTCAGGAAGGAGATGCCCGCTGGACGGTGAGTGTACAGGATTCGGGGCCTGGTTTATCCAGCGAGTTAACCAAACTACTGGTACAGCAGTTGAAACCGACGGTCGATGGTACCAGCGCCCTCGGTCCCGAGCATGCCGAACCCGTTTCTGTTGTTCCGTCAGACGCTCATGAGATACCACCGGGGCCCGTGCTGGCGAAACAAAAAGACCCGCTTAACCAGGGTGAAGGCATCGGCTTACAGATTGTAAAACGTCTGTCTGATCTGATACACGCCAGCGTGGAAATTGAAACCGAACCTAAGCGTGGCACGCTGGTACGCGTGCGGATGCCTATCCATTGGGAGGGTTAAGCAGTCAGTATTTTCCGGTTAGCCCCTAAAAAAACCGACCAACACCATCACGTACGGTAATGGTGTTGGTCGGTTTTTTTAGGGGCTAACCGGTGGCAGTCCGCTATTTATCAACCATTTGTGGTTGTTCTACCGGCTTTTGTTCCTTTTTGCCATTCTCTCTCAGCTTAGCCAGCCCTTTCTTGCCATACGCCAGGCGGGTAATCCCTACGTAGAGTACCGGCACCACGAAGATAGCCAGTGAGGTTGCTGCCAGCATACCCCCCAACACCGTCCGGCCAATGGTTGCCCGGGCCACCCCCCCCGCGCCGGTGGCGATGGCCAGCGGAAGTACGCCGAGAATAAAGGCCAGCGAAGTCATTAAGATCGGGCGCAGTCGCAGGCGAACCGCTTCCATCGTCGACTCCATCAAATCCTCACCCCTATCAACGCGCTCTTTGGCAAACTCCACGATCAGGATGGCGTTTTTAGCGGCCAGACCAATCAGCGTGATCAGACCGATCTGGGCATACACGTTGTTTGTGAGGTACGGGAAAATGATCAGCGCCGTAATAGCACCCAATGCACCGATTGGTACTGACAACAATACCGAAAAGGGTACCGACCAGCTTTCATACAAGGCGGCCAGGAACAGGAATACGAAGCCAATCGACAGCATGAAGATGTAAATGGAACTGCTGCCTGCATTGATCTCTTCACGGCTCAGCCCACCAAAATCATAGGAGTAGCCAGCGGGCAACACCTTGGCAGCCACTTCGCGGAGGGCGTCGTTGGCCTGACTGGTACTATATCCCGGTTTGGCACCCCCATTCAGTTCGACCGAGCGGAAGAGGTTGAAGTGCGAGATCAGCGGAGCATTTTCAATGACACTGGTTTTGATAACCGTACTGATAGGCACCAGTTGACCGGCTCCATTCCGGACATAATACTGGTTGAGAGCTTTTATATCGGCCCGGTACATGGTGTCGGCCTGGGCGACTACCCGGAATTTACGTCCGTAAATAATGAAGTCGTTGACATACTGACTACCCAGCAGCGTTTGCATCGTGGTATATACCGAACTGACGGGTATGCCCAGTTTCTTACACTTATCACGGTCTACATCGACCCGGTAGGCCGGCGATTTGGCCGTGAAGTAAGTAAAGGCACGGGAAATTTCGGGGCGTTTATTAGCCTCCGCCAGAAAATTCTGCACGACGTTATCGAACGCCCGAACATCGTCATTCGATTCGCGCTGCTGAATCTCGAAGGTGAAGCCCGACGATTGGCCCAGACCCGGAATGGCAGGCGGCTGCAACACCTGCGGGCGGGCATCGTTCAGCACCGACAGTTCCTTTTGCAGTTTAACGACCAGCGAATCGGCCTGCATATTCCGCTCCTTCCGCTCTTCCCAGGGTTTCAGCTGCATAAAGACCGTACCACTGTTCGACTTGGAAGCAAACGTAATAGCGTTAAGCCCACCCAGTGCCGCAAAGTGATTCACATAAGGCTGCTTCTTCAGAATAGCCATGATTCTCTGGAGTACCTCAAGGCTACGCGTGGTTGAGGCTGCTTCAGGAATTTCGTAGGTGATGATCAGCCGTCCCTCGTCTTCCGTCGGGATAAAGCCGGTTGGCTTGGCACGGAACATAAGCCCCGTTCCTATATACAAAACGACCAGCCCGACAATAACCAGTGGCGTAGCTTTTATAAGCCGTCTCACTCCGTTCGAATAGGCGTTCGTCACTCGCTCGAACCACTGGTTGAACTTATAGAAAAACTTGTTGAGACCGGTAGCGTTCTCGTCGATGTGCATGGGCTTAAGCAGCAGCGTACACAAGGCTGGTGTGAGCGACAAAGCCACGAACGCCGAAATCAATACCGAAACAGCAATGGTAATGGCAAACTGCTGATAAAGCCGACCGACGATGCCGGGAATGAAGCCTACCGGCACGAACACCGCAGCCAGAATCAGGGCAATGGCGATTACCGGAGCCGAAATCTCTCGCATGGCCTCTCTGGTGGCTTCCTTGGGATTCATGCCTTTGTCGAGATTGACCTGAACGGCCTCCACCACCACAATAGCATCATCGACCACGATACCGATGGCCAGCACGAACGCAAAGAGCGTCAGCGTATTGATGGTAAAACCAAGCGGCACGAACAGCGCGAACGTACCGATAATGGATACGGGTATGGCCAGCAGCGTAATCAGCGTAGCCCGCCAGCTTTGCAGAAACAGGAACACAACCAGGATAACCAGCACCAGGGCTTCCCCCAGCGTTTTGATAACCTCGCCGATAGACACCTGGATAACCGATACCGACTCGAAAGGCACCACATATTCAATGTCTTTCGGAAAGGTCTTTTTCAGGTTATCCATCGCGGCATAAACCCCTTTCGCCGTTTCCAGTGCGTTACTGCCTGGCAACTGGTATACCAGCAGATAGGATGCGCGCTTGCCGTCGACGAACGAGTTACTGGCATAGGAGAACTTACCCAGCTGAACCCGCGCAACATCTTCCAGACGGACCAGCGACCCTGTAGTCGGTTCACTGCGAACGATGATTTTCCGAAAGTCCTCCTCCTTACTGAGTCGGCTGTTGGTAAAGACCGAATACTCGAACGCCTGGGTTGCTGGTTGCGGAGAGGCCCCTACCGAGCCACCCGCCACTTGCAGGTTCTGCTCCTGGAGGGCTGCCACGACATCCTCCGGTGTTAGCCCCAACTGCGCCAGGCGGTCGGGTTTGAGCCAGATCCGCATACTGAAATCATCAGCCCGGCTGAATATATCGCCCACCCCCGGCACCCGCAGCAGCGCATCCCGGATATAGATGTTCGTGTAATTATCTAAAAACGAAACGTTGTGCGTGCCCTTGGGCGAGTACATCGCAACCAGCATAAACAGCGATGGGTTACGCTTACGTACCACAACACCAAGACGGGTTACCTCCTGCGGCAATTGTGGCTGCGCAATACCAACCCGGTTCTGAACGTCGAGGGCGGCAATGTTCACATCGGTACCTACCTTGAAGGTCACGTTCATGCTCATACGGCCGTCGTTGGTAGAGTTGGTCTGGACGTAATCCATACCGGGCGTACCATTCACCTGGGTTTCAATGGGTGTTGCCACCGTCTGTTCCACCGTCTGCGCATCGGCACCCGTATACGTACCCGTTACCTGCACCACCGGGGGCGTAATGTCGGGATACTGACTGACCGGCAAACTCAATAAAGCCAGCACGCCTAACATGACGATCACGATCGACGCGACGATGGCTGTAACTGGTCGGTTGATGAATATTTCTGCGAACATAATTTGGGGTCAGGAAAGGGACGAGCGGAAGGAGCAGGATGAAAGGAAGTAACTCTTCCCCGTTCCCGCTCGTCCCTTTCCTCCCTCTTGTCCTATTTTGACGTTACTTGTACCTTAGCTCCTTCGCGGATTTTCTGTGTGCCCTCCGTGACTACCACCTCTCCTTCCTTGAGGCCATCTTTCACGATTACTTTATCATTGATCCGGGCACCCAGCGTCACTTTTTTCTGAGTCACTTTGCTGCTGTCGCCCACCACGAACACGAAGTATTCGCTCATCTGCTCTGTTACGGCCTGATAGGGAATCAGCAACTGCTGCTGCCCGGTATTGTTCTTAACCCGAAGATTGGCGTTTATACCTACTTTCAACTCTTTGTCAGGATTAGGGAAAGCTACCCGAACGCGCAACGTTCCCGTTTGTGGGTCAACAGCGCGGTCAACGATGCGAACCGAACCGGGGTATTTGTAGGTACTGCCGTCGGGCATTACCAGTACCAGCGTTGAGTCCCGCCCTACCTGTTTCTGATTCTGCAATTTCAGAAAACGCGGAATCTCAGCCGCATCGACCTGCAGGTCAGCCGCAATCGGATTATCGGACGAAATGGTGTTGAGCGGCACAGAACCGGGAGCCACAGCGGCTCCCAGGCGTACCTGCGAAATACCGATGGTACCATCCAGCGGGGCGTAGATCGTCGTGTACTTCAGGCTCGTAGCTACCTGCCGTATGTTGGCCTGGGCCGCTTCGACCTGCATGCGTGATGCTTCGAGTGTAGCCGATGCATTGTCGACAACCTGCCGGGCAATGGCGTCCTGCTGCGCCAGTGTATTATACCGGTCAGCATCTTTCTGGGCCCGGTTAAGGTTCGCTTTCTGCACGTTCAGGTTGGCTACCGCCTGGTCGTAGCCCGCGCGGTACTGCTGGGCGTCGATGGTATATAGCTTCTGCCCTTTTCGAATCTGCTGCCCATCCTGGAAGAAAATTCCGGTGATGTTGCCTGCTACCTGCGGCTGAATCTCTACTTCGAGCAGCGCCGTTACCGTTGCCGGAAATTCATCGTAATACGTAGCACTGCCTTTCGTCGCCTTTATGGCTGACACGGCGGTGGGGGGTGGAGCCTGTTGCTGCTGGTCATCCTTCTTGTCGCCACAGGCGGTGATAAAAAAGGCCAGCAGAATCACCAATGTGGCCGGATTTATAAACTGTTTCATAATCTTCGAGAGGAGGCTGAGCGCTTGAACCCAGCACGCCAGTTCATGGTAATAGGGTATTGGACTCGGGAGCCCGACATCTTGGCAATAAAATCAAAAACGGATTTGGCCCAGAGACCGCTGTACATCCAGCTTGCTTACCAGTACCTGGTTCAGCGCGTTGAAAACGTTTAAACGGGCCGTTCTCAGATCGGCTTCGGCAATGGTAACATCCAGATACGACCGCACCCCCGAACGATATTGCAGGTTGATAACGCGGTAGACATCTTCAGCCAGCAGCTGGTTCTCGCGCAGCGCCAGGTAGTTGGCCAGGTTTCCTTTGTAGGTAGCCAGCGCCTGCGCGTACTCGGCATCGATGGAACTGGTCAAACCAGCCAGGTCCCACTGCAGGCGCTTCACCTGTAGTTCGGCAATTTTCGTTTGCTGAATCCGTCGGCCACCCTGAAAAATGGGCATCGCCACAGACAAACCGATCAGGGAGTTCGGAAAATTCTGGGTATAGAGTTGCGGAAATACGTTGTTCTGATAGAGCAGATTGTAGTTTGCATTGGCACTTACCGTTGGCAGATAGGACCACCGGTTATAACGCACGTTGGCTTCCAGCAGCCGACCCTGCGTTTGTAACAACTGATACTCGATGCGACTCGCCGGGTTGACCAGCAGCGTTGTATCCAAAGCTGCGTCGTTAACCAGCTGTAATGTATCGTAGGTCAGGTTGATGAGTTTGGTAGGCGGATACCCCATCAGTTGTTTCAATATCTGATATTTAGCCCCTACCTGATCCTGAAATTGCTTGCGCTGGGCAATGGTGTTGTTGAGCGCAATCCGGGCGCGCTGCGGGTCTGTTTTATCGACCACACCACTCTGGTACTGATTCGTGGCATCCTGCAAACTACGCTGTAGCCTGACAATGTCTTCGGCCAGAACATCGGCCTGACGCTGGGTCAGGATCACGTCGTAAAAGGCTTTACTGACATTTACCACCACCGCAATTTTTGTGTCGGTGGTTGCCTGCGAAGCCTGCACGCGGTAAGCGTCGGCCGTCTGGCTGGCCAGCAGCACATCCCGGCTGAAGAGCGTTTGACTTAAGGAGAAAGACGCGGTAGAGGTGTTTTTGGCACCCAGCGCTACCGGACGACGTTCGCCCGTTGCTGCGTCGGGGATGAGCGTGACAGGAAGTTTCAGGTAGTGCAGCACATTATATCCTGCTCCTATTTGAGGATACCAGGCCGCCAAAGCCGAGCGAACCGTACGGTCCGCTATTTCCTGATCGATCAGCGACTGTCGGATAGCCGGTTGATTATCCAGCGCATACCGGATGCAATCGGGTAACTGCGCCTGTTGTCCGAGGGTATCGGACATTTTTTGCGCAAACGCTTCACTATGAAGGCTTAGCAGTAAGCCAATAAAACAGATAAACCAATAATTTTTCATAACGTAATAACCGGACACCCCACATCTATCAGGATATAGTCAACAGTGTGTACTATCTTTAAACCACCAGCCCTTACCGTTTTGTTCGCACCGATTACAAATAATCTGAATATAACGGCGAATGCCAATGCAGCGCCGGTTTGCCAAACCCACCCAATCGCCGTAATTTCGGCCTACTTATTAGCAGCCTGAGTACCATGACTGATGTATTGAACGAATCTGAAGACTTGCACGGTGGAGCAGACGGCCACGCCGGAAGTCCCCTGAATTTTATTGAACAAGTCGTTGAAGACGATATAGCCGCCGGCAAGAACGGTGGCCGTGTTCACACCCGCTTTCCACCCGAACCCAACGGCTATCTGCACATTGGCCACGCCAAATCCATTTGCCTCAACTTTGGCCTGGCCGATAAATACGGTGGCCAAACCAACCTGCGTTTCGACGATACCAACCCGGTTACCGAAGACACTGAATATGTCGACTCTATCAAGAACGACGTGCAGTGGCTTGGTTTTAAGTGGGAGAACGAATTTTACGCTTCCGATTACTTCGTCCGGATCTATGCCTTCGCCGAAACGCTGATCCAGAAAGGACTGGCATATGTCGACGATTCCTCGTCGGAAGAAATTGCGGCTCAGAAAGGAACGCCTACGGAGCCAGGCCGTACAAACCAATACCGCGACCGGACAGTCGACGAGAACCTCGATCTGTTCCGGCGGATGCGGGCCGGTGACTATCCCGATGGTGCCAAAGTCCTGCGGGCCAAGGTCGACATGACCTCGCCCAACATGCAGCTGCGTGACCCGATCATTTACCGGATCAAACATGCCCATCACCACCGTACGGGCGACGCCTGGTGTATCTACCCGATGTACGATTTTGCCCATGGGCAGTCGGATGCCATCGAGCATATCACCCATTCGCTCTGTACGCTGGAATTTGAGGTTCACCGGCCCCTCTACGACTGGTTCATTCAGCAGCTGGAGATCTTCCCTTCCCGCCAGATCGAGTTTGCGCGGCTCAACCTGACCTATACGGTCATGAGCAAACGGAAGCTGAAACAGTTGGTAGAAGAAGGCCACGTGAACGGCTGGGACGATCCCCGTATGCCAACCATCGCCGGGTTGCGCCGACGCGGCTACACCCCCGCCAGCCTCCGCGAGTTTGCCGACCGTATCGGCATTGCGCGTCGCGAAAACCTGATCGACCTGGGTCTGCTGGAGTTCTGCATCCGTGAAGAGCTGAACAAGACCACCCACCGCGTCATGGCCGTACTGGATGAGGAACCGCTCAAACTCGTGATCTCCAACTACGAAGAAGGGCGCGAGGAAATGCTCAACATCGAGAACAATCCCGAAGAAGAAACGACGACATACCGGAAGGTCCCCTTTAGCCGCGAGGTGTATATCGAACGCGACGACTTCATGGAAAACCCGCCGAAGAAGTTCTTCCGGCTGTTTCCCGGCGGTATGGTGCGCCTGAAAGGGGCTTATATCATCAAATGCGATGACGTCGTGAAGGACGCAGCGGGCAACATCACCGAACTGCGCTGTAGCTACCTACCCGAAAGCCGCTCTGGCTCCGATACGTCGGGGATCAACGTAAAAGGCACGATCCACTGGGTATCCGTACCCCATGCGGTCGAAGCGGAAGTTCGGCTCTATGACCGGCTCTTTTCGGTCGAGAACCCGGCCGCCGACGAGCGCGACTTCAAAGAACTCATTAACCCGGCCTCCCTGAGCGTGGTACGGGCGTTTGTCGAACCCGCTCTGGTCGAAGCGGCCCGCAGTGGTGAGCAAAGTAACTTCCAGTTCATGCGTAAAGGCTACTTCGTCCTCGACGCCGACTCTACCGCCGACCGGCCCGTATTCAACCGGACCGTGACCCTGAAAGACGGCTGGGCCAAAGAACAGAAGAAAAATTAACGGAGCGCTTAGCTCGTCAACTGTGAAACCTCCCCCGGATGACCGTACTGGTCTATCCGGGGGAGGTTTCACAGTTGACGCTACCTACAATGGCAGTCAGTCAGGTTATTATTTATCCCACCAGAGCGGTTCCGACAAGGGCACTTCAGTGGGTACGTTATTGCCATTTTTGGTGGTCTCTCCGTTGGGGTAAGCCACCCGGCGGATAAACGTTGGCAAGGCCGCATTCACGGGCAGCTTAAACCCCTTGTACTGGTAATTATACCGACGGGCGTCGTTCCAGGCTTCCGGATTCAGGTAAGTGACTACGTACTTTTCTTTAAAGATCAGATCGCGCGTAAGGGCTGCTTCGCCCACGCCCACCACCGGATTTGCCAGGTAGGCATCACGCGCAGCGGCTGCTACCCCAAGCTTATCCATATTGGCCCTGATACCCGTTAGGTAAGCCGCATAGGCACGCGCTTTTTCTCCTGCCGCCAGCGCGGCTTCAGCTTCGATGAACTTCACCTCAGCATAGCTCACAATCAGTAAAGGAGACGCGTCCCCGGTGAGCGGTGAATTGAGGGAGATATAAGACTCGTCTTTCACAGTGTTGTTTCCACCCACATTACCCTGCCCGTTCACCGTTCCCTTGTAGACGTTGTTGATCGTTTTGTCGGTAATTTTCTCGACCCTCGGGTCTGCCACCCCGTAGGTCGTGCCGTTCAGCTGATTGACCAGTTGGGTAGACAGCCAGCCATCGAGCAGGTTATTCGTGTTGTTTATGGCTAGTTGCGCCCAGGGGTTCCGTTGCAGGTACGACGACATCTGGGCATCATCGGCGTTGGACTTGTAGGAATTCGACACCGCAGCGAGCACATCGGCAGGCTTGTACGCACTCGTCTTCGAAACCTTGTTGAGCATCCGTGCTTTCAGCGCATAGGCAGTTTTTATCCAGGCTGCGGTATCCCCGCTATGGATCAGATCATTGGACGCAGTTAATGTCACCCGCGAATCGGTCCTGGCCAGTTCCGTTATACCCTCGTTAAGCAGGTTGAGCGCCGTCGTGTACAGTTCTTCCTCGGTGTCGTATGTCGGGATCAGGGTTGTGCCGGTGAAAGCATCCGAGAAGGGAGCATCTCCGAACATATCGGCAATGAGCGTCAGATGGTAGGACAGCATCACGTTGGCAACGCCTACATACTGCGAAGCCCCCTGCTCCTGCGCCCTGCGTTTCATGTCATACAGATCGGCCATACCGAAATAGATAGCATCCCAGGTAGCAGTATAATCGGTTATCTGATAGGTATCGGTCGATCCGCCCGCACCGGGGCTGGCCAGGTACTGCACAAAGTACGAGGTGATGCCGCCCGCCCGCTGCGAATTATAGGCGGTCTTTTGGGTCGTCGTCGATAGCAACGAGCTCAGGGGCGGATTGGCAATCTGATTCGGGTTTTCATTGAGCTCGAAATACTCCCTGCACCCTGCCAGACAAAACAGCAGCAGGACCAGCATCAAACGCATAGGGCTACGATATATTTTCATAGTAATCTGTAAATGAATAGGTTGCTTAAAAACCAGCATTGATCGTAAACAGGAAACTCCGAACGGCGGGGTAGGTAAACCCGGTAAAGCCATCGACATTACTGCCGCTGTTAGTGGAGCTTGTTTCGGGGTCATAGCCCGTATATTTCGTCCACAAAGCCAGGTTGTTGCCCGTTACGCTAAGGCTGGCGTTTTTGATGAAAGACTTCTTCAGGAATGAGGTTGGCAGGTTATATGACAACCCAACCGACCGAAGCCGTACCCACGAGCCATCTTCGATAAAGTTTTCGGTTACGCCCCGGTGTACATTCCGGTAGAATCCATTGCCATAATCGACGCCATCCGGGCCAACGCCCTGCCCCAGCCAAACGGCTTTTGTGTTCGGAGCGCCATCGGCCAGCACGCCTTCGAACACTTTCGTGTCGTTGCGGTCTTCGGTGTACTTGGCAATCCCGAAGGCAGAGAAGAAGTTGCTCAGCTGGTTATAGCGGTCCTGTCCAACCCGGGCATCGACCAGCGCGGTCAGGGAGAAATCGCCGTATCGCAGGGTGTTTGTCATACCGCCAATCCACTTGGGCTGCGAGTTGCCTATCAGCTTCTGGCTGGTATTGATCACCGGGAAACCGTTGGTTCCAATAACGATCGGGCGGCTTTTGTCGAGTTCTACCGTTTCCTCCGCCGGGTCGGCATAATACCGTTTGTAGCTCCGTCCGTACAGGTTTCCGTAGGCATAACCGGGCACCAGTTTCATCGTCACTGTCGAGCTGGAATAGCCGAACTGGGACGCGTAGTTGATTTCGGTAAGCCCTTCCCGAATGCTCAGAATCTTGTTCCGGTTCGCCGAGAAGTTCAGGTTTACATCCCAGGTCAGCTTTCCCTGCCGGATGGGAGTACCGCGCAGAACGAGTTCGATACCCCGGTTACGCATGGCACCGGAGTTGATAGCCGCTTTCACATAACCCGTCGACGAGGTCACATCGACCTGAATGATCTGATCTTTACTGACAGAGTTGTAGTAGGTGAAGTCGAATCCCAGGCGATTTTTCAGGAAGTTCATCTCCACGCCACTTTCAAACGTATCGGTAAATTCAGGGCGCAGGTTCGGATCGCCCAGCAGGGAGCCGCGGGTGAACCCCGTAGAACCTGAGGGGAGTTGTGTATAAGGAGAATACCCCGTAATGGTTGAATAGGGAGCTGCATCCTTACCAATCTGTGCATAAGAAGCCCGAAGTTTCCCCATCGTAATGAATTGCGGCAGATTGAATTGCTGTGAGAACACGTAGCCAACACTCACGGAGGGGTAAAAGAACGAATTGTTGGGTGCCCGCAGCGACGAGGTGATATCGTTCCGCCCCGTCAGGGTCAGGAACAGGTAATCGTTGTAGTCGAGGGTTAACTCGCCGAAAATACCCATCAGGCGATAGTCCTCGGCGTTTTGAGTAAGCACTGCCGTTTTCGCATTCCGCAGATCGAAATAATTGTAGACGGCCAGTTCCCTTCCCTCTACGCCAAAGCCCCGGATACGGCGGTCGTACAAATCGTGACCAATGCGTAACGTGGCGTTGAGGTCATTGCCAAATTTTGTGTTGGCACTAGCCGCAAACGTCGATGTGATAGCCCTGAAATTGGTATTGTACTGGTATACGAACCCCAGGAGATTGTCTTCCAGTATTCGTTCGTCAGCAATCCCGGATGGACCAGGAGCCGTACGTAACCGACCTTCTGAATACGTGTCCAGCCCTGCCCGGTAGTTCAGCGTCAGCCACGAAAGGGGGGAGTAAATAAAGTTCAGGCCACCCACCAGCCGGTTAACGTTATCCCGGAACTTGTTGGTCATGGCCCCGTAAATTGGGTTGCCATTCCCGTAGGTCTTGTAGGAACCATCGGCGTTGAGGTAATCCCGAACATCATATCGGGGCGACCAGTAGCTCAGGCTTTCGTTATACCGGTCGGCATTGTACCGGTCGCCACCCGAATTGATGAAATTCAACGTGGCGTTGGTACTGAATTTGTCACTGAATTTCACGTTCGTATTTAACCGAACTGATAGCTTGTTGTAGTTCGTAAACGGGATGACCCCTTCCTGCGTCACATGCCCAATAGACGAGAGGAAGGTTATTTTCTCGTTCCCACCCGAGAAAGACAGGTTATTCTGGAATTGCCGCCCGGTATAAAACGCATCCTTGAAATGATTGTACAGCTTCTGTGGGTGCGTTGGGTCAATTTTGATGGCGTCGGCAACCGTTGGACCCCATGACGGAAAAAAGTCCTGCGGGTTGTAAATGCCAGCATACCCAATGGTGTATTTATCCTGCACTTCCGGGTATTTATTCACGTTCTCGAACCCATAGGTACCGCTGTAAGTAGCCCGAAGCGCCCCTGTCTTGCCCGACTTGGTCGTGATGACCACTACCCCGTTAGCCCCCCGTAGTCCATATAAAGCGGTGGCCGCACCGCCTTTCAGAATGTTGATGGTTTCGACATCGTCGGGGTTAATGTCGGCACCCCGGTTCGAAGCACCCCGAAACTCAGCCCCCGAATTGGCCGTACCCGTGGAGGTACTGTTGTCGAAGAGCACCCCGTCGACCACGAACAGCGGCTGGTTGTCGCGGGTAGCATCGATGGAGTTGATTCCCCGGATCAGGATTCGCGCACCCTGGCCCGGCGCACCGCCCGTGCTGGAAATGGTTACCCCGGCCACTTTTCCCTGCAATGCATTGACCACGTTGGGCTGGCGGTTCTGTACAATCTGCTCCGCGTTGACACTTTGGGTAGCATACCCCAGCGCTTTTTTATCCCGACTGATGCCCAGCGCAGTGACAACCACCTCGTTGAGTGTTTTATCATCTGTCTTCAGGGCTACGTTAATGGTCGTTCGGCTGCTAACGGCCACTTCCTGCTTTTCGTAACCAATGTAGCTAAACACCAGAACAGCGTTTTCGGGGTTGATCCGGAGGTTATACTGGCCGTTTTCGTTGGTCAGCGTTCCGATTGTCGTGCCCTTTACCGACACGTTTACGCCCGGCAACACCGACCCATCTCCAGCCGTAGTTATGGTACCGTTCACTTCGATCTGTTGCGCCATCACGAGCGACGAACAAAGAAGCAACAGCAGCGCCATGCCTGTTCGTAAGAGTCCTTTCATGTTTGAGTAGTTATTAATAATGAATTAAAAAATTAACGGACAAATGTATGGTTTACCGAATATTTCCCAAGTACACCTATAGAGCAAATATAATTTGCCTTCATACGCTACTGACCGATGGCAGATTTGCGAGACTCATAATCAGCGTATAAGCGTTCCGGTAGTCTGTTGGGGGATAATCTATTTTTTTCGCCGGTTTTCGGCTTCAGATCCCGTTTCATTCGCCGAGGTCCGTACCAGGGCCCTCGTCCCGACCCGGTTTCGGGGTTGTGTGGCCTTTCGGGCAGGGTAACCCATTCTTTTTTTGATCGTGTGAGCAGGCCACTCGTCCTCGTTTCCGGTTATACAGCAGCAGAAAACGACTACCCTATGCCAGCAACCGACCGATCGTTCAATTACGACCTCGATTACCAGACCCTCGATTTGCGCCAGCAGCCCGAACTGTATCGGGTTGGCAGGGGCGAGATGGGCGTTCTCCTCGTGCAACCCTACAAATCGGAGATACTCCCCCACTGGCGGTTCAAAACCCCCGAAATTGCCCGCGAATCGTCCGAAAAAATTTATCAGCTGTTTCTCGATTACAAGGCTAACGGGGACTTCATCGGCATGGACATGGCCCGGAAGTTTCTGCAAATGGGAATGACACGCAGTTTGCGCTACTATCATCACAAATCTGGAAAAAAGTATGTTGGTCCAGTTCCCGAAGATAAAAAGGGACAAAGTGGTGCACACGGACGGGAAACAGCGCCAGAAGAACGGGACATTGAAAAGAAAGTTTGCGCCGATATTTTCAGAAACAAATACCTTGAGGTAATGGCGGATGAGGCATATCTCCAACTCCGCGATAAATTCAAGCAAGAGTACGGCTAGATATAGTTCATTTTTACTATATATTTTCCCTACATTAGTTTACTTTTTATTTTACTGAATAGAAATGGAACTAGGGAGGAGGTGTATAGTCAATACATGTGAACGAAGTGTTAAAGCACTGGGATACTGCTCTGCCCATTATGAAAGATTCAAAAAAGGCTCAGGGTTAAAACCAGACAAACCAATAAGAAAATCTGCTGATTCTATAACAGATGAACAATTACAGGACGCGGCCAAGCGAACGAAAAGCTGGCGAGGCCTATTAAATTATTTAGAGTTTTCAACAATGTCTGGTGCTAGAAAAGCAATTCAAAATCGTGTTAAAAAGCTTGGCGTAGACATTTCACACTTTCCCGTTCAGAATCCCCGTGTTAAGTGCCTGATAGAAGGATGTACAGAATTAAATCACAGCAAGGGTTATTGTTCACGTCATTATGGATTTCTGAAGAGAAATGGTGACCCATTGAAAACAATCGTAACTGGCAAAAAACGATACGATTCCTCTGGCTATATTAGACTTGTTGTGATGGTGACTATGAGCTAGTTAACTAAATAGAAGTTCCATAAACCCGCGCAGATTCCTATCGCTGATTCGTACAATGTGACCTTGTGGGTTCGTAAACG
>NZ_VFIA01000014.1 GCF_014282275.1 Spirosoma utsteinense
AACGTTTGCGGGCTGTTCTTGAAGCGTTATTCACGGGTCGGCAGACAGTCATCGAGTTGACTTGCTTTCCCTACATTCTGAATGCGTCTTTATGATTTTGAATTAGTATTAGAAGAATAGTGTTATGTTAGTTAATCTTGAAGTAGTATTCATTGTTACATTATTTTGAGACGTGTTGTATAACTAATTTTATGTTATGCGAATTTTCTAATTTTCAAAAGATGTACCCTCTCTCAGTCTATATAGAAATTGTTCAAAAGTCTCACCCAAGCTAATAAAATCCTTATCGTCAGCGATGAAAGGTAAAAGTCCGAATTTGCGCGGGTAGGTACGCTTATCAATTACAAACATCTCTAAGTTGCCATTTGAACCAATATAGATAGCCCAGGGAAAGGATTCTGCACAAAAATTTTGAGTCAATTCATAAATTTTGCTGACAGGTTCAAATACGGTATAGTTGCTACCTACTTCGCCTTCAAATCCGTTTAAGTGTATCAAAAAATCTTTGTAGTCAGAAGGCAGATCTATTTCTAGTTGTTTTTCAAGCTTGATAACTTCTTCTACAGTTGCTGAATCATTCTCGAAGTGTGGGAAATATTCTTTGATAAAGGCTTTCATTGAAAAGCTGGAACTGTTGTATAAGTGGCATTATGTTACTCGGCTTTTCAAAGACTTTCAAAGTGCCCTCTATTAGCCATAGCTTCGCTGTATGCAATTTTCTCGGTTAATGACAAAATATTTAACCAGTTATACAAATGTAAGTATGGTAAGCTGAGGGTTGAGCTCTGTCTTTAGAACATGTAGCCAACACTTAAACCGGCTTGCACGCTTCGATAAAAGGAAACCCTATTTCTTAGATCACTAAACGATTGACTTCTTGCAATATCAACCCACCCCACACTACCATCAATACTTAAGTGAGAATTTAATTTCTTCTCATATTCGAGGGTGAGGTGATAACCCGAATTCCACCCCTTCTGCTCTATCCAATCAGTCTGAATATTGTAAGTTTCTCCGGTGGAAGTTGAGCTATAACTTCCACCAGTCACTATCTGATCCGATTGAAACCAATAGGAAAGCCCACCCCCTACCCGTAAAGCTGTTTGGTCAGAGGGTAGTAAATCCACCAAGACACTTAAGTCTGTAGTGAGACGGCGTAATTTGTTCTTATCAGTAAACAGTTCTGGTTTTAGTCCTTGGTACTGATAAACGTTTTGATGAAAGTAGCCCAAAGAAAGGCCTACTAAAAGCCGATCAGACATTAGATGTCTTGCATAACGAGCTTGGTAGTGCGGTCCTATCGTGTTAACGTCACGGATGGTCATCAGATTTACACCTAATCGAAGGGAATTTTTTGGCGCAATATCTTGACCCAGAGTCGCAAGCGTAGAGAACAGAAATAGAAACAGAGATAGAAATAGAGCTTTCTTCATGGTCTTTTGTATTTAGTAGTTTTATGATCAAACGTTATGATAACTCAGAAGCGGTTTTTGGGGGTACTTTATTCGCAGTTGATGGGGCCAATCTACGGATATTCCCTTAACATAATACCAGCCTTCCTTCTTCCCTTTCTAACGTACAATCCAGCCTGTTTTCAGGGCTCATACAGAGCGTTTAATCTTGGAATAATCGAATAACATAACAATCCATATGCAACTTGACTAAGAATAATACAATCCATAATTCCGTAACCACGTTGCTACATAGCCTGCCTAAATGACTTTTAACCCGAAATTTGTCAGACGCCTACGCCCACTAAAGAACTGGGCTACTAAGTAAGCACGCCATTAGGAGCCTATTATTCGATAACCCTGTTTGGTAAGTTGGCTACTTTTGTCGTCTTTGACCCAAACTTTAACCCCATCCCAATGCCTACAGGTAGTGTCAAATTTCTCAATGATAGTAGAGGCTTCGGTTTTATTAAACCCGACGAGGGTGGGCGAAGATGTATTTGTGCACATTTCAGCCACGAGCGAAGACCTTCGAGAGAACGACAAAGTGACGTACAATGTCGAGCAGGGAAAGAAGGGCCTGAATGCGGTCAACGTCAAGCGGACGTAAGGCCTCTGGGTCTATCTGCACCAAGTAGAGGGAGAACAGGCTGCAAAGCCTGTTCTTTTAGTTTAGGGTAAGTTGGCTTGGGTTAACGGGATTCTACACGTGTTAAACGAGCTTTCCTATCCGGTTATCCCATTCGTATCAATTCTCAAATAAGGCTCAGTTTTCTTTACCTCTCCACCTGTTCCACTTCGTTGAGGCAAGCAAACACCGCCCGATAAAATTCTGGGTGTGATTGCCAGGTCTGGCCCGTTACCATGTTTCGGTCGCGTACGGCTTGTTGGGTAGAATACGTTCCACCGCCCATCTCAATTTCAGTGCGTACATGTTCATAAGCCGTTAGCGTTCGGTTGGTCGCTAAACCAGCCGTGACCAAAATCTGGATCCCGTGGCAGATTGCAAAGACCCATTTACCCTGCTGGTCAAATTGGCGAACGACCTCCAATAGAGCGGCATGGTTACGCAGGTATTCGGGGGCGCGGCCACCCAGCAATAAAATCGCATCGTACTCCTCGACGACTACCTCCTGAATGGTCAGGTCTGAGGCCAGACAATAGCCGGCCCGCTCAATGTAGGTATCCCAGCCCAGTTCAAAATCGTGCATAACTAGGTTGAGCCGCCGTTTGCTGGGAGCAGCAATGAGGGCGGAATCGCCTTCTTCCTGAAAACGGTGAACGGCGTAGAGGGTTTCGTAACTTTCGCCACCATCACCGGTAACGATCAAAATTTTGCGATTCATAGCAGGCAGGCTTTAGGAGAAGGTCGGGAAATATAGGCATTATGCCTAACAACGTTCAATTTGGGAGAGCCAAAAAATCTGATTAAATCATGTATCCCTGACGATGACCGTAGACAAACTATATGCGCCTAATTAAGCCACATTGGCCGTTACGCCGTGGTCCGGCATTCCTGTGCGGGACCACGGAGAGTTGTTACTAAATGTGTTCAACCTAAGGTTTCTAAATTTATAGCCTATAAATTGCATTCTACCGTTATGAGGCCATCAAATTCATTCTGCGTAAACCTTTCAAACAATTTGCACTTTTTATAGTGAGCGTTCAGTAAAGGCAAGCATTTATTGACCGGTTAATGGCCCTGTTAGTACGAAGAAACAATTAATATCCACGAATCGTACTTGCCGTCTTCAAGCCTATTCTCAATTGACATCGTTGGCGTCTCATTTGTATAGGGTTTGCCCCTCCTCAAGGCAGTGGTCAGGTCATCCGGTATGGGTTCTCCTATAGCCTTAAACGCCTTTTCTACCATTGATGCATACTGGGTAAGCGCTCTCGATTTTTGGTTCATATTAGGCATACTAGCCTTTACTTTCAGGGTCTGAACCTCATTTTGCCTCGACGATTCAAGATACAGGGTGAGGTTATTGCGGAGCTGGCCAATGCCAGGGGAACCAAACTCGTAAAGGCTTGAAGCGGACCACCCTAACCCATCGTAGTGCCAGTTTCTCATTTCCCCCTTGCCAACCGTCGTAAGTTTTTTTTGGGTCCTGGCCACATCATTGAATAGCTGAATTTTCAGGGGTTCTGAAGCAGGCGAGGACTTTGCTTTAGCGCGTGATGCAGAATCTCCCTTGATGGAATCAGGGCTTTGGGTTGCCCTTCCCTGGTTTGGTGAAGAACAGGCCACGGATATGAGTAGGACGAGGTAAGTGAGGGTACCTTTCATTGTAACACGAATCGTCGAGCGGTATAAGTTTGTGTAAACGTAACAATTCCCAAGATGTTAAGCCCTTTCAGGTAGCTGATAAGTTGATACATATAAATGGGTTTTGTTTTTGAGGGGACAATTGCCAAAACGATTTCCTATTCCTTGCTTATCAATAAACCTTTCATCAGCGATCGGTTGACTTATCGATCTAGCTGGCAAACCCTCCAAGCATTTTTTTGCTTCTGCCTGTCAGCAAGCGCGTTTATTAAGGGCCGAATTTGGCTATAAACGTCTTCACCGTAGTCTGTGATTAACTGAGCTGCTAGATTTCTATTGAGTGATTTCTCATAGCGTGCCCACGCTTTCCCTGTTTTTTTGGTCTTCAATGACGAACCGACAGACCAGCCAATATAGTAGGGTTAGGATTAATTCACGGTGCAAAGGTCGCTAGGGTGAAACTGGCCAATACGTTGACGATTGTCTTTGAAGAGCGACAACGAGATGGATAGGCTTGGGTTCTTATACCTACTTACTGGCTGAGCTATTTGTTAGACCCGGGTCGCTAAAAGGGTCAAATCTCTCTGGTACGATTCATCCAGGCAAAAATCGTCCACCTAAAGCGCTTAGCGTGCAAAACGCGTGAACGACTTAAATGAACGGTTTATCTACATGTAAAAGGGCTCTTTTGCAGCCCATCCCCCCTACTCGACCACCGTTCAGTTAAACCTCCGAATGATTTCTATACAACTATCAACTAAGTAGGTGATAGCGAATATCTTGAAAGCAATCGCATCAACTCATCCGGACTTAGATCAAGGGCTTCAATGCGCCGTTGCACTTGCCGTAATCCGGCTTCCTTAGTTCGTTGGCTATTGGCTTTAACCTGTGTTTTCTTATAGGGCTCCCCTTTAGTTATCATATTCCAGATAATCACAGCCAGTTTGCGAGCCGTGGCCGTTATGGCAGCTACTCGACCTTTTTTGTAAGCAATTCGCTTGAAGAAGGGAGTAAGTTCATGATTGGTCTGATTGCCAATCGAGTTCGCAGCTTGACGCAAGGCAGAAGCGATATACGATTTGCCTGAGGGTGTTCGGTGACTGATGATGCGCCCCCCACTGATTTTATTGTTAGGTACCAAGCGTAGCCAACTGGCAAAGCTTTTGGCCGAGGAAAACTTATGAATATCCTTTCCCAAGGTAGTCAATAGGCAAAGGACGGTATTATAACTAATGCCCGATATGGCAAACAGATCCGTTTGAAAATACTGATTGGCCAAGTTGGATAGGTCAAAAGCAGGGGTATGCTTACTGGGCTTTTTCTCGTGTTTCGATAGTTTCTTTTCGGCTGGTTTCGACACCGACTCGACGGGAACACTTCGTCGTAAGGCCTGTTCAATGACTTGGTCACACGCCAGCAGAGCGTTTTGATAGTGTTTGTAAAAATCTAAAGACGCCTGCAATTCGAACAACAGCTCCTGTCGCCACGACCCATGAAGTGATTGGGCAATTTCCTCTTGAGACTTCTTCATCCGCACGTCCACTAAAGAAGCCAGATAATAGGGATCGCGGTTGCCTCTTAGAATGGCTTCTATAATTGCCAGCCCAGATTTTCCCGTAATGTCCCGAATAGCCACATCTAACCGAACATTCATCAACCGGAGCGCTTTCTGCATTTTATGGGTATAGGTTGCTAACTGCTCAACCAAGTGCTGGCGGTGATAGTAATAAGTGCGAAACTCCTGCATTGTATCGCTGAGCAAAAAACTGCCGGATAGTAAGCCGAGGGAGTGCAATTTTTGAATCCACAGACAATCGATAACGTCTGTTTTGCGCCCGCGACGGCGGCCCGGCCTGTACGTTTTTGGTTTGGCTACCACCAACCAATATTACCTCAAAGCCAGCCTCTTGTAAGGCACTGAAGAGCGTCTGCCAGTAACTGCCCGTACTTTCCATAGCCACTGAAGTGATGCTATGTTGCTGCAGATGTAAAATGAGCTGCTGGTGATCCTGTGTGTAGACACCGAAGGATCGGACGTTTTCTTTGTTCTGGTCGACAGCTACCCAATGTTCGCGGGAGCCGATATCAATGCCAGCGGCTTGCGCATTGATAACTGGAAGCGTTGCCGTTTGCTTTCCCATACGAATTGACGATTATAGGGGTAAAATGGCTTCAGGGAATGCATGGATGGCTAAAGATTTTTCTATTCGGGATTCTCTTGAGGAGATCACCAGTGTATTCATCAATTGCCTCTGCTGTTAACAAAGGCTTTATACATTCCAGCCCAGATTTCAGGAAGGACTTGAGAGTACCATTTCATCGGTGAGCTTATCGCTGAAGCTCTGACAAGATAAGAAAATGGCTCAAGCTACCCCGCTCAAGTTGTCGTTGGTATTCAATAGCGCCAGCGCAATTGGGGGATTTCGGGGCAAGACAATCAGCACTTTACGAGGCCACCGTGGGGCGGCTATTTTCTTTTTAGCACCGCTTAGGATCATAAACTGATTATGGTCCTTGGTAACTTTGTGTAGTACTAAGTACTACTGATTTCAGGAAGTGAACTTTCGCTCAACAATCGGATACAAAGCGTTTCTAATAAGTAGTAAAGAATACGATCCTAGCGCCTGGGTTGGTAAACGTCGCCTGGATAATGGCTCTACCCTTTGCATCAATGCTAACGGTCACCCCCTCTGTTTTCCACATAGCCGGGTCGACCCTGTTATCGGTGACATAAGTGTATTGGCCCGAGGTATTGGCGAAGATACTGACCGCCCCTCTTCCCGTGTTACGGTCTATCTTTTCGTGAATCTCCGGGCTACTTCCGGGTTCACCCTGCACCACCGGAAAGCTGTTAGTGATGTCATCGCTAGCCGGGGCGGTGGGGTTGGACCGGGAGACGTTTTTGGACGACATCCACGATGATACGCTCAAATACCGTATTTGGGCTGATATGGAACTAGGTCGGTTGGATGAGGTCGTGGCGGCACCTACCCTATTTCTAGGTGTCCATCACCTGCATGGCAAACTAACGCAGGCCCAGTTGATACCCCTCATTCGTCATTACGTGGACCGGTCGAACGCACCCGTACTGGACACGGTAGACTGCGAAAATGGACAGGTTTGCTAGTCTGGGGTCGGGTACAATTAGTCACCACTAGACACGACATTCGGGATAATCAATCGATCCATTCTTACTGAATTGATAATCCCATTGTTGTACCGGGCGCTGCCTGAAGTACGCTAGGGCTGGATCAAGAGTACGTCAATGAAATGTATGATTTAGCCCGACGGAAGTAGACAATACCTTTTTTTATATCGCTTCCGACGCTTCGTCATACCGGAACAAAGATGGTGTTGACTGGCGGGGGGTGATGACCTAGTGAGCACTGAAACCCGAGAAATAAAACGCTTCCACCGACCAAAAGCTTGTAAGGGTAAGTCAATGTGGTCCGCACGCTGATATGTTACGATGCTGGTATTGAGCACTATCCTATTGACGCTCATGGGTGATGTACGCAGTCGGTCTTCCAGCCGATTCAAGTGCCCATTGACGGTGCTCTCACTGATGCTGGGCCTGACGTTCGGGCTACAGATGACCACCCCGTTTGTGCCTGATGCGCGGTAACTGTTCAGCTTCACGCCCGCGTCAACATCGGCGTTAGATGGTGTACACGGCCGTGCTGATTGGTGTAAGTTTGATTGAAATTGTCAAACTGATTCAGGGTTGGAGTAACCGTAGCCACTCACCCGGCACCCCACATGATACAAGTCAGTCCCGGAGCAACCATGCATCATAATATGGGCATAACGGGCCGGGTATCTTTATTGCACGACATGCGGTAAAACCCGTTCTAGCCATGCAAAAACTTCTATTTCCAACCAATTTCTCCGTTGAGGCTAAGAAAGCCTTACGGGTGGCCGCGCAACTGGCCCGGTTATTCGATGCTGATCTGCATTTGGTTCATGTGTTTTTGCCAGTGCTGCCGGGCTATACACGCCAGATCCACGATGCCGATGCACAATACCGGGAAACTTGGGGGTGGATTGAGCGAGCTTAGTAGACCACCTAAAATTTCGATAACGATTGGTCGCTACCGGGATTTTGTGTACCCAACTTGTCCCTTTAACAATTAGGCTGAGCAACCATATCCTGCCGGATTTAGGGCTCAAATGCACCGAAGTTATCGATCTCATGGGGGAAATATTGATGATCTAAACGGGTTTTGCTATCCAACACATTTCCTCCCCGGACGCCAGTCTGTCATCGGATACGCATCAGATGAGTGGGGATATAAACCGGTCACTTTTTGTGAAATGAAAGCCATAACTCATGAGTGCAGCCCCCGTTCTAATTGACCCAATGATGCTGTAGTACCACACATTTCGACTTTAAACGTACCAGTCAGCACGGCTACGGTGCCCCAGCTGATGCCGGCTGATATATAGCCATTCTAAATACATTGACGGGCATACGCCCCACTTATTCGACTCTACTCTTATGAAACATCATCTACTCCGCTCGTTCGTAGCGACCTTTTGCCTGACCATTCTAACGAGCTACCTGACCTAGGCGAAACCGATATGGAAGTTCAACGTAGTAATTGCCGTTGAAAAACAAACGGCTGACTATTACCAAACAACCCTGTCAAAGGACATAAAGCTCATCGTAATGGAGCAAATGGCGACGGTCAATGCCAATTTCAACCGTACTGACAAGTTTGAGGGTATCTATAATTTTCAGGTCGATTCAATCTATGTTTTTGAGGGAGCCGCCCGGAATGAAGTGTTCAGGCCACACCCTAAATACGCGTACTGCGTTGTTATTGATGGTTACTCGGACAACTCCCAAGGGGGAGGCTGGTTGGGAGGAAATCAAACCATTTACCATAGCTGGCCCCAGAGTCCCAATTTTGCCAGTGGGCCTTTTGGGCCGGGCGCTACGGATGGTTTGACACATGAATTTGGTCATTCCCGCGGGGGAGTCGACCTCTATGGCATGAGGGTTGAGGGATCTAAAAATCCCGTCAATGGCCAGACATTTGAGCCGGTCAACTCCATCATGAATTTCCCCTATGATAACATTGTCTGGGACGAGTATACAACGAACTTATTAAACTCAACCGGCCCCGACCCCATCGTTGGTGATCAGTGGATTGTCCGGCCGTTTCCGGCTACTATTGGGCTCAAAGCCGTTGATAATCAGGGCGAGCCATTACAGTATGCCCTTCTCGAAGTGTATCCGGTGGATTGGTTTTTGTATTCGGTAAGTCCAACACCGATACTGCGCTATTCGACCGGCTCCGATGGACAATACATATTTCGGCAAAATCCTTTTCAGCCAGCCAGCAGCGGGTATCCCTGGAACATGCGGTATTCGAATTTCCTCGTTAAAGCCACCTACAATTCAACGGTGGTGTATAAGTGGTTACCCCTGTATGATGTTCAGAATGATTACTTCCGAAACGGAGCCAATTCGTTTTATAACACCCTGATCCAGTTTCCGGTCAGCACGCCCGCAATCCAGTTAAGTAGTATTAATGCCACCACGTTCAACTCCGGCGATCCCATCACCGTGTCCTTTACAGCAACCGGCACTTTTGAACCAACGAACCAGTTCACCCTGTTTGTTGTCGATAAAAACAATAATTCGTTTGAGGCAGGGGTGATTGAGGGTACCAGTGGCGCTACAATTACAGGCTCGATTTGGGTAGAAGGTTCGGTAGAAAATAAGTATAGGGTGCGCATTGTCAGTACTAAACCTAAGCTACAAAGTGATGATTATTTGATTTCAGTTAACCCCGCTCCTGCCCAGCCGCTAACCATCGGCAAACCAAGCTATAGTTGCACAACGGGCGCTATCAGCTTCAACGTTTCTGGCGGTAACGGCTCTGCGATTACACTTTCGGCTCCCGGCATTACTCGTACTCATCCTACTGATTATTCAGGATTTGTAGAGAATGAACTCCGTCGTGATCCCAAGGTTATCCCTATCACCGCGACCCAGGCGGGTATCAGTGTTACCTATAACTTCGATCTCAGGACCGCCTGTGGCGCGGCTCCCCTACCGCCCGTCCTTGTCCAACCAATCCCCGATCAGGTATTCACGGTTGGTCAATCTATTCCGGGCAGCGGCTTTGCGGTGGGGCAGTACTTCTTCGACCCCACGCCCTACACACCCACGTACAATCCAAACTGGCATTTTCAAGTCGATGGCCTGCCCGAGGGTCTGTACATCTCCTCCGAAAGGTCGTCAAACAGTGCCAGCCCAGACTGGACAATTTCTGGAACACCCAGCACCATCGGTAGATACACGGTGACGATCAGGGCCAGTACGGCCGCCTTCCCAAACACGGAGATCAGGGGCCGCTTTACGATCAATATTCAGGCCGACGCCATCCCCACCGGTCAGCTTACTCTACTAAAGCCCAGCTATAATTGCCAGACGGGGGCTATTACGTTTCATACGAATGGGGGCAACGGCTTCCCCATCAGTTACTCGGCTCCCGGTATCATCCGTTCCTCATCCACCAGTAACACGGGCATCGTTGAGCAGGAGTTACGAAATGACCCGAAATCAATCCTGCTTGAGGCTTTCCAAAATGGGCAGCGATCAACCTACTTGTTTGACCTCAAGACCTACTGTTCCGAGCCCGAACTACCCGTGGGCACCTTACTGCTGCTGAATCCCACCTACAATTGCCAGAGTGGGGCCATTCAGTTCCATACTTCCGGGGGAAATGGCTCAACCATCGAATTTATGGCCCCCGGCATCACCGGCTGGACAAGCAACCCGAATCAGTATGTCGACCGGGAGAGCCGGTCGGTTGCTGATGTGCAGCCCTTTACACTGATGGCACGCCAGAGCGGGGTAACGGTGAGCCTTATATGGAACTTGACATTAGCCTGTGGGCGCAGCGGTGCCCGACTTAGCAGCCCTGTTTCAGAGGGGACATCCGAGTTGAGCGTTCTGGTGCTGGGTAATCCTGTCGAGGGTAATTCGATCGAGCTTGAAATAAACGGGGTTTCCCATCAAGCCGTGCAACTGGATCTGGTGGATCTTCAGGGACGAATTATTTATCAGCAGCACATCGATCGGGCAGAAACGACGGAACACCTAAGTGTGCCAACGGGTAACAGCCGAGGCTTGCTGCTATTGACCATACGTACGGCTACCCATCGGCAACTGGTGAAAGTATTGAAACAGTAATTACCGGGGGCTGGTAGCCGCCCCCCCCTCGGCTCAGGTTACAGGTGCTCCCTGCCCTCAAAACCAGGGTTAACATGAACGAGGATGGGCTGAAAGTGCCACCCCGGCAGGTAAGGCTACAAACAAAATATATCCGTACGGTCATGGACAACTCTTACACTAAATTTCTCTTTTTCACCGGAAAAGGGGGCGTCGGAAAAACGTCGCTGGCCTGTGCTACGGCGGTGAGCCTAGCCGATCAGGGTAAAAAGGTCCTGCTCATCAGCACCGATCCGGCTTCCAATCTGGCGGATGTTCTGGATACGGAGGTCAGCAATCATATCAGCCCCCATAAAGCTCTGCACAATCTGTTTACCGTCAATATTAATCCGGAGGTATCGGCCATCGACTATCGAAACCGGGTGCTGGAGCCGCTAAAAGGCAGTCATTCAGCCGACGAATTGATGAAGATCAACGAAGGCTTATCGGGTGCCTGTACCACCGAAATTGCTTCCTTTGACGAGTTCTCCCGCTTTATTACGGGCGAAGAAAGTCCGGAACAGTATGACGTTGTCATTTTTGATACCGCACCTACGGGTCATACCCTGCGCCTGCTGGAATTACCAGCCGCTTGGGATACCTTTCTGGACCACAATCCGGGCGGTGCTTCCTGCATCGGGCCTTCCTCAGCCCTGAAAAGCAGTAAAGAACGGTACCGGCAGGTGGTCAACAGTTTACGGGACAGCCTCCTGACGACTTTTTATCTGGTTAGTCGGGCAGATAAGGCTTCAATCCGAGAAGCCGCCAAAACGAGTGGTGAATTAATCGACCTGGGGATGAGCCATCAGCGGCTCCTGATTAATGGCATATTCAAAGCGGTGGATAAAACAGATCCCATTGCCCGGCAAATGGAAACGCTGGCTGAAAATCAACTGACCACCTTACCCGCAGCCCTGAGCCACTTACCCCGCTCGACCTTCCCGTTATTGCCCTATAATCTGTTAGGGCTGGAAAAGCTACGGTCGTTATTTGATCTGAATTTACAAACAACCATCAGTACACAAATCCACACGCAGACCAATGAAGAGCACCGGGCGTTTCCGGATCTGACTGCGCTGGTTGATCAACTGGAAAAAGACCGCAGCAGTGGCTTGATTATGACGATGGGCAAGGGCGGGGTCGGCAAGACCATTATAGCCGCTACGGTCGCTACGATGTTAGCCAACCGGGGCCATGACGTGCTATTGACTACAACTGATCCGGCGGCCCACATTCAGGATTTCATTAATCAACTTCCCGAGTTGCCCGCCACGCTGACTGTTGAGCGTATTGACCCGAAACGGGAAACCCAGCGCTACATCGATAAGGTAGTTGCCCAAAAAGGGGTCAACCTAAGCCTGGAAGGAAAGGCATTATTATTGGAAGACTTGCAGTCGCCCTGTACCGTGGAGGTGGCGGTTTTCCACGCGTTTTCAGCGGCCATTCACCGGGCTAAACGCCAATTTGTGGTGATGGATACCGCGCCAACGGGCCATACGCTGTTGCTGCTGGATACGACCGGCAGTTATCACCGGGAAGTGATGAAGAATACCGGGCACAGTCCGGGCCGGATCACCACCCCCTACATGTCGTTGCAGGATAGCGACTTTGCCCGGATTCTATTGGTTTCGTTGCCCGAAACGACGCCAATGCGCGAAGCTGAAGCCCTTCAAAATGATCTGAAACGGGCGGGCATCACGCCCTTTGCCTGGGTGATCAATCAATGTCTGTCGGCGCTGCCTGATCTGAAAGACCCGCTGCTCAGAAAACGGGCTTCAGCGGAGTCAGCCATTATCAACACCATTGACCAAACACTGGCCCCTCAAACGGTGGCCGTCCCGTACCTGGCCGAATCCAGCCTGCTGCCCGCCATGCTTCACCAGGCTGGACGTATTTTCGGCGGTCAACCCGGACTGGCTAACGTTAACGAACCAACAGAGTCAGGAACGAAACAGTTTTGTTGACTATAAAGGCGCTAAGCACTAACTCATCCGGGATCGTCATAAGGCGGAAAAGAAGGGGCTGACTAGGTCTACCCAGATGTAAACCCGTCAAGTCTCCTCCGTGTTCTGCGATCTATTATATATCAGAGTAGTCAGTGGGGTGTAAAAACCGGGTATCATTTTTCGATACGTTTTTCTGGTAGTTTGGCATAGCCGATAGCTTTTTCCAGTAGTCATCCTTGCCAAACGCATCCCAATGCGCATCCCGAGACGCTTTGTTTTCAAAAGTTGTCAGGTACATTAGATTCGGCATGCGGCTACCCGCTATCACCTCGGCATAAAAGACCGCATTAAACCCGAGCCGCTTAAACAAACCGATTTCATCGCCCTGGTTAAACATATCGATCTTGTTTTTGGAGATTTTTTCGGTGTGTCCCTCATAACTTCTCAATTCATAAACGCGGTCTTTTGGGGTGGATGTCAAGGCTGGCAGGTTAAACTGCGGGCTCTTGTCGAAGGCATTTAACAGAATGGTTTCGATTCGGTCATACGGGGGCGTGTTGTAGAGGGCGTCCAGATACTCCTGCCCGTTGGACAAATACTGTTTGTCTTTGGCAAGTTTTTCGTCCAGCTTAAAAAAATCGTCGCGTGAACGAAAGGGAACAAACACATACAGCAAGCGGTCGTCGGTTGGCGCTGGTGCTGCGGGGTTAACAATGGGTTTAAAAACACCTACTTTGGCTATTCCGATTCGGTGCAGGGCAGGTAAGTAGGCTTTCTGAAGGAAATTGTCCAGTTTTTGTTCCTGATCGTCGGTCTTGAAATGATAGACTTTTAACGCATAAAAGTCCCGACTCGCCAACGGGTTAAAGGCATACAGAAACGTTGATTGGAGTAACGCCAACAAGCAGAATAATCTAGTTTTTAACATGCTATTTTTAACTTAAACGGATGATTTGTAAAACAAGTAAAATTATTCATCTTTCAGTGCCTTCACCATTGTCAACTTCTAAATAGGGTTCTACTAATTTTTTTAGTTAGAAAGGGAGTTAACCGAATTTAGGATTTGCAACCAGAAAAGTCCCTGAACTACCCGCTGCTTTGGTTACCGTTACAGAAAAGCGTTCAAAGTCTCCTTTTAAATGATCAATAGACACATGGGAATGGAACTTCAATTCACTAAAAATGAGATAAGCCTGTCGTTAAAACGGTAACCATAAACGCATGGATAGGCCCCACCCTTAGTTTAATCCTATCTTAATGGAGTCCGGGTGGGCGTTAATCCCCAGTGCATTCGATGATAATATCCCACCCGTGACGATGTATGCCTGAGATGGTCTAATTAATCGGCACACTGGACTTGCTTAACTTCGCAAGACCATGCAGCAACTTAACAGACCCAAAACCCGGCGCAAGTATGACGCTGACTGCTCAGGCAGCCCTGTTCAAAAGCGAAGTCGTCAAAATGTTGGACAGTGGCCAGACAGCCGCCTATATTTCCAAGACATTAGGTGTTTCAGAGAATCTCATCTACCGCTGGAAGAATCAGAACCGCGACGGCTGCCCGGCAAGGGGTAAAAAAAGTAAGTAGCGAGCAAAGTGAATTGGTACTGGAAAACCCGCAACTTAAAGATCGAGTACGGCAACTGGAAACTGAGCGCAAGATCTTAAAAAAAGCCCGCCGGGCGGCCGGGGCCGTGGTCAATACGTATCGAGTGATTTGCACGAGCTAATCAATTTGTGGCATATTAGGCCCAGTATAAGTCGGGCTGACGATCCGTATGACAATGCCTTTGCGGAATCATTTTTAGAATCGTTTGAAAGCGGAATTATTGGAGGGAGGGACATTCTTGAGTGTGGAAGATGCTCGAACTGAAATCTTCGACAGGGCTGCCTGAGCAGTATATTGAAATATATTACAATCGGCAGGGCCGCCTGAGCTGTGCGCAGGCACTCGTCGCTGGGCTATATAATTCCTGACCAATTTGAGAGTGCGTATTATACAAAACTTGCAAATTCAGTGTGCCGCTAAACCGGACCACCTCAAAGGTCTTCACCGAGTTAGTTTCCAAAACCTGGACAACCAATACCACTGGTGTTACGGGTAAAGCTGGTCAGTACAACATCCGGGCGTTTAACGGCAACTACGAGATAACCATCAAAAAAGGTGACCGACGGGTGGTTCAACAAACAACAGTAGGAGCCGAAGGAAGAAGTCTTGTGGTGAACTTGTAAGGATGGGTAAGTACATAAGTATGTCTCTTACCTCACCCTTTTTCCATGGTCCGGTAGGTCCGGGGCGAATGGCCAATAAACTGATGAAACGTCCGGGAGAAGAGGTAAGCGTCGTCGTACCCAAGCTGGGCGGCAATTTCCTTGACGCGCAGCTTGGTGTTTTCCAACAGCCGACACGCCTGCTGCATACGGAAAAAACTAAAGAAGTTGACCGGTGAGCTTTGCGTCCGGGTCCGAAACAGGACTGAATAGGGCGAAGCCGACAAACCCGCCTGATCGGCCAGTTTTCGACGACGGTGCTGAAACCCGGTAACCACTACCGGCAGACAACCATTTACCAATTCGCTACCCTTTAACCGATGCTCATTATGCGTCTACTGCTTTTTTTTGCACCGGAGATGATCAACCAAGATAGCGACCTCTACCGCAAACATCCCGACTGGGTACTGCAATTTCCCAACCGAAGCCGCACAGAGTTTCGCAATCAGCTGCTATTCAGTCTGGCGCGGGAAGATGTGTACCAGTACCTGCTAACATCGTTTACCAACCTGCTAAAGGAGAACAATCTGGCCTTTATTAAGTGGGTTCATAATCACCCATTGGCCGAAACGGGCTGGGCCGACGCGCCCTCGGCCACATAGCGCGAAGTCAGAATTCGCTACATCCAGAACCTCTATCGGCTGATTGATGAACTGCGAGTACGTTTCCCCAAGGTGTGGTTCGAGAACTGCTCGTCGGGTGGTAGTTGGCCGGATCTGGGTATGCTTTCGCGCACCGACCAGACCTGGACCAGCGACAACACCGACCCTGCCGACCGGATTTTTATTCAGTTCGGTTACCTGAGTGCCTTTCCGGCCAACACGATGGTTTGCTGGACCACCGATGTCATGAATCCGTTAAATCTCCCCTTAGATTTTAAGTTGGTATCCGTATCGGTGGGCGTTGCCGTCATGGATGCAGGCGAACTGGTGGAAGGGGTGAAGGTATACACGAATAAGTGCTTATTCGCTTCCTTTTTACCTCCGCTGATGCTTCCAGGGTCGGTGTTTTGGTTTTATCGAGCAAGGTTATCGCACCCGTGTAGGTCGTGTTGGGCCGGAGCATGAGCGTTGCCCGGCTGAAATCGCCACTGGTATTCAGGTTTTCAACAGTAGCCGTTACCGTTTGCACGAGCGTGGTCTGACTCGTCAGCGTCAGCGTGGCCGTCGTAATGGCTTCGTTATCATCGGGCGGAGTTGGGCTTTCTTCGTCTTTCTTACAGACTCCGGCCAACAGAGCAATGGCCAGCACAAATCATAGATTTCTTCCGATCACTTGCAAAATACGTATTGAGTTTTGTAAAAAGATACTAGCAGGGCTAAAATGACCTTTTATGCAACATTGTTGCAAATAAAATGGAATCCCCTTGCTACTTCCTGAAAATGTGTGATATTTGCAACGTTGTTGCATTTAATACATTTAATGGTTCATTGACTTAGCCAGTGAACCTTTCAGGCCATGAAAACCGCTTTGCTCAGGCAAAAAGCAGATTATGTCGGCATTACCGGCTCGCTACTCTGCATTGTCCATTGTCTCGTCACGCCCGTATTGGTGATGACCTCCACCCTGCTCAAGCACGATACATTGCGGGTCGGCTTTCTGAGCCTTGATTACCTGTTTATCGGGATCAATATACTAGCCGTCCGGTCGGCGTCCCGGCATACATCAATGCCCATTAAAACGATGCTTTGGACGTGTTTAGCCCTGTTTTCCGCCGGGTTGTTGCTCGAAGACATTCACGAAGGATTCGAATACCTCGCCTACATAGCCTCGCTGAGCCTGGTTATTACCCACCTCGCCAATATCCGGTATTGCCGCACTCACCACATTCACTAAACTAACCCAGGATGCCAACGCAACAAAAAAAACTACCGCATCGGCGGGCCGCCGTAACGGTCTTAAGCGGCTTTTTAGGAACTGGAAAGACGACCTTACTCAACCATGTGCGGCACAATAAAGCCGAACTGAAGGTGGCCGTGATTGTCAACGACATGAGTGAGGTCAACGTGGATGCCCAGCTGGTGAAAGACCAGAATACGCTCGCGCGCACCGAAGAGAAACGGGTCGAGATGAGTAATGGCTGCATCTGCTGTACACTCCGGATGGAGCCTTTAAAGATCCATTCCCGGTCTGGGAATAATCGAACCGCCGAAGCAGGACCAACAAAATCGACAAGGACATGAGCGTCAAACAACCATACGATACAATTATTATTGGCGGCAGCTACGCCGGACTAAGTGCCGCCCTGACCCTGGGCCGGTCATTACGCCGGGTGCTGGTCATTGACGCGGGGCAACCCGCCAATCGGCAAACGCCCCACGCGCACGGGTTTTTGACCCGCGACGGAGCCACACCCGCCGAACTGTCGGCTATTGCACGGCAACAGGTCAGCCAGTACCCGACGGTTCAATTCTGGTCCGATAAAGTCGTATTCGCAGCATCGGTGGGCAACGAGTTCAGCGTCACCACCGGAAACGGTGTACAGTTTCAGGCCCGTAAGCTGCTACTGGCAACGGGGGTGTTCGACATCATGCCCGACCTGCCCGGTTTTGCCGAGTGTTGGGGTCGGTCCGTGCTACACTGCCCCTATTGCCACGGCTATGAAGTACACGGCGAGCCAATGGGTGTTTTGGCCAATGGCGAGGTGGGCTACGAAATGGCTGCGCTTATTCAGCACTGGGCCAGCCACCTTACGCTATTCACCAATGGCCCGTCAACGCTGACCGCAACCCAAGAAGCTATACTGGGTCAACTTAACATCCCGATTGTTGAAACACCCATAACTGCTATTGAACACCAGACGGGGATGCTAACCAGCTTGCTGTTTGGCGATGGTGGTCGTGCGCACCCCAAAGCCGTTTTTTCCCGTGTGCCGTTTCGGCTGCATACCGACATCGCCATTCAGTTGGGATGCGATGTAGCTGAAAACGGATTGATCACCGCAACTGAGTTTGGCGAAACGACAGTACCGGGTGTGTTTGCTGCGGGCGACGCAACGACGCTGTTTCGGCAGGTAGCCTTTGCCGTTTCCAACGGATCAAAGGCCGGAGCCTGGATCAATCGGGAGTTGATATCTGCTGAGTTGCAACAGCGAACAGACTTCACCCCGGCACAGATGTGAACAGTATGCTTTTCCTTACATCGCTGATAGCTGGCCTGACCGCCTGCTCATCAGCTGACAAGCAAGCCCCCCTGCTGGAGGAGGCTGGGCGCTATCATACCGAAGCCACCGCGATTCAGGCACTTGTTGAGCCCAAAATCGAGCAAATCGATTCGCTCAAAATAGTCCTGTCTGCGCAAAAGACAACAGCAGCGGGAGCCAGAATAGCCACGCTCGATAGCCTGAAAACAGCCTTTGAAGCGTGGGAAGAGAATTTGGTGGAAGTGCCGGGCATGCCGCATAACCACAGCCACCGCACCGGCGGGCCGGAACACGGTGATCATGCGCCTCACAAACACGGGGATGCTACACTGAAGGACCTGCCCGCCGATCAGATGCGCGACCTGCAACGCGAATTGCTCCATAACATCCGCCAGATTCAAACCCGGCTGAAGGCCGTAACCAACTAATAAAAAGCCCTCTCAATCAACATACAACCTACATGAAGCACTTTTTTACCATCATCTTACTGCTCAGTTCAGTATACCTCAAAGCACAAACCATCAGCGGCCTTGTTATCGACTCCCAAACCGGCAGTCCCGTAGCCGGGGCAACCGTGAAACTGCTGGGTGCCGATAAAGGAACCGCCACCGACAGCCTGGGCAAGTTTGCCCTCGATGCACCCGCTACAGGTACGTTGCACGTCTCGTTTATCGGTTTCAGAACCATGAATGTGAAGGTACGTGATCGTTTTTGCACCATCGAACTTGTGCCCGAAATCGCCGAACTCCAAACGGTAGAAGTAGTAGGCCGCGTGGCTAAAGATTACACCAGCGAGTACTCGTTTTCGGCCACCAAAATTGCAGGGCTCAACAAAGACATTTCGCAGTCGATTGGCACGGTAACCAAAGAGCTGATGGCCGATCGGCAGGCGTTTCAACTCGCCGATGCCGTGAAGATTGTGAGTGGCGTAACGCCGTCGAGTTTTTACAATCAGTACGCCATTCGAGGCATCAGCCAGAACGAAGAAGGGCAAATTATCAACGGCATGCGAACCCGGCAGTATTATTTCCTGCAACCGCTGACCACCAACATCGAACGGGTCGAAGTGCTTAAAGGCCCGGCAAGTGCGTCGTTTTCGTCGGTCGATCCGGGCGGCAGTATAAATCTGGTGACCAAGAAGCCGCTGGCCGTCGACCGGAAAGAGGTAAGCCTGAGCGGGGGTAGTTTCAGCACGATGCGCGGCACGCTGGATTTTACGGGACCGCTCAACGCAGCCAAAACCCTGTTGTACCGCGTCAACGGGGCTTATCAGGAGGCCCGCAGCTACCGCGATCTGGTGCGCAACAATGCCCTGCTGTTCTCCCCGTCCATTTCTTACATTCCCAATCAGAAAACGGCGCTCAACGCCGAACTGATCCTGAGCCGCGCCAACGGCAACCTCGACCGGGGGCAACCCATTTTCGGGGCGGTAGCGGGCGTAACGAACCTGAACAGCACCCCCATCAGCCTGAACCTGGGCGCGAGCAACGACTTTTTCAACTCGAAAGAGCTGATCATCACCACGAATCTGGCCCATAAATTCACCGACCGCATCAGCGTCAATGTCTCGTACATGAAGCAGACCTGGACCGAAGATTTGCAGGAGCACCGCACCACCAATGCCTTTGCCAGCGATCTGACGGGCAAGCCGGTTACCTCACTGGCCGCCATGCAATTTGTGCAGCGAAAGCAATTCTGGAACGTCGACAACCTGAATGCATATGTCAATTTCAATTTTAATACAGGCCCGGCTACCCACGATCTGCTGGTGGGCTACGACCTCTCGGACTGGCATAAACTGAAAGGCGGGGGGCAGAATGCAGCCCGTGGCTTTCTGCTGAAAGACGGTTCTGTAGCCGGCTCGTTTGTCGTGGCCAATGCCGCCAATTACCAGACACTAACGGCAGGGGGTGCAACGTTGCCCCGCCCGAATGTGAACTACCTCGATCTGAATAACCTCAGCTACACGATTCGTAATGTGAGTGATTATGTGCTGAACGCGCGAACACCTCTCCCGGCCGCCCTTACCACTACGAACGCCATCTACGCCCAGGAGCAACTGCGCTGGAACAAGATCCGGTTACTGCTGGGTCTCCGCTACGAATCGTTCCGGGATATCACCAACTATAACTCGCCCGGCGAAACGTCATTTACCAAAACCGCCCTGCTGCCCCGCCTGGGTCTGACCTATTCGCTTACACCCAACCTGAATATTTACGGCACGTACCTGGAAGGCTTTCAGGGCCAGTCGAATACAGTGACGCTACTGCCCAACACGGGTAGTTTTTTCAACACGGCCAAATCAGCCAACCTGTTTGAACCCCTGCGCAGTGATTTGAAAGAGATCGGGGCCAAGGCCCAGTTTTTCGGGGGGCGCATCAGCCTCAACGCGGCCGGGTACGAGATCAACCAGCGCAACTTGCTGCTCAACGCTAACCTGCCCGCTTTCCCCGATTCGCTCGTGACGCGCGGGGCCGAACGCAGCCGGGGTTTCGAGATGGATGTGGCCGGTTACCTGCTTCCGAACTGGCAAATCAACGCGTCGTACAGCTACATCGACGCCGTGATTGTCAGCGATAACGAGGCCAGTCTGGTTGGCGCACGCAAACAGAACACACCCCGCCACAGCGGTAACCTCTGGACACGCTATAATTTCGAGCCCAACTCGGCGCTTGGCGATTTGGGCATTGGATTTGGCGGGCAGCATAGCGGCAGCAAGATTCCCTGGTTCTCGCGCGCCTTTGCCGTGCCGGCCTACACGCTCTTCGATATGGCGCTTTATTATACCCCCGCTAAAAGCAGTGTACAGGTGGCCCTCAACATCAACAACCTGACGAATCAGACGTATTGGGTGGGCGCGCAGAACTACCTGCGGCTGTTCCCCGGCGCACCCCGCAACATGATGCTCACCTTGACGTACCGATTTTAAGCGATGCTTTTACGAACTCAACGACTCATTGCCCGGCAGGTTTGGACCACCGCTTTTAAAAATCGGGCCGTTTTCGGACTCCTGATCGGTATCGGGCTGCTACTCACCTACGCGGCCGCGACGGGCTGGGTAAACGTTCGGCAGCAGAACGAAATTGGCCGTATCTACCAGCAACAGGCCCGGCAGGACTGGCTGGGCAACCCCGACAAGCACCCGCACCGCATGGCCCACTACGGCCACTTTGCCTTCCGGCCCAAAGCCCCGCTGAGTGTGTTCGACTTCGGCATGGAGAGCTTTCTGGGCAACACCATTTTTCTGGAGGCTCACAAGCAAAACAGCGTCAACTTTTCGGAAGCGGGCTTCTCGACGGGCTTGCTCCGGTTTGGCGAAATCAGTATGGCGATGGTATTGCAACTGCTGCTGCCGTTGCTCTTGTTTTTTCTGGGTTTTGGCACGGTAGCCACCGACCGCGAAACGGGTACGTTGAAGCTGATCCTGAGTCAGGGCGTGGACTGGGGGCAACTCCTGGTGGGCAAAAGCCTGGGGCTAATGGCCGTGATGCTCACCCTGTACGGTCCGGTGATGGTAGTCACCGGTTTGCTGTGGTTCGGTTTACAGGAAGGAACGGTCAGCGCCGATCAGCGTATGCGGCTTGGGCTGCTGATGGGTGCTTATTTTCTGTACCTGAGTTTCTTCTGCGTGATCGCTGTGCTGGTGTCGGCCCGGAGCAAAACCGCCAAAACAGCTCTGGTTTCGCTTATTGGCCTTTGGCTGATGCTCACGTTGGTCTTGCCCAGAACATCGCAGGCGCTGGGGTCATACCTGTATCCGGCCCCCTCGAAGGCGAAGTTTCTGGCCGATATACAGGCCGATGTGCTCAAAGAAGGGGATAGCCATAACCCCAACGATCCCCACTACAAGAGGCTGAAAGATTCGTTGCTGACGGCCTACGGGGTCGATTCGGTGCAGAAACTACCGGTCAATTATAGCGGACTTGTCATGGCCGAGGGCGAAAAAATCAGCGCCCAGCTTTATAACGTCCATTTCGGGCGATTACTGGCGATTTACGACCAGCAGAACCGGTTCTCGAAAGCGATGGCATTTATGAATCCCTACCTGGCCATTCGCAACCTGTCGATGGCGCTATCGGGAACTGACTTTGCCGGGTACGTCGATTTTCAGCAGCAGGCCGAACGGTATCGGTACGAGATGGCGCAGAAAATGAACGACTTACAGATTCATTTCATCAGCAACAAAAAGCCGGGGGCCGCCGAGAAACCCCACCAGATTGACAAAAAACACTGGGAAGAGGTGCCCGATTTCAGCTACCAGTCACCCGGCATCGGGCGCGTGTTTGCGCACGAAACGATCTCGCTGCTGGCTTTTGCGTTTTGGATGGGACTGCTGGGAATGGTGGGATGGCGATTGACAAAAACCTTAACGGCTATCTAGTATGATTCGACTTGCGTTCATCCAGTTTATGCGTGCCGGCCGGTACGCCGGAGCGGGCACCCGAATCGGGCTGATTTTTCTGCTGACCGTTGGCATTATCTCGCTTTTTGTGGGGAAACAATTCAGCCAGCGTCAGCAGCAGGCCGTTGCCGATGTTATCGAGTTTCAGCAAACCGACTTTCCCCGTCAGGCAGCTATTCACCGCGACGATATGGGGCTGCTGCTGTATTACCTCAAGTTCTCGGTCGTCAACCAAACCCGGCCACTCACAGCCCTGGCCATCGGGCAGCGCGATGTTAATCCGTCGGTGCAGAGCGTGACGATCCGGGCGCTGGAAGGTCAGCAATACGACGCTGATCTGACCAATCCGGCCAACCTGCTGCTGGGCAATGTCGATTTCAGTTTCGTGCTGGTGTATCTGTTTCCGCTGCTGATTGTTGCGTTCACGTATTCGATTATTTCCGAAGAAAAAGAAAACGGTACCTGGTCGATTGTAGCGGTGCAAAGTCGGAACCTGCTGGGGTTCGTTGGTCAGCTCTTTTTGATTCGGCTGGCGGTCTTGCTGGCGGTCTTGCTGGTCATCATCGGTCTGGCTGTTCCAACGCTGGGTACCCCGTTGGATGGCTCGTTGGGGCTTTTTCTGGCTACGTCGGTGGGCTATGTACTGTTCTGGTTCAGCGTCTGTTTCTGGGTAGCCTCGCTGCAACGCCGTTCCAGCACCAACGCCATCCTGCTATTGGGTATCTGGCTGGGACTGCTCATTGTTCTGCCCGCCGGGGTCAATAACTACATCACGGCCCGTTACCCCGTGCCCGAAGCACAGGCCACTACGCAGGCCCAGCGGAAAGGCGTCCACGAAAAATGGGACACGGACAAAACCGCGACGATCAAAAAGTTCTACGCCCACTACCCGCAGTTTCGGCAGGTGCCTGTCGTAGCTATGCCTTTCGACTGGCGGTGGTACTACGCCATGCAGCAGCTGGGCGACGATGAGTCGGCGGAGCAGGCTCACGAGCTAAAGCAAAAGTTACAGCAGCGCGAGACGGCCAGCCGTAGCATTGCCCAATTCATTCCCACGCTCCACACCCAACTGCAACTGGGCGAACTGGCCCGCTCGGGCCTGGGTAATCAGCTGCGGTTCATGGACTATACGGGCCGGTTTCACGAGAAAATGCGGCTGTATTTCTACCCCAGAATCTTCACCAATGCGCCCGTTTCGGCCGAGCCTTGGACCAACTTTAAGGTCGACACCTTTGCGGATACCGCGCCCAGTAGTCCGGTTGCCGTTTTGGGTCCCCTGCTCCTGTTCATTGCCCTGTTTACCGGGCTGGGCTGGAACCGTTTTCGTCGAACCATCTACCACCTGTAAACACCCCAACCCATGCTGCAAGCGATCAACTTAACCAAACGGTACGGTCCGGGTCAGCTCCCCTCCCTCGACGCCCTGAACCTGAGCATTCAGCCCGGCGAAATCTTCTGTCTGCTCGGTCAGAACGGGGCGGGTAAAACCACGACGATCAACCTGTTTCTGGGCTTTCTGCAACCCACCTCGGGTCAGGCCATCATCAACGGGCTGAACGTAGCGGAGCACCCGCAGGAGACCAAGAAATTTCTGGCTTACCTGCCAGAAACGGTGATGCTGTATCCGAACCTGACAGGAACGGAAAACCTAGATTTTTTTGCCCAACTGGCCGGTTTTCGTCACACGCCCGATGAGCTGCACACGCTGCTGAGCCGCGCCGGGTTACAAACCGAGGCCCACGGCAAACGGGTGGGTACGTACTCGAAAGGCATGCGTCAGAAAGTGGGCATTGCCATTGCGCTGGCCAAACAGGCGAAAGCGCTGCTGCTCGATGAACCTACGAGCGGCCTGGACCCCAAGGCCAGCAACGAGTTTTCGGCCATTCTGACGGGTCTGGCCCAGACCGGCACGGCCATTCTGATGGCTACGCACGATATTTTTCGGGCGCGGGAAGTGGGTACGCGCATCGGCATCATGCGGGCGGGCCATCTGGTCGAATCGCTATCCGCCAGCGACCTGACGGCTAACGAACTGGAAGCGATCTATCTGCAAACCGTTTAATCGCGTTCGCCATGATCCGTCAGCTGATTACCTGAAACGTATACCGCTGTCAGGGCTTAGCCCTTATCACACCGTTTAACTAGACTAAACTTTTATTTAATTATACTTTCGTCCAGTTAAACGTACTATTCGGATCGGCCACGTATGCGCAAATTTTAATAACTGTGAACTACAATCAGTCGCATACGCCCAACAAATGAGGGTAGCCGAGTGGGGCATTCCTTAACCCGTTGCCCGAACACACGAAAGCCCGATAATTGGTTGCCAACTTAAAATGGCGGACCAATAGTCCGTTCCGTGTTGCTCAATTCCTTCAGGGGAAACCTGCACCGGATGCCACTGAATCTGGGAAAGACCCGCCCTTTGTAGTGCCGTTTCGTGGGTAGATTTTTCGAGGTGGTAATTGGTAACGGCAATGTGTGATGCATCAGACTGGTAAAAGCGATACGTAATGGGGGCTCCTTCCTCATAACTGTCGTTGTCGCGGGTGAAGCCATACGGGAACATAATCTCAACAATACCCCGGTAATCGGGATTGCTGTTGATGGTAATAAAACGACCCCCGGGTTTCAAATGATTGACAATAACCCGGCTCATCTGATAGAATTCGTCAGCGGTTCGGGCGTAGTTAAGTAGGTAGCTGGCACAGATAAGGTCGAATTTCTTATCGAGGTCGAGCAATAGAACGTCCTGGCAATAATACCGGAGGCCGAGTGGCGAAGCGGCTTCGGCCTCCCGCGCGAGCCGGATCATGCCATCCGAAATATCAACTCCTGTGACCTGAGCAGCCCCTCTATACTTGATTTGCCGGGTATAGAAACCCTCTCCGCACGCTAAATCAAGGACATCCAGGTCGGCCAGGTCTCCTGCTAACTCAAAGAAGGTGTGCGACTCAACATAGTTTCGCCAGGGTAACAATTTCGATGCCTGATACTCTTTTGCAATTGCGTTGTAGTCGGTTGCCATCACGTTGGTGGTCAAGATGTAGAAAAGAGGACTCGTTTACCACTAGGTCACGACCTAGCATTGTGACCTAAATGTCAGAAATAAATTGCTTGAACCTGGTTTGACCATATAAGCGAGATAGCCCGCTTTACACCACCCCTACCTTCCCCGTCTGGTAGCCATGCTAATATTGATTCCAACTGTGCGGCACATCACGCCCAACGGGTAGGGTTGTTTGGCCCGGTGGTGGAGGCTATGGCTGACGTCGAATGGCGAGATGGCTGACACCCGAGTCGGTTACGGTTGTCAACGCCTGTTTACCCTGCTCAGGCGCGAGGGCTGGCGGGACAATCAGCAGCGAATCCACCTTCCCGGCGTTGCCCCTACCCGTATCCGACTGATAGGAGCTGACCGACGTTAACCCAAGTACTGTTTCTAACGCTTCCGTTTGTTCTACCTGAACCCAGGTAAACGTGCCTCTGTTTCTGGAATAGAATTCGCGAAAAAGTGGCCGCATCAAGTCAGCTGATGCGGCCGCTTTCCATCCTGGTAAACGCGGCCTAGCGGTTGAGCACGTTCACCGTCTGGCTTTGACGGGGCGTACTGACCCGCAGCAACAGCAGACCCGCGGGCTGGGAGCTAAGCGGTAGGCTTTGGATCTCCACCGACCCAGCCTGCTCCACCACCCGCTTACTCACCACTTGGCCCTGCAGATTGATTAAGGTCAACTGCAGGGGCTGGCCTTCTGCCCCCCGCACTTCGAAGCGTACCGTTTCACCTGCTACCGGGTTGCCCAGCACGACTACGCTCAGCGGTACTTCCAAAAAGGCTCCCTGGCGGGCATTTGTACTACAGGCCGAAAGCCAGTTATAACTGAACTGAGTACTTGCCCCGTTCTGCACCGCGCTCAGGGCGATGACCGGGTTGTCCGTGTACAGCGTCAGTGAGTAAGGACCCGAATTGGTGGTGGCAACCGTCTCGTTGACCACCCGGAAACTCACCGGGTTGCCGTCCAGACCCGCGTACCGGGGGCTGAAGGTTACCCTCCGCTGACTCGCACTCACCACCTCACAACTTACCGTGGTTACTCCCGTGATGCTGAAAGGCCCTGTCGTGGGCGGGGTCGGCGGCTGGGTAGTGCCCGGTACCACCGTGATACTGAAGATGGTGCTGGTCGATAAACCGCCCCCGTCCGTAGCCGTCAGCGTTACGCTGCTCACCCCGCTCATGCTGGGCGAACCACTGATCATTTTTCCACTCAGACTCAGACCCGCCGGTAGCACACTCGAAGTGAGCGTAATCTGGTTCGGGGTCTCCTGGTCGATGAAGGTGTTCACTACATTCAGACTGTAGCCCACCCCCACCGTGGCGCTCTGCGGTGTCACCGGCTCATTCAGCAGGGGCGGGGTATTGTCCTGACCTACGCTCGCACAGGCTGTCAGCCAATTGTAACGGAACGTCACCGGACCCGGACCATTCGTCTGAGTAGCCCGCAGGGTAATCACCGGATTGTCCCGGTAGAGCGTCAGGCTGTAGGGGGCCGGGTCGGTCGTGGGTGCCAGTTCATTCACCACCTCGAAGGCGATGGGCTGGCCACTCATGCCCGCGTAGCGGGGGGCAAAGCTGATACTGATGCGGTCAGCCACCGGCGTGCAACTAATAGTGGTTACCCCTGTGATGGCAAAAGGAGCCGTCGGCGCTGGGGTGCCCGTGGCCGGTTGCACCGTGAGTTGCAGCGTTGTACTGGCCGTCAGACCGCCCGGATCGGTAGCCGTGATGGTCAGCGAGACGGGCGAACCCACCGTGCTGGAGGGCGTACCCGACAGGGTGGCTCCCGAGAAGCTCAGGCCGGGAGGTAACCCGGTAGCCGACAGCTTGAGGCTGCCCGGTGTCTCGGTGTCAGTGAAGGTGCCATCGGGAATCACGTAGGAAACGTAGCTGCCCTGCGTAGCGGTCTGGCCGGGGATACCCATCTGCACCCGGGGCGGTGTGTTGGGGGTGGTGGCACTATTACAAGCCGCCAGCCAGTTGTAGGCGAAACGGCTGCTGACCCCATTCTGGACCGCATTGAGGGTGATGGTGGGATTATCGGCGTAGAGTTGCAGGGTGTACGGCCCCGGCTGGACGGTGGGGAAGAGCTCGTTAGCGACCGAGAAGGAAACGGCGGTGCCGTCCAGGCCCTGGTAGCGGGGATTGAAGCTCACGCTAAAGCGGTTGGGCAGGATGGGATCACAACTCACGGTGGTCACGGCGGTGATGGCGAAGGGCCCGCTCACCACGGGGTTGACCGTCAGGGTCGCACTGGCTGTACCCGTGCAGCCGTTAGTGGCCGTGCCGGTGAGTGAATAAGTGCCCGCCGTGCTGACGACGATGCCGTCTGAATTGGCCCCGGTGCTCCAGGTGTAAGTATTGCCTCCTTGTGCCGTCAGCGTGGCGGACTGGCCCTGGGTGACGGTCAACGAAGGGTTCGCCGTGATGGTCACCTGAGGGGCCGTGTTGTCCTGACCAACGCTCACGCTGGCCACGCCCGTACAGCCGTTGCCCCCGTTGATGACCGTTACCGAGTACAGACCCGGCGTGCTCACCGTGGCCTGATTACTCGAACCGATTTGGGATGCGCCCGCACTGAAGCGGTAGCTTTGCCCGTTGGGGTTGGCTGTCAGCGTTACGGAGGTCACCGCGCAACTCAGCGTGCCGCTGCTGGCCAGACTGGCCGAGGGAACCGTGTTGTCCTGACTGATGGTAATGCTGGTGGTGCTGAAACAGCCCGTGCTCTCATTGGTGACGGTGACCGAGTAGGTGCCGCTGGCGTTCACTACGGCCTGATTGCCGCTCTGGCTCACCACCCCCGGACCATTGAAAGTATAGCTGTTGCCTCCCCCCGCCGTCAGGGTCAGGCTCGTCTGGGCGCAACTCAGCGTCGTCGATGGAGAAGCCGAAATAGTGGCTATGGGTGTACTGGCGTCCCGACTAATGGTGATCGAAGTAGTGCTGGCACAGCCCGTTATACCGTTGGTCACCGTCACCGAGTAGGTTCCCGCTACGTTCACCACAGCGGTATTGCCCGTTGAACTGATCACACCCGGACCGCTGAACGTGTACGTTTGCCCGTTGGGACTGGCCGTCAGGGTCACACTGACGACGGCGCAGGTCAGGCTCCCGCTGCTGACCAGGCTGACCGTCAGGGCGCTTTGATCCCCACTGATAACCGCACTGGCACTGGCAGAACAGCCGTTGGCACTCGTCAGCGTGACCGAGTAAGTACCCGATGCACTCACCGTAATCACCCGATCAGTCGAGCCAGTGCTCCACAAGACATTACCCGCTCCCACCGCCGTCAAGCTGACGGTTGGGCTGGCACAGGTCAGCGTCGCTGAACTAGGACTGATGCTGGCCGTTGGGGCGCTTTGATCCCCGCCGATAACCGCACTGGCCGAAGCCGAACAGCTGCTGGCGCTCGTTAGGGTCACCGAGTAAGTGCCCGCTGTGGTCACGGAGATGATTGGCGTGGTCTCCCCCGTGCTCCAGCGCACAGTGCCCGTGCCCATAGCCGTCAAACTCACCGTCGGACTGGTGCAGCTTAGCGTGGCACTGGACGGGCTGATGCTGACTAGAGGAACCTGTTGATCGGCGGTGACGCTCGTGCTGGTGGTGCTCACACAACCACTGGCCGAGGCCACCGTCACCGAATACGTGCCCGGTGTACTCACCACCACCGTATTGGCCGGCCCCGGTGTTCCCAGCACCCCGCTGCCACTGGCAAACGTGTAGGAACTACCCCCATCTGCCGTCAGGGTGACGCTGGTCTGGGCGCAACTCAGCGGCCCGTTGTTGGTCAGGCTGGCCATAGGCAAGGGGTTCACCGTCAGGGTTGTTTCGCTGGATGCGGACTGACCATCGTCACTGACCGTCAGCGTGAAGCGTTGGGCGCCTGATCCAGTAGCCGTCAGGCTCTGGCTGAAGGTATTGCCGCTGGCGCTACCCGACAGCGGAGTACTGCTTCCGTTGGTGAGTGTATAGCTGTACTCACCCGTTACGTTGCCCACCATCGCCGTGAAGCTAACGGGGCTCCCTGCGCAGACCGCTCCCGGACTGGCGGCAAAGCCGGCCAGCGTCGGGTTGGGGCTGGCGGCCTCAGTCACCGTCAGCCCGTAGGGCGCACTCACCCCCGAACAGCCCGTGGCGTCCTGGCCCCGCACCGTAATGGTAAAGCTGCCGCTTTGAGTAGGCGTGCCTGATAGCACGCCCGTGCTGGCCAGACTCAAACCCGGAGGCAGACTGCCACTGGCCAGACTATAGCTGTAGGGGCCAGTGCCACCCGACGCGGTGAATGCCTGACTGAAGGCCACGTCCACCGTGGCCGTGCTCACGCCGGGCATGGTGATGGTCACCGCAGCGGTGGTGCTGATAACGCTGGTACTGGCCGTAGCGGAACAGCCATTAGCCGTAATGACCGTTACCGAATAGACGCCCGCGTTGCTCACCGTGGCCGTAGGGCCATTACCAATTTGGGTGGCTCCACTACTGAAGGTATAGGTTTGCCCGCTGGGGCTGGCCGTCAGGGTCACGCTGGTCACCCCACAACTCAGGGTACCGCTGCTGACCAGGCTGGCCACCGGCCGGGGGTTCACCGTCAGAGCGGTGACGCTGGATGCGGACTGGCCGTTGGCACTCACCGTCAGGGTGAAACTCTGGGTGCCCGTGCCGCTGGCCGTGATGGATTGGCTGAACGGGCTGCCGCTGGCACTGCCCGTCAGGGGAGCACTGCCTCCGTTGGTGAGCGTGTAGCTGTACTCACCCGTGAGGTTACCCACCGTGGCGGTGAAGGCAACGGGGCTCCCTACGCAGACTGCCCCCGGACTGGCGGCAAAGCCAGCCAGCGTCGGGTTGGGGCTGACGGCCTCAGTCACCGTCAGCCCGTAGGGCGCACTCACCCCCGAACAGCCATTGGCATCAGCAGCTTTGACGGTGATGGTGAAACTGCCCGTCTGGGTGGGGGTACCACTCAGCACGCCCGTGTTAGCCAGACTCAAACCCGGAGGCAGACTGCCGATGGCCAGACTATAGCTGTAAGGGCTGGTGCCACCCGAAGCGGTGAAGGTCTGGCTAAAGGGTACTCCCAGCGTTGCTGTGCTCACGCCGGGGACAGGCAGGGTGAAGACGGTGGGAGGGGCCTGATACTCGTAGGCCCCCATGTCGATCCGACCTCCGCTAGGGAAGATACGGGCGTTGCTGGCCGGGTCGGTGGCGGGTCCATTGGCCGAGGAGTAAGCTGCGTTATCGCCTGCGTTGATAGCGGGGGCGCAGCCGTTGAGCCGGGTATCGCTGGAACTTACAAAGGGCGAGACGGTAGTGGTCAGGTTGTTACCCCCATCGGTGTAGCCCGTCACCCCGGTTTCCAACAGACTGTAGCGGACCGTTACACTGCCGCCATCGTAGCCGTAAAACGTATTGGTTCCTCCGTTGTCAAACAGCACGCAGTTGGTTAGCGTGGAGATACCCGAAAAAGCGAATATCGCCCCGCCTTGGGAAGCCGTATTGCCCTGGAAGCTACAATTGGTCACGGCAAGGCTACCATACTGACTGAGTATCCCCCCGCCGAAAGAAGCCGAATTGCCTTGGAAGACACAGTTGGTCAGCGTGGTACTACCCTGATAACTGTATACTCCCCCGCCAGATACAGTAGCAGCATTGCTCAGGAAGCTACAGTTGGTCAGGGTGGGGCTGCTGCCGGTGTTAAATATCCCCCCGCCATAGGATTCAAAACCCCCGCTGGCATTGGCATTACCGTCGCGGATGACAAACCCATCCAGCACCGCCGTGTTATCGACATTCGAGTTATAGATCACATGCAAGCTGTTGTCGGTGTTGCTGCCCACCGTACCAATGTCGCCACTGAGTATGGTAGGAAAACCAGCAGGGTTACGCTCAGTCAGCGTGGGATTACCACTGGCAGGAAAGCCCCCCAGGATGCTCACCCCGTTCTTCATCGAAAAGTTGCTGTTGCGGTCGGTGCCGGGGGCGGCCGGCGTTCCGGTGGGCTTGTAGGTACCCTGAGCTACCCACACCTGCTGAGTTCCTACCAGGTCGATCTGGCCTCGCAGATCCCCACTGGCGTCGGCCCAGCTATTGCCGCTGCCAGTGGCACCTGTTCGGACGTAGCGGATGGGTGTAGCGGACTCCACCGTCAGGACGTAGGGCGCACTCACCCCCGAACAGCCACTGGCATCGGTAGTCTTGACGGTGATGGTGAAGCTGCCCGCCTGGGTAGGCGCGCCACTTAGGGTACCATTGCTGGCCAGATTCAAACCCGTGGGCAAACTGCCGCTGTCCACCGTGTAGGTGTAGGGGCTACTGCCGCCCGACGCGGTGAAGGTCTGACTGAAAGCCACGCCCACCGCGGCTGTGCTAACACCGGGAGCAGACACGATGATGACGGTGGGAGGGGCCTGATACTCGTAGGCCCCCATGTCGTTCCGACCTCCACTGGGGAAGATACGGGCATTGCTGGCCGGGTCGGTGCTGGGTCCATTGGCTGAGGAATAAGCTGCGTTATCGCCTGCGTTGATAGCGGGGGCGCAGCCGTTGAGCCGGGTATCGCTGGAACTTACAAAGGGCGAGACGGTAGTGGTCAGGTTGTTACCCCCATCGGTGTAGCCCGTCACCCCGGTTTCCATCAAACTGTAGCGGACCGTTACACTGCCCGTATTCGTATAAAAGGTACTGGGTCCACCATTATTAAACAGCACGCAGTTGGTTAGCGTCAGATTAATGTTGTAACTACTGAACAGCACCGAGCCACGCTGAGATGCCGAATTGCTCACAAAGCTACAGTTGGTGAAGCTTGGATTGCTGTTGTAATTATATACTGCGCCACCAACCTGAGAAGCCGAATTGCCAATGAAACTACAGTTAATCAGTGTTGGAGTACTATAGAAATTATTATAGATCCCCCCGCCTTCAGTAGCCGAATTGCTCACAAAGCTGCAGTTGATCAGGGTGGGACTGCTGTTGTCGTCATTGATCATTCCCCCGCCCCTGCTATAATCAGATCCGTTGGCATTACCATCGCGAATGACAAAGCCATCCAGCACCGCCGTTGCGGTCAGTCCAGGAGGGTTGTTGATCACACTGTACGCATTGTCGGCGGGGTTGCCCGCTTCACCGATGTCGCCACTGAGCACCGTGGGGAAGCCGGTGAGGTTACGCTCGGTCAGCGTGGGATTACCACTGGCCGCAAAGCCCCCCAGGATGCGCACGCCGTTTTTCATGGCAAATCGGGCGTTGCGGTCGGTGTTGCCCGCCGGGCCGGGGGTGTAGGTACCCTGAGCCACCCACACCTGCTCAGCACCGGACAGGCGGATCTGGCTTTGTAGATCGCCACTGGCATCGGCCCAGCTGTTGCCGCTGCCTGAAGCCCCTACCCTGACGTAGCGGATGGGGGTAGCGGGTTGCACCGTCAGCACGTAGGGCGCCCCCTCCCTTGAACAACCGTTGGCACCCTGGCCCAGCACCGTGAGGGTGAAGCTGCCCGTTTGGGTGGGGGTACCACTCAGCACGCCCGTAGTGGACAGACTCAAACCCGGAGGCAGACTGCCGCCGACCAGACTGTAACTATAGGGACCATTGCTGCCCGAAGCGGTGAAGGTCTGGCTGAAAGCCACGCCCACCGTCACCGTACTTACACTGGGGATGGCCACCGTTGGTGCCGGGTTGGGAGCGGCCTGGTACTCATAGGCACCCATGTCGATCCGGCCCCCGCTGGGGAATAGCCGGGGGTTTCCGGCCACGTCCGTAGTGGAGCTGATAGTCGGGGGATATGCCGCGTTATAGGCCGCGTTATCACCCGCGTTGATGGCTGGTGAGCAGCCGTTGAGACTCGCATCGGTGGGGCTCACAAACGGCGAGACGGTGGTTGTCAGGTTGTTGTCGCCGGCGTACCCGGTCACCGAGGACTCGAACAGACTATAGGTGGCCCCGACACTGCCGCTGATCGAATATAACGTATTGGCTTCTCCATTGCCAAACAGCACACAGTTAGTCAGGCTGGCACTGCCCGATAAATTATACACCCCCCCGCCGAAGATAGTAGCCGTATTGCCTTGAAACGTGCAGTTGGTCAGGGTCACATTGGTGTAGGCATTGGCCACCCCCCCGCCCCGTTGAGCCGAATTACCCTGAAAGCTACAGTTGATCACAGTGGGGGTAGTTTCTGCATTACTGGAGTACATCCCCCCGCCTTCAAGGGCCGAATTAGCCTGAAAGAGACAGCTAATTAGCTTGGGGCTACCATAATAATTGTACACGCCCCCACCGATAGTAGAAGCGGTATTGCTCTGGAAGGTACCGTTAATCACCGTAGGGCTACTGCTATTATTGGACATTCCTCCGCCGAACGATGCCGAATTACTCTGGAAGCTGCAATTGACCACAGTAGGCTCGCTGTTGCCAAAGTTGAATAGTCCCCCGCCTTCAAAAGAAGCCGAATTACTCTGAAAATTACAATCGATCAGAACCGGACTGCCGCCGTAATTGTACATTCCCCCGCCAAAGCCCTTCCCATCGGTTGGTTGGTCACTGGTCCCATTGGCCCGGCCACCGGTGATGAAAAAGCCGTCAAGCACCGCCGTGTTGTCGATAAATAGATTGCGGATGACGTGGTAGCTGTTATCGCCGGTGTTGCCTGCGGTGCCAATGTCGCCACTCAGGGTGGTGACGAAGCGGCCAGGGTTGCGCTCGGCCAGCGTAGGCGTATCCGTAGCGGCAAAACCGCCTATGATCCTCACCCCGTTCTTCATGGTAAAGCTGATAGTGCGGCTATCAGGACCGGTGGTGGTGGTGGGTTTGTAGGTACCCTGAGCCACCCAAACCTGCTGCGCACCGGCGAAGTCAATCTGACTTTGGAGATTGCCACTGGCATCGGCCCAGCTACTGCCGCTACCCGCTGCCCCCGCTCGGACGTAGCGGATGGGCGAAATGGGGGCACGCACCGTCAGGACATAAGCCGCACTCACGCCCGAACAACCCCTGGCGCTCCGGCCCAGCACGGTGATCGTGAAGCTGCCGATTTGGGTGGGCGTGCCACTCAGCACCCCCGTGGTGGCCAGACCCAGGCCCGTGGGTAAGCTGCCGCTGGCCAGGCTGTAGCTGTAGGGGCCAGTGCCACCCGTAGCGGTGAAAGACTGGTTGAAGTCTGCGCCCAGCGTTGCCGTGCTCACATTAGGCGTGGTGATCGCAATTGTGGTCGCTTCTTGTACTTCGTAAGCGCCCATGTCGATACGGCCCCCATTGAAGAAGCGGGCATTACCAGCCAGATCGATGCTGCCAACGGTGGCGGCTGGGGTGGCCGGGTCGCCCGCGTCGATGGCCGACGAGCTACAGCTCAACAGGGTAGTCGTTGTACTGGCAAACGGTGAAGTGGTGGTGGTCAGGTTGCCCGTTCCTGCGTTGTAGCCCGTCGCCGAAGTCTCGAACAAACTGTAGCTGGTCGTGATGAAAGCGCCCTGCTGGTTGTTGAAGGTACTGGCCCCGCCGTTACCCCACACCACACAGTTGGTCAGCACGGGGCGGCTGTTTCCCTGAAAAGCAACGTTGCCCATCGCCCCGCCGGAGGCAGCCGAGTTGGCCTGAAACGAACAATTGGTCAGGCTGGGATTACTGTTGCCCCCAATACTCCCATCGTTGTAGATGGCCCCACCCCGATTGGCGGCATTGCTCTGGAAGGCGCAGTTGATCAGGCTGGGGTTACTGTTGCCGTTCGTGTAACCGGCGTTGTAGAGGGCCCCACCCCCATTGGCGGCTGTATTGCCAAGAAACAGACAGTTCCGAATCAGAGGGCTACAGTTGTTGTTGGCGCTACTGCCGTTGTTTATCATTCCCCCGCCCGAATCGTCGGGTGAGTTGCCATTGGCATTGCCGCCGGTAATGAGGAAGCCATCCAGCACCGCCGTGTTAGTCAGGCCCGTGGGGTTGTTGATGACGTGGTAACTGTTGTCGGCGGTGTTACCCGCGGCACCGATGTCGCCACTGAGTATGGTCGCCAGCGGGGTACTCAGCACCCGTTGGCTCAGGACGGTTTCATTACCCGCAAAGCCCCCGTAGATAGGCACCCCGTTCTTCATCGAGAAACTGATACTGCGGTCGTTGGTGGTGGTGGGTTTGTAGGTGCCCGTGGCTACCCAGACCTGCTCAGCACCGGTGAAGTTGATCTGGCTTTGGAGATTACCACTGGCATCGGCCCAGCTGTTACCGCTACCCTTTGCGCCCGCCCGAACGTAGCGGATGGGCGTAGCGGACGCTACTCTCAGGACGTAGGGTGCACTCACCCCCGAACAACTGGTGGCATTGGTGGCCTTGACGGTAATCGAAAAACTGCCCACCCCAGCAGGCGTGCCACTCAGCGTGCCATTGGCCGCCAGACTCAGTCCCGCAGGCAAACTGCCGCTGGCCAGACTGTAGCTGTAGGGACCTGCACCCCCCGAAGCCACAAAAGGCTGGCTGAAGGCTACACCTGACGTCGCCGTGCTCACGCTGGGGACGGTGATGGCGAGTCCCCCAGCGGCCTGATACTCATAGGCCCCCATATCAACCCGTTCACCAAATATGCGGGGATTATTCGCCAGATCAGTAGTAATACCCACTAAACCAGTAGCCGAGTTCAACCCCGCGTTGACAGCCGGGCTACAGGCGAAGAGAGCCGGATCGCTGGTGCTGGCAAAGGGCGAGACGGTAACTTTCCGATTACTCGGGCTATCCGAATAGCCATTCACTGAAGCATCAAACAAACTATACGTGGCGGAGATAGTAGTAGAATTATTGGTAAACGTACTGGCTCCTCCATTGCCAAACAATACACAGTTGATTAGGGTGGTATTAGACAAATAACCATTTCCATAACCAAAGCCAAAGAGCACCCCACCAGCACCAGCGTTATTAGCTTGAAAGGTACAGTTGGTCAGCACCAATTCGATTTCACCTTCATATCTGGTAAAGTTGTAGACGGCCCCGCCGGAGGAAGCAGTATTGGATTGAAACAAACAGTTGGTCAGCTTAGGACTGCTCCTGTTATCCCCGCGAATACCACCCGTTAGGTTGTAAATGGCCCCGCCATCGACAGCCGAATTAGTCTGAAACGAACAATTGCGGATGAGTGGGCTGCTGTTACCATTAAAATCCCCATCGTTGAAAATGGCTCCGCCCTGATCCGCTGCACGATTGGTCTTAAACGAACAATTGGTCAGCTTAGGGCTACTGTTACCCCCATCGCTTCGACCATTGTTGCAAATAGCCCCGCCGGAGACAGCACGGTTGTCCTCAAAAGAGCAGTTCGTTAATTCGGGGCTACTTGTTCTCCCTCTAAACCCATCGTTGTAGACGGCCCCGCCAGCGTCAGCCGAATTGGACTGAAAAAGACAGTTAGTCAGTGTGGGCTGGATAGCGGTACTAGACCCTCCCCTGTTATAAATAGCCCCGCCTTTGCTGGGATCAGTGGTCACCGGGCTGATAGCGGTATTATTCCGGAAGACACAGTTGGTTAATGTGGGGCTGCTGACGCCCGAGGCCGAGCTACCGCCGTTGTAGATGGCCCCACCAAAGGTAGCCGAATTAGCCACAAACAAACAGTTGCTGATTTGTGGGCTGCTAGGCGGACCACTACTTGGGTTCGCGAAAGATGACTGGTCAACATTACATATGCCCCCACCAATATTCCGTGGCTCCTGGGGTGGTCCTGGTTCGTTGGCATTGCCCCCCGTAATGACAAAGCCATCCAGCACCGTGATGTTGGTTACCCCGAGACGATTCAAAATGACGTGGAAGCTGTTGTCTTCTGCATCACCTGCCGCGCCAATATCGCCGGAAAGGATGGTGGCCGAGGGGGTGGTCAGGTTAATGGCTGGGCGGGCACCTAGAGCAGTTTCATTACCTACAAAGCCCCCGTACATGTTCACCCCGTTCTTCATGGCAAAGCTGACGGTGCGGTCGGTATTGGCATTGCCACCGGGTTTGTAGGTGCCCGTGGCTACCCAGACCTGCTGACCATTGCTGCTGGCATTGATCATAGCCTGCAAGTCGCCACTGGCGTTGGCCCAGCTACTGCCGTTGCCCGTGGCAGCGGATTTCACATACCGAATCGACTGGGCTTGAGTCAGTAGGCTGCTACCTGACAGCAGCACTAGCAGCGGGAGGGTTCGCACCAGAAAACGGGTAAAAGAAGGTAAAGAAAGCGTCATAGAGATGAGTTTTGAATGCGTCGTTTATGCAGAAAAGAAACCAGCAAGGTGGGTTATTGGGGGATGAGGCATCGCCCCCTCGCCCGTTTAAGACATGGGGAGGTGACGCATGAGGGGCGGGTAAGCACTGGACGAGTAAGGATGAAAAGAGGAAGATTCGGCCGCAGTCAACCCCGAATCAGCTCCCCAAATCGGGAGATAAAAAAGGGAGCTTTTCGGTCCTGAATGCTGGTGCAAGTTTAGCCGAAGGCCGTCAGACCGATGTGCAGATTTCACCCAAATAGGTGCAGATTTCGCCCAAACAGTGGCTTGTTGGTGGTACAGTAAGAAAAAAGTGGAATAAAATCAGTGTTTTATCTGGTTTTTTCAGAAAATGAAAATTGCGTAGGTAGGAAAGTCCAGTACCGGAATTACCAGGGCGGCCATTGGGCAGACCAGCCAGGGGAGAAGGACGGCAGCAAAAGAATATCCCACTTAGTATACGTATTAAGATAAGACACTACTTATATTTGACCGTTCATCCCCGGAATCAGACCTTACCAATCATACGGTGAAAAAAGCGGTCGGCCTGGCCATATCCTTCTTAGTTGATTTCTGTTCGATGGCCGGGTCCCTCCAGACCGGGTCCCTCCAGACCGGGTCCCTCCAGACCGGGTCCCTCCAGACCGGGTCCCTCCAGACCGGGTCCCTCCAGACCGGGTCCCTCCAGACCGGGTCCCTCCAGACGGGAGCGCAGCACTTTGCGGCATCCGTTCAGCGGTACGGAACCGAGCAGGGGCTGGCCCACCGCGAAGTGAACGCTATTTTTCAGGACCGCCGGGACTTCATGTGGTTCGGCACCAAGTTTGGGCTCAACCGCTTCGACGGGGCTACCTTCACGACGTATACCCGTGAAAAAAATGGGCTCGACTTTGACGACATTCAGTCCATCGCTCAAGATGCCGATGGGTGGCTGTGGCTCATGGGTCCCGAGGGCAAATCAGCCATCACCCTCTTTAACCCTATAACAGGAGTAGCCACCTCCTTCGAGAAACGGTTCCACCATCCCCGACCCAACCACCCCCCGGATTGGACGCCAATTCTGCTGAATAGTGACGACGGGACCATTTTCTTTGTTGATTACCAACCGGCCAGCCTGAACGTCTACCACCCCCGGTCGGGTCTGAAGACGGTGCCGCTACCCCGGTACAAAACCCTGGCGCTGGTGGCCGTTACTACCCGCAACACAGTCTGGGCCATTGCTAACCGGAACCAACTGGTGGAACTAACGCCGGAGGGGCGCGTGCTGCAAACCTACAACCACCCCAAAACCAGCCGTATCTATGCCTATTATGGCCAGCGTAACGCCGGTACGGATTTCTTTTACCAGACTATACCAGACTCGTTGCACCCGGCGGTAAGCCAACTGTATAAAATCGACGGGGCAGGTCATCGTCAGCCGACCCTGGCTGCTCTGGTTGAGTCGAAAAAAATTGACAATTCAGTGGGCTACACCTTCGACCGGAGTGGACTGACCCTGAACGGTAACCAGCTGCATGACTCCACTGGAAACGTTATCCTCGACATCAGCGATCAACTGTCCAGTGGCCCGATTGATGCCCGGAGCTTCTTCCGGGACCAAAACGGGGACTTTTGGTTAGGAACCAGCTTTGGCCTCTACCAGATTCGGATTAGTCAAAACTATTTCCACCGTCTGTTCTATCAGTCCGGCAGCGGGAAACAACCCGCTGTGCGCGGCATAACCGCCGTGGGCGATACGCTCTACACGAATCTGGAGAACAGTCTTGGTTTGTTTGCCAGTCGGCGTTCGGGGGCATTGGTTCGCCAAGTGTTTGCGAATCCGAAGTCATTCAGAAGCTTAAGCGGTCCGGTGGAAAAAAAGCTGTACCTGGGGGAGGAATATACGCTGGTGGCCTACGATTATCGAACCACCAGGACCAGCGTGATGCCCATACCCGGCCCGGGAACCGTATGGACTATTCATCCCTTTTCGGCCAATCCCCACCGGTTGCTGGCTGGTGGAGACCCCGGCCTGTGGCTGGTCGACCCAGCCATAAACCAAGTTACCCCCTTCCGGGGTTATAACCAGTTTTCCGAGTTAGCCCAGGCTCACGTATTACACATTGGTACCGACCGGCAAGGCACGATCTGGCTCTGCACCACCACGGGGCTCTACACCGTCGACCCTAAAAAGGGCGTTACGGCCCGCTATTGGCGGGGTGGCAGGGGTGCTTTCAAGCTACCAGCCGACAGCTACCAGCATTTTTACCAGGCACCCAACGGGCTCTTCTGGCTGGCCACGGCCAATGCGGGACTGGTGCGCTGGGACCGCACCCGGAGCCGCTACCGCCAGTTCAAACGGGCCGATGGGTTGAACAACGATAATATTTACGCGGTGTATGCCGACCGCCGGGGCCACCTCTGGCTCAGCAGCGACTACGGCATTATGCAGTTTGATCCGGTCCGGCTCACCACCCGGGCCTATACGGTGCAGAATGGCATCACCCACAACGAGTTCAACCGCATCGCGCACTACCAGGATGCGCAGGGGCGACTCTATTTCGGTGGTCTCAACGGGGTAACGACCTTCGATCCGCGTGATTTCGAAGCCGAACCCCCACTGCCCGCCCTACCCCTGCGGGTGGTAGCCTTCCGCCAGTTCGATGCCGACCGCAATACGCTGGTCGACAAGACCGGGGAACTCATTAAAACCAATCAAATCACACTGCTGCCCGACGACCGGAGCAGTATCCTCGATTTCGCGCTGCTCAACTACACCGATGCCCAGAAAAATACGTATGCCTACCAATTCAGGGGGGTGGATAATACCTGGCGCTACCAGACGGAATCCTCGCTGCGGCTGGGCAACCTGCCCTACGGCGACCATGAACTGCTGATTCGGGGGCAGGCTGCCGATGGTCGACTGTCGTCGTCAACGCTATCCATTGGGGTACACGTTCAGCGGCCGTTTTATCTGCGCGGCTGGTTTGCCTTTCCGCTGGTGTTTCTGTTGCTGGGCGGAGTGTGGGCCTGGGGTCGGTGGCGGGACTGGCAATACCAAAAGTCACAGATCCGGCTGCAAAACCAGATCAACGAGGCTACCCAGACCATTGCCCGGCAGGCTCAGGATCTGTTACAGCTTGATGAGACGAAATCACGCTTTTTTGCTAACATCTCTCATGAGTTCCGTACGCCCCTGACGGTGATTCTGGGCATGGCCGACAACCTCCACCGGCAGGCAGATCCCCAGTTGCGGAAGTCGGCCCTCCTGATTGAGCGCAACGGCCGCAACCTGCTGCGGCTGATCAATCAGATTCTGGACCTCTCCCGGCTGGAAGCCGGCAAGATGCCGCTCAAACTCGTGCGAACCGACCTGATCCACTTTGTTCGGTACGTGGGTGAATCGTTTCATTCGATAGCCGAGACAAAACGTGTACGCCTGATCGTACACGCGGAGGAGGAAAGCGTGGAGGCCGACTTCAACCCCGACAAACTTCAGGATATCGTCGCTAACCTGCTGGGAAACGCTCTCCATTTTACCCCGCAGGGGGGGGAGGTACGGTGTGAAGTGGCTATTCAGCCCCGCTGGCAACCCCTTACCCCGGCGGGCTACCACGAGGCACTTATGCCAACTCGTCAGCTGAACGACCCGTGGATTCAGATCACCGTCAGCGATACCGGTCCTGGCATTGATCCGGCCAGCCTGACCAGGATTTTTGACCGGTTTTATCAGGCCCAGCCAATCGTGGCCATTCGCAGCCCGGCCGAGCCTAATGCGGACGAGTACGCCAGTGGTGGTACCGGCATTGGTCTCTCGCTGGTGCGGGAGTTGGTTAGCCTGATGCGGGGTGGCCTGGCGGTTCGCAACCGATCCGGTCTGGAGGGGCCCGGTCTGGATGGGCCCAGCCTGGAGGGCGCGGAATTCGTGGTTCGCCTACCCCTGACACGGCAGGCACCCCTGGCAGAGGATATACTGCCCGTGCCCATCCCGCCCGCAGCTGACCCGGATGAGATGGGTGCCTGGGTCCCTCCAGACCGGGTCGAATCCGGGCCGGAGGAGGCTCCTGATCGCCCCATTCTGTTGCTGGTGGAAGATAATGACGATGTAGCCATCTACATCCAGAGCTGCCTGCAGCAGGAGTACCAGGTCATATGGGCCGAAAACGGACAGATCGGCATTGACCAGGCCATAGCTATCACACCGGACCTGATCCTGAGCGATGTGATGATGCCCGTCAAAGACGGATTTGAACTCTGCGACACCCTGAAGAACGACGAACGCACGAGCCACATTCCTATTGTACTGCTTACGGCCCGGGCCGCGGTGGACGACCGGATGATGGGTCTACGGCGCGGGGGCGATGCGTACCTGGTTAAGCCTTTCGGGCGAGAAGAGTTACTGCTTGTGCTAGATAATATGCTCCAGACCAGACGGTTGCTACAGCGCTATTACAGCCAGCGGGCGCTGGGTAACCTACAGCCCAGCCCGGCTCCCGCCGACGGGGCCGATGCGCGGGAAGATCAGTTTGTGGCCAAACTGCGCCGTACGCTGGAGCTTCATCTGGATAATGTGGCCCTTGATACGACCATAATCTGTGAGTTGATGGGCATGAGCCGGAACGCGTTGTACCGCAAGATAATGGCGCTAACAGGCATGTCAGTAATTCCTTACTTGAGGACTCTTCGCCTGCAAAAAGCCGAAGAGCTTCTAACTAATTCAGCGTTGAGCGTTGCTGAAGTTGCTTATGCGGTGGGCTTCGACAATCCCCGGTACTTCAGCCGGGTTTTTTCGGAAGCAAAGGGGGTCTCCCCCAGTAGTTTTCGGGACATAGAGTAACCGATCTCCCTTTTTTCCACCCGCTGGAACAGTTCTGCTTATTTTCGATTAGTCGCCAGCAAAAGATAGATAACCAGTAAACGGTCAACACAATTTTGGACGGGTCAGAGTGAAAAACCGGGTCAGCTGTTTGCGACGCTTCCTGGGTTAGGTAAAGATCTTCCTGACCAACACCACAACTTTCTCTATGATAAAACCTACCAGTAGTCCGCCAACTCCGCAGGCCAGGGCTTTGGCAAACCAGGCTACTACCGGCATTGAGGACAAACCCTGCTCTATATCGTGCAGTAAACGAGTGGTTAACGGTATGCCATGCGCAATGATTTCAGCACCCACCCAAAGCATCGCTGCTGTACCTACATAACCCAGCCAACGCAAGAAGTGGGGCATAAACCGTACAATGCCACGACCTACGCTTTGGGTAGCAGGCGGGTATTTACCGCCAGCCAGGTGCAGTCCTATATCATCGGCTTTAACAATCAAGCCCACAAACCCATAGACGGCCACCGTAATGAAAACAGCCACCGCCAGCATCACCACAATCTGGTTCACAATCGCCTGGCCGGTTACCTGGCTATAGGCAATGGCCATGATTTCGGCCGACAAAATAATATCCGTGCGAACCGCACTACCCACTCGTTCCTTCTCGAGTTCTTCGGGGGTAATCTCTTTGATCTGCTCACGTCCCGTGTGATTTTCGTGGTGGCTAAACAGGGAGTGAACCTTTTCGTAGCCCTCAAAACACAAGTAAGCCCCCCCTACCATCAAAATAGGGGTAATTGCCCAAGGGGCAAAGTAGCCGAGTAACAAGGCTGCCGGACTTAATAACAGGAGTTTATTGATCAGCGATTTTTTAGCGATCTGGTAAATAATCGCAAGCTCCCTGGATGGGTCGAGCCCCACCACATATTTGGGTGTAACGGCCGTATCATCAATGACAATGCCCGACACTTTTCCGGTCGTTTTAGCTACCTGAGCAGGCACATCATCTAAACTGGCAGCGCTTGCTTTTACCAACGCCGAGATATCATCTAATAAAGCAAAGAGTCCTGAAGGCATTGTCTAACAGTTGGCTACTTATACAATCACTGGATAGGGTACATCTACATGACCCTGCATTTTTTTTGGGCCGTCCCTTCGGATGGCGCCGGTGAGGGCAAGACAAGTTGGTCGTCAGGTCCCTGCGATCGATCACACAAAGATTGCTGTACCTACTGGTTTGTAGCAGCCTTTACGATAGTTTAACCGGGTTACCAGGTGAAAGTTGGGAACAAGTTGATAATTCATACCTGTTTCCCAATACCTTTTCATCATACCGTGAATTTGTTTGCTCAGCCTGAATGCGTATGTTACCAGCAGGTGTTATCTGTTAGTAAAAAGTTGACGCCCCCAACTTTCTATTTTACTATATTTTTCTTCATTTAAGCGTCCGAATAACGTAGAGACGAAGCTTATCAAAAGCTTTACTTAAGCGAGTGCCGTAACCGCTGCATTTGGCAGTTGAATCAAAAATTCGGTTCCCTGCCCTTCCTGGCTTTTAACCATCAGGCTGCCCCCGTGTCCTTTGGTAACAATATCATACGAGAGCGATAAGCCTAAACCGGTGCCTTCGCCCGTCGGCTTGGTGGTAAAGAAGGGCTGGAAGATCTTAGTTTGTACCACGGCCGGAATGCCCGTTCCGTTATCGCTTACACGAATCTGAGTATGCCCATTGACCGATTTGGTGCTAACTGTTACGGTTGGTTGGTAGCCAGCCGGAGCTGTCTTCTGCCGTTGGGCAACAGCATAGAAGGCGTTGTTGTAGAGGTTGAGCAGGACACGCCCGAGTTCCTGAGGAACGGCTTCTGCTTTGGCTAAGTCGGCTTGAAAATCCGTTTTCAGTTCGGCATTAAATCGACCCGTCGAACCGTCCTTGTCCTTCGCCCGCAAACCATGATAGGCAATCTTGAGGTATTCATCTGCCAGGGCGTTGAGGTCGGTCAGGCGTTTCTCGCCGGTGGTCGTGCGAGAGTGCTCTAGCATGCCCCGCACAATAGCCGAAGCCCGACCGCCATGATGAGTGATCTTCTGGAGGTTCTGCTTGAGATCGCTAAGCAGTTCAACTTCTAACTCTGGGTCGCGGGCTGGTTTTTGTAGTTCGTCTTCCAGCTCGGTAACTAACTCGGCAGAGACTTCGGAGAAATTGGTTACAAAGTTGAGCGGGTTCTGAATCTCGTGGGCGATACCTGCTGTGAGTTCACCCAGACTGGCCATCTTTTCCTTCTGGATGAGCTGGGTTTGGGTAACCCGGAGCTCGGCCAAGGATTGTTCTAATTGGTTACTCTTATGGTTGATCTCCTCTTTCTGCTGCTGCAAGATGGTATTGGCTTTTTGTTTCTGAGCATACCCATACACAATTAAGCCCAGCAAAGTCAGCAGCAATCCAACACCACCCAGCAGATAGGTTCGTTGCTGTTTTTGCTGTTGGAGCTGGACGGCTGATAGCTGCTGCTCATAGCGGAGAGCCGTTTCTTTTTTGTCGAACTCATACTGAAGAGTAGCTGCCGCAATGTTGCTGGTGTTTTGCTGGTTGATGATCAGGTCTTTGGTTTTGATGAAGTCTTGATAACTGGCCAAAGCGGCTTGTGGATCACCCTGCGCGTCCTGAATTTGGCTCCGGGTTTGATAGGCTCGGTATAGGTAGTGTACAGCGCCCTGTTCTTTGGCCAGCATGACGGCACTGTCGATATAGGCGTTGGCTTTTTGTAACGTAGTAGCTTTATCACTGCTTACTAGGGTCTTTAAAAAAGTGGTGTTGCTGTCAGTGGCGATTTTCAAATACAGCTTACCGAGGTTACTGTAAACCCTTGTCGATATGGCCTTATTTCCATTTGTCTTACTCAGGTTCAGCCCGTTTTGTAGATAGGTGAGCGCTTTAGGATAATCGGCCATATTAAGATAGGCTAGCCCCAGTTCATTAAAAAGACTCTCATCTAGACTTTTAAACCCTATGGCCTCAAGTAGTTTCACCGATTTTAGCTGATAGTCCAGCGCTTTGGCGTATTCACCTTGATCGCCGTATGCGGTACCTATACTACCCAGAACCGAAGCCACCATTTCTTTTTTACCTAATTCCTCAAATCCTTTCAGGGCTTTTTTATAATAGGCTACGGCTTGGGAATAATTAGTCAGAAACTGATAAATGAGACCCACATTAGCTGTTAGGGTGCTAATCCTGTATTTGTCTTTTGTTTCTTCCGCTATTTTCAAACCATTCAAATAGGCAGTCAGGGCTTGGGGGTAATCGGGTTTAAAGAAATATTGATTTCCCAAACCATTATAAGCTTTTAGTATGCCTTTTTTCCAGGTCAATCGTCGGGCAAGTGCCAAAGCCTGACTGGCATAGTTAATCCCTTCACTGGAGTTACTGTAATAATATTCCTTGCTTATTGCATATAGCAGATTGACGCGGTTTGTGTCGGGTTTGGCCCGGTGTAGTTCGGCCAGCAAGGAATCCAGACGGACTTGCCCTGTTTTAGGTTGACCAAAGGCGGGGCCAACGACTATACTAGATAGCAGGAGTAATAGGAAAAGTCGTGGCATGGAGAGGAAGTAGGGCGAGGATAGCAGCTAATGTACTGAAAATAAACCGGGTTGTTCCCTCTAGTGACAACGCTGACGTCTCGTCATCAGCTCCCCCGGGAGGGACCGATAGCGGGAAGCACGTTTTCGATACGCCCCGACCGATTCACTACCCGCCGTGTCAGGTTAGGTAGTGAATCGGTCGGAGCACACTAATTATAAAGAGGCAGGGTTCGTAAAAGCTTAATTAAGGGCGACCAGGCGGGCCAACGTAGCCACCGGCTTTGTCAAGATCGTAACTGCCTTGGTGGTGACGTCTTTCCCGTTGGAAATAACCACTTTATAGGCACCGTCGGGTAGCTCGCTCAGATCGAGCCGCAGACGAGCAGTCGTTTGGTGCTTGCCGACCTGTTGATCATACAAGACTTTCCCCTCTTGGTTGATCAGGCGTACGTCGACAGTACCGCCGGCTTGTTTATCGAGGGCTATGTTAAGCTTGCCATCTGCGGTAGTATACATCCCGCTTTGGTAGGACGCGACCTGGGCGGGTTTACGAGCGGGGCCGTTTTCGGCATGAGTAGCCGAGAAGCTGGTTAAAGAAGCAGCAATGAGCAGGGAGGTGAGGAGCGTTTTCATGGTCGATCGAGTTTGGTTAGTTTATCCGTTTTGGATGAATCAAAGGTCGCCCTAGCCCATCCAACGGGCTGTCACAAATGAGTCAACTACTAGTACTTTTGATCCCTTGCTTTTAAAGCCCTGCTTGATATAGCCTCGCCAGGACGCGTTTGAATGAAGAATGACTACAAGAATTGGTTGCACAAAGAAAAAGTGCCCCTTACCTTTCGGCATTCATCAACGCTATGCCATGAGCCGCCCCGACTATTGGGTACCTCCCCTTTTACTATTTTTCGCTTCCTGCCTGTTTACCCACCTATTTGCCTGGAACAAACCCACGCCCGAGGGTAGTTGGGATTTCCATTCCTCAGGTACCGCTCTAGTTAATTCATAATCGGCTACACATAAGGGATTTGTTATGCCAGCCAGAGCATACTCAGTCAACGCCTGATTTTTGCCTTTACATAATAATAAGCCATTCGTTGGATTATAATCTTTGGTACGAAGATAATCGTTGACCATGTTCACATAGAAATTTATCTGGCCAGCATCCCCCGATTCAAAGTCTCTGGCTTTTAATTCGATTACTACGTAGCAACGTAAGCGAATATGATAAAACAGCAAATCTATATACTAATCGCCATCACCTACTTTCAAGGGGTATTGGCGACCCACAAAGGCAAAACCCTGTCCTTACCCCAGCAGAAACATACTCCCCTGCTGAACTAACTGACTTTCGACATCTAGCTCTTTGGCAGTGGCCACCACAAAGTCGAACACATAAGGGTCTTTCACTAGTTGTGTTACCAGATCAGACTGAGGTTTAGCCATTGTATGCTCAAAGTTGGTCAGTTTGGTAGTCTTCACTTGGCGCTTGTACAAACCAATCTCAATTTGATGGGTTAGTACGTTTCTTCCCCAACTTCCCGTCAATGTCTGTTCGATATACCAAAAGCGTTGCTCTACATCTTTAACTTCGTCTGGCAAGATAATATGGTATGACCACGTGATTTTTGACAATACGGAGTGCAGAAATAGGTGCTCAAAGTTTTCTGCATTTTCTAAAATTGGGGCGACACCAACAGACTCCTGAGACGTTTCAGGTAATTTTGCAATAGGGTGTTGCAAAATTAGGGGCAGATTAGCCACCACAAATTTCTTCATGTAGCCCATGTTACGGGTTTAAAACCCCTCAATCCCTGGATAGTCAGCGTAGGCCTGCTGCTGAATCAGTAAAATGTTTCAGGGAAAGGGCACTTATTACCCACTTATCAACCAACGATCGGATAACTTCCTACATGGTTTTGTAATCAGATCGTTTTGGCACAAAGTCGACCGCACCGGCCTTAAAACAGGCGAATAGTTCTTCCGCACTGATCAACGACGACCAGTCTATAGGACAAAAATGTAAAATAAATTCAGGTAGGTACACGGATTTAGTCAACGTAAGCCTATTTCACTCAGAGGACGGCCTTATCACCCCCTTCGGTTTGCAGGCGTTCATGAAGCGAATGCGTTGAGCTATCAGGTACATCCATTGGCAGATAGACAAAGAAGGAAGTACCTTTTCCTACCTGACTCGTTACGGTAATTTTACCGCCATGATTCTCGACAATTTTCTTGCATAGTGCCAGTCCGATGCCTGTTCCTTGAAAGTCTTTCTGGGGATGTAACCGCTGAAAGATGGTGAATATCTTCTCCGCATACTGGGCATCAAAGCCGATTCCATTGTCCGCTACGGCCAGTTGTACGTAGTTTTTACGCGTGGGTAATTCTACCGACAATTCCATTGCGCTGCCTGTCATTACCGTAGCGGTGACTGTGATGCGGGGGGATTGGTTACAAAATTTCAGGGCATTTCCGATCAGATTTGATAGCAACTGATTGAGCTGAAGAGGGATGCCGGGAATAACGGGTAAATCGGTGGCCGTTATATGGGCTTTCTTTTCCTGAATCACCAATTCAAAGTCCGTTTTAACCTGCTCCATCACCTCCTGCAGGTCAACCGGGTAAAAGGGATCATTCGCATTCGATAATCGGCTGTAGTTAAGCACCGACTTTATCAGAGCCGCCATGCGTTCGGCCGAAGCAAAGATTTTCCCGTTGTACTGCCTGATTAGGACCGGGTCATCAGCCTTGCTTTCAGCCAGCTGCGAAAACAGTTGAATCTTGCGCAGGGGTTCCCGTAAATCGTGGGAGGCTACATAGGCAAATTGTTCCAGGTCCCGATTCGATTTCAGCAGCTTGGCGTTGACCATGGTCATCGCGGCATTCGTCTGCTCCAGTTCCTGAGTACGCTCCCGAATTCGTTCTTCGAGTTGGTGCGTCCATAGCCGGATTTCCGTATTCTGGCCTTCGATCTGGCTAAGCATCTGATTAAAGGCATCCGTCAGCAGGCCCACCTCGTCTTCCTGATATTTGGTGGCGCGTACGGTATAGGTATGTTCCTGGGAGACAAGCGTTGCGGTTTGGGCCAGGGCCAGAATGGGCTGGGATATGGTGCGCTGAAAGCGCCGGGAGAGAAGAAAAACAAACCATAACGAGATTCCAATCACCAGGCCCACGATCAGGCTGTAACGAATAAAGCGTTCGTACATAGCGCCCATGTCCGATTTTAGGTATAGACTACCGAGTTGGGTCCGGCCCTGCACAACCGGCTGAAAGCCTTCTAAGTAGCCATTCTTAAACGCATAGGCATGAGCACCCGGCCCGGACGGAAACTGCCTGGCCGACATGGCTTCGGGATAGTGGGCAAATAACTTGCCCTTCTTGTCGTACAGGCAGGCAGCAACAATATGGCGGTTGGTCCGCAGTGCAACCAGGGTTTCCTCGGCATCCACAGCGCTGTCGAAGGCCAGGGCCGCCGTGCTGTTGGCAGCAATGATCTCGGCCAGCGTCATCAACTGGCTTTTCAGGGTTTGCCGAAACGTGACGTATTCATAGATAAAAAAAGCGGTGCAGGTTAACCCTAAGGCTAATCCGCTGGTCAGCAGCATAGCCCGCATGAGCTGCCGCTGAATAGGTACCCCTTTGGACGTTCGGTCTTTCATAGCTTCTTACTTTACGATGTCGGCCACTTGCAGTAATTTCGAACTGATGCCCAACTGAGCAGCCCGCAGCGCGCCGGGGCTGATTTCAAGTCTTATTTTATTGTTCCGGGTTAGAAACCGGATCATGCCGCCCTGTCGGGTGAACGTGGGGGCTTCACCAACCGTCAGCACGGGTCGCTGACCGATTAGCGCCAGCGTTTGGGTCAATTGTTTGAAATCGGTTACGTTGATATACAGCAGATGGCACTCCTTTAGCTCAGCAGCCGACTGAACAGGCTGCACCCGAATCGGGTGATTCCCCACTTTCTCTCCGGCGACCGTTTCCAGCAGCACCGCCCCCATACGATCCTCGCCCACAATACCGATGATGAACGGCGAAGATGGTCCAGCAAAAGCCTCTTCCGGCCAGTCAATAAACCGGGTGAAGTTATACATAAACACGGCTTTGACGCTCAGCTCCGGTGCAGGCGCAACCTGCGCCCACGCCAGGCCGAACGGCCAAATCAGTAACCATGTTATTAGTAACTTCATGTATAGGTTGGCAGGTAAACCGCCTGGGGAAGAACCATCAATGCTACCCATTAGAAACGAGCCACCAGGCTTGCGAACAGGCTTCGGGGGATGGCCAGTGAGCCAAATTCGACATGTTGGCGCTGCCCCAGATTTTTGCCCACGACCGACACTTCCAGCCAACTGTGCGTCCAGGCCAGACGGGCGTCAGCGGTCAGGTAAGCCGGAACTCGGGCGGTGGCCAGGGTCTTGGGCAGATCAGCACGGTAATGTCCCACGACATCAAACTGGAAACCGGCCGGCAAGTCCAGGATCGACTGGATCATCACCCTGTTTTTGGCATCGTTACCCAGATAAGCGGGGTCGAACTGACGACCGGGTTTAGCATACAGATTTTTGTCAAAATACGTATACCCCGCCCGGATGCGCCACCGCGGGTTTACCTGGTAGTGAGCGGCTAATTCGACTCCCCAGGACTCTCCCTGCGAGCCATTCTGAATCTGGTAGGTAAGGGTTCCCGGCAAGGCTTCTACGCTGTAAATGTCCCGGTAACTATTGTAAAAACCAGCCAGAGAGAGCGTAGCATTCGGGGCAGGCTGTAGCCGATACCCCAGTTCGTAGGCAATGACTTTTTCGGACACAAAGTTAGGCCCACCGGCTACACTTGGTTTGTCGGGCGGGAGCGGATAGGCTGGCAGGTAATAGTCGACATCCAGTCGACTGGGCGTACGAACCGCCCGGGAGATGGCTGCCCATACCAGGTTATCGGGTTTGACTGACCAGGCCAGACGGGCACTGGGCTGCACTTCAACGCCGGAGTACACATTGTGGAGGAACTTCGTGCCGAGCGTTAGTTTCAGCTTGTTGGTAAGGTCGATTTCATCCTGAAAGAAGCCGGTATATAGCGGTAAGTTTTTCCGGGGCGGAAGGATGCCTACCGTCGTGGTTCGAAAATCAGAAAAATCACGGGCCAGCCGATAGCCCAGCCCCCAGAGTACACGATGCCGCTGTCTGATAGGAAAGCGATGTTGCAGGTCGAGATCGTAGGTCGACAGTTGATCGGATCCCTGCGAAGGAGCGTCCTCCCGGTAGTAACGATCGTAATACAGTTGCAGCATCAGCTCGGACTGCTCAGAAACAGTATGCGTCCAGCGGCCCAGCAGATGCTGACCATTCATGTCCGAATTACCGGCGGCCGTGTTTCGCGTCCCACCAAGCCATTGGCCCTGTAACGAAAATTTATCGGTCGTTGACGGGGTCCAGTCAGCCCGGAAGCCGCCCTGCGTCAATTGCCAGTCATCCTGATTATCCATTCCTGAAGGGAGCTTCGTCGGACTCCGGGCGAAATGCTGCCCATACACCCGGTAGGTCAGGTTTTTGCCCAGCCGACCGCCGTAGCGCAGATTTACTCTGTTTTTCAGCCAGTTTCCTGCCGTAGCCGAGACATACAGGCCCTGCGTATCAGCGGCATTTTTGGTAATGATGTTGACCACACCATTGACGGCATTGGCGCCCCACAAGGTACCACCGGGTCCGCTAACCATCTCAATGCGGGCAACATCTTCCAGCAGAATAGCCTGCATCTCCCAAAGGACCCCACCAAAGAAGGGTGTATAGACGGTTCGTCCGTCGACCATGACCAGGAGCTTATTGGCAAAAATAGTATTGAAGCCCCGGGCACTGATGATCCAGGTACTGGCATTTAACTGGGCAACCTGCAGATTCGATAGGAGTTGTAAGGCTTCAGGAAGATTCGTGGCTCCCGAACGTTGGATGTCGGCACCCGTGATGACCTGAATGGCCGAAGCGACTTCCGATAACTTCTGGGGTGTTCTCGATACTAAGGTGACATCAATATTCATCAGCTGCTCCAGGCTCAGTTTTTTTAACTTGCTGGGTGATGAGGGTTCCGAAGACTGGGCCTTTGCGGAAAGGGAGAACAAGAGCATGACCCACATCCATAAGCAAATCGACCACCCATCTGTAACCAGGCGCGGGCACCCGGTAAAGATCAAGGCAAAAATCGGGCCTGGAGCGTACCGACGGCATCGTTGACCTAAGCCTACCAGGGTAGCGATCGAGTGGATGTATACACCAAAAAAATCGTGTGTACGAAGCGGTACATTTTCTCTCATAGGGTAACGTTGCTCAAAAAGTTAGTCAATCCGTTGATAGCATGTAAAGCGAATGACTTGACCGTCAGGCCAACTGACTCCGTCTAGCTGATTACGTTTCGGCCCAATGAGCAGCACGTTTCGCCATTAAGGTCACAATAACGGCTGAATCATCCAAACGTAAAACGGTCGCCGTTTTTTTACTTCTGGTCGGCCAACAAAGCTACGAATGACCACCCGTATCGACGCTGTGTCGTTCGCCCGTTTGGCCATTGACAACAAGCGGGCAAATTAGTCGAATCAGATGTAGTGCCAATACAGACAATCCATTAGATTCGCCGTATGAACGCTTTCGGGCAAAATTAACGAGGAGTGACCGACGATTCCAACCGCTTACAGCAAGAAACTATCGCCCCAACAGGCAGCCCTCAACGGCTCCGGCCCGTGGAGGAATCCCTGGCCGCTGCCTTCACGAACGCAGAGGTAGGCTTTGTTATCGCCCATACGAACGGGACCCTTCTATACGTCAATCAGGCAGTAGGCAATCTAACGGGTTACCCGCCCAGCGAGCTGATCAATAAACCCTATGCCCTGGTCATTCACCCGGAGGATCAGGGGCGCTATCAACATGAACTAAAGAACCTGATGACGGGGAGCATAAGCTCGCTGACCACGCAGCTACGCTGTATTCATAAAGACGGCCACATAACCTGGGTCAAGCTTCATACAACCTTGCTCGTTGCCGATGAGGGCCAGGCTGATCGCCTGTTTTCGATCATTGACGATGTTACCAACGAGGTTATCGTGCGCGACGACCAGCAGAAATTGCTGGCGCTGGTCGACAATAGCCTCAGTTTTATGGCCATCGCTGATCTGGAAGGCCGGGTAACCTACATCAATGAGGCTGGCAGAGCACTGGTTGGTCTGGCTAAAGCAGACGGGCTGAAAGGTATTACCGTAGCGGATTTCTATTCGCCCGACCAGTACGCCCTGATTCGCGACGTGGCCGTTCCGACGCTACTCCGCCAGGGGTATTGGTCAGGCCGGGTGAAGCTGACCCATTTCAAAACCGGAGAAACGATTCCCTGTCAGGCCAGCGGTATTCGGATCGATGATCCAAACACCGGAAAGCCGATCGGGAGAGGGTTCACCATGCGGGACTTGCGGCCCGAGCTGGCGGCCCAGGAAACACAACAAAAACTGTTGACGTTAGTCGATAACAGCATCGAGTTGATGTCTGTTTTAGAACTGGATGGCAGAAACGCGTATATCAATAAGGCGGGGCTGGCCCTGTTGGGCTTTGAGAGCGCCGAACAGGTTCAGGAAACGCCCATATCCCAGCTTCACGCCCCCGAACATTTTGCCCTGGTTGAACAAGACGTCCTGCCGTCCGTGATGCGCACCGGCCGATGGTCTGGGGAAATGCTGGTTCGTCACCTGAAGACGGGTGAGGTATTCCCCGTTTTTAATAATACGATTCGTATTGACGACCCACACACGAGTCAGCCCATAGCGGTGGGTGCCGTTATGCGCGACAGGCGACCCGAACTGCTGGCCCAACAAGCCTTACTGACCAGCGAAGCGCGCTTCCGCAGCTTGATTATGCAGGCTCCGGTCGCGGTCGCGGTATTTCGCGGAGATGAGTTTGTGTTTGAGACCGTTAACGAGGCTTACTTGCCTCTCATTGGTAAAACAAGACCCGAGGTAGAGGGCAAACCGCTATTTGAGGTACTCCCTGAAACCAGGTCTACCCTGGAACCACTGGCTCGAGAACTCCTCCGCACGGGCGTTCCGTTTCCGGCCAGCGAGTTTGCGATCGTCCTTAACCGGCATGGCCGTGAGGAGACCTGCTACTTCAATTCAATCTGGGAGCCCCTACGCCTAAGTGACGGCCGCATTGATGGCTTTGTCGTCGTAGCGCATGAAGTTACGCAACAAGTTCTTGCCCGGAAAAGGGCAGAGGCCAGTGAAGCCAAGCTCCGCTCCATCATTGAGGAAGCCCCCGTGGCTACCTGCCTGTTTGTGGGTCCTCAACTGGTGATTGAACTGGCGAATCAACCCATGATTCGTTTCTTTGGCCGCGGGCCCTCCATTGTGGGCCAACCCGTCCGAGACGTATTGACCGGCGCTGATGGTGACGTATCCGCCATTGCCCTTTTGGAGCAGGTCTTTAGAACAGGCAACTCCTTTACGGCCCCCGCAGCTCCGGCCAATCTAATCATTGGTGGCGTAGAGAGCACCTATTATTTCGATTTAAGTCTAAAACCCCTGCGTAATGAGGCTGGTCAGGTCTATGCCATTCTGGAAACGGCCATCGAGGTAACGGCCGAAGTCATAAATCGAAAAAAGCTGGAAGCGAGTGAAACGTACTTTCGTCGGTTAACCGATACGGTGCCCACCATCATCTGGGAAACGGCACCCGATGGCAACTGTACCTATCTGAACCAGCAGTGGTATGCGGCTACGGGGCAAACTCAGGCCGAGGCCGAGGGCTTTGGCTGGCTCCGGGCTACACACCCCGACGACAAACCTGAAGTCGGTCGCCTTTTTATGGAGGCCAATCAACGCCAGACATCGTTTCGTGCGCTGTACCGAATGCGCCAAACGGATGGTTCTTACCGCTGGACGATCGACTTAGGGAGCCCCCGGTTCAGTGAAACGGGGGCGTATGAGGGCATGATCGGGACGGTGGTCGATGTGCATGAACAGGTGCTCGCCGGCCAGGCGATTGAGGAAAGCGAAGCGCGGTTCCGCACCTTATCGGCCCAGTTAGACCAGCAGGTGCAGGCGCGTACCCAGCAATTGGAAGCCTCGATTCACGACTTACAGCGGTCGAATGAGAACCTGCAGCAATTTGCCTATATCGCCAGTCACGATCTGCAGGAACCCCTGCGCAAGATTCAATCGTTCGGCGACCTCCTAAAGAATCAATACGCAACTGGGCTGGGCGAGGGGATTACGTACTTGGACCGAATGCAGTCGGCGGCCAGCCGAATGTCTACCCTGATTCGGGACCTGCTGGCCTATTCCCGGATTTCCACCCAGCAGGAAGCAACGGCCCGGGTGCCGCTTACGCAGGTTGTCCGGCAAGCCGTCCTTGACTTAGACCTGCTCATTGGCGAAACCCGCGCCGTAATCCGGATTGATCCGCTCCCAACGGTGCTGGGTGACACGTCTCAACTAGGTCAGCTGTTTTTGAATCTGCTGGGGAATGCCCTCAAGTTTCGTCGAACCGGGGTACCCCCCCAGGTCCAGATTCAGGCGCACCATGTCCTGCCCTCTGACTTACCCCCGTCGGTAAAACCTGCTCGGGCGGCCCCCACCTATCATCGCATCGATGTGACTGACAATGGGATCGGATTTGATGAGCAGTATGTCGACCGCATCTTTCAGGTGTTTCAGCGTCTGCATGGACGCAGCGAGTATACGGGTACGGGCATTGGGTTAGCCATTTGTGAGAAAGTGGCGGCCAATCATGGGGGTGCCATTACGGCCAGGAGTCAACCCGGTCAGGGGGCGACGTTTAGCATTTACTTGCCTGCCTAAGCTTATTTAAGGTGTAAAGCGAGGTTCAATCAGTTAAGTTAGTTCATTGAAGGGGTACCGCTTCCGTCAATCGCTAAACATAAACCACCTTAATGCGCAACGTAGGCTATGGTCAGTTAGGCAGGGCTATCCTGGGAGTTAATACACTTTTCCGTATGCTCACCCCTATTCCAGTTGACTATTTTAGTTTAGTAAAAAGCCAGTTTGTGTTACAAATTGAACTTACAATCTTCAATCAATGAATAGATTATGTCAAGTTAAGCCGTCAATTGAAATCGTCCAATTAACCCTCCGATTGTAACTGGGGCTGGCCAGGATGTGAGAGGGGAATGAAGTAGATTTTTTTTCTGGCTTCGGCACGGTACGCCGTCGCGGATCTGATTCCAAGCGACTGTATCCAAAGAATCACATTGCTAAAAAGCCGCGCCAAGAGAAGTTGGACGCGGCTTTTTAGAATCAGATTAGTGTATCGATCGAATCACCCGATTTTTAACGTCAATAAGTCTCAAGCGTAATCTGTCGCGTACGGGATGTTGCCACCTGGCTACGGTCCTTACTGAAGTTCGATCAGACAAGCTCTGCCTGCGTTTCCCTACACCGACTCCCGATTCGCATCTACCCAGTAGCCAAGTGCCACTACCAGCCATAAGACCTGAGCGCTCCAGGCTAGGGCCGCTACACTGGCAGGGGCCGGGCCGAGTGCACCGCCCAAATAAACGAGCACTAAAAAGGCCATTAGGCCCCAGAGTGCGAATCGCCCAGTGCGGTTACGCGCCCGTGTGTGGCGCAGGTACACCCATAAACCGACCGCCAGCGAGCCTAGTTCGATGACCAGCGTAGCGGGCAGATTTTGCCACAGCCCCAGTCCTGCTTTAGGGGATTGGCCAAAGTAAAGGGGCAGATCGGGCCGGTGCATGAGTAGGTCGAGCAGCCAGTGACTGGGCACCAGCAGGCCCACCAGCAGGGCTTCGCGCCAGTTACGCCGAAACAGACCGTAGGCGAGGCCCAGTGCTACCCCTAATACCACTTCCGCCAACAGACTATGCGAGAAGGGATAATACACGAAGTCAAGGGGCGAGGCAGCCAGTAGACCAGGACGGATTTCGACGCGCTCGACGCCCAGCAGCAATAGGGTGGGCCACAGTAAATCAGCCAGCTGGGTAGCCAGAAACAAGGTGCCCAGTGACACGCGCGGTTGCAGGGGCTTGGTCGCCAGACCGACCCCAAAATGGCCTAAAAACATGGTGGTTACCCAGTGGGCGTTAGTACACCTCAAAGTTATTGCGAGCCGATGTCTGGCTTGTTGACCGATTCCGAAAATCAGATTGACTTTTCGCGCAAGGCGTTAAAAAGGACGAGTTGACCCTTGTTCGGTAGTTGGATACCCCACCCCTGGCCACGTTGCGATCAGCTCCAGGCGCTTAACGCGACTAGTACGCCGTCCGGCGGAACATACCGGGTGTCTGGCCAGTCCAGCGACGAAACGCCCGAATAAACACACTCGGCTCGGCGAAACCCAGCAGTAACGCGATGTCTTTGATGCTGAGAATGTCGTCGCGCAGGTGGCGCTCAGCCAGCTCACGGCGTACTTCGTCGAGCAGTTGCTGATAGCTGTGGCCGTCCTGACGCAGTTGCAGCTGGAGGGTGCGGGAGCTGAGACTCAGGGCCTCGGCCACAGCTACCAGGGTGGGTTCGGAATGGACCAACAGGCGCAACAACTCGTGACGTACGCGGTCGGGAAGAGCGGGCAGTTCGTGTAGGCGGTCCAGCAGGGCAGCGGCATGCGGCTCGAGCAGCGCCAGTAGTTGCGGGTCGGCGGTAGGGATGGGTAGCGCTAACACGGTAGCGGGCAGGCGCAGGGCCGAATAGGGGGTGCCAAACTGCACTAGGGCAGGCGCGAAAACACGGAAGTGCTCGCGGGTATCGGCCGGAGCGGGGTAGGCCAGGTGTACCACTTCGGGGGAGAGGGACTGGCCACTAAGCAGCCGTAGCATGTGCAGGTAAATGGATAGCTCGGAGTTGAGCACAAAGTGTGGGTACACGATAGCGGGACTGGTTATTTCGACGACCAGTTCCACGCTTTCTCCCAGGTGGCGCAGGCTGATGCGCGTACCGTTACAAACGATGTCCCCATAGCGGCACAACTTATGGATGGCCTCGCCCAGTGTGGGGCTATGCATGAGTACGTAGGCCAGCACCCCATAGCTGCTGTGGTGGACGTGCTCGGCTATATGCAGGTCGAGGTGCGGATCGGCGGTAACCTGGACTGCCATTGCCCACAGGCGTTGCATTGCCGCCATGGGCACCCGGCCGTCGGGATCTTCCAACTGGGCAATATCCAACGCAGCTGCCTGGATCAAAGGCTGGGCATCGGCCCCGTACTGCGTGACGGCGTAGAGCAGCCCTTTTACTGAAGCGGAAGAAATAGTAGAATCGGTAAACATTCGTAGTAATGAATTTGTCTAAGCCCGTAGAATAGGGTAACCGGTTAGTTAACGTTTAAGCAACAGCTCCTTCCGCGTTTGGCTTAGTTTGCGTTTAAAAAGTCTTCCCGGCTGATTGTCTTTATGATCAACTTTTGCTCCAGGGCGTGCCACTTTAATAGGTTACGTCGCGTTTTCTTTACGCAACTTAACTGATTTATGAGGGTTTTCGTAATAGCCCTGTTAGTTGATCGGTTGCATTGAAAATAGGAGCCCCTTACCTTTCGGCCTTTATCAACGTTACGCTATGAGCCGCCCCAGCACTTGGTTACTCCTTTTTTAACTGTTTCTTACAACCTGCCTGCCAACCCAAACCTACGCCTGGAACCGAGCTACGCATATGGCGACCGGGGCGGCAACCTGTTCAAGATCAAAGTGATGATGAGCAGCCAGACGATCAACCTGCACTCCTTCTGGGATGGAATGCTGCTGGGCTCCGATGATTTTCAGTCGACTCGTAACCTGGCTGTTCAGATCCGACAGGCCGAGTCAAGGGATCAGCTGCCTCAGTTGGGTAAGACGAGCATTACCGACTGGTCGAAAGAGAGTTTTCAACTGGCGCAGGATACCGCCTACCGAAACAATACGCTCCAGTCCGGTACCGATCAGGAGGGTGCGGTGTTACCTGCTGATTACGTGGCCACGGTGAAACCCATTGCTCAGCGGCAGGTGGCACTGGCGGGTTACCGGCTGGCCGATGAACTGATGGCAGATTTAGGCAAGTAAACGTGTATGGTTACTCGTCGACTGTTGCTGGTTTTATTCGTAGTGCTTACTGGTTGGTTGCCCATCGACGCGCAGACCGTTAGAGGACGCTATACCGACAAAGCCAAACGCCCGGCTCCGCGTACGGTGTACGTATCCATCTGCGAGAGCCGCAGCGCGTATGCCTATCACAACGGTATGTGCCGGGGGCTGGCCCGGTGTACGCATGAGGTTAGTCAGGTGTCGGAAGCTCAAGCCCGGAATAGAGGCTACAAACCGTGTAAGATCTGCTATTAAGACAGTGGTTCAACCTGACCAGCGTAGCACAAAAAAAGCCCTGATAGCTGAACTACCAGGGCTTTGCAAGCTTGATGATTAGTAAACGCCTGTTACCTCCCTTTTATTGTGCATACTGAAACAAGATGGGCTCTATTTAGCACTTTATCTTCTAAAGTCTAGCTGCTGAGTTCCTTCTCGGCTCCATCGGTTGACTCGCTCTCTTTTCCTAACATCCCTTTCCCACCCTCTTCAGGTAGTTCTACGGAAAAGTATTGTACGGACACGGTACGCCGTCGTGCCTAGAATTCGCTGTTTGCACCAGCCGTGTACAAAGCAGTCTCAAGCAAAGGAGCGATTTGTGAGATAGGGCAAAGACCGACCGCCTATTCTCAGGATAAATTCCTTGGGTACTTCCTGGCAAAGCCGAAAATTGATGATAAATTTCTTTACCTTACTATTGTAAAACAGCCCTCATTCACTTTATACCAACCCTATGAAAGCAGGCTTACTACTAATACTGTTGGGAAACGCCTTTGTGGGTTCACTTTATGGACAAAATACGGCTGATGAAACGAAAATTAAGCAGGTTATTCAGGGATTTTTTCAGGCATTCTCTGATGAGGATATACCCAAGCTGAGAAGTTACTGTCAAGCTGACTTTACCCTATTAGAGAATGGGGAAATTTGGTCATTAGATACCTTGGAAGCCAAACTGAAACCTAATTTTGGCAAGGGTATGCGTCGTATCAACACGATCTATTTTAGCAGAATCCAAGTAAAGCGGGCAACTGCATGGGTGGCTTATAGCAATCAAGCGGCTATAGCGATGAAGGGAAGAAAGGCAACCATTCACTGGCTAGAAAGTGCGGTATTAGAAAAAAGCAAAGGGGCGTGGAAGCTAAGTATGCTTCATTCAACTAAACTACCCCCTAAAAAGCTAGAGGGGCAGCCCTGATTGGTTTACCAATGCTTGGGATTGGCCGATTCGACACTACGTCAGGAGTCGGTTAGGTTTGCCGTTTCACCCTATAAGCAGGATAGGATAGTACGCACTACGAACGCTCCCTTAGAAAAGCAAACACATCAGAACTTCTTCGTTTCAAGCAAGATCGTTTATGAGAATATCAATTGAAGACTAGTTGCTAGTTGCCGGTAGGCTTGTACTCAAAACCAAACTGTTTGGCGTACTCTTCTAAGGAACCTAATCCGACCTCAGCCCGGCGTTTGTTTACATTTTTCTCATCTTCAATCGGATCAAAGGACTTCTGGCCCGAAGAATCAATATTGACCTGGGTACCGTAGAGTTGTTTCTGCCCTTTATACACTCGAATCCGATCAATTAATAGAGCCATATTTGTTTTTGACATCTCCCCCTGATTAGCGGCTTGTTCAATAAGGGAAAAATATTTCTCCTGAATTGCTACCGGTGAATGCTGAATGATTAACCAAGCAGTATTGGCTAGTTTGGCCCCCACTAGACGCCGTCCAGGATATCCGTATTGCTGGATAATCTGCTCGATCTTAATCAAGTTGATGGAATCTTCCCGGTGGATAGACTGCCAGAGTTGCTGCATTTGGGGGGAGTTCTGCCCGTAGACACGTATGAGGGAATCGATACGTGATCGTGGCTGTTGATCTGTGGTATAAATCGCCTGTAATTGTGCTTTCAAAGACTGATTAATCCCCAACTGGGCATCTTTTTTCACAAATATGTCCTGCACTAAATCCTTCAAAGAGGAAGCACGAAAAGGGTTAAACTCAGGGGCGGACTGATAGTCGATCCAAGTATCCTCGGCAATCGGGTAATCGATGTCAACAGCTTGCTGAATGTAGGTTTTGGCCAACGCGGGCTGCTGACACTGATAGGCACAAAGTGCCGCTCTCATCGTACTAAGGGCACTTTTCTGTGCGATTTTGAAGGCCTTTTGATAGGCATCTAAACATGGCTGACACTGCCCTTTTTCAAGATGGCCTAATGCTTGTTCGACCGCTTGGATATACGCCGTGTCCGCAGTAGCATACCGGGTTTGGCCAAATAGAGTGGTAAGCCCCGACCCATAAAAAGTAGCCGTTACGAGCAGGAAAATTGTTTTCATAAAATGATTAGGTAAGCGATCCGCTTAATGCTCATTTAACCATTGAAAATAATATTTTTCAACGGCTACCCCGTTGTAAACTTTGCTGATGATCTTGCCTTTATCGTCAAAAGTTAACTTATAAAAGGTATGATCGTGATTGGGGTAAGCTTTGATAGCTAAGTTTTTCTTACCCCGCCTTGCAAATTCAAGCGGTAAAGCATCATTTGAGATAGCCCCTATATCTGCCGTACCATAGATAATTAAAATGGGTATCTTCAATGCCAGCAGATAACCTCTAAAGTCAATTGAGAACGAATAATGCGTCCGATTTGGATCCCCTACTTTAGCCGATGTGTTTAACGAGTCAGCACAAATCTGGCTCCACTGCTGTTGTAATCCTTCTACACTTTGTTGCGCCTGCTCCTGGGTATATTCGCCCGTGTAACCTTTCATCCGTTCCTCCCGTATAATGCCTTGTTGGCGACCATCCAGAAAGCCTGAAAAAGCAATCAAATGAGTCACTTTAGGGTTGGAATAAGCGGTCTTAATGGCCACGCCGTACCCTTCCGAACCACCCGCCAACACCACTCGTTTAGCATCGGCCCAAGGTTGCTGAAGCACAAATTTCAGGACTGCGTTCGTCTGACGTACATAGTAGTCCAGATAATTATGAGCCTGATACTTGGGTGGATACATAGCCGGTTTAGGGTTGTTTCGAGTAGTAAATAACGTATCCAAGTAGGCATCATTCTCAATGATTGGAACACCGGGCTTAGCAATCATGATGCTATAGTATTCCGCTTCATGATCGTAGCAACTAATGGGCAACTCCGTAAACGAAGGCCGATTATTTTTGGGATTGATGGTGAATAGGGGAATTGGAAGTGAGCCTTGACGAAACAAAAAAACAGGCTTCTTGACTTTTAGCTCGCCAGGCTTAGTAACGACGGCAAATGTGACCGAATCGCCCTCGAACGGAATGGTAAAGACGGTATAGCCCCCAACCGCTCGTGGCGTATGTTGGGCATACAGGCTGTTAATTGCCGAGAAAATTAGGTAAGCAGAAATCAGGAAGAACTTCACAAGCTCAGACGGTCTCAGTGGTCAGCAAAGGTGGACGGCCAAGCTTTTGCCTCCAAGTTAAGATTTGTTAAATACGGGCAAGTGAGTATTAACTGTCTTACTAAACGCCCCATTTAAGGAGCAGATGCATGATGGTTGTATCGTCTCACTTTGGGGAGGGTTTTGTGAGACGATCGCTAGTAGACATAAGCAATTTTTAGGTCTCAGTAACCTTATTCCTGTGGTTGTATTCCACAACATCATTTTTTACCACGGCTCAACTTTAAATGAGCCGTACAGACAAAATAGTTGAGCCGTAGAGGAAACTAAGGCGTGTGTTGGCGTTCGATCTTTGTAGCATGAAAAACATCACAAAAATTCAGTTGGGTCAAAACGGCCCCTTCGTCTCCAAACTTGGTTTAGGCTGTATGCGTATGTCTTCGATCTGGGGCGGGGCTACGCCTGATGAAACCGAAAGCATCGCTACGATCCATGAAGCTTTGGATAGGGGTATCAATTTTTTGAACACCGGAGACTTTTACGGGGCCGGTCATAATGAAATGCTGGTAGGCAAAGCCATTAAGGGAAGGCGCGACGATGCCTTCATCAGCGTAAAATTCGGGGCTATCTTTCACAACGGTCAGCCCATAGGCATGGATCTGCGTCCCATCGCGATCAAGAATTTTATCAACTACTCGCTGACCCGTTTAGGTATTGAAACAATTGACCTCTACCAGCCTAGCCGAATGGATAACAGCGTGCCGGTGGAGGACATCATTGGAACAGTCGTCGACCTGATTCAAGAAGGTAAAGTGCGTACCATTGGCGTGTCGGAAATTACGGCTGACCAACTTCGTAAAGCCAACGACATTCACCCTATAAGCGCGCTGGAGATCGGTTACTCGCTGGCCGACCGTCAGATAGAAAGCGAACTGCTGCCAACAGCAAAGGAATTAGGCATTGGCATAGTGGCCTTCGCCACTACGGCTGAAGGCTTGTTAACCGGTGAACTGAAAGCGCCACTCGCCGATAACGATTACAGGAACCATTTCTCTCGTTTTCAAGGTAAAAACTTACTGGAAAACCTGGAAAAAGTCGACGTCTTAACGCAAGTAGCCAGCAACAAAGGTTACACCCCAACTCAGGTGGCAATCGCCTGGGTGAACGAGCAAGGCGATCATATTATGCCATTAGTCAGCATGAGTCGTCGGTCGCGCTTACCCGAAAACACGGCAGCGATGACTATTGAATTTACACCGGAAGAGATGAATACCTTGAATACTACGTTTGCAATGGGCGCCATTCTTGGTGGCACTTACTTACAACGTTAAATGACCAGTCCAGCCGAAATTCTTCCGGGAGTGATTTTCTACTCTTACCTCTCCACTGAGCGGAAGGAGAAAGTATGTTTCTGGAACCACCATACCTTGATATTGCAGGTTTCAGGACAGCTTACCTTAGAGACCTCCGGGCAAACCATTTCGATGACTGGAGGAGAAATGCTGCTGATCGGCAAAAACCAGTTGGGTACGCTCACCAAAACACCGCTGCCTGGCGGGAACTATGAAACAATCGTGATATCCCTGCAGGAGGACCTGTTGCGTAAGATTGTATTAGAGGAAAAGCTCGAAGCGGACCGGAAATACATTGGCCCGCCCAATCTCTTGATTCCTGCCAACGAATTTCTGCAGGGCTATTTTCAATCTGTCGTTCCCTACGCCCGAAGTTCAGGAGCGACCATGACCGACGAAATGGGCATTCTGAAAGTGAAGGAAGGCGTTAAATTGCTATTACTGGCCCTACCGGGACTTGGCAACTTCTTATTCAACTTTTCAGCACCTTACAAGATAAACCTGGAAAATTTCATGCTCAGTAACTTTCATTTCAACGTTCCCGTTGAAAAATTCGCGCAGCTTACCGGCCGCAGCTTGGCCGCCTTCAAACGCGATTTCCTGAAAACATTCGGTGTTCCGCCCCGTCATTGGCTACAGGACAAACGGCTGACTGAAGCAAAGCACCTCATCGAAACCAAACATCAAAGACCCTCGGCAATTTACCTTGACCTGGGATTTGAAAGCCTGTCACACTTCTCCCATTCCTTCAAGAAAAAGTTCGGCGTAGCGCCTACTGCACTGAATTATGGTCTTTCTCCAAAGTGATTTACTAGTTTCATAAAACGGCCTTTTTTCAAGTTTGCCTATAGCCACTGACCTATCATTAAAAAGGTGTCACCCAACATGCACAGCTCTATAGGCTAATGCCGCTGTTGGTAAGCGTGGATCAATCGGGTAAGATTGAATCGAGAGGACGCGGCACTCGCTGCGCTGAGCATGTAAGGGATCTATCAATACATTCCGGGAAGGTGACAGGGGAAAAATAGCTGAAGGTAAGGCCAAACAGAAGCACTTGTGGCGCTCGAACTGCTGTTCAGCAAAAAGCGGTAAGCCTACAGGGGTAGCATAGGGATTATCCCAGCCAAGAGGCAGCTCTTCTAGGCGAACAAAGCGTATGGAGTGATCGGATACGGCAATTTCACATAGAATCAGCGGAGGCAGGTCCGCTAAAGGCGTGCCATCCAGATGCACCATGTACTCCAGCAAACATAGCTCGGGGGTAGTGACCGTGTAGACCATAGACCGCCCTTGGGCATTCCACAGCCCACCCCATAACTTAGCTCCTGTACCCTCCAGGATGCTGTCACGGTGCGCGTCGGTTTGGATACGATACAGCGTGATGGCCATTAGCTGAAGACACCGTATTCAATCCGCCCCAAGATATCTCGATTAACTGGACACCGGTGGGACTATCCAGCAGATCTAAGGAGGTACGATCCCCTAACAGACGTAAAGGTCGACGCAGCCAGCGGTTGAACATGCCTTGATTCTGAAAAATGGTTGTTCCACAGCCAGCCAATCGACCCAGTAGCAGAAGCTTTTCGGAGGTAGAGGCATCGAGTCGCGCAGCCTTTGCGTGTCGGTGGAAGGTAGCTGTCGATTGATTAAGCAGCCGAACCATCTCCTTATCGGTAACCCCCAGTAGTCCGGCGATGCGTCCAGCCTCGGTGCCCAACAGCCCTTGGCGGGAGCGGTCAATGAGTTGAAGAGCCGTCATTGGCTGAGAATAGGGTTTATGTTCGCTACTGTAAGCAGTAGCTTGGGTTGCCATATTGTGCCATCAAATAGGGCGTGCAGCCTCATTTGATAGCATTGTAACTATGCTTTTGATACTTCCGGTTCAGGTATGAACTGGAAGTATCAAAAAGCTGGGTAACTGGAGTTTTACGGTGACTACGGCGGAAACCAAACTCAAGCGATGGTATGAACAAGTGAATCCGGTAAACAAACCAGTTGTTTCCATTAATTAAATTGGAACAGTACTAGTCACAACCGCAAAAACAATACATAGTGGCGGCCCCTGGTCTTAACTCATGAGTTGTCACAGCCGTGCCAGTAGGATAGCTGATCGTTAAGGTTTGCCCATCGCCTGAAAGTTTGCCGTTTACGATGATCGGCTGACCGGCGAAACCGGCTCCGGTAAAGGTGAAGTACTCCGCTTTGACGGAAAATTGTTGGTGTCTATCAAGCTTCATTTGGGGCAAAATGATATACTCACAACACATCCCACTCAGACGAAACCCCTGTGAATCGGGCGCTAACTGGATGCAGCCCTGTGACCAGGTATCCAAAGGCAGCGGGTCTTTGGGATTGCAGCTCAGCAGAGATACCCATAGTACAAAGAGTAACGTCGAACTTGATTTAGCGGCCATCGTATAGTAGATCTACGGCGGGCAAGCAAGCCCGGCACTAGCTGGACCCCGATACTCTGGTTCTGGTTGGAAAGCAGTTCAAAAGCGCGAAGCATGGCGTAGTGCTTTTCTCATAGCTTCCTGAATACGAATAAGCACGTGAAGTAGACTGACTTGCCGAGCGCCCATCTTTACAGACTTATTAAACAATCATTAATTAACTTGCGTAGCTATCAAGGTTACTTTTTTATTGGAAATCAGTACATCGACCAGTCGATCCAGCTCGTCATTGCAATCAATTGCTGTCCGTTTACCTACCTCCAGGAGAGCCCGTAAATTCTTGGGTTTTGCATTGTCCATGGCCATATCAGCATCGCCAAGATCGGCAGGCTGAAACCGGATATACTGATTTTCCCTTTTCACGGCTGAGTACATCTTGGTAAGATGGTAATCCGTTACTTCAGCGGCTCCTGACATCATGATATCAATGACGGGTCGTACCCAGGCAATCGACCCCCAATTCCGCGCTTCGTTGTACGAGTATGATTCATTCTCGCTACCAGTACCCAGCGAAACGATTAGCATGTCGGCGGCTTTCAGCTTGGGATTCATATTGCGCACTTCCGAGTAAGCGCACAAGGCTGGATTGTTGGCAAAGACACCTCCATCAATCAATGGATACGTAACTTCATCCAGCGAACAGGTAAGTGCCGTTTCAAAGTAAGTGGGTGCAGCTGACGTTGCCCGGCAAACATCCCGAAGCAGGTAATCATGGGAGTTACCAAATGTCTCTGCATCGACCTGATTGAAGAAGTGAGTCCTTCGTCGGCGAATGTCATAGGAAGTAATCAGGCAGGGTCTCAATAGCTCACTAAGCTTTGTATTGCCCAAATACCGCTTCAAAACTCGTTCAAGTTGTGTAGCATCATGTTTTTCATCCCCCACCCCATCGGCTGAAGCGATCTTTTTCCAGATAGATACGTCAAAAATATCGTCGCCCTGTTCCAGGTAAAGATTTAGTGCGTCCTGCGCTGAGAAACGGGGGCGGCCCGGATTTTTGGAGTCTGGACACAGGTAGAGGGTCGTTAAAATGCCACCCGTTGAGGTCCCGGCAAAAAAGTCAAAGAAATCAGATAGCCTAACCGCATCGGTGTAGTGGGCGGCTAACTCCGGAGTCTGCAAAACCCTGGCGGCTAGTTTAGCTTCCAGGGTTACCATGACCTGACCCGGGATGATTCCCCGGATACCACCACCATCAATAGATAGAATCGTATACATATGCACTGTCAATTAGGTCCGGGAGGAAGTCGTGTTAATTCTATAAATCTATACATGTAGTGGTAATCAGAAGACGGGAAAAACACCCTTTTTAGAGTAAGGTCATGCTTACCTATACTGCCTGAATACGTCAATACCTGTTTTCTCAGAAAAGATAATCAGTAAGCCCCCTACTGACTCTTCAGGACTTGCGCCGGATTACTCTTCGCGGCCTTCATTGTCTGCGACCCGATCATAATGAATGCGATCAGCATTACCGCCAGCACGCCAACCAGCAACTCGGCGACCTGTACGGGTGTGTGATACGGAAAATTGGTGAGCACAACGTTTTCGAAGAAGAGGTACGTTACGGGCAGGGCAATGAGCGCCGATAGCGACAGGAGCGCCAAAAACCCGCGACTCAGCAAGTAGACAAGGCTGCCCGAGCTGGCCCCCATAACCTTTCGGATGCTGATTTCTTTTAACCTTGTCTCCGTTGTGAATACCACCATTCCAAATAATCCCATCGATGCAATAGAAATAGCAAGAAAGGAAAGGAAGCCGATGACCTTGATCATGGTGGAAAATTCGCTGTAAGCTTCTTCTATCTCCTCGTCAAAAAATTTAGCCTCGAAGGGATGAACAGGATCTATCTTTTTCCATTCGGATTCTATGCTGGCCATGGACGCCAGCATGTCGGCGCTTTGTATTTTGGCATTGATAATTGCCCCGTTTTCCGGTGTCCAGGGCATGAAGGCTACCGGCTCGATCAGGTTGTCGACCTTGCCATAGTGAAAGTCTTTTATTACCCCAACAATGGTCATTTTTCGGTTAGCGCCCTGAGCATTACTGAAAGTGATCGTCTCTCCGATTGCTTTTTCGGGATTGCCGTTACCGATGTTAAACCGTTTCAGGACGCGCTGGTTAACGATCACTTCCGTGGCCGCTACGATCGTCGTAGGTCGTGTTTTGAAATTACCCCCGGCAAGGAGCTTGTATTCATGCAGCGCCAGGTAGTTCTCGTCGACGTGGTTAGTCAGGACCAGGGCAGAGTCGCGCGAATCGTTGTAGCGCATGAATCCACCCCACGCGTTCCCAACGCTGGTGACTATCAACGACCGGGACAGGGCGGTTACTTCCGGCATCTCACTCAGTTTTTTCAAAAGCACATCGGGTTTATTACCCTGCATCTTGATATTCAGAATGTTTGCTGTGTTGAATCCCAGATCGAAGGCAAGGATGTTTTTATACTGCACATACCCAACGGCAGTTGCTGTTATAAAAATTAGGGTAACCGTGTATTGGACCACCACCAGAGCGCGTCTAAGTAGTACGTGTTTGAACGCTTTTACCAACCGGTACGCCGGTGAAGCGGCCGGGCCACGCTGGGCATTCCCAGCGGACACATTCCTGAGCGCATGGATCGCGCTGACTTTCGAAAAGTACAGGGCAGGCATGAAGCCGGCAATAACACCAACGGTGACCGAAAAGACGATGAAGGCCAGGACCATAACCGGAGTAAGCTCAAGCTTCACCATGCGTTGCATCTCCGGAGCCAGGTTTATCAACTGCGGCCGCAATCCGAGGAATAAAAAGAACGAAAGCAGAAGGGCCGCCAGCGAGATCATAACTGCCTCCATGAGGAACTGTTGCCATACCTGACTTCTGTCGGCTCCGATCGCTTTGCGAAGGCCTACTTCTTTAAAACGGCGCATAGCACGCGCCATCGAAAGATTGGTATAATTGAAACAGGCAGACAGGATCACAACGAGTGCCAGCCCGCCGAGTATCCAAAGCACACGGGGAGACAGGTGAGGGCCTACCGACCCAGGGCCTCCTTCAGCGCTACGGAACTCTTCTCCAACCACAGTCTCATATAAAGGCAGAAGTTCGAGTTGGATCTTCGTGTTTTCTTCGGCGAGATTCTCCGTGTTTGCAATGGCGTCGAGCTGCAACTGAATCGACGCGATGGTGGCATTTTCCGGTAGCCGCAGGTACACGTAGTTCGCCCATATACTAGTCCATTTCCCGAAATTTCCGTCGTTTTTGTTAAGTTGCTCGGCTGTCGACAGCGATACCAACGCTTCGAAGTGGATATGCGAAAAGAAGGGAACGTCCTTCATGACACCGGTCACCTGGTAGGCGAGTGTATCGAATTTAATCGCCTTGCCGAGCGCAGATTCATTACCGAATAGCTTTCTGGCTGCCGTCTCCGTAAGAACGATCGAGTAAGGATCGTTCAGCGCCGTGGCGGGATTACCTTCCAGCATCGGAAAGGTAAATAGTCTGAACAGCGACGACTCCGCCCAGAAGCCTTTGATGGGAAGCGTTTTGTCGCCAACCTTCGCGTCCTGCGAAAAGTCGTTACGCATGATAACCACTTCCGCGTCGGCAAACCGGTCAATGCTGGACACTTTCTCCCGGATAAGCTTCCCGGTCTTTATCGATGTGGTCGCAAACTTGCTGCCTGCGGCCCGACCGATCGCGGCCCGACCGCCCGCGGCCCGTCCCTGTTCACGATTGTCGGTCAGTACGCTGGTGATGCGATAGATCCTTTCCCCGTTCTGGTGGAACCTGTCGTATGAGTGCAGGTCGAGCACGAACGCGATCAGCAATAACCCGACCGACATACTGATGGCAAGGCCAATAATATTGATGAACGAGAACAGCTTGTTATGCAACAAGTTGCGTGTCGATGTTTTAAGGTAGCTTCCGATCATGACCCAATTGATAAAAGGTTGACAAAATCTGATCTCCGAACCCTATACTGCTGAAAAGAGATAGGGGCACCGTAGATTCGCTTCGCGCAACGCGTCATGATGGATCGAACATACCGCTCAACCTGTTCGCTTCGAACGCACGAGAAATCTGCTGCAAGAATACCGGGCATTTACAAGCAAAATGAACAAATGGGGTGAATCGGTCAAAAAATGGGACGAAAGTCTGAGGACAAAAACGAAATTTCATACAGCAAAAAAGCCCACTCAAGAGCGGGCTTTTTTGATTACCGACTAACCTCGGCGACTAGCTCATGGCTTTTGCCACTTCCAGTTCCTGGGGTTTTTTCGGCGTTACTTTCTTCTTCGTGAACCGGGCTATGAGCCGGTCAACGACCAGGTATGTCGACGGTACTACCAGCAGGGTCAGGACCAGCGACGAGGTCAACCCGCCGATGATCACCCACGCCATGCCGTTCTTGGTTTCGGCACCGGCACCGCTGGCCAGAGCAATGGGAAGCATACCCAGAATCATGGCCAGTGTCGTCATCAGGATAGGACGCAGACGCTCTTTGCCCGCTTCGATCAGGGCTTCGACAACCTCATGCCCCTCCGCTTTCAGCTGGTTGGTAAAGTCGACGATCAGGATGGCGTTCTTGGCCACCAGACCGAGCAGCATGATCATACCCACAATCGAGAACACCGTCAGGCTTTCCATCGTCAATGCCAGGGCCAGCAGCGCACCGACCAGCGCCACCGGAATGGAGAACAGAACGACGAATGGATATACGACACTTTCGTACAGCGCCACCATGATGAAATACACCAGCAGAATGGCGATCATCAACGCCAGTCCCAGGCTACCAAAGGCGTCGGACTGCTGCTGAAGCTGACCCAGATACTGGATGCTTACGCCTTCCGGCAGCTTCTGCTGCGCCATCTTCGTCTGGATATCGGTACCCACCGTTCCCACCGGGCGACCTACGACCTGCGCATTGATGGTGATGGACGACAGCCGGTCGATCCGTTCCAGTACACTCTCCCCTACCTGCTCCTGTACCGTAGCAAACTGGGACAGTTCAAACATTTTTCCCTGGTTGTTCACGAACGACAGGTGGCTTACGTCCTGCGCCTGCGTCCGGTCGAACTGATCCAGACTCACGAGGATATCGTATTCATTCCCGTTTTGCTTGAACTTCGACAGGTCATTTCCCCGGAAGGCGTTCTGAAGGGCAAGCCCCACATCCGACGCGCTGATTCCCAGCTGCGCCATGCGTTCCCGGTTGAGGTTGACGGTTACTTCCGGCTTTGGATCTTTCACCGAATACTTGACGTCCTGCGTACCCGGTACCGACGCGGTCACCTGCCTCACCAGTGCGGCTGCTTTCCGGATGTCGGCGAGTTTTGTACCCTTTACCGCAATCATGATCGGTGCCTGCGAAGCGCCCACGATACCAACCGGGCTAACCGTCACCTTCACCCCCGGAATCTGGCTTACTTCCTGTTTCAGAACCTGACCAAAGGCTTCGGTCGATAATTTACGCTGCTTCTTGTCGATCAGCTTGATGTTGATATCAGCCAGATTACTGTTCGAGGAGGTGGCCAGACCGTTACTGCTGTAGCCGACGTTGGTAAACACGTTCGTTACCTCGGGGTGCTTCATGATGATCTGCTCCGCTCGCTGGGCAATGGTGTTCGTCTGGTAAATGGATGCCGTGGGCGCCAGTTCAACCTGTACGCTCATTTCGCCCTGATCACTCTGCGGCATGAACGCCCCACCAATGAAGCCGGCAGGCACCAACGCAATCGACCCTACCAGCAAGGCAATGACCCCCAAGAATACATAGCGCTTATGCCCCAGTACCCACACCAGAATGGTGCCATAGGCGTTGGTCAGCCGATCCAGGAACCGCTCGAAACCCAGGTTCAGGCCACCCCACAGGGTTTTCGGATTCAGGACTTCGATCTTGCCGAAGCGGGAAGCCAGCAAGGGCGTCAGCGTAAAGGACACCAGCAAACTCATCAGTGTTGAGAATACCACCACCAGCGCAAACTCCCGCAGGATATTTCCGATCAGACCACCCGTCATGGCCAGCGGCACGAATACCACGACGTCGACCAGGGTGATGGCCAGGGCTGTAAACCCGATCTCACTCCGCCCGTCCAGAGCGGCCTGCCGTTTGTCTTTACCCATTTCCAGATGTCGGTTAATATTTTCCAACACCACAATAGAGTCATCGACCAGAATACCGACCACCAGCGAAAGAGCCATCAGCGTCATCAGGTTCAACGAGAAGCCCATGATATACATGAGCGCAAACGTTGGAATCATGGACGATGGAAGCGCCACCAGTACGAACAGCGCCGACCGGAAACTGTGGAGGAACAGCAGCATCACCAGCGACACGATCAGCACGGCCAGACCCATATCTTCAACGACGGCATGGGCCGATGCCAGGGTGTAAATCGACTGGTCGGATGCGATGTTGAACTTCAGCGCGACCTTGCTATACTGCTTTTCGAGCTGGGCGATCTTGATCTGAGCCCCCTGGCTTACCGACACGGCATTGGCATCGGACTGTTTCTGGATCTGAAGGCCAATGGATGGCCGGGCATTGATGTGGTTGATCGCCGTTGGCTTCGTGGTCGCGTCGACCACTTCGGCCACGTCTTTCAGCAGCACCTGACTCCCATCCGTCCGGCGCGCAACGATCAGATCACGCAGGCGGTTGATCGTCTGAACCGACGCATCGAACCGAATCGAATACTGCGACTGACGCGTTTCCAGCTGACCCGCCGGATAGCTGGTATTGGCAGCATTGATGGCCTGCGACACCTGACCAATGGAGATACCGTAACCTCTCAGTTTTTCGGTGTTGACGTTCACTTGAATTTCGCGCTCATTACCGCCAATGATGTTCACCTGACCAACCCCCGACACGTTCGAAAGCTGCGGTTTTATATCATTGTCAATTAGGTCATAGAGTGCCGATGGCGACATTTCGGCCGTAACCCCCATTCGTAGAACCGGAATTTCGTCGGTCGAGAATTTATTGAGGATAGGCCGGTCGGCTTCGTCGGGCAGCAGGTTGATGATCTGCTCGATTTTACGCTGGGCATCCTGCTGGGCCAGTGTGGTATTTACCCCGTTTTTCAACTGGATAATGACACTCGACGCCCCTTCCTGCGAGGTCGACGTCATCCGGTCCAGCCCTTCCAGCGCCGAGAGAGCCTCTTCTATGCGCTTGGTCACGTTCGTTTCGACCTCGTCGGCCGAAGCACCCCGGTAGGTCGTCACCACACTGATGACGTTGGCCTCAAATTTTGGCAGAAGGTTATAGGACAGCTGCTGATAGCTGAGCGCCCCGAACAGGATCAGGACGGTAAAGATGGTTAATATCAGCAACGGCCGTTTGACGGCTATTTCAGATATAGACATAGTTTCTGTTGATTATTTTGTGATTTGTACCGGCTTGCCATCACTCAGGTTCAACTGACCGGTGGTGACCACCTGGTCGCCCGCTTTCAGGCCACCAAGCACTTCGATCGAGTCGCCAAAATCGCGGCCCACCTGAATCGTGCGTCGGGCCGCTACATTGTTGTTCACGACAAATACATATGGATTCTTGATACTTTCGACAAGCGCCGAACGCGGAATCTGGAGCGCTTTCTGCGCTGACTTCTGCGAGAAATCGACGTTGACGAACGTACCCGCCTTCAAGCTGCTGCCATTATCAATGGTGATCTCTACCGGGTAATTGTGCTCTTCGCTGCCATGGGGAGCTATGTAGCTGATACGGCCCCGGAACGTGCGCCCCGGAAACACATCGGCCGACACGTTGACCGGCTGCCCTTCGCGCAACTGATACACGTCGCTTTCGTTGACGGGCACCTGCACTTTCAGCCGGGCCACGTCCAGCACCCGACCCAGCACTTTACCAACGGTGATATACTCGCCGGGTTCGATATCCTTCTGCACGATGCGGCCCCCGATGGGCGCTTTTACATTGGCGTCGGCAATCTGTTTCCTGATCTGCTCCGCCTGATTGACGGCGTTCTCGTAATTGTACTTGGTGTCGTTCACCTGCAATTCTGTCGTGGCGTTACCGGCCAGCAGTGTGTTGTAGCGCGTTACATCTTTCTTCAACCGGTCGATGGAAAGCTGGGTTGCTTCCAGCGACAGTTCCTTAAGCCGATTGTCGAGTTCGACCAGCGTAGCACCCGGCCGGATGGTCGAGCCCAGGTTGAAATTAACCTTCGTGACCTTGCCCGCAGTGGTAGCAATAATTTCGGCCTCTTTAAAGGGAACCAGATTACCCGTTTTGACGAGTTGCTGACTGACGGTTCCTTCTGCCACCGGCACAACGGTTACGGGGATAGCCACATTTGTTTTAACGACGGGCAGTTTCTGCGCATCGATCTTTTCTTTGTTGGCCGCCAGGCGGAAGCCAATCAAACCGGTAATGGCTAGTAAGGCTACGACGACGATTAGCGTTGTCTTTTTCATGATCTATTAGTCGGTTGTATTACTCAGAGTTGGTTGTAAAAAGAAAGCAGTTTACCCTGCGATTGTTCCAGATCCAGACGGGCCTGATACAGGTTTATCAGCGAATTGATGTAGTTGGTTCGGGCTTCGCGGTAGGAGTTGTCGGCGTTGATCACGTCCGACAGCAGCTTGGTCCCCTGTTTGTATTGAAGGGTAGTAATGTTGTAAACCTCCTGCGCCAGCTTCACGTTGCGGTCGTCGTTCTGGACCGTTGTCTGCGCCCGCTGTATCTGCGACTGGGCGTTGTTGAACTGTAGCCGGTAGGCCGACACGTTCAGTTTTTGCTGTTCCTCCTGCGTCAGCAGCGTAAGCCGCTGCTGCCTGATCTGGGCATCCCGTGAGAAACCGTCGAATATGGGGATGCTCAACCGAAGTCCGAAGCTGCCGAAACCGACGAAGTTGGTGAAGATCCGGTCAATCGTCTGGGCACCCAGGTTAACCGTACCGTAATTGGCGGTCAGACTTAGCGTTGGCAGATAACCGGCCTTGATCCGTTGCAGTTGCAGTTCCTGTAAGGCAATATTGGTTTGGGCCTGTTGAAACGAAACCAGACTCCCCGCTTCAAACTGACCCGGCTCCAGGGTAGGCAGCTGCGTCAGCAGGGCTGAATCGGACAGCACCAGATTCTGCTCCTGCGACATCCCCATCTGGTACTTCAACCGGTTCAGCGCCAGGTTAAGGTCGTTCTCGGCCAGCGTCAACTGCGACTGGGTACTATTGTAGCTTACCTCCGTCCGGGTGTAGTCGACGGGCTGGATGACCCCGTTGTCGCGCTGGAGTTTCAGGATGTTGAGTACCTGCTGCGTCCGCTCCAGATTATCGCGTAGCAGACCGATCTGCTGCTGGGACACAAATACCTGGTAGTAGTTACTGGCAATATTATAGATAACATCTTCCTGTGTCTGGCGGGTATTGAGCGCGGCTAACTGCTGATTGGGTTTGTTGGCTTTAATACCGATCAGTAGCGATTTGTCGAAGAGTGTCTGGCTGGCCTGAGCCGTTATGTTGGTCTGGTATTTCTGGCCAATGATGAACACCTGCGGTTCGGGTCCGAACACGCCCGCCGGTATGACACTCTGCTGCAGTTTAATATTGTTAACGCTGGTACCGGTCACGTTTACCTGGGGCAGGTACTGACTCAATGCCAGCCGGGCCTGCTGGTCGGCGTTCTGAAGCTGGTACTGGGCAATTTTGACACTGCCAAAATTTTTCAGACCGTAGTCGATACAGTCCTTCAACCGGAACGTTGCCGGGGCTAGGGCCTGCGCTTGTGACCATCCGCTAAGCGGCAACGCCAGGAAAAAAGCTAAGCCAAGTGCAATTAATCGTTTCATAAATCCAATCGTTGATCCGTCTACTGTAGATATATCAACTAATAAAATAAAAAAATTACTTTTCTAAGAGTATCGCAATCTTGCGGGTTGTCTTCAGGAACGTATCCCGTTCCTCGGCGGTCAGCTGGCTCATCACCTCCTCATCAATTGTTTCCGTGGTTTTAATGGCCTGTTCAATGATCATCTTACCGGCGGGTGTCAACCGGATCAGGTTTTTACGCCGATCTTCGCTATCCGCAACGACCCGTAAGTACCCGTCCCGTTCCAATGTGCGCACAGAGCGCTGTATCCCTGATTTGTCTTTTTGCAGGAAATTGGCAATGTCCTGCTGCGACAGTAGATCATCGCCCGAAAAGTAGACAATGAACAGAACCGGAAACTGCTCGATCTGTAAGGTAAAGCCCAACCGCGCCAGTTCACGATTAGCCTTTCGTGCCATTAAATGGCCAACATGGCTGATCAGGAAGATGGACTGGGTGCCCATCCGCTCGGTAAATCTGGCCTGTATATCCATTTCTTTTAAAACAGTCATGGGGCAAAGGTAAAGTAGGTTGCTATATCAACCAAATTGTCGGGAAAAGGGTTTCTAATTTCAATGTAAATACATTAATCGGTCATTTTTTCTAAGCCATCCTGACGTAAACAGGTAGCACAAAAAAAGCGCAGGCTACTCGCCCGCGCTCAAATTCCTGATTTTCTGTCTGTTTTTGGCCCCGTTACCGGTAGTCCAGCACTTTTTCGAGGGTGATGGGTAAATCACGAATGCGCTTGCCGGTAGCGTGGTAAACAGCATTGGCAATAGCCGAAACAGAGCCAACGACGCCAATCTCGCCGATGCCTTTAACGCCTGCCGGGTTGACGGTCTCATCCTTTTCTTCAATGAAAAAGCCATCGATCTCTTCGATATCGGCATTGACCGGTACGTGGTACTCGGCCAGGTTCGGGTTCATGACCCGACCCGTTCGCGGATCGATCAGGGTGTCTTCGAGCAACGCCATACTCACCCCCCAGATCATCCCGCCCAGTATCTGACTACGGGCTGTTTTTGCGTTCAATATCCGGCCGGCCGCAAACGTGCCGATCATACGGCTAACCCGTATCCGGCCCAGGGCTTCATCGATACGTACCTCGGCAAAAATGGACCCGAACGCATTCAGTGAATAATTATCCTTTTCGTCAGCCGATTTCGACAGCATCTTGGCTTCGAGCGGTTTGGAGCCGTTCCGCTTCAGCAGACTGACGAAGGTTTCACCCTGCCGCGGGTCCGACTTCGTCTGGAGTCGACCGTTCTCAGCTACAATTTCCGCTTCGGCCACATTGAACAGAGGGGACCGCTTGTCTTTATACGCCAGTTGCTTGGCTTGTTTGAGAACGGCCTGAGCCGCCTGTGTCACTGCCGATCCTGTGCTGGCGGTCGTCCGCGAACCGCCCGATGTGGTCGACTCGGGAAATCTCGTATCGCCCGCACTCAGTGTCACATCGTCCGGCGACAACCCCAGCACGTCGGCCGCAACCTGCGTCATGACGGTATACGTGCCGGTACCGATGTCCTGCGTACCCGTTTCTACCTGAACCTTGCCGTCGGGCTTGATGCGCACTAAAGCTGTTGACTCCGCCCGGTTTACGGGGTAAATGCTGGAAGCCATACCCATACCGATGAGTTCGTTTCCTTCCCGCATGCTCCTCGGTTCGGGCGTTCGTTTGGCCCAGCCGAAGCGCTCGGCCCCCTGCTGGTAGCACTCCCGGAGGGATTTACTCGAGAAAGGCAGGTTTTTGTGTGGATCTGTCTCCGCGTAGTTTTTCAGCCGCAAAGCGATGGGGTCCATGTTGATCGCATAAGCCACCTCATCGACCACACTTTCCAGCGCAAACACGCCGGGTGCCTCACCGGGCGCGCGCATGGCCGAAGGCGTACCGATGTTAGCCCGAATAAGGCGGTGCGTGGATTCCATATTGGGGCTGGCATACATCATGCGGGAGATGGTACCGGCGGGTTCGGCGAACTCATCGAAGGCCGATGTCTGGGAAATGGTATCATGACTGAGGGCGGTAAACTCACCGTCTTTTTTAGTGCCGACGACCATTTTCTGGACCGTCGACGACCGCCACCCGACCATCCCGAACATGTGTTCGCGCATAAGCACCAGCTTAACCGGTTTCCCCACCAGTTTGGCCGCCATGGGAGCCAGCATAACATGGGACCAGGTGGCCCCTTTACTACCAAAACCGCCACCCACAAACTGCGCGATCACCCGAACGTTCTCCTTGGGCATACCGAACAGCTCGGAAATCCGTTTCTGCACCCCCGATACGCCCTGCGTTGCATTGTACATCGTTAGTTTCTCCCCCTCCCAATAGGCAATCAGCGCGTGGGGTTCCAGCGCATTATGGGTTTGGGTCGGCGTCGTATACGTTTCAGTAACCTTCGTTGAGGCCCCCGAAAGACCTGCTTTCAGGTTACCCCGTTTCGTATCTACCTGATCGTCGTACCGGGGCAACCGTTCGGGCGTAAAGGTGTTGTTCCTGCCCGCAGGTAAGGGAGGCTTAGGCTTTTGAGACTCATACGTTACCTTGACCCGGGCGGCTCCATCCACGGCATGCTCGAAGGTGTCGGCGATGACCATCGCAATGGGCTGATTATTGTAATGAACCTTGTTATCCTGAAACAGGCTCATCACCCGATCGGTGGCAACTTCAGAGGGTTTGTTTTTATTGATCCCGGCCACTTTAGGGGCATTTCCGTAGGACATGACGGTCAGCACACCCGGCATTTTCAGTGTCTCAGCCGTATCGAACGAACGAATACGACCATTCCCGATGCTGCTCATCACCAGTACCCCATAGACCATATCGGGCCGTTTCATATCGGCCGAGTACCGGGCGCGGCCCGTAACCTTCAGGTCACCGTCGATCCGATCGATCGGGTCGCCAATTAATTTCTTTGCCATGCGTTTTGTCGCGTAAAGGGGGTAAGACCCAGCCTGACAGCATTTGGCTACCTCTTGTTGAAGCGCCATCGATCAGCACTGGTCAGTTAGGAGGTAGCAACGGTTTGTAAGGCGCGCACAATAGCCGATTGGGCCAGCTGAACCTTGAAGGCGTTATGTTCGTGGGGTTTTGCACCGGCAACGAGTTGCTGTGCGGCAGCCCGAAATGTTTCCTCAGTAGCCGCTTTGCCCACCATATTTTTTTCAACCTCAACGATCCGCCAGGGCTTGTGGGCCACTCCACCCAGGGCAATGCGAACATCCTGAATACGCCCGTTTTCGACCGCCAGCCGCGTAGCTACCGACACGACAGCAAAGGCGTAGCTGGCTCTATCGCGTACTTTCAGGTAATATGACTTACCCGGTATAGCTGGTTTAGGGAGGTCGAGGCCGGTTATGAGCTCGTTTGCTTCCAGTACAGTGTCCCGCTCAGGCGTATCACCCGGCAACCGGTGGAAGTCGATAACCGGTATAGCGCGGGTTCCTTTAGGCCCGGTAACCTGCACAATAGCATCTAGAGCACTTAGGGCCACATTCATGTCGCTGGGGTTAGTAGCGATACACTGGGTTTTAGCCGCGCCTTCGCTGGTACCCAGAATGGCATGAATCCGGTTGAACCCACCAATGGCTCCACAACCCGAACCCGGCTCCCGCTTGTTGCAGGGCTGCGTGGCATCGTAAAAATAATAGCACCGGGTACGTTGCATGAGGTTACCGCCCATAGTCGCCATGTTACGCAGCTGGGGCGAGGCCCCGGCCAGCAGGGCTTCGGCCAGCAGCGGAAACTGCCTGGTGATCGCCGGATCGGCGGCCACATCGCTGTTGCGGGCCAGGGCCCCTATCCGGATTCCGGCATCGGTCGTTTCGATACGGTCCAGCGGCAATCGGCTGATGTCGATCAGGCGGTCGGGGCGTTCAATCTCGTACTTCATGAGATCGACCAGGTTGGTACCTCCGGCAATAAACCGGAATTGAGGCTCCATGAGCCGAACAGCGTCAGCGGGTTTGGTAACCGCTACATAATCGAATGATTTCATACCTGCCTCCCTCCTTTCTGCACGGCTTCGATAGCGTCAACAATACCGGAATAAGCGCCACAGCGGCAGATGTTTCCGCTCATCCATTCTTTGATCTGCGCCGTCGACCCGGCATGGCCTTCCCGCAGCACCGCTACGCCGGACATGATCTGACCGGGGGTACAAAATCCGCATTGCAAGCCGTCATGCTCCACAAAAGCAGTTTGTAGCGGGTGTAGCCGGTCGGGTGAGGGGGCTAACCCCTCAATGGTCGTGATGTCCCGGTCCTGTTGCATGACCGCCAGCAGAAGACAGGCGTTGGCCGTGCGCCCATCGATGTGGACGGTACAGGCCCCACACTGGCCGTGGTCGCAGCCTTTTTTACTACCAATCAGGTCCAGTCGTTCGCGTAATACGTCGAGGAGCGTCTCGCGTGGCTCCACCTCAATCCGGTAGGCTTTGCGATTGATGCGGAGTGTAATGGCTCGTTTCATGGGCAAACCGGGGGGAACCGATGAGGCAGGGGCCGTTCCGGCCTGACCGATTAACGGCGGCAGGGCCAGCATACCCACCAGGGCTGACGACTGTTTCAGGAACCAGCGTCTACCTGCTCCATCGATTATATAGTTTTTATGGTTTGTGTACTCCATATTATTCCGGGTCCTTCTCTGGCTATTGTACAGGACTAAACAAAATGAACGTGTGGGCTATCCGCACAAAGCGTCTGGCAGCCCACACGTTCAGCTAATCAATTTACCCAACGGACTGTTAACGAATACTGTTTACGGCATTTTTGGGCATCAAAACAGCGTTCAGCCCGTGAACAATGCCATTCGACTGAATCTTGTCTGAATCCTCGACGGTAGCGCTTTTACCCTGCTCGTCTGTAATAGTTAGCTGCCCTCCCGCCCCCAGCTGGGCCGTTAAGACACCACCCGCAACGGTGGTTAGGGTTGCTTTCCCGTTGCCGGCTTTGATCTGCTGGGTCAACGCCTTCGCATCGAGGGTGCCGGCCACCAGGTGGTAGGACATAAGCTGGGTCAGGGCCTCCCGATTGCGCCCTTCCAGCAACCCAGCCTGCACGGTAGCCGGTAGCTTTTTGAAAGCCGCATTGGTGGGCGCAAACAGGGTATAAGCCGTTCCTGCTTTGAGTTTTTCGTCCAGATCCGTCGACTGCAACGCATTCTGAAGGGTCACGTAGTTGGGCGACGAAGAGATAAAGTCGTGAATGCTGGTTGTACGCTCCGTGCTGCCCGCCACATCGGCCGGGGTTTTTGTCTCAGTCCGGGCACCCGTTACCGCTGCGGCAGTCCCCGTCTTTGTCGCGTCGCTACCCGCGCTGCTGCTACTACTGGTTGTTGCCGACGTTCCCGACGAACCACTCAGGGTAGTGGGCTGGGTTGTCACCGACGGGTTGCTACCGACACCTGTAGCGGCATTGGTGACGTTATTACTGTTGTAATTGGTGGCATTGCTGTTATTGACGGACGTGCCTTGTGCGGCTGAACTCTGCCGGTACTGACCATCCTGCGACGTAGCGCCCGTATTACCGGCATTGGGACGAGCGGTTTTTGACCGGTTCCCCCGGGCAGCCCGTCGCTGAGCGCGCGATGGTTTAACAGTATTGGCAGAATCAACCGTAACGGCTCCTACCGGATAGGTTGTCGAGGTGGCGGCTCCCGTTGGCGTTGTCTGGGCATAACTATCCAGGCCGATCAGGGCAAGTCCAAAAGTTAATAGCGAAAGGGTTTGGTTAATTTTCATAGCTTTTTTCGTTGAGATGCGCACTGTCTTGTTTTAACTGGAATGATCCCGTAAGGTTTTCCGGCCCCCGCGTCATATTAGCGAAGTGCCTCAACCCATTCCTTCCGGTCGCACCGCGTGCAGGACTGGTTCCTGTTCGTTTCTGGTTGTGGATTTCCGCAATGGTAACAAACAAGCTGACCGGGGGCTTTTTCCTGTTCGTTCAGGAAGTCGGCATCCCATTCCGGCAACAGGGAAAGTCCGGGTTTGGGGTCGGGGTCGGTGATCAGAGTAAAGGAACCGTTCGCTTCCATGTACAGGCGCTTCACGTACCCCAAATGAGTCAGGCCATTCGATCGCAGCTGGGCGAAAAGCAGTTGGCGCGTAATACCCGACCCTTTCATCACCGGCAGATGCATCACAGCGTCTTCTACCAGCATAACACTTATATCCTGCGAAATACCCTCAAATGTTTGATTTCTAGACGCCAGATAAGACACCAGCCGCTGGGTACTTACCACGACGATTGCAATCATTACGGCGGGTAACAGCCCCCGGCTGGCATCCAGAATAGGTACCCCGATAGCCGCGGCCATCGACACCATAGCGGCCATTTCGTTCCGGCTTAGCTGGGTAGCCATCCGCCGACCCATCAACCGCATCGAAACCACCAGCAGCAGGTAAACGAAAGCCGCGCGAATAATGATTTCGACGTAAAAACTGGCCGGAACCTCCCCCACGAGAATACGGAGCCAGTCAAATAAATGAATATCTTCCTTTTTCATAACATGTGTTAACAGACGGCTGGCTCCCACTGCCTGTGCGTACAGACGGGGCAATCACCCGGTTCAGGGGATGTAGGCACCGTTTTTCCACAATGGCCACAGGCGAGCGTATGGTCGTCTTTTTTCTGATAGGTAGTCCGGATCGTTTCATCGGCGGGGGGCATTACGGTCAGGCCGGGCTTATCCTGCTTCTCTTCGTAAATACTGAATATGCCGTAAGCCTCCAGATACAGGCGCTTGACCTTCCCCAGATGATACACATTTTCGCTCCGCAAAGCAGCAAAAATCTGCTGCCGGGACAGTCGGTTCCGGGCCATTTCATCCAGTTGGATTATCCCTTCCCTGATCAGGATCGTCTCTGTTCCATGGATCAGCTTTTCTGCTTTTTTACTGACGAAACCCAACAGGTTCGATCCCCGCAGAAAGGCCAGCGCACAGAGCAAACCCAACGTACCCGAGAGTAAACCCCGATCGGGTATTTGCATGGGGGGTGCCATGATAGCCCCCATCGTCAGCATGACCGATAACTCCAGATTTGTAAGCTGGCCGTTCATGCGTTTTCCCAGTAACCGCATCATTATCAGCAGCGTCAGGTAAATGAGCGCGGTACGAACCAGGACTTCAAATAAAAATTCGACGGGCGCATCACCAAACAGAATCCGCTGCCAGTCATCTAGCCGAATCTCATCTTTTTTCATAGGACACTAACTTTTCATGTGCGCGAATTGATTCTCTAACCTGAAAAATCTGGTTACAGTCATATAGTCTATTTGATATGCCCTATAGAATTACCAGACAATCAAGAAAACGGCCTTTCCCTAACAGCCGGGGGTAATTGACGGTTGGTTTAAAGAGACTTCACCAGACGAACGTAATTCGATGAAAAAAATAATCCTGTTTCTTGGCATCTGTTTACTGGCCTCCTGCCGACAAACAACCTCCGAGACCGAAAAGCCTGAAACCACGGTTGCACCGCCAGCTCCCCTGCCTACTGATTTCATCGAAGAACTCTGGTACAAAAACAGTCTGGTTTACAGCGTAGATGTGGAAGTTTTCAAGGACTCCGATAAGGACGGGGTGGGTGACTTCCGGGGTATGTCCCAGCAGCTGGACTACTTAAAAAAACTGGGTGTCGAAACGATCTGGCTGGCTCCCTTTCAGCCTACGCCCAACCTGGACGATGGGTATGACACATCGGATTTTTACGGCATCGACCCCCGCCTGGGCACTCCGCAGGACTTCACCGATTTCATGAATCAGGCCAGCCAGCGCGGCATCCGCGTTATGATGGACCTGGTCACCAACCACACCTCCGACCAGCATCCGTGGTTTCAGCAAGCCCGCAGGCAGAAAGACTCCCCCTATCGCTCGTGGTATGTCTGGTCGAAGGAGCGACCGGAGAAATGGAATACGGGCATGGTGTTTCCCGGCGTACAGAAATCGGTCTGGTCCTACGATTCACTGGCCGGTGAATATTATTACCACCGCTTTTATGAATCACAGCCGGACCTGAATATGCAGAACCCGGCCGTACAGCGCGAAATGCGGAAGGTCATCCGCTACTGGCTCGACAAAGGGGTTGCCGGATTTCGCGTCGATGCCGTTCCGTTCCTGATCGAGGTAGCCACACCCGATTTCGACCCGGATAAACCACAGCATCAGTTCGACATGATCACGCAGCTTCATCAGTACGTTCAGTGGCATAAACGGGATGCTATTCTGTTGGGGGAAGCCAATGTAGACCCCAAAGAACAGGAGCCTTATTTCGGGAAGGAAGGCCAGGGAATGCAGACAATGTTCAACTTCTTCGCCAACCAGCATCTGTTCTATGCGCTGGCTACGACTGAAGTCAGCACCTTGAAAAAGGCTCTGAACGAAACCAAATCGATTCCACCAACGGCCCAATGGGCTACCTTTCTCCGCAATCATGACGAGATCGATCTGGGTCGGTTAAGTGACGAGGAGCGGGGAAAAGTGTATGCTAAATTCGGCCCGGACAGCAGCATGCAGCTTTACGACCGGGGTATCCGCCGACGGTTAGCGCCCATGCTCGGTGATCCCCGGCTGATCAAACTGGCGTACAGCCTGCTGTTCTCGCTGCCCGGTATGCCCGTTATCCGGTACGGGGAAGAGATTGGGATGGGCGACGACCTCAGTCTCGAAGAGCGCCTTTCTGTGAGAACTCCCATGCAGTGGTCGAACAAAATCCATGGCGGCTTTTCTGAAGCAGCCAAAGCCGTTCGGCCGGTTATCAGCGCAGGGCCTTACCGCTACAGCACCGTTAATGTGGCCGCTCAGCAGGCCGATTCGGCCTCATTGCTGAACCACATCACGCGCTTGTCCAGCCTTCGGAAACAGTGTCCTGAAGTTGGTTGGGGTAAGTGGGAAATTATCGACACAAAATCACCGCATGTGCTCGCCATTCGGTACAACTGGCAGGGCCGATCATTGGTCATGATCCACAATTTCAGTCCGCAGCCCCAGCAGAATCAGTTGCACACCGATCCAAAAGCCGGTCTAAAACTCGTTGATCTACTGGCGAAAAGCGAGAAACAGATTGGGGCCGATGGCAATTTTTCGGTCGATCTACCCGCTTACGGGTTCAAGTGGTATCGGGTAAAAAAGTGATAAGCATTGTCATTTTTGAGTCAGGTTTTGATTCTAATATAAAGAGTTAGCTTTGACATGAACTTTCCTCAACCGATAACATAAAAAAGGGCGATGCCTATAAACAACACTTCCGCGTAAACGAAGTGGGCTGAACTCTTCATTCTGGTATGAATACGTACATACCGTCTATTTTTCGCGTTCTAGTCTGTTTGATGAACCTGCTGGCCTCAACAGTCTGCATAAGAGCGCAATCGGTTCATTTCCCTCAGCCCGAACTCATCACTGACCGGCAGGGACTTCCACAGGCCTTTGTACCCGGTATACTTCAGGATAAACAAGGCTTCATCTGGGCAGCTACTCGCGACGGCCTATGTCGGTACGATGGATACCGATTCAAAGTCTTCCAGCCTGACCCCGATGGGCGTCCTTCTCTTTCCTTTGCCGCACTGAACTATATTGAACTGGACCGGCACGGGCGTATCTGGATCGTTTCCGAACGTGGGGAAATTGATGTGTTCGATCCAAGGACCGAAACGTTTACCAACTTTTCCCGACAGAAAGCGTTTCGCCGACTGGTAAAACCAAACACTACCTATGGTTTGTATATCGACCGACAGGACCGCCTGTGGCTGACAGTTATTGGTCATGGCGTCATTTGCTGGGACACCAATAAAAAAAAGGGTAACTGGTTTCGTCATCGACCTCACCAAGTTGCATCCATCAGCACCGATAGCGTGTACAACGTATCGGAAGGAGCCGATGGGAGAATTTGGCTGGCTACGGCAAAGGGACTCGATCAATTTGATGAAGCCACCCGCAGCTTTACGAACTTAGGACACCAGCCAGGCAATCCCCGGTCGCTGCCGGAAGACTTTTTAACCCGAGTATGTCTCCGGCCGACCGGAGAACTCATCCTGTTCTCTCAGCACTACCTAACCCTGTTTCAGCCCAGAACGGGCCAGCTGCGCTCCTATCGGCTGCCGGCCCAGGGTGACGAATGGTTAGGTCATAAAGTAGCTATTGACCGAACGGGTACAGTCTATTTCGACCAGAATAATATTCTGTTTCGGTTTACAGAACAGGGGGGCGTCCAGATCGCTACCCGCTGGAATCAGTCTAACGAAGGTTGCAGTAGTTTGCTCATCGATCGAACCAATGTCTTATGGGTCGGTACCGCTGGGGCTGGTATCCGCACCTACGATCTACAGCCGAACCCCTTTCAGAAGCGCCGGTATCAACGTGGATTTTATCAGGATCTACTCGCCAACGATTCACTATCATTGGATTTGCCGCCGGTTTCACTGGCAGCCCAGGCCACCCTGAGTGGCTTAAGCAGCTACAATTTTCGCTATACCTTCGATGCCACAGGCCGATTCTGGTTTAACGTGGGTACGTTGACTATGTACCGGCTGGACGGTAGTACGAACAAGACGGAGCATTTTCCACTGCCGACAGGAATTGTCAGAAACAGATCTGGTGATGTTCCCTTTCCAATGGCTACTGACCCCAAGGGCCGCATTTGGGCGGTCTACGGCTCAAATGCCTTTTGGTTTGATGAGCAGACGGGCCACTGGAACCGTATCCCGTTCCAGATTCCGTACCAACCCGGAAATGCTGTTATTGAATTAGTGGCCGATAATCAGGCGCTTTGGCTGGCTAGTCAGGCGGGAGGATTATGGCGTATCGATCGTAAAACCGGACAGAGACGGCAGTTTGTCAACCGCCCAAAGGATCATGGCTCGCTGAGCAGCAATATCTTATACTGCCTATCAGCCGACCCAGCCGACTCCAATCGGCTGTGGATTGGTACCTTTGGCAATGGCCTATGTCTGTTCGACAAGCGAACGGGTCGAACCCAGCGGTTTACCCAGGCTACTGGTTTGCCCAATAATGTGGTTTACTCAGCAATACCTGACCAATACGGGTATTTGTGGATAGGCACCAACAAAGGGGTGTGCCGGATGAATCGTCGGACATTTACCACTCAGACTTTCACGCATGATGACGGCATCATGGCAGACGAATTTAACCGGTATCACTACATCAAGTTTCCCAACCGTGGGATCGCTGGTGGGGTAATCCTGATGGGTGGTCTGGAAGGGTTCACCTATTTTTCTCCCCAGCGGATCGTTCAGGATGCATTTGAACCTGTTGTTGAACTGACCGAACTACAAGTCGGCAATCATATCATTCAGCCGGAGATTCCGAATGCTGACGGCACGGACACCACTACGTTTGCTAACCGATCAGTATTGGGCACAATGCCCATTCAGGCCACCAGTCAACTTACCTTACACTACAATCAGAATTATCTGACTGTACGATTTGCTGCTTTGCAATTCAATCGACCGGCCAAAAATCGGTATCGCTACCGATTGGAAGGACTGGAAGAGAGGTGGACAGAAACGGTCCGACCTGAAGCCATTTATACCAACCTGCCACCGGGCGATTATGCGCTGGTAGTGAATGCGTCTAACACATCGGGTCGATGGAGTCGTCATGTGCGCAAACTGGATCTAACCATCCAGCCACCTTTCTGGGCTACCTGGTGGGCTATCATTCTGTATAGCTTAATGGGTTTGGGCATCGGCTGGGGTTTGCTTCAGATTTATCTAAATCGGATCCGGCTAAACCAGACGATTCGGCTCCGCCAGCAGGAAGCCGACCAGCTCCGGGCGGTCGATGCAATTAAAACGAACTTCTTTACCAATATCACTCACGAGTTTCGTACACCCCTAACGCTGATTCTGGCCCCTACCGAACAGATGGCGAATGAGAATCCAGACCCTAAAAACCATAGACGTCTGCAAACGATTGAACAAAATGCCCATCAGTTGCTGGGCTTGATCAATCAGCTGCTGGATTTATCCAAACTGGAAGCCAGCGTCATGCCCATTCACGAGTCCAGAGGGAATCTTGCCGAATTTATCAGTCACTGGCTGAAGCCTTTAACTGACCAGGCAGTAACTCAAGGAATTCGTCTGCTGTTTAAGTCCGAGATAACAGGTGACTATTGGTTCGATGCCGAAAAGCTGGAACGTATTGTCTATAATCTGACGGCCAACGCACTGAAATTTACGAAAGATGGCACGATTACCGTTTCGTTGACGGATGCTTCGGGACGTATACGGCTTACCGTTGCCGACACAGACGTTGGCATTTCGGGTCAACACCTTCCCCATATTTTCGACCGTTTCTATCAAGTTAGTGATACAAATGCGACACAGGGTACGGGTATAGGGTTGGCTTTGGTTCAGGAACTGGTTCAACTACAGGGTGGACAAATTTCCGTTGAGAGCCATCCAGACCAGGGCACTACGTTCGTGGTTGAGTTGCCTTACCGACAGGCTGAAACGTCGGAAGCGTCACTGAACGGAATTGTCCCCTGGAACCGGGAAGCCGGCGCAGATGCCTGGACAGCTACCGATGAGTCCGATGAACCCCGGTTGCTGGTTGTAGAAGATAATGATGAGCTGGCCCATTTTATTGCCGAAAGTCTGCCCCAGAACTATCGCATTTGGCGGGCCGTCAACGGACGAGATGGGCTGGAACAGGCGCTGGAACACGTACCTGATCTGATCATCTCGGACGTGATGATGCCCCTAATGGACGGCTTTACGCTCTGCAGTCAGTTAAAAACAGACCTGCGCACGAGTCATATTCCCGTCATTCTGCTGACGGCTAAATCGTCGGTCGATAATCGGCTGGTGGGGCTCTCGTTGGGAGCGGATGATTACCTGACCAAGCCTTTCCATGTGACCGAGCTGCAGCTGCGAATTCGCAACCAGTTGGAGCACAAACAACGGTTGCGGGACAAGCTGCGGACCGAGTTGACCCAGTTTGCCCAAACGGTTGCTGACACAGCCGCCCCGATCACGACCGATCCGTTTATGAAGCAGTTATACACTGTATTGGACGATCATCTGGACAATTCTGAATTTGTGGTGGATGATTTGCTGAAGCCGCTCGGCATGAGCCGTACGGTACTTTACCGAAAGATCAAGGCTCTGACGGGCATGGCTCCGGCGGATGTGGTTCGGCTCTACCGCCTTAAGCAGGCGGCCCGCTTCCTGCGCCAGGGATTGAGCGTCGCCGAAACGGCTTACCGGATTGGCTATCAAACGCCCGCCCATTTTACCAAGGTCTTTCGCGAACAGTATCAGATGACCCCCACCCAATTTATCCGCCAGGCGGGTACTCCCTGACGTTGGCTTGCTGTGCTGCCTGATTCTTGCCACCCGATCCAGTTGGATCGGGTGTTTTTGTTGACAAAAAGGCCCCATTGGTCAAATTACGATAGTATTTGACCAAACTACGACAGTCTGTCCAGCCCGAAATCCTCACTTTTGTCGAGCTGATTTTTGCTTGTTATATCCCTCTAGGGTACCGGCAAGCGTAGTGCTCTTGACGTAGCGATCAGGTAGTCGATGAGTGGGGTAATCATTCCTTACCCACCTGTCAACATGGAAATCAAGTTTAACCACCTCTTTTAAAATGACCATGAAAACACAAAAAACACCCAACAATCTAAGTCGAAGGACCTGGCTACGGGATGCTGCCATTGCGGCTACCGGTGCCGTTGTAGTACCCTCGTTACTTACCAGTTGTAGTGATCATCGGGTGGAGCCAGGAATAGGTGATCCGGGAAACGACCCATACACAGAGTTTGAGCTTTTTAGCGCGGCAGAAAACTTAAAGAATTTAAGGGATTTCAATAAGGATTTATATCTCTTCATGATTGGATTTGAAGCAGAAGCATGGGCAGATTTACAATCAGGAACAGTGGCTCCCGAGAGCTGGAAAGATTTCATCATCGACATCTTTGTTGACATAGCCGTCGGGATTCTAGACGCAGCCGCAGTGGCAACGGCAGTCGAACTTCCTTTTGCTGGGGCGGCTATAGCAATTGCGGGTGAATCCATTAAGAAATGGACATCTGGGGATAGACCAACCGGTCTAGCTGGTGCAGTTGCAGATTTTGCGACTGGAGTCAACCAAATGCAACTGGCAATTTACGACACGCTGAATACCCTGATTGCGGTAAAGGACAATTACGCAAATTTGCGGAATGCGTTTGCGAAGGGACCTATTGCTGATCCTAATGATCCTACTAAAAAATACACTCTCAGGAATTTGGCCGAGGCACAAATTCCAAATAAAGATCTTGATGGTGGCAATTATACTACGCAATTTAACGCTGCCTATAAAAGATTCAGACAATATTATTGGAATGTAATGCTGGTGAAAACTGCCGAGATGAATTATAAAAATTTTGAGTTATACGATACCATATCGCCTGCTCGACATGCAAGAGATACACATTACCCAGCTAATCCAGCCACTTATATGCGGGGCACATATTATGCCAATGATATATTTTATAACCGGTCCTATTATTTAACTGTCGATGGCCGCGAACTATCACCTGCGCTTGGCCGAAAATTGTTCATAGACGACACTCCGGGTAACATTATAAACAAGGACGCGTTGTTTCCTCGCGATTACGTATTTAAGCAATTTCGCACAGAACGATATGATTTTGGAGGTTATTACGATGTAAGGCGAGATCTTAATTTGTATGGTTATCCCGATTATTCTAAAAATTATGATCCTTCAACAGAAGACTATGTGTTTACAGGAGGAGCTTTCCCCCAGTTAATTAAAAAATAGCCCCAAATTAAGGTGCCGAAGCGCAGGTACGGGCGTAGTGAAGCTACCGGGTCTACGGCCTGGCATTGTATGACTCAAAGGCAAGTAGAGCAGGGTAGATCGACTAAAAGCAACTCATAGTCAGTCCCTTAACTTAATCAGGTTGCCCTTAGAAGAATTCCTCTCAGCTCACTCGTTGAAGCGGATGAGGAGCGGTTTTAGTGTATTCTTTACTAAGTTAATAGGGTCTGGTTTTCCAGTAGTTTCATCGCATTCAACCACTAACTTTCCTTTTACTACCAATCATGTTAAATAATTCATTCATCTCAAAAGTCGCGGTGCGTCTGAGTTTTATTATACTTAGTTGCGTACTCCTGGTGAACTGTTCTTCTCTGCTCAAAGACCATCTTAACCCGCAGCCCAATAGCCAAAGCCAGGTACAGAAAGCGGTTGATAGTGTTCGCGTCGCTCTTCAAGATTCGTTGGGCAATTCAGTTCCGTCGCTGAATTTGTATATCCAGACGCCTACCGAAAAAATCTTTGTCTCTTCAGTGTCGGCAGGCAGTGCGCCCCTGACCGAAACGACCACCTTTCGTTTCGCCAGTAACACCAAAATCTTTACGTCTACTGCTATTCTAAAAATGCATCAGGATAAATGGTTAGACTTTAAAGCGAAAATCTCGGACAATATTCCAGGAACAAACATACCCTACGTACCCAATACACCCGAGTGGAATTTCCCCTATAAAAATCAGATTACCATTGAACAATTGCTGCAACACAGCGCGGGGGTTTATGATGTCGATAATGACTCCGTCCCAGGATATCATGGATTATCCTACACGGCGTTTATTCAAAATGCCGAACCGAATCATCAGTTCTTAACCGAGAACATGGTGCTTCAACTTGCCAAGCACCAGTTAACGTATTTTGCTCCGACCAAGGGTTATCATTACAGCAATACAGGCTATTCTATACTCGGGTATATTATTGCTCATGTCTATTCGCTAAAACGGGGCCACGATATGACGTATAATGATTACGTGCAGGACTACATGGTAGGCCCGAACACGAAGGTTCCGCTGGCTCTTCATTTTCCGGTCTGGGCCAATGACCAGGTCATGCCGAGTCCCTACGCAACGGGTACGGAGCGGCTTCCCGGAAAGACAATTGTATTCGGTGACTACAACATGAGTGCGCAGGTAGCAGAGGGCAATGGCTACGGCACTCCGGTCTCGCTCAATACGTTCGTGCGGACCCTGATGAAAGGCGAAAACGTATTGACACCCGAAACGATACATCTCATGCAAACCGATGTCTCCGCAATAAATCCGAATTATGCGCTGGCGTGCTTCTACACCAAGAATATGGGTTTTGGTCACAATGGAGAGCGCTGCGGGACGCTGTCGCTTGCCATGTATGACCCTGCCACTGACGTGTCGGTCGTGGCGTACATAAATCTGGTTGATAAAGTCAAGGGTGAAGACTCTTTTTTAGCGTGTTTCAAAGCTATATACAGCGCGGCCTGGGGAGGTCGCGCAGCCCTGGGCTATCCGAGCGGGCCATTGTAACTACAGCTTAATAGGGCTACTATCCTGACACGGAAACAAACTCATAACGGGCTGGCTGGTTGGGCTACCGGGACTATTTGTTATCGTGTTCGGACCATTCCTTATCGTTTCCGGGTTGGCTTTTGGAGATAAGAACATCGAGGTGATTTTGACCCAAAAGCAGGCAGGTGTTTAACCGACTCGACTACTTTCTGAAGCAGCCTAAAACTAATTTTCAGCCTTTCTCTTAACTCACGTTACCATGAAACGCATGCCCATGTTTGCCCTGGTTGCCCTCTTTATCGTGGGCAGTTCAACGCTCCAGTCCTGTTTTAAGGATCATATACAACCTGTTCCTGTCCGTGCCCAACTTCAACAGCTGACCGATAGTCTTTATCAGCACTTTAACGGCAAATGGGAAATGGGAAAAAACAAAGGCGGTTTTTTTCTACAGGTCAATAATTCGTCCGGATCGGCTCTGGTTTCCAGCAATATTGAGCCGGGTGTTCAGGGAAATACACATTACCGAATCGCCAGCCTATTCAAAATCTTTACGGCGGCAGCCATTCTGCTCCTGCAGCAGGAGGGTAAGCTGACAATTACCGACTTTATCCCGGCTTACCTGCCTAATACGCCAGCCTACGACATACCGCATAAGAATCAGATCACCATTAAGCAACTGCTCCAGCACCGGGCGGGGGTATTCGATATAACCAATCAGGACATCCCCAATACGGTCAATCAACCCTACGCAGGCAAACGGTACGTTGAGTATATTCGGGAAGACCTCAACCAGGATACCCATACCTTCACGTTCGACGAACTCGTCGGGGTTGTTGCTCAGAACAAGATATCCAACTTTGCGCCGGGCACTACGTTCCAATACTCAAATACAGGCTACAATCTGCTGGGCAAAATTATTGAAAAGGCCTCGGGTGTGTCGTACTCTGATTTTATTCGGACCCGATTTCTGGAACCCCTGCAGTTGACCAATACCTATAATGTGTGGCAGGGAACCGAAACACGGATGAGAGATCCATTTGTCAACTCTTACCTCCTTGTACCCGGCCAAAGTCCGATCAGTACGCCGGAAGATAACATGTCCGCAAATGTTACAGAGGGCGATATTGTGTCATCTCCCGATGATATCACCAGATGGATCGAATTATTGCTAACGGGCAAAGCGGGTTTAACGACCCAGAGCATAGCCATGATGGAACAAATGGAAATAGCCGACGTATCACATGGGGTGTACGGCCTGGGACTTACCTTCAACGACGGACTGGGCTTTGGCCATGACGGTGCCCACCTGAGTTACATATCGACGCTGCGGTACAACCCGGCTACGAAGACAACGGTGCTGATGGTCGCTAATTTTATCAAAACCAACACCACACCGGAGGCAAATTACAACGATTTTCTGGAACTGGCTCTGGGCGTACGGAATACGGCCTTACGAGCCGCTCAGGTTGCGAACAAATAGTAACTGACACCACCAGGCTCCTGCCAACCATTCTTTAAATAGCTTGAAAAGATGATGATACCCCTCTTCTTTACCCGTCTGTATAAGCGCTTGAGCCTGCCACTTACGCCGATCAGCATTGCCCGCTTTTTCCTGATTGGCGGGCTGACCGGATTGCTGTTCGGCTGTAGTTTAGTTAACGTAGAGGATCACCGTTCCCCGTTGAACAGCCAGGTTCAGGAAGCCGTCGACAACGCACGAGCCACACTGGAAAAGGATTTGGGTAATGCCGTACCGTCGCTCAATGTGCTGATTCAGACGCCCACCCAAACCTATTTCGCGTCGTCTATTGCGCCGGGTCAGCAACCCCTCACGCCTGGCACTAATTTTCGCTTCGCCAGCGCCACCAAGAACTTCACTGCCGCAGCCGTAATGAAGATGTATCAGGACGGCTGGCTCAACTACAAGGCGCTCATCACCGATCTGATTCCCGGTACCAATCAGCCCTACGTACCTGCTACGCCCGACTGGAACATTCCCAACAAGCGTACGATCACTATCGAGCAACTGCTCAACCACAGTGCCGGGGTATATGATGTGGACAATGACTCCGTTCCAGGTCTAAATAAGGAGAGTTACGTCAACTACGTGCTCTCCCGGGATTCAACCCATCAGTTCACCGCCGAGGAGATGCTCAAACCGATCATCAGGTACCAACTCAACTACTTTGACCCTACCAAAGGCTATCATTATAGCAACACGGGCTACTTTATCCTGAGTCGGATTATCGAACGGGTGTACTCGCTCAAGGCCGGCCAGGCTAAAACCTGCACTGATTATATGTACGATCATATTACGGGACCAGCCAGCCGGGTGCCGTTACCGATTTGGTTTCCCTACCGGGCCAACGACGTTCAAATGCCCCAGCCCAGCGTAGCCAGTCTGATCCGACGAGCGTCGGGCCGACAGGATGGCTTCGGTCCGGTCAATATGAGTGGCCACGTGGGGGAGGGTAATGGGTACGGCACGATGGCGAGCCTGAACACCTACATACGATCGCTAATGAAGGGCGAGAACGTTCTGCTGCCCCAGACGGTCAAACTGTTGCAAACGGACGTATCGGCGGCCAATCCCACGTATGGGTTGGGAACTTCCTATCGCCAAAACCTGGGGTATGGCCATAACGGGGCCATTGCGGGCTATCTGATGACGATGACATACGACCCGGCCACAGACGTGTCGGTAATAGCGATGCTACCGATGTGGGATCTTACCCAGGGGCCGAATGGTGACACTACGTTTGGAAAATGCTTCAACTCGATGTATGACGCAGCCTATGCAGCCCGAGCGGCTTTAGGCTTCCCGGGTAAGCCCTGAAAAAAGGAACGGACCCATCCGTTTTGAGCTACTCACAGGCCAGACTTTGGCGTTCACCCGTCATCGATCCTGTTCGTTCAACGCATTATCATTTCGTCCAGCCGGGCCTGAATGGCGGGTAAGGCACGATCGATCTGAGCGAGGTAGTCTTGTGTCGAGCGGGTAATTTCGGCTCGGGTGGCTCCGGCGGAAAACTGCGTTTCAATGCGTTGTATCTGCTGTCGGGCTTCGGTCAGACCCAGCAATTGAATGGTCGCTTTCTGTAGATGAACGATGCGGCTCACCGTGGGGAGATCACCGTACCCCAGCGCCTGACGTACCGCCTGAAGTTGCGACGGGGTCTGGTCCAGAAACACCGTCAGCAGGCTAATGACCAGTTTCGTATCTCCCTCGACAGCTTCCATCAACGGCTCTTCAGAAAAAGTCAAAAACGGGGCAGCAGACACCGGTTTCGTCAATAATTCACCAGCCGACTGGAGTAGTACATACTCCTGAATCAGCAACTGTAAATCGTTGGGCAAAAAAGGCTTGGACAGGAAATCGTTCATGCCGGCTTTCAGGCACTTCTCGCGTTCGCTGGCCATAGCGTGGGCCGTCATGGCGATGATGGGTGTTTTTTTCTGAAGAACCGTACGAATCTGATGCGTAGCGGTATAGCCGTCCATGATAGGCATTTGAATGTCCATCAGGATCAGGTCGAAGTCAGCGTTTTTCAGTATATCCAGAGCCTGTGATCCATTTTCAGCTAACTGGGTTGTATAGCCCAGCCGCTTTAGAATGCCGATCGTAAGTTTCTGATTCATGGCGTTGTCTTCAACGACCAGTATGGACAACCGACGGCCGGTTGGCTCCCAACTGGTATCATCCTGGTCCTGCGGCAAATCGGTTTGGGTCTGGGCGATCTGGTAGGTGATCTCCAGCGTAAACTTTGATCCTTTGTCGGGTTCGCTGGAAACCCGAATCCAGCCGCCCTGCAGCTCGACCAGTGATTTTGCAATACTCAGTCCCAGGCCCGTACCACCGTAATGTCGGGTAGTGGAGTCGTTGGCCTGCCTGAACCGGGTAAAGATATGGGGCAGTACGTCTGGCATCATCCCAATGCCAGTATCTTCTACAGTTATCCGTATACGCACCGAATCGGAGGTCTGGCTCCGTTTGTCGATGTGTAGGGCTACGTGGCCGTGCTGTGTAAACTTAATGGCATTGCTCAGCAGGTTGAGCAGAATCTGGGTGAGCCGGGTAGGATCGCCCAGCACGGTATCGGGAATTGTCGGGTCGATAGAAACCGTCAGGGCCAGTTTTTTTTCGGCCGCTGTAGGGAGCAGCATGGTTCGAATGGAGTCCACCAGCGAAGGGATACTGAACGGAATGCGCTCTACCTGAACCATGCCGGATTCAATTTTAGAGATATCCAGAACGTCGTTGACGATCCGCAGCAAGTTCTTGCCGGCCACCTGGATATCCCGAACGTACTCGTGCTGTTCGGGAGTCAGGTCAGCCGTGTCCAGCAGATTGGAAAAACCAACGATGGCGTTCAGGGGCGTTCGTATCTCATGACTCATATTCGCCAGAAACTGCTTCTCGATATGCCGGGCCTCCTTAAACGCAAATACGTACCGGTAGGGTAAAACCAGCGACTTGAGGAAGAAAAAACCGAGATACCCCACAAACAGCAGCGCTTTGGGAGGTGTCAGAAGATCAAAGTACTGGAGTATTATCAGCCCGAACATCACCATCAGCAAACCGGTTGCCAGCAACGAATACCTTGCGCCGGGCCGGCCACGGAGAGCCGCTATCCAGTATACATACGTACAATAGATGATATAAATCACCATCAACATCAGAAACGGGTTCATCAGTTGCGTAAACAGCAGGGGCGGCAATAACAAAACGGTGGCAGCCGCCGAAAAGCATAGTCCCGCCATTATCCGGGTGATGATGGGATTGGTGTCTTGGGGATACAACGATTGCGTATACACGACAAATGTTCCTACGGACAGATACAGGGATATATATTCCAGTCGAATCGTTACCCCCCACGGCAAATCGGGGAAAATCGTATGGAACACGTATAAATCGGTCCCAATAATCCGGTAGCTATAGGTCAGGCAGAATAAACTAAAGTAAAGCATGGGCCATTCGGTACGCCCCATCCCAAACAAGCCCAGAAAAAACAAGCCAGCCATTAACAGGCAGCCCGTAAGCAACAAATCCAGAGAACTATCGGTGGCCAGCACCGCACTCAGCTGCCGGGCATTCCCAATGCGGATGGCCCCTCTCCCTCCGCCTTTAGCGTGCTCAAAATTGGCGATCTGTAAAAGGAGTTGCAGGGTATCGGCAGTGGCGGGCACCTCAATCAACTGGGTAGACCAGTGTGGGATGGTAGCGGCTGCGGTAGTGGCCGGCTGACCATCGCGGGCCGCTTCGGTTCCGTTAATGAACAGGCGGTAGGACGAATACTGATCCGGCACGTTCATCTTGAGCGCCGTTGTCCGGGATGGCAACAGCACAGTGAGCGCATAGGTAGCGAATCCCTGGTTTGACAGGGGCTGCTGATGCCATGTACTGGATGACCAGTGCTGCGGAAATAGGGTGAACTCGTGATACGATTCTGGCTGACCGGGTGAACGCAACTGCTGCCAGTACCATTTCCATTCGCCACGAAGCTCAACATCCTGCCGGGAAAGATCAACGGTTCTAAGGTCTAATATCCCCTGACTGGCCGTTGGCATCGTCGTGGCATAAGCCACCAGGGAACCCACCAGCACCAACAGTAGCGACAAAAACCATTTAAACAGCTTGCCATTACATGCCGACAGCGGTATCATTGACACCTCGGTCACGGCTGGCACGGGACCGTGAAACAACGCATGGCCGTTTTGCTGACCAGGCCCCAATTGGTTTAACCGGATGCCGGGAGACGGCAGTCGGTCGGGTTGCAGATAGGAAGGCGTTACGGAGGTAATCATGGATCAATGGTATCCTGTACCTAAACAATAGCCAATATTATCAATTATCCCGCTCTCATATACATTTTATTTACGTTTAGTCTACTTCATTGCTATTGATACGACTCAATGGAAACCCTGGAGTGGTTAATTTCAACGCAGGGTAAGGGTCTTCTATTCACCCGCTTCCCGGTCGCAGTTACACCAAGTCATTTTCACTCAGACGTGGCCGTCCAGGCTGCGCGCAGGAACCGGAGCCAGTTGCCATGCATAATGCCCTGAACGTCGTCTTCGGTGTAGCCGCGCTGCCGGAGCAGATCGGGAATTTTCTGCAGATCGGCGATGGTTTCCAGGTCATAGGGGCTCTGTTCCTTACCGAACGCGCCGTCCAGATCGGAGCCAATGCCCACGTGCCGGGCATTACCCGCCAGCTGACAGATGTGGTCGAGGTGGTCGATCATTTTAGCCAGATCACAATTCATGCTTTCGGGCGTCGACTGGCCGCGTACCCAGCCCGGCACCATCATCCAGGCATCCAGCGCACCACCAATGACAGCGCCCCGTTCGATGAGTGCGTTGATCTGTTCATCGCTGAACTGGCGGTTATGATTCACCAGCGCCCGGCAGTTGTTATGGCTGGCCCAGACAGGGCCGTTGAAGTGGTCGAGTGCTTCCCAGAAACTATCGTCACACAGGTGGGTCGCATCCAGAATGATGTTGAACCGCTCCATCTCGCGCAGCAGCGCCCGGCCAGCCTCGCCCATAAATCCCGTGGCGTCGGTTCCCTGCGCGTAGCGGCCGGGACCGTAGTGAGCCGGACCAAGCGCGCGCAGGCCATAGTGATAGGCTCGCTCGACATAAGCGGGCGTGATGATGGAGTCGGCCCCTTCCAGACTCAGGATATAGCCAATGGGTTTTTGGTCGTTGGGCGTTCCGTCGTTCCAGCGCGCCAGGTGGCTTTCGAGCCCGGCCAGATCACGGATCTGCACCATCTCCCCCGCTTCTTCCATGACCTTGTACCAGATCTGCTGACCCTGCGTTTGCGCCCAGGCCTGCTCCGGCGAATGCCAGCCCGGCAGCGGATTGTCGGGCGCTACATACCGGCCAATCTGAGTCGCAACGACCAGCCCGATGTTTCCCCGGCGCAGGTCGGGCAACGATACCGTTGCTTTGCCCCGGTCGGGTTTGTCGGTCATACCTTTCTCCCGCTGCCGCAGGTGTTCGACTGGCTGGCGCAGGTCGCGGTTCCATTCCAGCGCGTTCATACTCAGGTCGAGATGCGCGTCAATTGTAAACATAAGGGTTTGATTACCTGCGGGCTGGTTATTAATGATGAATCGTTCGGTCGCGCGCAATGGTGCGCCATTCGCCGGTCACCTGCCCGTTTTCGATGGTGTGGGCGCGCTCATAGAGGGCGCAGGTGGGACAGATGTGGTTGGGCAGTCCATACAGCACATCGCCAATCGCGAAGTGGTGGCCTTCTCTGGCCTCTACAACCAGATGCTCCTCACTCTGCCCGATGGGGCGCAGGTCGGGCGCATTCAGGAACGTGACCCGATGCCCCAGGTCCGACTCGGCCGAAATGGATTTATGGCCCAGGTCCAGACATAACTTCGTGGCATCGGGCAGGGAGATGACCCGCGCCACGACCAGCGCTGCGTGCAGAAATGGCTGTTCTGCCAGTGTGGTCCCGTATCCGTAATCCCAATAAATGAACGTACCGGGGCTGCATTCAACCCCCTGACGGCGCGCATGAATAGGAAACGTGGGGCTCCCTCCCGCCACGATGACAGGCCGGTCGAACCCACGCGCCACCAGCGTTTCGGCCAGTTGCTGAACGGGCGCGAAAGCCGCATCGCAAACCACGGTACGCTCGGCGAGGTCAGGATTTCGGATGTGCCCGTCATACGCATGTAGTCCCACAGGCCGTACCCCTGGCAACTGACTTAATTCGGCATACAGCGTAAGCACGGCGTCGTTGGGCGCGATACCGGTTCGGTTCATGCCGACGTTCAGGTCGACGTAGACCGGAATTTTTATTCCCGCAGCTTCCGCCCGTTCGGACAGTTGTTGGGCAGTGGTCAGGTTATCGACCAGGCAGGCAAAGGTCGTCTGGGGGTAAGTTTCAATCAGCTCGATCAGCCGGTGCTGTTTGGCACCCACGGGCTGATAGGCCAGCAGCACATCGGGGGCATCCACCATCGCCAGCATTTCAGCTTCGGCAATGGTGGCGCACTTAAATTTACGAATGCCAGCGGCCAGCATCAACTGCGTGGCCTCGCGCGACTTGTGCGTTTTCACGTGCGGGCGCAACCGGCCAAGATCATCGATGGCCGTCACCAGCCGTTCGACGTTCTGCCGGACCCGATCGGGAAACACGACCAGCGCCGGACTGTCGAGTTGCTCAATGTTGCGTATCTGATACCAGGGCGTTTCCTGCATCAGTCGGCCAGTTCAAATAACGCTTCGATTTCGACCGGGATATTGTCCGGCAGCGATCCAAACCCCACCGCCGACCGAACGCCGATGCCGTTTTCTTCGCCCCACACCTGCGCAAACAGTTCGCTACAGCCGTTGATGATGTACGGGTGCCGCTCAAAATCAGCCGTGCAGTTGACCATACCGAGTACTTTAATTACGCGCTTTACGCGGTTGAGGCTACCGAGCTTTTCTTTGATCGTGGCCAGAATGGCGAGACCCACCTGACGGGCGGCCAGCTTGCCCTGCTCCATATCCATATCGGCACCAATACGACCGATGATCAGACTTTTGTCGTCCTGAACGGGACCGTGGCCCGACACATATAAATACTTACCGTCGATGAGGCAGGGTTTGTAGACCCCCAGTGGTTTAGGGGCAGGTGGTAAGGAAAGACCTGTTTGCGTGAAGGCTTCGTCGGCCGTTACTGTGGTTTGCATGGTTGTTAACTAGGCTTTAAACAAAATTATTGAGGAGTAATGCCCCGGCCAGTTCAATGATCGATAAACCATCAGGTTCGGGTATACGGGCCGCATCTTCATAAGTCCACATAACCAGTTTCATACTTCTACCGAGGGCCAGGGTAGCCCCGGAGATAAGCATGACCTGGCGGGTTCGCTGATGAACGTGTTCAGCCCGCTGAGCGCCGGGCTCGTATGGAACACCTACCGAAGCACCATCGTCAATCGACTACCTCGTTACCGAGCTACCCGTCGACTCACCCCTGTTGTCTCCTTACCGGACAAGTACTATCCAATTTATTTAACCCAACAGGTTTAAAACGGTCGAAAATCGGTCCAGGCCGGTCGTTATGACTCGTTTTCCGAACCGCTCGTTGGCAGGTAGATCGTAAACGTGGCCCCCTGATCGGGCTGGCTCTCGGCCAGAATATAGCCGCCATGGTTTTCAACCACTTTTTTAACGATAGCCAGACCAATACCCGTCCCCGGATACTCGCCCCGCCCATGCAACCGCTGAAAAGCGCCAAAAATCCGGTCGGCCTGCGTTTGTTCGAATCCAATACCATCGTCGGCCACGTGGATGGCACAAAACTGGTTCTGACCCGCTTTTGGCTGAAACCCGGAGGGCAGGTCGTCGAAACCAATGGACTGGCTGCTGATCCTGATATGCGGAACCTGATCAGGTCTGGAAAACTTCAGGGCATTCGTCAGCAGGTTCTGAAAGGCCTGGGTCAGCTGCGTAGCGTCACCGGCAATGGTACCCAGGAGTTTGACATCGATTACCGCTTTTTTCTCGGACACGACCAGTTCCAGCGCCGACAGGGCTGAGGTGACCAGTTCATTCAGATCCTGTTGGTGGTAGGCCCTCGGCTGTTTACTCAGCCGCGAGTAATCGAGCAGGTCCCGGATGAGCACCGACATCCGGATGGATGCCTGTTGCATGCGGTGAACCAGATCGTTCCCCGAACTTCCCAGTACAGGGCCGTAGTGCTCCTCGAGAACCGTACCAAATTGCTGAATCTTACGCAACGGCTCCTGCAAATCATGACTTGCCACATACGAAAACTCCAGCAGGTTCTCATTGGAGCGTGTTAATTCCTCATTCAACGCCTGTAGCTCCTGCGATTGATACTGTTGTACGGATTCTGCTTCTTTCCGCGCACTCACATCATCAATAACAAACATAATTCCATTTTCCGTGCGGCTGCCCGATATGGAAAGCCACTTGCCCAGGTGCGGAAAAAAGCGTTCCAACTGCACGCACTTGCCTGCGTCGATCAGAGAACGGATCAGCGATGACAACTCCGTATAGGTTTCCTGACCCAGGCGTTGTGAGAGGGTTTGCTCTTTTATTCTTTCTGCCGACTCTCCAACCAGTTTCAGGTAAGCCTCATTGAAAAAGACAGGTTGTAGATCCAGAATTTCACCTACCCCAGATGCCTGACCCCGCGCTGGATCTGAAACCGGACCACAAATAAATTCATATACGATGATGCCATTGGGGGAAGTTTTTAATATACCGTTGAGAAGCTGCGCCTGACGCTGTTGGTCCCGCTGAAGCTGAACCTGTTGTGTCACATCCCGAGCGGTAGTCACCACTGCCCCTTTAGTTTGAGTGATTGACACATAGTACCAATGCGGCTCACCGTCAACGACATATAAAAAGTCAACGTTCCGATAAGGTACACCCGTGTGAAATACGGCCAGCAGAATCCCGAATAGAAACGGCCCTTCAACTTCCGAAAACAACTGCCCACAGGATTTTGTCTTCGTAAAGCGTTGTGACCAGGCCTGACCGAACAGGGTACCGGCCACCGGATTGGCATAGGATAGGTTGAAATCGACCAGGTGGCCCGTGGTATCGGTCACAGGCTGGCACACGAAAATACCCGTTTGAGACGTGTCCAGCAAATGAGCAGACAGGTCGGGATAGGGGATCGGCAACTTAGGCAGAGGAGTCATAAACGGGTAATAATTCGGCAAACAACCAGGCATCGCTGGTCTTATAAAATATGTAAACGTAAGTCGGTAGCTTTTTCAGCCCTTTATCATCTGAGCCGTATCGCGTCGTATCTATCCCATAGTTCAACCAGGTAAATAAGTTGGCGTCAGGTTCATCTAAAATCAGTGTCAGCCTGAAGGTATAACTAAAAACGCGGCCATTCTTCCCGCACGCCGGGGCTTATACGTACATTATTCTATAGCTAATATATAGGAATAGATATTAAATATAGTAACAGGTATTTATTTTTATACAAGGTGGTACCTACGTCCCTATCTCATCTAGCTTCCCCTACCGTTTGCTCGTATGAAATCCCCGTTTCTGGTCTGGAAAACGCTGGCCGGAACATGTCGATATGCCCCTGATCCACTAAAATCCTTAGTCCACTACCTTCACGATCCCTGCGGCACACGCTCCAACCGCTACCATAACCGGCGCCCTGCCCGAAATAACTTCCAGCTAAGGCCGGTACAGGTAACACCTATACGCTTAATTTGAAGCCATGGCTACCCGGAGTGGATGGTATTGGATTCGATCGTGTAAATTGCTTCCATCCGCTCACCAAATTTATCAATAGATGGCCTCGTTTTTCCGTTTGATGCTCCTGTCGGGCATAGGGTACCTTGTCAGCACCGGGCTGTTGGCTCAACCCGTCAAGCGCCCCCGTGCGTACGGCATCCACCTGGGCGTACTCCCGCCTGGGCCACTCAACGCCATCACCGACGTACCCGGTGTTCGGGTTGGTCAGGTCACCATTCAGGAAGGGAAAGCTATTCGTACGGGGGTGACGGCCATCATTCCGCACGCAAAAAATCAGTTTCAGCAAAAGAGCCCGGCCGCTATCTACATCGGAAACGGCTTTGGCAAACTAATGGGTTACAGCCAGGTCGAAGAGCTTGGCACGCTTGAGACGCCTATCGTCCTGACCAACACGCTGAGCGTTCCAACGGTAGCCGATGCCCTCATCGACTATACCCTCAGGCAGCCCGGCAACGAGCAGGTACGGTCGGTAAATGCACTCGTTGGTGAAACGAACGACGGTTTCCTGAATGATATTCGCGGGCGGCACGTAACGAAGCAACACGTGCTGGATGCGCTGGAACAGGCTCAGTCGGGCCCTGTTCGGGAGGGCAACGTGGGTGCCGGAACGGGAACCGTCTGTTTTGGATTCAAAGGGGGCATCGGCACCTCGTCCCGCAAGCTGCCTGCTTCGCTGGGGGGCTACACCGTTGGCGTGCTGGTCCAGACCAACTTTGGGGGTGTCCTGCAAATTGCTGGTGTACCGATCGGGGAGAAGTTGGGGCAGTATGCTTATAGAGACAAACTCGATGGTTCCTGTATGATGGTCGTTCTGACCGATGCCCCACTGGATGCGCGCAACCTGAAACGGCTGGCCAAACGGGCTTTTATGGGGTTAGCCAAAACGGGCGGCATCGCGTCGAATGGCAGTGGTGACTATGTCGTTGCCGTTTCGACCGCTTACCAGCTCCCACACGAAACCCGCAGTTCGTTCGATGAAAACAAGGTATTGCGTAATGATGATGTGTCCTCGTTGTTCATGGCGGCTATCGAAGCAACCGAAGAGGCCATTGTCAACTCCCTGTTCGCGGCCGACACCATGACCGGCGATCAGGGCCATACCGTGGAGAAACTACCCGTCGATAAGGTACTTAACTGGCTTAAACAGGCTGGGCAGATTAGGTAAACCACCAGTTTATATCAATAGAAACGCATCGGCTACCTCTTTACCACCCGGCCGACGGTATTTCAAAAACCGGAACGTTCTGGTCTCTGAAATACCGTGAGCTATGGATAGGGTAGGCGCGCGTCGGGCGTTAGAACTTTATTTCCTGCGTCAGGTAGGTAGCCTGATTGTCGCCATTGATGCGGACAGTTGCCGTTATCGGTTTGGCGTTCCAGTCGATGGAGATCAATCCATAATTCAATTGCGCGACCATCTCACCCACCCGGTGCTGATTTGCTTCTTCATGGGCTTTGGAAACATGGGTAAGTCCGCTGCTGGTGATGTCGAACAGGTCATAGTCCAGGCCCGGCACCGTTATTTTGGACACCTCGGCAATGTGGCGATCACCACTGATGAGCATCGCTCCTTTCGGTTTCGTTTTCCCCAGCAGATCGAGAAACCGCTTGCGGGCGGTGGGGAAATTTGCCCATTTTTCGTAAGTATGCTCTTCGGGTAAAAACTGAATACCACACCCGATCACATGCACATCGGCGTCGGACCCGGTCAGCTGGGCTTCCAGCCATTTCCACTGGGTCTCGCCCAGCATATCGCCCGATGGGTCGGGAACGTTGTCTTTCCCGTTCTTTTTGAGTGCATCCCGGAAATAACGTCCGTCGAGCAGGATCACCTTTACGCGCTTGCCCTTGGGGCCGTAGGTATGCACCGAATAAGCGCCTTCCTGGGTACGCAGCGGACTCGCGGCCGGCACGTCCAGAAAATCCAGCATCAGCTGCTGGCTCTGTTTGCGAAACGGATACTCCTTGCCGCCATCGTTTACGCCGTAATCATGATCGTCCCAAACGCCAATGATCGATGTCGACTGCCGTAGTTGCTGGTAGACCGGGTTATTTTTCTGCCGGTCATACTTGGCTTTCAGCGTATCCATATTCTCCGAATCGCCATATATGTTATCGCCCAGCCAGACCCAGACCTGCGCTTTCTGCGCCAGGATGTCGTCCCATAAAGGTTGTGGCCGTTTCTGGTCGCTGCATGATCCAAAGGCGATGGACGTTATGGGGTTTTCAGAGGAAGCGTTGGTTGCTACGGGCCTGGGTGATCGGCATCCCACCAGTATGGTACAGGCCAGAAAGCTTAGTTTGACGAGGTTTTTCATTGAAGATGATTTGTTTCAGTAACCCCGCAAAAGTATAACAGCGACGTTACCGGTTGGGCAATGTCGAAATTTGATAATATTGCCCGACGTTCGTTCACAGCCACATTTCGCCCTGGATGGCGGCACCCGTTCGTCGATTTGCCAGCCTTTCCCTGCTGTCAATGCCCGCCAACCCGCCTGGGCTGGTTGCCTCAGGCAGGCGTTTACGGCGGATAACGGCTTAACTCAGCGCAGTCCGGCAGTAGGCTACACATTTTTTCACTTCGGCCACCGCGTTTGAGCCGGCCGGAATTTGATATTCCAGTTCGACCGTAGCCGGGAACGTATACTTCTGATCACGCATCAGTTGCAACACCTGCTTCAACGGCGTATCGCCCTGGCCCCAAGGCAGATTACCCTTGCCGTGGTCGGACGTCTGGCGATCTTTGATGTGCATACTGACAAGGCGATCGTGCTTCTGCCTGAGAAACACCAGCGGATCGAGATTGCCCGCAGCTATATAATGCCCCAGGTCGAAGTTAATCGCATTTCCCGGCGACTGGGCCAAGGCTGTATCCCAGAACGTTGGGGTCTGTTGTTCATGGCCATGGTAGCCTACCCGCATCCCTTGCTTTTCGGCCATTTTACCCAGCCTGAGCGTATGGGCATCGTTAGAAGGGTGTTCGAGCGTGACCTGATTGGCACCCATCAGTTTGGCCGCCTTAAGGCCGTATTCGATCTCGGCGTCTGTGCTTTGCAGGCCAAAGGTATCCGGCTTGAAACCGTAGATTTTCACCCCCGCCTGATTGTACAGTTTACGCACCTGCTCGAACTTGTTCATGGGTGCCGACAGCCGCCATTTGGTCATCTCTGCCCGGTAGGCTTTCATGGCCACATCCAGGTCGGCGAGTTGTTTCTTCTCATCGTCGGTCAGTTCTTTTTTCTCGAAACGTTTCCTCATCAGCGGAAATACCGATTTCATATCGACCGGATTTTTAGGTGCCCCGACGAATGATTCGGCGGGACCTCCCATCAGTTCAATAGCGCTGATCCCCGAATCCAGCACGTATTGCAGGGTAGCTTCGGCACTTTGGTCGGGCATATCCCGAAACGAGTAGGTGATAACGCCAATCTGTACCCCATCGATCAGCGAATTTGGTTTCTCCCCCAGACTACGAATCAGGGCGGGTGCGCCGAACAGCTTATGGCTACCCAGTACGGTTCCGGAGATGAGGGCGGCCGTGGTTCCCAAAAACTGCCGACGTGATGGTTGATTTTTCATGTGCCTGTATGCCTGATGGCGGGTTTATTGGAATTTCCTTTTTCGGTTAGTGTTATTCCCTGAGCCAGTGTCCACTCAATACGGTACAAAGCAGCACCATCGACAGATATACCAGGTCGGGCAATACATCCGAATCGACCAGCGACCTTTTTCGGCCAGGTACCTTTCCTTATTTTTGACGTGCTTTCTCTCAAGGGTAAGTAGACCAATCTATACCCCGCCCCTATGCCTTCCCTCTCGCTGCCCGACTACTTACTGCCCCATTTAAATCAGCACAGTACCCAGCCTATCATATCGCAGCGGTTTGGCAAGGGCGACTACCTGTACAAGCCGGGCGACGAGGCTCCCTTTATTTACCTGATCGAAACAGGCATCGTCAAGATTGGCAGTTTTGGGGCTTCCGGGGAGCGTATTATCTATGACATTCTGCAACCCGGCGAAACCTTTGGCAACCTGCATTACCTCGACGAGGACGGGGTCGAGTTTTTTGAGTTTGCGCAGGCCGCCACGAGCGTCGACCTGTTCGCCATCGACTATTCGTTCTTTCGCCATCAGATCGAGAACGACCCCGTCATTGCCCGCTGGTTCCATAAGGTAGTCATCCGCCGGTGGTGCAAAGCCGAAACCCGGCTCCTCCAGCGGGCAGGTGAATCGGTTGAGGATCGGCTCCGGCAGCTCCAACAGGCATACAGCAGCCCCGTCAGCGACGCCGACCGAAAGCAACACCAGATCCTGAATTTGCTATCACACCAGGAAATTGCCGACCTGATCGGCACGACCCGCCAAACTGCCTCCAAGAAGCTGAAAGGTCGGCCCCTCCCCTAGCCGATATGGCCCGAATGTTTCGAAATTATTACCAACGCCCCCCATTTTCTGTCTGTTCGTGAACAGGCCGTGAACATATCGTTAAGACTGGTCTGGGTGTTAAATTTTAACATGTCTCTCGTAGCCGGATAGTGGAGTTTTGCTTCGTTACCCAATCTATAGATCGCTATTATGAGACAAATCTCCTCATGTAAGTACCTGACACAAGGACTTTTCTATGTTTTATTGCTTGCCGCTACCAGCCTGTCTTCCTACGGTCAGGCAACCGACGCTACCCTTGCGGGCCTGGTGAAAGATGGAGCGGGCGGCCCGCTGCCCGGCGCTACGATCAGCGTCAGAAATGAGTCGACGGGGTTCCAGACGGGTACGCAGACCGGGTCTGACGGCCGGTTCGCGATCAAGCAGCTTCCGCTGGGTGGCCCCTACTCCATCACGGTTTCTTTTATTGGTTTCACCAGCCAGGTACGCACCGGCTACCAGCTGAACCAGGCCGATCTGGTCACTGTCAATGTCGACCTTGCCGAGGCCGACCGCGCCTTACAGGAAGTAGTTGTAAAGGAAACGGCGCTTAAAAGCCGCGTCGACCGGCTGGGGGCATCGCTGGGTATAACCGCAGGAAACATTGCCAAACTCCCGATCAACAACCGCAGTTTCACCAATCTCCTGGCCTTATCGCCCCTGAGCAACGGAGGTAGTATTGGCGGGCAGCTGCCGTCATCGACCAACTACCTGATCGACGGAGCCAGCGCCCGGAATAACCTTACAAGTGGCGCCCTGGGAAACGGCCCCTTTTCGCTTTCCCTCGAAGCCATCCGTGAATTTGAGATCGTCGCCAACGAGTATGACGTAACGAAAGGACGCCAGGGGGGCGGCTCGGTGAGCGTCGTTACCAAGTCCGGCACCAACACCCTGACCGGAACGGCCTTCACCTATTACAACGCCGATGGATTATCCAGTCCGCGCGACATGCGGGGCAACACCCGCGTCGTTGATTTTACCCGGTTTCAGTATGGTTTCAGCCTCGGCGGAGCCATCGTTAAAGACAAGCTCCATTATTTCGTAGCCCTCGACCGGCAGACCGAGTCATCGCCTTTTTACATCGCCGATATCCGCCAGGACGCCGATGCCAACGCACTCGGCATCAGCAAGGCGGTTCTGGACAGCGTCATCACCATTGGTCGTCAGAAATATGGGTTGAGCAACACCCAGCAGGTGGGCGAGTTCAAACGGGAAACCGTGGCCAACACCTTATTCACCCGCCTGGACTGGCAGATCAACCCCCGCAATACGCTGACCATCCGGAACAACTTCAGCAACTGGAACAACCCGAATAGCAACAACGACAACTCGGCCATCAATCTGTACGAGGTATATGGCGACTTCAAATCGGTGGAGAACAGCACCCTGGCATCGCTTCGCTCGACCCTGAAGTCAACCCTTATCAATGAGCTGAAGGTGCAGTACCAGCATGCCAGCCGGAATTACGAAGCCAACAGCCTGCTTCCGTCAGCCAATATTCCCCGGGCTATCGTGACCGTGAACTCACTGCTGCCCAATGGCCGGAACAGCAACACGTCGGTACAGCTGGGTGGCCAGCGTTTTACGCCCGAGCGCAACCTCGAAAACCAGTTCCAACTGGCCAACACCCTCTACTGGAACAAAGGACGCTATAACATCACACTCGGTACCGATAACACGCTGACGTATCTGGACACCTACATTTCCAACGAGCAGAACGGACGCTTTATCTTTAACAGCCTGAAAGAGTTCAACGACCTGAACCCCTCCCGTTATGCCCGTGAAGTACCAACGAACGGGGTACCATCGGTACAGCAATACGTGCTGAACGCGTCATTGTTCGGGCAGGTGCAGTTCAACCCCCATCCCGACGTTGCCCTACAGGCGGGTGTTCGGTGGGACCTGACCAGTTACCTCACCAAAGGCGACTACAACCCGGTTGTTGAACGGGAGCTGGGACTACGCACGGATGCCAACCCCACCGACTGGAACAATATACAGCCCCGTTTCCAGCTGACCTGGAACGCAGGCGGTAAAAGCCGAGATATCTTCCGTGTTGGCGGGGGTGTATTCTCGGCCTATGTCATCAACTACGCCCAGGTCAACAATATCCAGAATACGGGCACCAAAGTAGCAGCCATCGACGTGACGCGGCCGGCCAACGCGAGCCAGCCCAACCTGGTACCCCGGCCGGATTTTGTAGCCTACCGCAACGATCCGAGCACGGCACCCGGCGTACCCGCCGGCGCGGCTCCGGTCTCGACGATCAACCTCAACGACCCCAATTTTCAGGTACCTACGATCTACAAGGCCAACATTACCTACAGCCACTTTTTCAGCGATAATTTCCGGCTGGGGGCTAACCTGCTGTATGCCAAAACGGTCAACAATTACGTGTACCTCGATCAGAACCTGGTCGACCAGCCTTACTTCACGCTCGCTAACGAAGCCAACCGGGGCGTGTTCGTACCAGCCAATACCATTGCCACCGGTAGTGGCCAGACCAATAACGTGCTGGGCCGGAAGACGCAGGCTGTGGGCCGCACGCTGATGCTGACCAACGGGGCTAAACTGCAAACACTGACGCTGGTCGTGGATGGCGAAGTCCAACTACCCCGCAACGGGTCGCTGGCGTTCAGTTACACCTGGAACGATGCAAAGGATAACACCTCTTACAACGGTAACGTAGCTAATACCTCGACATTCCGACCAATCAAGAGTGATCCCCGCAGCCTGGACGAGATCAATTATTCAGACAACCAGTTCCGGCATAAACTCGTGGCTTACGGCTCTACTCCATCGGTGGGTGGTGTGGTCCTGAGCGTCCGGTTTACAGGCATCGGCGGAACCCGCTACTCACTGCTCGTCGACGGCGATATCAACGGTGACTTTGTTGGCGGCCCCGGCAACGATAATGACCTGGCTTATGTGTTCAACCCCAACAGTCCGGAGGTAGCCCAGAGCGTTCGTACGTCCATGGAAAAGGTTTTAAACAACCCCGATAACCGGGCGGCTGACTTTATCCGCAACAGTTTGGGTACCATCTCGGATCGGAACGGGGGTGAGAATCCCTTCTCCGGCACGTTTGACGTACGGCTTTCCAAAATTTTCAAGACCTATAAAACGCAGCGGCTGGAAGTGAGTGTCGACGTATTCAACTTTGCCAACCTGCTTGGTCAGACCCTGGACGGCGTCGTCACAAAAGGAACCGAGGCCACCTCGATGCGGAACTGGGGCGGCAATTTCAACCTTAACAACCAGACACTTCTTGTACCAAACGGGTTTAATCCAACCAGCCGCCAGTATAGCTACCGGGTGAACGAAAACGTGGGAACAACCCAGAAAAACGGAACACCGTACTCGGTACAGTTAGGTGCCCGTTACTCGTTTTAGGGCATAACCAATGGCTAAGAAGCTGTTTGAGTTAGCTCTACAGCCCCTAACGGGGCTGTAGAGCTAACTCAAACAGCTTCTTAGCCATTCCCCGACGGGGAATTGCCCGTTCAGATCCCGGTGGTCAGCAAGGCGATCAGGCCGGGAACATCGAGAATATAATCTGGTTGGGAACGTAGAATGGCCTGTTGCGGCATAAACGCTACCTGGGCCGTTTCTGGTTGTTGAACAACCACCTGCCCACCTGCCTGTTTGATAGCTATAAGTCCGTTTGTGCCGTCGGCGTTGGCCCCGGAGAGCAGGACACCTATGAGCGCCGGGCCGAACACATCGGCCGCCGACTCGAAGGCCACGTCGATCGAGGGGCGGCTATAGTTGACTTTTTCCGAGTCATCCAGCGAAAAAGAACCATCCAGTTCGATCAGTAAATGGTAGTCGGCAGGGGCCAGATAAATATGGCCCGGCTGCAATATATCCTTATCGTCGACCTCCTTGACCGGAATAGCCGTTTTGAGGGACAACAAATTTGCCAGTGTCGAGTCAGCGGTGTTTTTACGGTGCAAGACAATGACCACCGAAAACGCCAGTGGTGACTGTAATGCCGGTAGAAGTTGCAGCAACACCTCGATGCTGCCCGTTGAGCCCCCAATGATGACAACTTTATTGGGCACGATTACCCCACTTTCCGCCATAACTTTTCGCTGCCTATTTGTTTATATTTCGCTTGAATGGATGAGAACTTAATGGTTTCCTTAGCACCCAACGCCAGGAAGCTGAGCGGCCCCAGGCTTTCGTCGAACAGGGTGAACACGCGCTCCTGCAGGGCTTTGTCGAAATAGATCAAAACATTGCGGCAAAGGATCAGATCGAATTCGTTGAACGAACGATCCGACACCAGATTATGGGTAGAAAAAACCATTTTTCTGGTCAGTTCTTCATCGAATTTAACGTACCCGTACTGCGCCGTGTAGTAGATTGAAAAATCATGTATGCCGCCCGACAGTATGTAGTTTTCGGAGTATTGTTTCATGGGCCCCATCGCAAAAATACCGTTGCGCGCAGCTTCCAGCACTTCCGGATTCAGGTCTGTTGCATACAGCAGCGATTTGTGCAGCAAGTTGGCTTCTTTCAGCAGAATGGCCATCGAAAAAACCTCTTCTCCCGTTGAGCAGCCCGCGTGCCAGACCCGGATAAATGGTTTCGCGGCCAGGGCCGTCAGCACCTCGGTACGCAGCGCTTTATAGAATAGCGGATCGCGGAACATTTCGGTCACGTTGACCGTCAGCTCTTCCACAAATCGCTTTAGATAGTCGCTGTCTGACCGGACCCGGTAGCGCAGCTCAGCGAAACTTGGAAACCGGTCCAGCGACCACAGTCGATTGATCCGACGCTTCAGCGACGCCCGGGCATAATGCGTAAAGTCATAGCCATATAAATCCACTAAATCGTTCAGCAACAAATCAACCTCTTCCTCCTCAATCATAAACGCTCAATTAGATTTCCGACAATAGCTGTAGTAACCGGTCCACGTTTATTGGCTTGGCTACGTAGTCGGTTGCGCCAGCCCGAAGGCACTTTTCGCGGTCACCGACCATTGCCTGTGCCGTGACCGAGATGATCGGTGTACTGCTCCGGTTCTTCAGTTCTTTTATGCGCGGGATCGCTTCATACCCGTCCATATCCGGCATCATCATATCGATGAGAATGACATCGACGACAGCATCTGTCTCCAGAATAGCCAGCGCTTCCTGCGCACTTAGGCAGGAGAGACACTCGTATGACTTCGAACGCAGGGTCGCCGTCAGGGCAAAAATATTCCTGGAATCATCATCGATTATCAGGACTCGCTTTTTAAGCATTTTGTTGGTCAGCTAGGAGGAAGTTTTTAATGTACTGGCTGGTGGCGGGTTATGGTGGCCAGCCGGTAAAGCCCGGGGCAACGACATACACCGCTACCAGCCCATCCGCTACGACCGGTCGTAGAGCCAGACGCGTAGCAACGAAATAAGCTGATCGATGTCTACGGGTTTGGTAATGTAGTCTGACGCCCCGGCCTGAATACACTTTTCCCGGTCGCCAGTCATGGCTTTGGCGGTTACGGCAATAACCGGCAGGTTTCGCCATATAAGGCGTTCCCGGATTTTGCGGGCCGTTTCGTACCCATCCATCTTCGGCATCATCATATCGAGCAGGACAACATCGATGGCCGGATTTTCGTCCAGCTTTTGCATGGCTTCCTTACCATCCAGCGCCGTAATAACCGTCATGTTGTACTGTTCCAGCGCCTTCGACAGTGAGAATATGTTTCGCACGTCATCATCGGCCACCAGCACCGTTTTATCCTTCAGCACCTGATTCAGCGCTCCCAGTTTCTTCGTGCCGCCATCGCTGCCACTGGCCGACTTTTTATCTTCCACCAGGTGCAGAAAGAGGGACACTTCGTCGAGCATGCGCTGGTACGAGTGGGCCGTCTTGACGATGATCGAGTCGGCGTATTTCTTGATTTTCAGCTCCTCCGACATAGACAGGCTCTTACCCGTGAAGATGATGATCGGCAGGTTTTCCAGACCGGGATTTTTCTTGGCTTCCTCCAGGGTTTGATAGGCGTTGTCGTCGGGAATTCCCATGTCCAGAATCACGCAGTCTACCTCCCGGCGTTTCAGCGCATCCACTCCTTCGGCGATGTTGCTTGTCAGCTCAGAGCTGATGTTGTACGTCTCCAGGAAGTAAGCCAGTGCTTTGGCATGTTTGGGGTTGTCTTCTACGATCAGGACTTTTTTGGGATCGCGGTTGAGCACATATTCGATCTTTTTGAAGATTTCCTGCATCTGTTCGAAGGCCATGGGCTTGTCGACAAAATCGATGGCTCCTTTCAGCAGGCTTTCGTTTTTCATCTTATGCGACGACATGATATGTACCGGGATAGGGCGGGTGCGCGGATCGGCTTTCAGGGCGTCCATCACGTCCCAGCCGCTCATTACCGGTAGCTGGATATCCAGCAGAATTCCGATTGGCTTGTAGATAGAGGCCAGTTTCAGCCCTTCATCGCCCCGAACGGCGACAATGCCTTTATACCCTTTCTTTCGCGTATAGTCCAGCAGCGATTTGGCAAAGTTGATGTCGTCCTCAACGATCAGGATAGTTTTGTCGCCGTCCGTAATCGCATTCCGATCGTCGGGAATGGCTTCGGGAATCGTGGTGCTGATATACTGGTTTGCGGCCACTTTTGGCAGCTGGACCACGGCTTTGACCGGCGTTGGCGCTACGTTGGCCCGCGGTTGGTCGGCCGGCGTATCGCGGAGCAGCGTCACCTGCGAATGGACCAGCGGTATAAGAATCGTAAACTCACTGCCTTCGTTTACGCGGCTCTCCAGGGTGATCTCACCGCCCAGTAGCTTGGCCAGTTCACGGCTGATGGACAGCCCCAGACCCGTTCCTCCGTACTTGCGTTTCGTTGAGCCATCGGCCTGCTGGAAGGCTTCGAAGATAAGGGGTTGCTTTTCGAGGGGTATGCCAATACCGGTATCCTTGACCACAAACGCCAGACTGTCGACCGGATCGCTTCCTGTTCTGCTCTGCTGCCGGTCGATGGTGAGCGAAACACCACCAGTGGCCGTAAACTTAAGGGCATTCGAAAGCAGGTTCTTGAGAATCTGGCCCAGCCGCATTTTGTCGGTTTCTATCACCGAAGGAACGCCGGACTCAACCCGAATGGCGAAGTCAAGGCCTTTCTCCTTAGCCAGCAGCCCAAACAGGGCCTGCAGCTCTTCGGTTATTTCGTTAATCAAGACCGGCTGGTAGTCCAGTTTCATCTGCCCGGCTTCAATCTTCGACAGGTCGAGAATTTCATCGATCAGGCCAAGCAGGCCATTCCCCGACGACTGGATCACACGGGCATACTCGACCTGATCGCCATTCAGGTTCTCGTCCGTGTTTTCGGCCAGTAACCGGCTCAGGAGCAGAATGGAGTTGAGTGGTGTTCGCAGCTCGTGCGACATGTTGGCCAGAAACTCCGATTTATACCGGGTGGTCAGTTCCAGTTCATCGGCTTTCTTCTGGATTTCATCGTTCTTTTCTTCCATCAACAGCCCCCGCTCTTCCAGCTCGGTGTTGGTTTGCTGTAATTCCTCCTGCTGAACGCGCAACTCTTCTTCGGAGGCCTGTAGCTTCTGGGCCTGCATTTCCAGCTCGGCGTTCAGGTTTTCCATCTCATTATGCTGCGCCTGTAGTTCCTCCGACTGCGCCTGGGTTTCTTCGAGGTAATCCTGCAACCGGATAAAATCAAGCGCGGCATTGATACCGATCGCGATCGACTCCCGATTCTGTTCAATGAAGTCAAGTTCCTGCTGACTGGGTTTATGGAGCAGGCCCAGTTCTATCACCCCCAGACATTCAGTACCATAAACCAGGGGCGTAATGATCAGGGCGGTGGGCCGGGTGTCGCCCAGCGACGACGTTACCCGGCTGTAGTCGGCGGGGAGGTCCTCGATAACGATTGTCTTCTTGCGCTCAATAGCCTCTCCCATCAGGCCCTGACCGCTGGTAATGTGGTCAGGCACATGGGTAGCGGCATAACTACCGGCCAGTTTATAGCTCAGTTCACTATCGATCAGGTATACCGTACCCATCGGCACGTTCAGGTAGTCGGCAAAGGCATCGATCAGGCGGCCGGCCAGTCGTTTCAGGTCTTTCTCCCCCCGCATGGCATCACCCAGCCGAACGGCCCCGGTCTGGAGCCACTCCCGGTTGTTGAGATCGGTAAATGTCTTTTCGAGTGCTCCGGCCATCTGGTTCAGGGCACTGGCAATCCGGCCTAAGTCATCGGTTGCGGTGTCGTCGCTCCGGGCCGAATAATCTCCGCCCGCAATTTCCTGGGTTGTATCTTCCAATGCCGCAATACGCCCGGCGGTTTCAATGTATTTTGTTTCAGCCAGTTGCTGTTCGGCCAGCCGGCTGTCCATGTCTTTTTTGATTCGCAGGTAGGTGAAGGCCGTAATCAACATGGATATGAGCGCTGCCACAACAAGCAGAAAGGGCGTAAACTGGATATAAAGCTGCTGCTGCTGCATACGGCTTTCGAGCAAGCTGTTCTCGGCCATTTTCAGCCTGTCGATCATCAGCCGAAGATCGTCCATCACCTGTTTACCCCGCAGCATTTCGGTATGCCGGGCCAGGGTGTCCCGGCTGAACGCCTTGTAACGTCGCGTCAGGTCGATAACCCGCTGCATTTGGGTAAACTTGGCTTTGTAAAGGGCTTTGATCTGAGCCAGACTTCTCTGCTGAACTGTATTGTCGGTGGTCAGTTCAAGGAGTCGATTATAACTGGCATCCACTTTTTCCGAACTGCCCGTGTAAGGCTGCAGAAAGAGCGGGTCCTGGGTAACCAGAAAGCCCCGCTGACCTGTTTCCGCGTCTTTCACGTAGGATATAATGTTTTCCGACTCAATCAGCACCTGGTTGGTATGATTCACCAGCTCCGAATTACTGATGAGTTTTTGTATGCTGATAAAAGAAGCCGTCAAACTGATCAGCAACAGCAGCGTCGACAGGGTGAAGACGATCTGAAGTTGCCGGATAACGGAGTTGGACATTGTTGATTGTGGCATGAGGGAAAAGTAAACAGCTTAGGAGGGGTCGGATTCGCGTAACCGGCTCGCCTGACTGACGGGTAAAACGAGGATAAAGCTGGCACCTTCGTTGAGGCAGCTCCGGGCCGAAATCAAACCGTGGTGTTTATCGATGTTCTTTTTGGCAATGGCCAGCCCGATACCGGTACCTTCGTAGCTGGTCCGGTTGTGCAGGCGCTGGAAAATAATGAAAATGCGGCTAAGGAATTTCTCGTCAAATCCAATCCCATTGTCCTGCACGACGATCCGGCAAAACGGACCCGCAGGCGACGGAAGGCCGTCGATGGCCTTCGTCGCAATCAGTTCGCCATAGATCCGAACAACGGGCGGCTCATCGACCCTGGCAAATTTGAGGGCATTGCTGATCAGGTTCTGGAACACCTGCCGTATGCGGGTAGGTATCGTATCGACAGGCGGCAGTTTATCGATGGTGATGACGGCACCTGTCCGGGTGATGGTATCATCGAAATCCAGCAGCAACTCGCCCAGCAGTGCATTTAGATCGGTAAGCTGGAAGTCTTCGGGCACCGACAGCTGCGAATAGGCAAGCAGATCGTTGATCAGCGCCGACATCCGGGCCGACGACCGGATAGACCGGTCGAGGTACGATACTGCCTCCGGATTGTCTTTCAGGAATTTTTCCTTGATGGTGTCGTTCAGCAACTGTATTTTACGGATAGGCTCCTTCAGATCGTGCGAAACGACCCAGGTAAACTGCTGAAGTTCGTGGTTGGTCCGTTCGAGTTCGGTATTCTTGAGCAGGAGTTCATTGGTCCGTAATTCAACCTGTTGCTCCAGTAGTTCAGCCGTCTTCTTTTGGGCATGAATGTCGGTAAACGTGCCAATCCACCGATTGACCACTTCCTGTTGTTTGATGGGAGTTATGCGCAGCAGGTGATAGCGAAAATCGCCGGAGGCCAGTTCGTTGAGCCGGACTTCCTGCGTAAATTCCGTTCCGCTGGCCAGCGCGGCTGCCCAACTGGCGCAGATATCATCTTCCGGATGGATCGAAGGGAAGTTACGGGAATCGGGAGCATACCGATACCAGTGTTCGTTCACGTATTCGAGCTGGCCGTTGGACGCAATGGTGAACGCCATCTGTGGCAGCGATGACAGGACCCGTTGCAGCTCCTGCATCCGCTCGGTCAGCGCGTCCTGCGCCTGTTTGCGTACTTCGATCTCTTTCCGCAGCGAATCCTGGGTAGCGCGCAGCTCCTGCTGCTGCTCGTACAGCTTTTCGAGGGTTTTTACTTTCAGAACCAGAATGTCCGGATCGACGGGCTTGGTCAGGTAATCGATCGCTCCGGCCGTATACCCTTTTGTAATGAATCGCTTTTCGGTGTTTACCGCCGACAGAAAAATGATGGACGTGTCTTTGGCCTTGCTGAAACCCGCAATGGCATTGGCGACCTCGAACCCGTCCATGCCGGGCATCTGCACGTCGAGGATAATAACCGAGTAGGTTGTGTTAAGCACTTTTCGTAACGCTTCCTCCCCGGACCCGGCCGTATCGACCGCGAACCGATGCAGTTCGAGAATCTTTTTTAACGGTAGAATATTCTCTGGCCTATCATCAACTAAAAGGATCATGTACGTTAAATTGTTAAATCGGAATGCGTGGAGGCTCTGGTGGTTGTCTCGAACATGGATGCTTAACTAACAGAATTACAGACGAATACTTTCCTGTACTTGCGCCTTCAATCCAGTATAAGCCGGGTGAATATAGACCAGCTTGGCTACTGCTTCCAAATCAACGGTTTTGTGGTTGCCCCGCTGTCAGTAGAAACGATTCCATTATCGTCTTACTATACACCTGAATTGGCCCGCTGCTTCCCTGGTTGAGACTGACCAATCAACGATCGATCCGCAGGCAATAGGTCGTATAGGGCCAACAGGTCACGACAGGCATTCATCCCTTTATTTCGTATAGCGCGTGGAGAATTCAAGACGAACCTTTATCAAACAGGCGGCCCTGACAACCGCCGGACTTACAGTTGGTGGATTGGCCAACGGCATGTCGGCCAAGAGCTACGCCAAAATTATTGGTGCCAACGAGCGGCTCAACCTGGCCATTATTGGCCTGGGCAGGCGGCTGGGTGCCTACTACGACCCGATCTCACGCAAAGACAGCAATGTCGAGCTGGTATACCTGTGCGACGTGATGAAAAAACAGCGGGAAGCGGGAGCCAAGAAGTTTTCGAAGTACATCACCTATCAACCCAAGCTGGAAAACGACATCCGTAGAGTTATCGCCGACAAGCAGGTCGATGCTATTTTCAACGCCACCCCCGACCACTGGCACGCGCCGGGCACCTGGCTGGCTGTTCAGGGCGGGAAGCACGTATATGTTGAAAAGCCGTGTAGCCACAACCCCCGCGAAGGTGAAATCCTGGGCGAATGCCAGAAAAAGTACGGCAAAATTATTCAGATGGGCAACCAGCAGCGTTCAGCACCGGAATCGATCGATATCATCAATCAGATTCATAACGGGGCCATTGGAAAAGCCTACAAAGCCGTCGCTTTTTATGCCGCCAGTCGGGGCGAGGTGCCCATTCCGAAGAAAGCGCCCGTCCCCGACGGCCTGGACTGGGTGTTGTTTCAGGGGCCCGCTCCCCGTGTGCCGTATACCCACGATACCTGGGATTACAACTGGCACTGGTATGGGTGGCAGTATGGCACTGCCGAAAGCGGCAACAACGCTACCCACGAACTGGACGTAGCCCGGTGGGCGCTACAGGTCGAGTTTCCAGAGTTTGTATCGGCAGAGGCCGCCAAACGGTCTTTTCCTGAGGATGGATGGGCGGTTTACGACACGATGGAAGCCACCTTCCGGTTTCCCGGCAACAAAATCATTCAGTGGGATGGCAAGAGCCGCAATGGACATAAAACCTACGGCAGCGACCGGGGCACGATCATCTATGGCAGTACCGGTACGGTCTACGTCGACCGGGATGGCTACAAGCTCTATAACCGGGAAGGCAGGGTTGTCAAAGAAAGCAAGGCCGCAGGCTCCGAAGCGGGTACGGCCCTGGGCGGTGGCGGAGATATGACAACCCTGCATATCGTTAACTTCTTCGATGCCATTCGGGGAAAAGCCAAACAGGCATCGCCCATCGAGGAAGGGGCTAAAAGTACGCTGCTCTGTCACCTGGCGAATATCTCCTACCGTACCAACAAATCATTCGAGGTGGACACCAAAAATGGTCATATCCGCGATAAGGAGGCCATGAAATTGTGGAGCCGCGAGTATGAGAAAGGCTGGGAGCCGAACATTTGATGGGTTGGCCGGGGCAGGTGGAGTCAGACTAGCTCCGCCTGCCCCGGCCAATACAATCTTTGTGATTCTCTTTTTTAAAGATTTCTTCATTCTGCCGGATCGCACCAGCCCGGGCCGTCTGTTTTCGGGTGCCGCCATTCGTTGCCCGTTGCCAGGTTATTTGAAATTAGTATGGGTGTCGCATTGACATTTAATTTTTAAGTGTCAACTTTACACTCATTACGAATCCTGATCGGTTCAGGCCGTATGCCGGTGGCTGACGTGTCACGCAAAGCGGCAAACTCTAATCAACAAGTAGAAAACCAGATAGCATGAAAAACATCACATTGGGCGACCAGGAATACTTTACCGGAATAGGCCCTATTGCTTACGAAGGCATTCAGTCGAAAAACCCCTTAGCGTTTAAATGGTACAATCCTGAACTCATCATCAATGGTAAATCGCTACGCGACCATATGCGGTTTGCCATTAGCTACTGGCACTCGTTCACCGGCACGGGGGGCGACCCATTTGGACCCGGCACCCGTGTGTTCCCCTGGGATTCGAGCAGCGATGCCAACGTACGGGCGAAGGAAAAAATGGACGCAGCCTTTGAGTTCATCACCAAAATTGACGCTCCCTATTACTGTTTCCACGATATCGACCTGGTCGACGAAGGGGACTCGGCCAGTGAGTACGAGAAACGCCTGCAAACCATTGTCGAGTACGCCAAGCAGAAACAGCAGGCCAGCGGGGTAAAATTACTGTGGGGCACCGCCAATGCCTTCTCCAACCCGCGCTACATGAATGGCGCATCGACCAATCCCGACTTTTCGGTGTTGGCCTATGCCGGCACACAGGTGAAAAACGCACTCGATGCAACCATTGCGCTGGGTGGCGAAAACTACGTGTTCTGGGGCGGTCGTGAAGGCTACATGTCGCTGCTGAATACCAACATGAAGCGTGAAGTGGAGCACCTGGCTCAGTTCCTGACCATTGCGCGCGATTATGCCCGCAAGCAGGGATTCACCGGCACGTTCTTCATCGAGCCCAAGCCGATGGAGCCAACGAAACACCAGTACGACTACGATGCGGCCACCGTTATCGGCTTCCTCCGCCAGTATGGCCTCGACAAAGATTTCCAATTGAACATCGAAGTCAACCACGCGACACTGGCCGGACATACCTTCGATCATGAATTGCAGGTAGCGGCCGATGCGGGTATGCTGGGCAGTATTGACGCCAACCGGGGCGACAACCAGAATGGCTGGGACACCGACCAGTTCCCCATCAATCTCTATGAACTCACCGAGGCCATGCTGGTCATTCAGCAGGCGGGGGGAATCAAGCCGGGGGGAATCAATTTCGACGCCAAGGTGCGCCGGAACTCAACCGATTTCGACGATCTGTTCATTGCCCATATCAGCGGTATGGATGCCTTTGCCCGGTCGTTCATCGTGGCCGACAGGATCCTGAAAGAGTCGGATTACCTGAAGTTCCGAAACGAGCGCTATGCCTCGTTCGACCAGGGTGCGGGGAAAGACTTTGAACAGGGTAAACTAACCCTGGAAGACCTGCGCGCCTACACCATGCAAAACGGGGAGCCCCAAATGCGTAGTGGGAAGCAGGAATGGCTGGAAAGCATCATCAATCAGTACATGTAGGTTTCCTGCCCGGTAATCTACGAAGAGGCCTGTCCGGCATACCGGATGGGCCTTCTCTTTTTTATGCCCCACCAGTGCGTTCTGGTTAATACGGAATAGTGGCGAACGGTGAATTAACCGGCTGGCAGCGGCCTGCCGATCCGTGCCGATGGTCAAGGGTCGCAGCAACCGGAAAACCGGGATTCAGTCAAAACTTATAATGTGATTAGAATCCGACGCTTCCTGTAACAGATGAACTGGACGGACGTTGTTTGTGGAAATAGGCTGACCATGAATGACTAACAGACCATCCCGCTACGCACGAGTCCTCGCCTGGCTTGACCAGCACCTGATCCGAAAACTCTACACCGAGCGTGTCCGCCGGACAATCCTGCAAAGTCTCCCGTTCTGGGTAGCCTCTATACTCACCGGCCTGATGGCGGTAAGTTACGAAGCGTTGTTTGCCTGGGCAGAAAAGACCAGTTTTGCCTGGTTACAGGCGCAGCCGTTGCTGGCCTTTGGAGTGGTACCGATCGGTTTTTTAGCGTCCTGGCTACTGGTATACAAACTGGCCCCGGCAGCCAGAGGTAGCGGTATTCCGCAGGTAATGGCAGGCATCGAACTATCGAACCCGACACAACACGGAAAAACAGCTTACCTGCTGAGTTTGCGGGTGGCTTTTGTCAAGGTATTGAGTAGTGCCCTGCTGCTTGTCAGCGGGGGCGTCATCGGTCGGGAGGGGCCAACCATTCAGATTTCGGCGGCCATCTTCCGGGCTGTCAACCGCCTTCAGCCCGCAGGCTGGCCGCAACTATCCCGCCAGATTGCCCTTATTACCGGTGGAGCCGCAGGGCTGGCTGCGGCCTTCAACACCCCCCTGGGCGGTATCGTATTTGTCGTGGAAGAACTGACCCAAACCCACATCACTCATTTTCGGACAGCCGTTTTTACAGCTGTCATCATTGCGGGCATGACCGCTCAGGCAATTTTGGGTCCCTACCTGTACCTGGGATACCCCGTCATTAAGGCCTCCTCGGGCTGGTTTTTGGGCGTTGTGGTCCTGATGGCGCTGGTTTGCGGACTGGCCGGAGCCCTGTTTGCCAGAACCCTCCTCTGGCTCAACGCCTACCGCCGACGGTTCACCACGGTAGCTACACAGGCGGGCTGGGTGGCGGGTTGCGGAATCGCTATGGCCGCGCTGGCCTATTGGGTCGGAACCGATGCGGTAGGAACGGGCAAACCCATCATTAACCGGCTCCTGTTTCAGCCCGACGAGCTGGCCCCCTGGTACCTGTTTCCCGTTCGCTACGCGGGCATGGCGCTCAGCTACAGCAGTGGCGGGGCGGGGGGCGTGTTTGCCACCTCGCTCAGTGCCGGCGCTATCCTCGGCGACGGGCTGGCGCGGCTGACAAACGTAGCCCAGGCCGATCATAATCTCGTGATCATGGTCAGTATGGTTAGTTTTCTGACGGGTGTGGTACGCTCCCCGTTTACGGCGGCTATTCTGGTGCTGGAAATGACGGATCGGCATTCGGCTATTTTCCAGCTGCTGCTGGGTGGTCTGGTAGCGCAGGGAGCCGCATCGCTGGTAGACCCGGTCTCTTTTTATGAGCACCTGAAGGCGGGGTTCATGGCCGAAGCCCTGGGCCAGCCCGGCAGCCCGGCTAAAACCCTCCCCAACCTGTCCACCAGGGAGTGAACAAACCCAATTGTTCAGGGCGCGCTGCTATTCGGCAGACGTAACCGGATTGAAGTAGTCGACCCGGGTAAGCGACGCGAAGAGGGCTTTCTTGGAAGGCTGGTCGCCCGAATCGAAGATCCGGAAAGCCGCCCAGTTTACGTAGGCCATGTTCGTGCCAACTTCCAGATAACCCGCATCGGAAACATGGTCGAGTTTTGGCAAATAGAGCACGGTGAGGGTAATACTGGGTTGGCCTTTGGGGTAAAATGTCCAGGTGAGCTTCATATCGAACAGAAAAGTACCACAAGGTACAAAACCCAATTGGTTAGCGTTTGTCAAACCCGAAATCGATACCGGTGCCGATCAGGGCATGGGGTACTTTTTGGCCGCGTCGTCCAGCACCAGTACCCAGTCATGGCCATACCCGCTGTCGGGTGGGGTAAATTGCCGGGGCTGCTGGTTGTCGAAGGTCCCGGCCGCCTTCGTTTTACCCGTTCTCGGATCGAACCAGTTGGCCACCAGTGACTTACCCGCCACTTTGCCGGGATTTACCGTAAAGGGCCGTCCCGATGACGTATAGACGAATGCATAATCACGGCCCCGCGTCGCCTGAATCCGGTCGGCCGGGTTGAGGTTATTTTCAACGATCATCGTTTGATCCGGCACCCGGTCGAGCAGGGGACGCGCGGTCATCAGGCGTTTGACGAACATCATTTGATTGGCCCCCGGCAGTTCGATCGCTTCCGGCCAGAACAGATGTGGCCCGTTCACGGCGGGGCGGCTGCTACTGTACATCTGCCAGATGTCATGGCAGCCGTAGGTATGCCCGAAAGCGCCGGCAAACAGGTCCAGGTACGCATACTGACGAACATCGAACGCATTAGACGTGCCAAGATCCTTAACATTAAAGCAAACCGGATGGTCTTCGTAAATGGGCTCGGCGTCCATCGTCGGTTTTGTGGGCTGCCGGTTGTAGGCCGCAGCAATGTTGTCATACACGGGCGTAAACCGGCAATGGCCATTCTGGTGCATGTTGAAATCGAACCAGCTATCGTCATGGAACCACTTCGACGCGCCCCCATCGGTGCCATTCGGCTGGGGATGGAACGACATCAGCGCTTTGTCAGGACCGCCCACGCCTTCCTGTACGCCTTCGGCCATAGCCCGCCAGATCGCCAGATCGGTCGAGCCCTCGCGGGGGTTTCGGTCACCGCCCATGATCCAGATCAGGTTCTGACGGGTTTTGTACCGGTTGCCCAGGTAACGGCCGTAGGTTCGGGCATTGGCCGGTGTGAAAATTTCCGGGCCGTTACCCCAGGTGCTTTTAAATATTTTGTCTCCCCAGGTGGGCAACAGCGCTATCTGTATCCCGTATTGAGCCGCTTTGTCGATGATATAATCGACATGGGCAAAGTAGGCTTCGTTGGGTTTCGCGGGATCGTTGTTCAGCAGGGGCGTTTCGCCATAGGGGTTGGGCTCTTTCAGGCCGTCGAACTCAGCCAGTACTACTGCCTGCACCACCGTGAATCCCTGCTCGGCCCGGCGCTTGAGGTATTTGTCGGCCTCTTCCCGGTTGAGTCGATGGAAAAGCTCCCAGGCGGTATCCCCCAGCCAGAAAAACGGAGTTCCGTCCTGATGGACCAGATACCGTTTGTTTTCTGACACCTTCACGGGGCCATGTGTTGCCGGAGATTGCGCCTGTGCCAGCAGACACAGGGCCATGAGGGCTCCCAGTAGGACTATTTTTTTCATGTGGTGGCTAAACGGGCTTATGTTGGTTCCCGGCTTTCGTTCGTCCCCGGACCAGGTTGCCAGTAATGCCTAAAGAAAACAGGACACCCCCGTTTACTGATCGTCCAGGCAACACGGGGTCGATACCGTTCTTCTGGAAGCGTTGTCAGAGCGCTTATCGATCGATGTTGGCCCGGAATACCTGTCTACAATACGATGTTCCTGTCATTCGTTATTAATCAGGCCGCGCCAAACAAATGACCTGTATAGTATCCGCTTCAGCAAACAATGCAGTTCTATCTCTACCGATTTATTTGGGTATCTACTACCTTTGATGGTAGATCGGCCGACCCATTTTTTGCCTGACGCACCGCCTGCCCCCGGATTTCGCGCTTACATGACAGCCGGTTCGGGATCTGATCATCCGTCAAAACACTCAACCGGAAACGGCTTTTACCTTCCGACCCTTATTATCGTTTGACCTTATTATGCAAAGACGTTCCCTACTAAAAAACCTGGCCCTGACCGTGGGTGGCCTGGTGAGCCTGCCTGCCTGGGCTACTGGCTGGTCGCCCGATTCGCTGGGGGCGGTGTCGACCTTAGCGCCTGACGACGAAACGCTATTGGGCGAAATCGTAGAAACATTTATTCCCGAAACGACCACGCCGGGGGCGAAATCGCTTAAAATCCATCAATTCGCCATGCGGATGATCCGGGATTGCTACGACCAGACCGCCCAGGCAACCCTGCAACAGGGACTCGCCCTGACGGAAGCAACCGCCGGGCAAACCATCAACAAGTCGTTTGGCAGTGGTAACGCGGCAGAACGGATGGCTATCCTGACCAGCCTGAGCGCATCGGCCGATTCGGCGGGTAAAGCGTTTGTCGACCTGATCAAACGACTGACCATCCAGGGGTACATGAACTCCGAATTTTACCTGGTCAATGTCGAGAAGTTCAATATGGCTCCCGGTTTTTATCACGGCTGCGTGCCGGTAGCCAAGCTGGCCGTAACGGGCGGCAAATAGTGTAGTTCGTTGTTTTTCCTTTCCCTTATTGATGTACTCATGTCTTTTCTCAATATAGATTCTGTTAAAGAGCGCACCTACGACGCTATCGTTGTTGGTTCCGGTATCAGTGGCGGCTGGGCCGCCAAGGAGTTGACGGGCAAGGGCTTACGAACCCTCGTGCTGGAGCGTGGCCGGGATGTAAAGCATATCACCGATTACCCGACCACGATGATGCAGCCCTGGGAGTTTGCCCACCTAGGCCAGCTTTCCAAAGAGTACCGGGATGCCAACCCCGTTGCCAGCCGGTGCTACGCCAATCGGGAAGACGCCACGCATTTTTTTATCAAGGACGCCGAGCATCCCTACGTACAGGAAAAACCCTTCGACTGGATTCGGGGCTATCAGGTAGGGGGCAAATCGTTGATGTGGGCCCGGGGCACGCAGCGGTGGTCGGAGTATGACTTCGACGGTCCCGCCCGCGACGGGTTTGCCGTAGACTGGCCCATCCGGTATGCCGATCTGGCACCCTGGTACAGTTACGTCGAGAAATTTGCGGGAATATCGGGCAACAAAGACGGCATCGCCACGCTACCCGATGGCGAATTTCTGCCCCCACACGAGCAATCCTGCGTGGAGAAACACTTCACCGACACTATGGCGAAGCAGTATAACGGCACCCGGCCGGTCATCATCGGGCGTTGTGCGCACCTGACCAAGCCACAACCTATTCACTACCAGCAGGGCCGTGCACAGTGCCAGAACCGGTCCATCTGTCAGCGGGGATGCCCCTACGGTGGCTATTTCAGCAGCAACGCATCAACCCTGCCCTGGGCTGCCAAAACGGGCAAGATGTCCCTCCGACCCGACTCGGTGGTGCATTCCATTATTTTCGACGAGAAGCTGGGGAAGGCTACCGGCGTTCGGGTTGTCGATGCCCATACAAAGGAAATGACGGAGTATTACGCCAAGATCATCTTCGTCAATGCCGCCTGCCTCAACACCAACCTGATTCTGCTGAATTCCAAATCGAACCGGTTTCAGAACGGACTTGGCAATGACAATGGCCTGCTGGGTAAATATGTTGCTTTTCACAACTTCCGCACCACTATTTCGGCTGAGCACGAAGGATTTCAGGATACGACCACCGAAGGCATCCGCCCAAACGGCAGTTACATCCCACGATTCAGAAACGTTGTCAAACAGGAAACCGACTTTCTGCGCGGCTACGCTGCAGGTTTCGGGTCCAGCCGCGCAACCAGCGTCGATACGTCGGCAATGGGCGAGGATTTGAAATCGAGCCTGATGCAGCCCAAATACGGCAACTGGCGCGTGAGTTCGCACATGATGGGCGAAACTATTCCCAAAGAAAGCAATTACGTGGCCCTGGATTCGGCCCTGACCGATGCCTGGGGTATCCCACAGCTTAAAATTTCGGTGGCTTATGACGATAACGACGAGAAGATGATTGTCGACTTCCACGAGCAGATGAGCGAAATGCTTACTGTGGCGGGCTTTAAAAACATTCAGACCCACGATAAGCCCGACAAAGCACCGGGCCTCGACATTCACGAAATGGGTGGTGTCCGGATGGGTAAAGACCCGAAGACGTCGTTGCTCAACAAGTGGAACCAGCTTCATGCCTGCAAGAACGTGTTCGTTACCGATGGTGCCTGTATGACCTCGACCTCCACCCAGAACCCGTCGCTGACGTTTATGGCCATCACCGCCCGGGCGGCCGATCATGCCGTGAAAGAACTGCGGAAAGGGCTTCTGTAGGCAAATCGATGGAGCTATGAACGGTTACCATACCGGTTACCTGATTACCTGGTTTAGCCTGTTGACGACACTCGTCTTCGGTCAGCAAACGGGCAAAGGCGACCGCATTCAGGGCGCTGACTTCGTTGGCCGCAGCCCCGTTCTGGGTCGGCACGGCATGGTGGCTACCAGCCATCCGCTGGCCACCCAGATTGGGTTGGATGTGCTGAAAAAAGGCGGCAGCGCGGTCGATGCGGCCATTGCCGCCAATGCCGCCCTGGGTGTTGTCGAACCAAACAACGGGGGGATCGGTGGCGATCTGTTCGCCATCATCTGGTCGGCCAAAGACCATAAGCTGTATGGCCTCAACGCCAGCGGCCGTTCGCCGAAAGGGCTGACGTACGAAGCCCTGAAAACCGTATTGGGGAATCGGGCGCAACTGCCATTATACGGTCCCCTATCGGTCTCGGTACCGGGTGCCGTGGATGGCTGGTTTCAGCTACACCAGCGTTTTGGTAAACTGCCGATGCGTACGCTGCTGGCTCCCAGCATCCAGTATGCCCGGGAAGGCGTGCCGGTACCGCCAGTCATTGCTTTCTCCTGGCAGGTTGCCGCACGTCGGCTGGCAGCCAGCCAGAGCGACATCTCCGAGTTTGCCAATTTTCGCCGGACGTTTCTCATCGACGATAAACCACCCACCGAGGGACAGCTGTTCCGCAACCCCGACTTAGCCAACACGTACGAGAAGCTGGCCGTGGGTGGACGGGATGCGTTTTATAAGGGCGCGCTGGCCGATGCGATGGATGCCTATGCCCGCCGGGCGGGTCTGTACCTGCGAAAGACCGATCTGGCTACTCATCAAAGCACGTGGATCGAGCCCGTTTCGGTCAACTATCGGGGGTACGACGTTTATGAACTTCCGCCCAACGGTCAGGGCATAGCCGTACTACAGATGCTCAACATCCTGGAAGGGTTTGACCTGAAAAAGCTGGGGCATAACAGCGTTGACTACCTTCACTTGCTGGTAGAAGCCAAAAAGCTGGCGTTCGAAGACCGCGCCCGTTACTACGCTGATCCCGACTTTGCCAAAGAGCCGGTAACCTGGCTGCTCAGCAAGCAATACGCGACCGATCGCCGTAAACTGATCGATTCGAACAGAGCATCGGAGCGGCTGGATGCGGGTGCCCCCGCCCTGCGCGCTGGCGATACGGTCTACCTGACCGTAGCCGACGAAGCGGGCAACATGGTCTCGCTCATCCAGAGCAACATGCTGGAGTTTGGCAGCGGCATGGTACCCGATGGGCTGGGATTCGTGTTCCATAACCGGGGCACAAGCTTTACCATGCAGCCCGGCCATGCCAATCGGTACGCTCCCGGCAAACGACCGTTCAATACCATCATCCCCGGCTTTGTTACTCGAGATGGTCAGCCCTTCCTGAGCTTTGGGGTGATGGGCGGTGCCATGCAACCTCAGGGACATGTACAGGTGCTCTGTAACCTGATCGATTTTGGGATGAATGTTCAGGAAGCGGGCGATGCCGCCCGTTTCAGCCATTCCGGCAGTAGCGAACCGGTGGGCACGCTTATGACAGATGGTGGCCGACTGGCGCTGGAAGGTGGCATTGCGCCATCTGTTCGAACCGAGCTGGAACGGCGGGGACACCACCTGGCCGAAACCGACTTTTTTGGTGGCTATCAGGCCATTCAGTGGGACCCCGTCAACCGGATCTACTGGGGTGCCAGTGAGATGCGGAAAGACGGTCAGGCTGCGGGCTATTAAGGATCGACACCGCTGGCGGGACCGGTCGGCAGCATACCGAAGCACCCGACATTCCTTTCGAAGAAATACGTCTCCCCGATACGGTTGCTGTGCATTGACGTCAATCAGGATCATATCGAAATGAAACGGAGCTTGCTATTAGCATCCCGGCTATCGTGGGGATGCTAATAGCACGCTCCGTTTCTACAAAAGCGGTTTTATGAGGACGCATCAGGGACACGTATCGGCTGCTTCAGGAGCTTACTTCGCTTTACATCAGTTGGCAACTTCCCATTCAAAGGCCATATAATGCGTAATTTCCTGTAACGGATTACGAAGGGGCAGAATCTCTACATGGCACCAGTAGGTTTCGCCGTTCTTGCGATAATTCAGCAGATCGCCTTCGAACAGACTACTATTTATCAGGTCAGTCTTGATTCGTTGCCGGGTTTCGGGCGAGGTTTCTGTACCCTGCAAAAAAGACGGCGACCGGCCCAACGCTTCTTCGGGCGCATAGCCGGTCATGGTACTAAAGCCATGACTTACAAACTGAATCCGTTGCTGGGCATCGGTCAGCAAGAGCACATGCTCCGGTTTGCGAAGGAAAGACTGGATCCGTTGGCGGTCAAACTGCCATTCGTTCTCCCGGGCCAGCCGCATCACATGCCGCAGATCAACCTGGCTCGCCAGCGGTAGCTGGGCGGGGCGAGGCATAAATTCAAAACTAGTAAGGACCATAGGTCGTACCGACAGAAATGTGTCGCACCAGGTAGCCGGTGAAAGATCAAACATCCCGAATTGTAGTTAAAAAGTGGGCGTGGGACTGTGCCTTCAACGCAGTAAGACATGTCACGCAAAAGCAGCCGTCATTGTACTCCAGCCTGGCCAAATCGCGAATATACTGCAATTCATCGGGGGTGAGTTCAATCTGCTGGCAATCGCAGGAGCGGATCGAGTTCACCTTACAGACGAAAAGGGTCTGGCAACGTGGACAACTTTCAGATGCATGTTTGTTCATTAGCGCTTTAACGACTGATAACCAATACTGTAATACGGCATCTTCCCGAACAGTTCCGTTCGCCAGAAACAGCAACCGGATTTTTGTTCGGCTCGGCACCAAACATGCTGACTTCTGGAATGATGGTCAATTTGTACCGGCGAGAAGTTCACGTTTCAGACCAGCATCGTTCGTCAACGTACAGTGGGTATCATTTTCGGAACAGCGCGTTTATTCACATTGTTTGCAAACCCTATACATCCGCTTCCTGTACTGACCCCACCGTAGTTTCGCCGGGCGAATTTACAGACCCGTAAAAACGGGAGAGCCAATGGCGAATTCTATCCCATTGGCTTTCCCGGCCCCGTCGAGGCTTACCTCATCAATCGGCGTCGATGGCGACGCCCTGTTTCTCAGCTGCCTTTTTTATGCGCTCTTTGATAATCTTCACCTCGCTGTCGTCGTACTTATCGGCGTTTCGTTCCTGGTTGATGTAAGACCAGGCCGTGCGGACATGTTCCGGCGTATCGATGGGATACTTTTTGTTGGTTGGGTCGGCAAATTCTACATCACCGTATTTATGCTCCCCTTCCGTTGGACGAACATCGTCGCGTTCCTGAATTTTTGGGTCTTTTTTCATGGCGTTTGAGACTGGTTATGTGTGTAACAGAACGTGTTTCCAGGCTGGAAACTCCGTTTTCTGCTATAACAACACAGCAAATCTCATTGGGGAGGGAGGTCACTGCAATTGAGGCTCCGGCCCACGAAAGGCATCTTTTTTGTCGATACGGGGCAATTTGACCGGTTTTCCTTCACGGGCCGACTGGTAGATGGCTTCCATGATCCGTTGATCCTGTAGCCCCTCTTCGCCGGTGGAATAGGGCGCAATGTCGTCCAGAATGCAGGTCGAAAAATAATCGATCTCGGCTGTGAACTGGTTCTTTGGCGCAATGCTCACATTTTCCTGCCGGACAATAGGGCCGTCGGCATGGGATGTTGTCAGCTTTTGACCCGTGTAGGCATAGGCATTTTCCAGCTCATACCAACCCCGCTCGGTCATGACCCGGTACTGACGGGAATCATGTACGTTGTAATGGGTGGCGCAGTTGGCAATCAGACCGCTGGGAAACTTCATCTGCCACGAACACACTTCCTCAACTTCCTTAAAAAGTGGATTATCCGGGTCGCTGTGGGTGTAGGCAAACACCTCGGTTGGCTCCTCTCCCAGAATGAAGCGGGTGGTGTTCAAACAGTACAGACCAATATCCGGCAGTGCCCCGCCCCCGGCCAGGGCCTTGATATGCCGCCAGTGTTTGGGATTTGCCGACGACTGGCAATTGAAGGCATCGACGAACTTGGGTTTACCATATTCATTTTTCTGTAGCTGTTCGCGCACGTACCGGTTGTAGGGCTCGTATTGAATCCGGTAGGCGACCATCAACTTCCGATTGGCTTTTTTACAGGCATCGATCATGGCCTGGCATTCGGCGGATGAGTTGGCCATAGGTTTCTCACACAGAATATGCTTGCCCGCCTGGGCACCCCGGATGGTGAATTCGGCGTGCATGGAGTTGGGCAACACGATGTAGATCACCTGTACCTCCGGATTGTCTTTTAACTTGTCGTAGTCGGCGTAACTGTAGCAGCTGGCCGGTTTGATGCCGTACTGCCTGGCCACCTTGTGCAGCTTTTCCGGACTACCACTGACGAGCGCTACCGGTTTTGATTTTTTGCAGTTTCCGAATGCGGGCAGAAGTTCCTCTAGTGTCAGGTGCCCTAATCCAACCAGGGCATAACCCACACGCTCCTCATCGGGCAGGGGGGATGGCACCGGGGCCGATTTACGATCGGCGTCGGACTTCCAGGCTTCGAGTTCGATGGGTTTGTCGGCGGCATCAGGCACGTTGGCAGGCGGAGAATAAGGCGGAGACGTTGGTATCTGCTGACCACCTGCTCCATTGTAGGTGCTGCTGGTAGGAACCGGGTAGGACGGCGTTTGTCCGCCCGACTGACATGAAGCCACGATTCCGCCCGCGACGCCCACCGCTACAACCCGGCTGGCTGCCTGCAAAAACCCTTTGCGGCTCATTACGTCCGCCGACGATCCAGGTTGTGCTGGCCGATCGTCCTCCATTTCGTTGAGTGAAAACATCCGTTTGCTGATTGATACCTCTGCTTAACTGCTTTTTAACCTTTGTTTCCTGAGCAGCGGGTCAGTATCGCTAAAAATCCAGCCAGTGACCCATTGACGCGTTGGTCCAAACAGCCCCGTCCTGTCGGGCAGATCCCGTATTTCGCTTATTTTCATGGGAAAGCGCGTCTGTTACCGCTTCCATTGTAAACCGCTCGTGCTGAACTCGATTGACCGGGTGGGCTGCCCGGCAAACTGAATCTGAACCTGCAGGCTGCGGGCCGTTTTCAGCTGCCGGATTAATCGCCCGGCACCATCGATAAAGATGATATTGGCCCGCCCGTTCGCAGCCGCCGAGAGCGTGTAGGTGACCGGCGGGTTGGCGTCGGCCTGAATACGGGCCTTCCCTTCCTGAAAACTTCGGTTGAATTGACCTTTCGTTACGTCGATATAAACCTGAGGCTCGCCTGTCCCCTGCCGAATGGTCAGCGTGGCCGTTGAGCCACCCGCATACGGATAGTCGAACTGAAGCAGATTAGTCCCATTTATAGACGCTTTGAAGACAGGAGCCCCGGCCTTATCCTTCGTTTTTTCATACCGCCAGCCCTTCACCCCGGTTGTTCGGCTCATATCATTCGAGCCGGTACCGGTTCCCTCAGGTATCCCGACCGGGGGCTCAAGCGCTTGCGCCAGGGCCGTATCTACTGAAGCGGGGCGGGTAGTCTTTTTCTTTTCGCTGCAACGGACAAACAGGAATGAGCCTGATGTCAGTAACAGGGACAGCACAACCAATCGGGTACGCATAATGTTGCTCAGGGCTGGGGTGATGCAGGCAGGTGTTCAGTTACTTTTGGCCGTTTCGGCGACCAGCAAATCGACAACGTCCTCCAGACTTTCCTGTTTGGCAAAGGCCTCCCGTTGGCGGGCGGCTCCGGTGCCGTTCTTCAGTACGGCCTTGACCAGCCCGGAAATCTCGTACCATTCACCAAACTCTTCCAGCGCTGGCCGAACGAAGGTCAGTAGTTTATTGATCAGGGTCCCCGCCGGAACCGCCCGGCCTTCTGTTGTATCGATCAGTTGCCCGTCAAGTCCGAAACGGGACGCCTGCCAGTGAGCAGCACGCAGTACTTCGGATCGGATGGGAGCAACAGGGACAAACTGCTCCGCCTGCATGGCACATGTTTTTGCCAGCGCCCGAATCAATCCGGCTACTAGTACGGCTTCGTCTACTGTCAGGCAAACGTCCGTCACCCGGTATTCGAGCGTATTATAATGGGTCGACGGACGCATGTCCCAATACAGTTTGGAGGCATCGTCGATAATCCCGGTGGCCACCAGCTGATTGACAACGTCCTCGTATTCCGCCAGGGAACCGAACACCTGGGGAACCCCCGCAGTGGGCCAGCGCCCCCATACCTGCGTACGGTAGCTGGCATACCCCGTGTCGACACCCAGCCAGAAGGGCGAGTTTGCCGAGAGCGCCAGCAGCGACGCGAGCCATGGCCTCGACCGGTTCATGACCTGTATGGCCAGTTCCCGGTTAGCGATACCAACATGCACGTGGCATCCGAAGATAAGCTGCTCACGGGCCAGCTGCTGATAGCTCGTTGCAATATCGGCATAGCGCTTTCTGACGGTCAGCTTCTGTTCGTTCCAATGCGAAAACGGGTGGGTACCGCTCGCTGCAATACGGCTGCCCTCTTTTTCGGCGGCAAGGATCACCTCACGACGCAAGTGTACCAACTGCTCGCGTACCTGGGTAATGGTCTGGCAGATCGATGTGCCGATTTCAATTTGGGACCGGTACAGTTCGGGCGTAACCTGATCGCCGAGAACAGCTTTTGCCTGGGGCAGGATGGCCTGCACCCGAGAGCGCAACTCCCGCGTATCGGGGTGAATGATCTGGTATTCTTCTTCTACCCCAATTGTAAAATCGTCGCCGTTCGTAGACATGCGCTTTATGTGTCGGTTATTGGTAAAAAGTAGGCCCCACAGGTGTTGATCGGGCAAAAAACAGTCCCGGCGGCTGAGACTATGTAGGATAAACTCGTTCGGCTCCGGTTGTTCTAGGGAGGAATAAAAAAAGTAATGCCTGTTCCTGTTCCGGTTTACGCCCTGAGCTAAACGTCAGCGGGAATGGGATGCATTCCAGTCGCTCACATATCCTTGTCGATTCTGGCAAAGAGTGGTAGTTTTATAAGCCCCTTGTTCGCTACCCAACTCCCAGATAAATGTCAACATACACCATCAAAACCCCTGACTGGCATGGACATATCGGCTACCGTCAAAAACAGGTTTGAAAATCACGAGGTCGTTGTAGAAACCGACGGCGACATCAAAGTAGTCCAGCTTTCGGCCAAACCCACGGGCTACGGATCGGCCGTAAATGGCGCAGAAGTCCTGCTGCTTTCCGTTGCTACCTGCTTCTGCAACGATATTTACCGGGAAGCCGCCCTGCGAAACATTGCCGTTTCGGAAGTTAAAGTAGTGTGTACCGGCGAATTTGGCGTGGTGGGCGAAGCGGGTACGAATTTTCAGTACAAAGCCACCGTAGTTTCCGATGCCCCGCCCGATGCCATCGACGCGTTGATCCGCTATACCGATACCGTTGCCGAGGTGCACAATACACTCAGAAAAGGCGTCCGCATTACGCTGATCAATGCCTGATCTGACGGTAAGCCGGTCAACTGGCCAAAATCAGACCGGCGTTTTAGCCTCATCGTATTGCAGAAATTCGATTCGGTTACCAAATGGGTCACGGATAAAGAACCGCTGTCGCCCGTCTATATCCGATGAAAAGGTGATAGCGACACCAAGCTCCGTCAAGCGCTGACGGGCCTGGTCGAGGTCGGCGACTTCAAACGCAGGATGCCGGGCCGACAGATTCCCGCCCGCTTCTTCGCGGAGGTGCAACTGAATATCGGCGATCTGAAACCAGATAGCCCCACCCGGATGGTAGCCTGCAATTTCGCTCAAACCGAGCACCTGGCTGTAAAAAGCCCGGGCCTCGGCGGTTTGCCCCTCAGGAATTGACATCAGGATGTGGTCTAACCGTTTGAAATGAATCATGGTGCTAAATAAACCCCTGGTCGGCTAAAAGCAGCCGATGTCGGCGGCTTTTATTCCTGCGGGATAAACCGGTAAACCAACATTGTGGCCCCGCCCCTGCGCGCTTTTCGGGACACGATCGGGTTGTACGCTCATATTCCTGGAAATTCGGCGGAGTCGTGTACCGTTTCCACGATCTTTGGGCGTTAGTGCCTAACCAGACGACGGCACGCTACGCTGACCAGAGTCGGTTTTGCCCTATAATTTCCAATGAGTTCGGGCAGTCGCTGGACGGATGCAGCAAGGAAATATATTGAACTGGAAACGATGGTCCTGGCTGACCCCGGCCCCTGTTGCCCGTCGTACAGTGAATCGAATAACCCGTAAATCAATAAAGTGCAGTTAGTCTTTCTTTTCGTTTTTCTCACCAGCCTGTTTACCACCATCGCTGGTTTCCCCACCGTTGAGCCATCCTCCCTGCTCAGTCAGTCAAAGCAACAAGCCCGCGTTTCGGCCAAAAAGAAGGCGCAGGCAAGGTCTCGTGTCGTTCGCAGGCGACCCGTCGTTCGTCGGCAAGCAATTGGCCGAAAACCCGTCAGTCGTCGGGCCAAAGCAGCACCCAAACGAACCGTTGTCAGGAAAAGCCGTACCAGTCCGCGCCTTCCGCTCGGCAGCGGGAGGGCAATGGTCAGGAACGAGCCCCTGCTGGGTAGCCGCTATGCCCGCGTGGCCGTGCTGGATAAGCAGTTGAGCGGGGCCGTTTTCTACCTGGCATCGGGTCATGGCGGGCCCGACCCGGGGGCTATTGGTCGCTTTGGGGTTCACCGGCTACCCGAAGATGAGTATGCCTATGACGTTACAGTACGTCTGGCCCGGACGTTACTACAGCACGGAGCCACCGTGTACATGATCGTTCAGGACCGCAATGACGGCATCCGGGACGGGGCCGTGCTGCCCATCGATTATGATGAAGTGGCTTATCCGAAACAAGCCATTCCCCGCAACCAGACCGCCCGCCTGCGCCAGACCACCAACGCCGTGAACCAGCTGTTTGCCCGCAACAAAGGCCGGTATCAGCGCTTTATCACGATTCATGTCGACAGCCGGAGCAAAGGCGAAACGATCGATGTTTTCTTTTACCACCACCCGGCAAGCGCGGCTGGTCAACGGCTGGCCCGGCATATTCACCGTGGATTTTTAGCCAATTACAGACGCCACCGGCCCTCGCGGCCCTACCTGGGGCGGGTGAGCAGCCGGGGCAGTTTGTTCGTTATCCGAAACAGTCAGGCACCAACGGTATTTATCGAGTTGGGTAATATTCAGAACAAGATGGACCAGCGCCGGTTTCTGCTGGCCCAAAACCGGCAGGCCCTTGCTACCTGGCTCTGTCAGGGTATGGTGGCCGATCATAAGCGTCAATAGGCCATCGCATTCGTGTTCATGCCCCGTTGCGTGCTCACGAAGAAACAGGACCGTCCAGGATGGCCTGGCGCGTCAGATCACTGCTGGCAAAGTCCTGTAAACTTATGTTTTCGTAGACGGCCAGGTTCGCATCCCGTACCCGTACCATGATCGGACGGATAAGACAGGTCTCTTCATCGTCGCAGTCGTCGCAGCGAACATAAAAGTTTTTGGATACGCAGGGGGTCGGGGCAATGGGGCCGTCGATTACCCGCAGAATCTGGGCCAGATTTATCCGTTCCGGATCGACCCGCAACAGGTATCCTCCTCCTTTCCCCTTCTGGCTCTGCAAAATGCCATGGTTACGCAAATCCAGCAATATGGATTCGAGGAATTTCTTTGGAATACGCTCCTCATCCGAGAGCGTAGCAATCATCACGGGCCCTTTCCCATAATAGTGCGCCAACCGTCGCAGGGCCTTGAAGGCATACTTCGCTTTTTTAGAGATCATTGCCGCTTTTGGTTTATCTATAAGTGAATGGACATTTTGGCCTGGTTTGACCTGAGTAGGCTTATCCAGAATCTTTTAAGAAAATCGGGTGAATCACCCCCTATTTGCCCCGAAAATTTGGAAGCGAATGCAAATATGCACTTTATTTGCAAAACCTACTTAATCAATAGACTATAACTACTTATAGTCTATCTACACGCAGGAGTATACGGACTAATCGAATCAAGCAGAAAATCTACCGTACCATCCAATTAACCAGTAATCAACATCGGCGCTGAAGACGATAAGATTGCCCCCGTTGCCCGTTCGGCCCGCCGAACCAAAGGTATTGACTCGGAGACAAAGCGGGAAGACGGCAAACGAGGCCGGATGAAGCTGCGCTATACGGCCCATAACGGGGGCAACCGAGTCGTATTACGGGGCATCAACGAAAAGAACGATTCGATTTACGTTGTGCTCGACCGCATCAACCGCCACTACGCCCTGTCGGAAAGCACACTACAGGCGGGCACCTATTAGCCGCTTTTTTGTAGCTTGCCCCGGTTGGGACGCAGGTAGCTCAACCGGGCAAACAACTCAATGGAGGTTTGCACTTTTGCGCTTCGCAGGAAGCTGAATTTTATGACAAAACCAGATTATGATGCCGTTGTGGTAGGTTCAGGGCCCAATGGACTGAGTGCCGCCATCGTCCTGCAGCACGCCGGTTTGTCGGTGCTGGTGCTGGAAGCAAAGCCCACTATTGGCGGAGGCACCCGTTCGGCGGAGCTGACCTTACCCGGTTTTGTGCATGATATCGGTTCGGCCATTCACCCGCTGGCGGCCGGCTCTCCCTTCTTTCAGAGCCTGCCGCTCGACCAACACGGGCTGCACTTTATTTACCCACCCACCGCAGCAGCGCACCCCTTCGACAATGGTACGGCGGCAGTTCTACGGGGCTCCGTAGCCGACACTGCCCAGGGACTGGGTGTCGACGGCCAGGCCTATCGGGATCTGTTCGACGCTACAGTCAGGCACTGGCCCACGATGGCAGCCGACATTCTGGGGCCACTCCGATTCCCGGATCACCCGGTCGACATGGGCCGTTTCGGCCTGGACGCGTTGCTGCCGGTGACTCAACTGGCGAAGCGGTTCAAAACCACCGAAGCGCGGGGACTGCTGGCTGGTATGGCGGCTCATGCCATTCAACCCCTGACCAACCTCACGACCGCTGCCGTTGCGCTGGTACTCATGACTGCGGGGCACCTGCGGGGGTGGCCGATGCCGAGGGGAGGATCGCAGGCAGTAGCCGACGCCCTCGCTTCTTATTTCAGCTCCCTGGGCGGTCAGATCGAAACCAGTCATCTTGTGGAATCTATGGCCGATATACCATCCAGCAAGGTTGTGCTGTTCGATCTAAGTCCCAAACAGCTGCTCTCGATTGTTGGTAACCGGTTTCCTGCCCTGTATCGAAAACAGCTCGCGCATTACCGATATGGCATGGGCGTCTTTAAAATCGACTGGGCGCTGGACGGGCCAATTCCGTTTACGGCAGCGGAGTGCCATGCGGCCGGCACCATTCACCTCGGCGGCACCCTTGAGCAGATCACGGCCGCTGAGCAGGCTACCGCCAACGGTCAACACCCCGACCGCCCCTATGTACTCTTAGCCCAGCAGAGCCTGTTCGACCCCAGCCGTGCCCCGGCGGGCAAGCACACCGCCTGGGCTTATTGCCACGTTCCGAATGGATCGACGGTGGACCGGACAGACGCCATCGAGCAGCAGGTAGAACGGGTTGCGCCGGGCTTCCGCGACCGGATCATTGGCCGCCATACGATGAATACGGCTCAGGTAGAAGCCTGGAACCCTAATTACATTGGTGGCGACATCAATGGCGGCATCATCGACATCGGTCAGCTTTTTACCCGACCCACCTTACGTCTTACCCCCTACCGCACCGGTGCATCCGGCATTTATATCTGCTCGTCATCTACCCCGCCCGGCGGAGGTGTACACGGTATGTGCGGGTATCATGCCGCCCTTATTGCCTTACGGGATGGTTTCGGACTGAACCCAACGATTCAACTGGCAAACGGGTAGCCCCGTCGTTCAGAGCAAAAGCCAGACAGTTTGAGCATTAGGCACCGATTCGGGTGTCGTATGCTCAAATTTTACAGAAGAGTAGCTTAATCACCAACTGAAAACCCATCCTGGTCGTTACTACGTATATGGCTAGTCAATTTCCCATTCTCCTCGTCGACGACGACATTGCAATTTCGGACATACTCACCAGAGCCGCCGAGCGGGCCTTTCCGGAAGCGCATTTCATTCACGTTTCGAGTTTCAGTCAGGCAGCGGCTTACCTTGAAGGCCTGGAGGGCAAAGGTCCCCGTCTGGTTTTGCTGGATATTGACCTGCAAACCGGCTTGAGCGGCTTTGATTTTTTGTCGCTTCTGCGGCAGCATCCCCAGGGTAAGCTGGTGCCGGTTATTGTGCTTTCGTCAAGCCAGGAAGATAGTAAAGCGAAAGAAGCTTACCAGCGCGGGGCAAATGCCTACACACCCAAACCTTTTTCGTACCTGGATTGGAAATCGTATGTTCAGCAATTGCGTGCCTACTGGTTTGGCACCGTCACCATTCCTACCTTCTGGTTCGAGAACGACACTACCGAGTAACCGGGAAAGACCGAATATTCTCCTTATAAAAAATTCTACAAACATTCGATCGCTACGCGACCTATAGGCATCTCAAGGAGCTATACAACCAAGCCCTCCGTTAGTATCATAAACGCTTGTGCCATCAGGTATATACAACTGACAGCACAAGCGTTATTTTTCAGGAAAAGGGGTTTTCCGAAAAAAGAACATGAATAATGGGTTGGAATGACAAAATCACGTCAGTGGTAAAACCATATGTAATTCTGACATTATTCCTTATTCACGGTAGAATAGCTAAAAATGAACGCCATTTACCAATTGCCTGTTGCTTCATAAGTTATTCTGCATAAACCGATAGTTATACTTGAAATTTTGGTCAGCTTGTTACAGGAATACACACTTGTATAGCTGACATTTTTATTTCTGAATAAGGTGGATGGAGGGTCTTGAACTAATTTAATTTCTATTTTTAACACACGTCTGATGAAAGAAAAATCAATTCGTTTCTTTTCTCTACAGGAGAATCTGGTTGAAAAAACCACGAAACCCAGCGCCAAAACCCGCAAACTGGAGGGTTTTATTTCATCCACCGGTAAACTGGTTTTCCCCGCAAAAACCATTGATCAATTAGAACTGGAAGCCGACTCTGTGCGCTTCCGTATTGGAACGCCGGCCGGTAAGCGAAAAATCACATCGCTTTATTTGCTTCCTACCCACGATCCAGCCGTAGAGGCCTTCCCGCTGAAAAAAGCGGCCAAGAGTTATACCATTGGACTGAGACTGATCTTACAAAACGGCGAGGTCGATTACAGCCTCACCAAATACAAGTTCACCATAGAGCCGGTCGATTTTGAGGAAGGCGTTGTTGGTTATGAACTGAAGCTGCAAGACGAGGCTCCTAAACCAGCCTACACGGGTAAACCGCGGGGACGTAAACCCAAAGCGGCCTAGGCATCCCGAATTGAATGAGTGGCTGGTCAGGCATTGCTACGCCTGACCAGCCTTTCGCCCTGTTTCAGTTCTTCTCCGCCGATAAAATATGTACCCTTATTTACTGATCGTTGTCTGCTGCCTTTTTCGAAACGGCAGAAAAAATCCATCCCCGTTTGTCGTTCAATGGCCATCAGGCTATTGATCGTTTCCACCCGGCTCAATCCAATTGACGCCCGTCGCTGGTTGACGTTTACCCACTCAGGTTCCGTTAATGTCTCATCCAGAAACCAACCTGTTTTTCGGTTCGGCCACTTTTTACCGCTACATACCAATCATCCACCAGGGCAAATTCGTAGGGCGACATCTGCCCCATCTGAACGGCATTTACTAAGCGCGGGCGGGTAAATGGGTAGAGCGTGTCGGCTAACGCGTAGCGCTGGCTGATTGAATTATGGTGACTCAGCATTACAGCGGCCCACATGCTGTTACCAATCAGTTTTTCGCCGGCAAATCCATGTGCGTCGCTAATAGCGATCCGTTTTTTCAGCTGCTTTTCGCTGTGGGGGACAAATCTTTTTTCGGCATACCGATCCTGCGCTTTGGAACCGAACGTAAATAAGGCACCAAGCGCTTTTCGTTGATCCTTTCCGAACATATGCCGGACTTTCGTACGGACATCGACATTAATTCGTTGCTGGCCAATTTTTCGAACTGAATCATATTGGCCGACAACTTCTTTCCCGTCAGCATGCCGGATAAGGTTGGCAGGCAATATGTTTTTTTGAATGCTTTTTTTAGTCCATCCCCCCACTATTGTTTTTTTTAAATAGACAATAGCTTCTTTATATCTCCCCAGATAGAAGGCCAGTTGAGTGACCACTTTGTACTCGCGCACGAATATAAAATCGTATTCTTCGAATAGCTGTTTGTACAGCACCAGCGCATCCTCGTACTGCTACCTGGCTATCAGATCGTGCGTTTTTAAACTAATCTGGTGGTAATTAAGGTAATCGTTTCGGTGGGGACCCGGCAGGGAGCCCGGCCGTTCTTTGCCGGGGACTGACTGTGACATGCACTGAACGGAGAAGAGGATAAATAGGACTACTACATAAGGTTTCATAGCAGGGCCGGAGTTGGTTGGCTTTTAGATACCAGTACAAAAAAATTCGTTGTAAGCCGGTAAGGTCTTTTAACACACGTGAAAGCCGGCCGCTCGCAACCGGGTAAGTGCACCACTACCCCTGCTTTTGGGTAGACCAGTTTTATTGGGCTATTTAACCATTTATGAAACGAATCATCTTAGTAGGCTGGCTGATGCTGGCGCACGTGCTGACTTATGCTCAGGAACAATCGGTGTGGAACGGAAAAAAATGTGCGGTAGCACTCACCTACGACGATGCGTTGCCGGTACACCTGGATCATGTCGTTCCGGTACTGGACTCGCTGGGGCTGAAAGCCACGTTCTACTTGTCGGGTTACTTTCCCGGCTTCGCCAATAACATCACCCGCTGGAAGTCGGTGGCTGCCAACGGGCACGAGTTGGCCAATCACACTCTTTTCCACCCCTGCGCGGGCGACCGTCCGGGTCGGGAATGGGTCAAGCCTGCCAATGATTTGAGTACATATACCGTTCAGCGGATGACGGATGAGATGAAAATGACCAACATCCTCCTAAAAACCCTCGATGGAAAAACCGCCCGCACGTTTGCTTACCCGTGCGGGGATACCAAAATTGGGGACGTCGATTACTACAAAACCATTGCCGGTGATTTTGTGGCGGCCCGGGGGACAAAAAGCGAGATGCACACAATTAACCGGATCGACTTCGCCGAAATCGGTTCCTATGCCATCAACGGCGAATCGGGAGAGCAACTTATCGACCTGGTGAAGAAGGCACAGGCATCGAATTCGGTCCTTGTCTTTCTCTTTCACGGCGTTGGTGGCGGACACTCGCTCAATGTAGCCCTGGCCGAACACAACAAACTCGTGCGTTACCTCAACCAGCATACGGCCGACATATGGGTGGCCCCTTTCATCGACATTGCCCAGTACGCCAAAGCTCATCAATCGAAATCGAAGTAAAGGCAAGCGATACAAACACCTGATCCTCCTGTTGCTGATCGGCGTTAGCTTTTCCGGTACTGCCCAGCGCGTGTTCATCCAGCAAGGGGACCCTTCCCGACAACGGGCGTATGCGGCCGCCCAGCTAGCCAAAGCCCTGACTGCCCGCGGGTATACCCTCACCACCGATGCCAAACAGGCCGGGTATACCATTCAACTGGCACCCATCAACCAGCAGCTGGGTGCCGAAGCGTACCGCATCGAGCGGCAGGGTAACCGGCTGACAGTTACGGGGGGCGATCCCGGCGGGTTGATCTACGGGAGCCTGTCTATTGTTGAAGAACTCCAGAACGGCACCCCCCTGCCCAAACTGACCGCCCGACAGGAAAAGCCACATTTGCCGTTGCGGGCCATCAAATTCGATCTGCCCTGGGACACCTATCGGCACAGCGCTGCCCTGGATCTGCACTATGAAACGTGCCGGGATACCCTCTACTGGCAAGCGTTTCTGGATATGATGGTTACCAATCGGTTCAACGCGCTGAGCTTATGGAACCTGCACCCGTATACGTTCATGATCAGGCCGACGAATTTCCCGAAGGCGACGCCATTCGATGACCGGCAGCTGAACGAATGGCAAACGCTGTTCCGGACTATTTTTCGGATGGCCAGAGACCGGGGAATCGACACCTACCTTGTCCCGTTCAATATCTTCACCAGCCCCGAATTTTCAAAAGCCTATAATGTTAACCCGGCGCTGAACAACCTGGACCATCACCACTTTATCGATGGCGACACATCGGCCATTGTCAGGCGATACACGCGGGAGTGCGTCACGCAGGTGCTGCAGGAATACCCCGACCTGACCGGCTTTGGGCTGACGCTGGGGGAGGCCATGGGCGGCATGAGCCCCCGGAAGCGCGAAGACTGGATGAAAGCAACCATTATTGATGGCATGCGGCTTGCCGGGCGAAAAACCAAGCTTATTCATCGTATCCCGTTTTCCAGTACAACGGGTTCGCTGGGCATTACCAGCATAGATACCGAGAAGCTAACCCGTCAGTCGATCGAAAGCGAAGGGGCGCTGGCGTTCATCGAGGGGCCCATCTGGGCCGATCTGAAATACAACTGGTCGCATGCCCACTCAACGCCTACGCTGGTCAAAGTACATGGCGGCAAGTTGTTCGATACGTATTTTAAACCGGAGCCAACCGCCTATAAAATTACCTGGACGGTACGCAACGAAGATTTCTTCTGTCTGCGGTGGGGCGTTCCCGATTTTGTCCGGGCCCATATCGCGGCTAACAATCAGGGGTATGTAGGGGGTTATTTTCTAGGCTCGGAAACGTACATTCCAGCCCGGGATTACTTTACCAAACCTGACGGCCCGGTCAGCTGGACGTATGCGTTCGAACGGCAATGGCTATTTTATAAACTCTGGGGCCGGTTACTGTACAACCCGACAACACCAGACACGGTGTTCAGGGCCGAATTTGTGCGTCGGTACGGGCCCTCGGCCGGGCCCCTGCTGGAAGCGTATGCCCTGGCCTCTTCAACGCCATTACGACTGGCTTCTGCCTTCGATTTCACCTGGGACTTTTCGTTATACAGCGAAGGGATGATGGCGTTCGACGCCAACAAAAACGTTTCCTACATCTCCGTCAACCAGCATATTACCCAGCCAACCCTGGACCCAGCCTACGTTTCGGTCAGTGACTATGTTGAGGTAACGACAGCCGGCGGCACGTTTCAGGCGGGAAAAGTCACACCGCCTATCCTGGCGAAAATGCTGGAAACCGATTGCCGGAAGGCTCTACAACTCGTGCGCCCGATTACGACATCGGCCAGTCGGTCCCTGCTTTATGAAGTCGCCGACGTGCAGGTATGGGCTAACCTGGGCCTGCATCTGGCCGAAAAGCTCAAAGGTGCCGTAGCCCTCCAGACCTACCGCCATACGGGTCGGAAAGACCAGAAACAGGCAGCTATCCAACATCTGAAAGCGGCACTGCGCTATTGGGATGCTGTTGTGGCCATTACCCGGCCTTTGTACAGGGATATGCCGCTGGTACATCTGACCGAGCAGAAAGGAAACACCTGGGCAGAAAACAACAAACTTTTGTTTCACTGGGAAAAACTGCGGCCCGCCGTAGCCGCCGATGTAGAACTGGCCGAAAAAGCAGAACCTGGTACAGGAAAGTAGCGGTCTGGGCCGGCGTGGCAAACTAAAAATAGCTGCTCTTCCAACCAAACGGCCATTGAGGGAGTCATGCAGAGGAAATCATTCAATCAATACACAATGAAGACTACCTTTTTCAGTATTGCCCTACTCCTCGTTTTAAACGCCTGTAATCAGGCAGAAACCGTTAATCCCGCATCGACCAGTGAGGTAACATTGGCCTACCAGAAAAGCGTTCGCCTAGCGGGAACGGCGCTGGATATGAAAGTAGCTCAGGTTGCCGACAGCCGGTGCCCCATCAATGCGCGGTGCATCACGGCCGGTGCCGTAACGGTTAGCTTCGAAGCCAGCAACGATGGCAAAACAGAACTCGTTACGGTCGAATTACCCGCTTATCCGGAAAAATCTACCCAGAAATCGTTTTCGGTCGCTGGACAGGCCTACCAACTGACGCTGCGTGAGGTTCTCCCCTATCCCGAAGTGGGCAAGACGATTGAGCTGAACGACTACACGGTTGAGTTTTCTGTGTCGAAGCAATAAGCCATCCATCTGTTTTATTCCAGCGTATCGGATAAGGAACCGATATGGTACGAAGCCCGGTGATGAATCCGGGCTTCGTCGTTTTATATACCCCTGTTAACCCCAGCGTTCATCCCGGCAATCAGGGGTTTTCCCGTAACCTCCCTCCTACTGCTCCGTGACTCCGGCCAGTCCTCCGGTTGAGTTCAGGAACTGCCCGTTTGCGGCTTGTCGACAGGGTCTTCATGACCTGGGCAAACCAGCAGCCGGGCAATCAGCGCACCCGCTGGCGTTGCCCTGGTAGCTGGCCCTGACCGAATAATCTGCCTATTCCATTACCTTTATATATTCAACTAAAGAAATTACCGTAACATGAAGATACTGCTAGTTGAAGATGAGGTAAAAACGGTTCAGAGTATTAAACAGGGCCTTGAGGAGCACCAGTGGGAAGTCGATGTAGCCTATGACGGGGTAATGGGATTTCAACTGGCTTCCCGCACGACCTATGCGCTGATTATATCCGACATAATCCTGCCGGGAATGAATGGCCTTGATTTCTGCCGGAAGCTGCGGGCAACGAACGTAACGACGCCTATTTTGATGCTGACGGCGCTGGGAACGACAGACGACAAAATTGTGGGGCTCGACTCCGGCGCCGACGACTATTTGGGGAAACCCTTTGAGTTTCGTGAACTTATGGCCCGGGTCAGGGCGCTGACCCGGCGGAGTAACGGCACCGCCCAAACGGCCAACCTGCTTAAAATTGCCGATCTGGAATTGGACCCGGATACGAAGAAGGTGGTACGGGCCGGGAAGGAGATTTTGCTGACCGCCAAGGAATTTCAACTGCTCGAATATTTCCTTCGGCATCAGGGACGGGTAATTTCTAAAGTGGAACTGGCCGAAAAACTGTGGGACCTGACCTTCGATACAGGCACTAACATCATTGAAGTTTACATAAACTTCCTCCGGAAAAAGATAGATAAAGATTTCGACCCCAAGTTGCTCCATACCCAGATCGGCATGGGCTATGTTGTTAAGTTAGTGTAGTAATGACGAATATACGGACCCGGCTCACCTACCAATTTGTCTTTCTGGTCACGCTAATCCTGCTCTTATTCGCGCTCGGCGTTTATTTCTTCAGCAAGCTTTACCTCGAAAAACGATTCAACAAACGCCTGCAGGACCGGGCCATTACCACAACGACGCTTCTTTTCGACCTAAAACAAACCGACAGTACCGTATTGCGGCTCATCGACGCCGATAACAAAGAACCGGTGCTCAACGAAAATATCTCTGTTTACAACGAACGGGATAAAACGGTGCTTTTTTCTACCAATCCGGCCAACACCCAGTTTCACGAACAGTTTGTTCCGCTGCTCGATTCGGCATCCCAGACATTGTTCCTATCCCGGGACGAGTACCAGATCGTAGCCATTCACCTCACCCGGGGCAAGAGCAGTAACTGGGTGATCGTTAGTGGTATTGATAAGGCGGGGGAAGAAGCGCTCAGCGACCTCAAGAAAATTCTGACGGTCATGATCCTGGCGGCCCTGCTTTTACTCGGTATTTCGGGCTGGTTTTTCGCAAACCGGGCCCTGGCCCCCATGTCGGGCATCATCCAGCAGGTCAATGCTATTTTTCCTTCGAATATGCAGGAGCGGGTGGAGCATCCGAATCGGTCGGATGAAATTGGCCTGCTGGTGGCCACCTTCAACCAGCTGCTCGACCGGATCGAGCAGGCCCTGAAGACGCAGAAGATGTTTATCGCCAACGTTTCCCACGAGTTGAAGAACCCCCTCACCAAAATAAACGCGCAGATCGATGTGGCGCTGATTCAAAAGCGTAACCCGGAGGTGTACGAACAAACCCTTCGATCATTACAGGAGGATACCCATTCGCTCATCCAGCTGACCAACGCGCTCCTGGAGCTGGCCAACACCTCGATTCAGGGCAACACCATGGCATTTGAGGAAGTCCGGGTCGACGAGCTTATCTGGGAAACAAAAACCAAGCTGCAGGCCTGGCATGAGGACTACACCGTCGAGCTCACCTTCACCGACTTTCCCGACGATGAGGAAGACCTGATTACGCCGGGGCACCGGGCATCCCTGCAGGTGCTGTTGATGAACCTGATCGATAACGCCTGCAAATTTTCGCCCTCGAAGACGGCGAAAGTCAACTTCCAGTCGCGGGGGGGCCGCATCACGATCTCCGTTTTCAATGAAGGAACTCAGATCCCGGCCGCCGATCTGCCGTTTATTTTTCAGCCTTTCTTCCGGGGCAATGCCACCGCCCAGTCGATAAACGGCCATGGTGTGGGGCTGGCCATTGCCGCCCAGATCATTCAGATTCACCAGGGTGACATCTCGGTGCGTTCGACACCCGGCGGCACCACCTTTTTGTTGACCTTACCCAGTGCCGCTCCATTTTAAGGTGAAATTAAGGTCAGCTTAAGTCGTGCTTAAGGTGGGTGTCGTTCCTTTGTCCACTACCTACAGAACTGGATCATGGATATTGACGTCACCAATGAGAAGCAAGGCGCGGTGAACATGACGATTGGGGCCTTAATGGGAATTCTGGCGCTGCTGGCGTATTTATTCATTGGCTCCCGGAATGAAAACCTGGAAGTTCAGAAACTACTGACCTCTAAAGTAGAGCAATTTGCCACCACCAAGGTCAAGCTCGATTCTATCTCCGACGTGCTGGACCGCAAAATCGTCGAAGTACGTATGCTGGGAGGCAGTGTCACCGAGCTGGAGCGGATCCGGCGGCAACTGGAGACCGACAAGAAGGTACTGAAATCCGATCTTGCCTTTTCTGTTCAGAAGTACAGCCTGAAAATCAGCGACTACAGGAACTTCCTAACGGTAAATGAAGCCGACATTCGCAAACTGAAAGCGGAAAACGGTTCATTGCTGAGCCAGGCCCGGGTGCTGGAAGAGGAAAAGCAAAGCATCCTCAGCGAGAACGAAGGGCTTAAATATGAAAAGGCGGCACTGGCCCAGACGCTCGTTAAATACTCCCTCCAAAATGCCGACCTGCAGGACAAGGTGGCGCTGGGTGCTACCGTGAAAGCCGTTAATGTGGAGGTGATGGCCGTGGCCACCAACGGAAAAGAACGCCGGGGCGGCTCCTACAAAGCGGGACGCATCGATCGGTTAAAGATAAGCTTCATCCTGCCGTCCAACCCACTGGCCCTACAAAACAGCAAAGACATCTACGTTCGTCTGCTGGATGCCAACGGCGCTGTTGTCAGCGAAAACGGAATTGGCGGGGTGGTAATGTTCGACGGGAACGAAATCGGGTACAGCACCCGGCAAACAATACCGTACGAGAACAGGGACCAGCGGGTCGACATCCTGTTCCGACGCGATGCCGCCTACAAACCAGGCACTTACACTGTGGAATTGTATGCAGAAGGCTTCAAGATTGGCGATGCCCGTTTCGACGTGAAATAGCGCCCCGCTTGCGGAGCTTCTGCCTGTTCATTATACCCATCAACTTATGGCGAATTTTCTCAACTATAAACCTTACGTCCTGGCGGGTCTTTCCATCACCTGGAAAACGATCCGGACCACCGGCAGGCTGTTTTACGATAAATACCGCCAGTTTCCTCTCCCCTACACCACGCTTAGCGTTCTGTTCTTTACCATGGCCTTTTGCTACTATCCCGTAGATGGCCACTGGCTAACCGGTTTTGTCATGATGAGTTTACCACTGGTGATCCCCTGCGGGTTAATTGCCAGTGTTTACCTGTTTTTCAAGCAACAGAAAATGATAGCTACGGCTGGTTTGATCTGGGTGTTGTTCTCCTTTGTCGTCGTTAAACGACTGGTGGGAATCAGCGGCAGCAGCCGCTCCCCCGTAGGTATGAACCAGACGGCCACACTGAAGGTATTGAGCTTTAACAGTGAAACCTTCCCCGTTAGTACTGATGCGAAGTTCGATGCTTCTTTGCTGGAAGCTGACATTGCCTGTTTTCAGGAGTATTCGCCCAACGCGCAGATTCAGAACCAGTACGAAGCCAGGATCGAAAAGCTGACCTGTTTCGATAAGGACCGGCAGGTGGGTCTGGCGTTGTTTTCCAAGTACCCGATTGTCAACCAGTACGGCCATATCTGGAATAGAGCCGAGGGCCCGAACATCAACGGGTTTGTATGTGCCGACATCGCTTACGGACCCGATACCATCCGGGTTGTCAATGTGCATCTATGGTCGATGGGCGTTCGCAGCGACCAGGCGGTGGATGCGTTACAGGCAGGCAATGTGGGCCTCTTCTTTTATGAACTCTTCGACACATTCGACCGCTTGAAAGAAGGGTTCGAAAAACGCAACGACCAGCTGAAGGAAGTAGAGTCGTATGTGGTAGGCAGCCGTTATCCGGTCATTATTTGTGGCGATTTCAACGAAACACCCCTGGGTTACTCCTACGGGAAGTTGACTCAAAACTTCAGAAATGCCTTCGAAGAAGCGGGGGTCGGGATGGGCTTTACCCTCAATCGGTATCCGTATTGTGTACGGATAGACCAGCAATTCGTAAGTAGCGACTGGCATATTGAAGCATGCCAGACCTTATCCGGCATCTCTTTTTCTGACCATTTCCCGGTTCTGGCTCAGTACGTGCTGAAAACGTCGTCAGCCACCCCGACCGAACGGCTGGCACTCCGGAAATAATCCAGCCTTAAAAAGTCAGGAGCACCCAAGTATGGCTAGCTCCATTGCTACAATCAGCCACCCGACTTTCAGTTACAGTGAACCCCAACGCAGGATCGGCTTATAGCCTGGCTCCAGCCCTGCCGCCCCTGCCCCTTAGTACTTCGCTATCAGTCGTTTATTATTTTTTCAATTGGACATTTTTGATGGGTGGCTCAGTCTGTAAGGGTTATTGCCCACACGCCAGAGCAAACCTGAATACCCTGCTTTTTCATAGTAATGAGTGAGTCAAACTGGACGTAGTACGCTCTTTATAAGTACTGTATGTTGACACGGAAAGGAAAATGGATAAAAATTTAATCGAACGTTTAAATCATTTGATTAAAAGTTTGGTTTCCTGTCTACAAGCTACCTAGTTAAGCTATCAGGCTTATAGCCCGATGAGACTAATAGCGTAGCTGACTATCTTTTCCCGTGGATATGGATACAATTTATACCCTTCCTCAACTCGGTGAATCAACCATTGAGTATCGCTTATCATTTCGTCCGTTTATTGCTTTTCTGAAAGCGCAGCAACGCACCTACCAGACAACCAGTGGGTTGTTTGAGTTATACAACTACCTGATCGATCAATTCAGCACCGCTCAGGACCAGGAAGACGGGCATGGTCAGCCGGTCGATGCGTTGGAACTGAAGAAACTTTTCCAACTGGCAACCGTGGTCGTGCTTCCGCTCGACCCGACAAAGCGTACGATTCCGTATGCGTTTGGCACATCGGTACCGCTAAAAATGTTTCACGTCTCAGACGCTTTTGAGCAGTTAGTTACGCAGACGGCTAATTTTCTGGTCGACCTGCCAAATCAAATCAGCGTTCAGCAACGGCAACGCTTCATCTATCAGCTTATCCTTGAGAAATGCTACGGTATTCGAACCAGTGAAGCTGCCGCTCCCTCCTTCCATTTTCAGCATAAACAGAAGGGACTGGTTAAGTATTACCGCCTGGACATCAATGCCTCGTTTACCGAACCCCGGCTCGACGGATCTTTACCGCCCCTGGAGTCTGCCTGGATCGACTTCGCCAGGGACGCGACTCCCTTGCCCGACGATGTGGAGCCCTTACCCGTTGACGCATTCCTGTTCGAAGGTTTTTCATTCTTTCAATTGGAAGACATAACCGAAGCAGAGACTATCCAGCAATTGCAGGATGTGTTTGCCCATCTGCATTCCGATACCGAACCCATCATCTATCACCGGTTCGAGTCGGCATTGCGGAATCTGTGCGGGCAACCCAATCTCCAGATCGGTATCGTACCGCTGCCCCAGGTAAACGGCAAATTCGTTGCCCATCCCGCCAGCAAAACCCGGAGCATTTTTTTGCGCCATGCCGAAGCTGATCCGGATTTCTTTACCGACGACAGAGCCCAGCAGATGATCACGCACCTGTTCGGCAATCCATCACCCCACATTTTCCCGGACCTACAGGGACTTTCGCCCGAAAAGCAGCAGATGCTGAACGATCAGGGATACCGCAGTTTTCTGATGTATCCTATCTCATCCGGCGGGGAGGTTTTGGGCATACTGGAAATGGGCAGCCCGCGAGCCGACACCTTTAACGAGAACGTACTCGCTAAAATCGAACAGATCATACCGCTCATTCAGGAATTACTGCGGTACCAGCTCAATCAATTCCAATCAAACCTCGAACAGCTTATACGGAAAAAATTTACGTCGTTACAACCCTCGGTGGAGTGGAAATTTTATGAAACCGCCTGGCAGTATCTGCGTCGGGGCCAGAGTGAGTCGGCGGGGAGCGACACGATTCCCGTGCGGTTCCAGCAGGTGTACCCGCTCTATGGAGCGGTCGACATCCGGAACTCATCGGTAGAACGGCATAAAGCCACCCAGCTTGATCTGGCCAATCAGCTGACCGCTGTTGAAAATCTGTTTGCCGATCCCAACTTCCCATCGAGCTCAGAAAGGCCCGAACAACTTCGGGTGGCTAGTTTCCAGTGTCAGCATAAGCTCCTGGCAGGGCCCTTACCCGAAGAGGAACAGGAGATAACCCTGTTTCTCGAACGGGAGATAAATTCATATTTCAGAATACTGGAAGCCAATCACCCCCTGTTACAGTCCACTATTCAGGCCTATTTCAGGCGGGTAGACCCGGATACGGGCTTATTCAACCAGGCCGTGAAGCGGTACGAACGGAGTATGGACTGGCTAAACGTGACCGTAAACGAATACATCGACAACGAAGAGAAAAAGCTGCAACGGATTCACCCCCACTACTTTGAACGCTACCGTACGGACGGTACAGAGTATACGATGTATGTGGGCCAGTCCATTGCGCCCCACCTGTCGTTTGAGCCAGCACTTGTTCAGCAGTTGTGTCAGTGGCAATTGACCTCCATGGTGCAGATGGCCCAGCTAACCCACCAGCTGTTGCCCAGCCTGCCCCTGCCCCTACAGACAACGCAGCTCATTCTGGCCCATAATCACCCCGTCGACATTAGCTTCCGCCACGATGAGCGTCGGCTGGACGTCGAGGGTTCGTATAGTATTCGGTATGAGGTGCTGAAAAAACGGATCGATAAAGCGGTCGTCGACGGCCGTCAGGAACGACTGACCCAGCCAGATACCATTGCGCTGGTATATAGCCACACGTCTGAACTGGCGGTGTATCTTCCTTATATTGCCCAGCTCCAGGCCGATGGTCAACTTGCTGACCGGCTGGATTATCTGAATCTGGAACCCATGCAGGGTATCGTTCACCTCAAGGCACTACGGTTGCATATCCTCTATCCTGAACCTGCCCACGCATGAAAATAGCCCTGACTACCAGTTATTGGCTGGTATGGCTGGTAAGCAGTTTAGGCGGGATGCGCGCCGTGTCGGCCCAGTCGGTACCGGCTGACTCGATCAGGCACCGGCTTATTTTGATTGGCGATGCCGGGCGGCTGCGTCAGGGCAAAAATCCGGTTGTCGATGCGGTCCGTATGCGCTATGATTTCAGCAATTCACGGACAACATTGCTCTATCTGGGCGATAACGTATATCCCCATGGTTTGTCGGACGAAACCAGCCCCGATTACGATTCGCTGGCCGCTATCCTCAATTATCAGGTCCCGCCTGGATTGGCCCGGCCTGGATTGGTCCGGCCGGACCAATCCAGGCCGGGTGGAAACTCGCAGCCGTCGCAGGTACTGTTCATTCCCGGAAATCACGATTGGGACAAGGGCGGACCCGATGGCTGGGCGCGCATAAAGCAACAGGGTCGATGGCTCGACAGCCTGAAGGTGCCTTCCATTCGGCTGCTACCCGCCGGCGGTTGCCCCGGTCCGGAGGAGATTCACCTGAGCGACAAGCTGGTACTGGTTATCATTGACACCCAATGGTGGCTGCATCCGTATGAGAAACCCGGCCGGTCGACCGCTGCCGGAAGCAATTCGGACTGCGCCTGTCAAACCGAAGACGAACTGATCACCCGGCTGACCGACATTGCGTATCGTAACAAAGGAAAGGGCATTGTTCTGGCTACCCACCACCCCTTCCGCAGCTACGGCATCCATGGTGGTTATTATACACTGAAACAGCATATTTTCCCGTTGACGGAGTTTTCGTCAAAGCTGTATGTGCCCCTGCCGGTCATTGGCTCACTCTATCCGCTGATCCGGGGGGTGTTCGGCAACATTCAGGATCTACCAAACCCGACCTACAAACACATGGTCAAGGTTATGGAAGCCGCCGTGGCGTTAGCGCCCAACGTGGTATTCGTATCGGGTCATGACCACGCGCTGCAACATATCGTGGATGGCCCGCGCAACTACATCGTTAGTGGGTCGGGGATAAACCGGGAGCGGGTGAAAAACGGAAAACTGGCCCGGTTTGTAAGTGGAGAGTGGGGTTATGTCGTGCTGGACGAGATGCGGGATGGCACAGTCAAGGCTACGTATTTTACCGTTGATGAACGGGCTGAACCCACCGAAGTGTACACGACTCCGCTATTTACCCTACCCCCTGCCGACGATCGGAAACAGAGCCGTAGCGGGCCGCCCGCCTGGCCCGATCACGTCCGTATACCCATTGCGTCGGGCTATGATAGCGTGGGGCGGGTGCAGCGGGTACTGCTGGGTACTAACTACCGCACCGAATGGGCTACGCCGGTTACGCTGCCCGTCTTCGACCTGACCCGCACCCAGGGCGGGTTCACCATTCTCCAGCGGGGCGGAGGGCAACAAACGAAATCGTTGCGACTCGCCGACACCAGCGGTCGGGAGTGGGTGTTACGAAGTGTACAAAAAGATCCGGCCAACGCCCTCCCGGAAGCCCTGCGCGAAACCATCGCCAAAGATGTGTTGCAGGATCAAATCTCGGCGGGTTATCCCTTTGCCCCCCTGGCGGTGCCCGTACTGGCAGCTGCCCTGGGCATACCACACGCCAACCCCCGGCTCGTATTTGTTCCCAACGATCCGGCCCTGGGCATCTACCAGGCCGATTTCGGAAATACCGTCTGCCTGTTCGAGGAGCGTAGTCCGGGCGAGGGCAAGTCGATCAGCACCGACAAAGTCATCGACGCGCTGGAAAAAGATAACGACAACCGTATTGACCAGCGGGCTTTTCTGCGCGCTCGTATGCTCGACCTGTTGATCGGCGACTGGGACCGGCACGAAGATCAGTGGCGGTGGGGAAACCGTAAAACGGCAACGGGTAAAGAGTTTTATGCCATACCCCGCGATCGTGATCAGGTATTTTTTCGGACCAATGGCCTCTTACCCGCCATTGCCTCCTTACCCTGGCTGCAACCTAAATTTCAGGGGTTTACCAATAAACTCGCCAACGTCAATGGCTTTATGTTCAATGGCCGCTACGTGGATCGGCTGTTCCTGAACGGCCTGACTGTACAGGACTGGATGGCCGAAATCACCGCCCTGCGCGATTCCGTGACCGATGATGTGCTGGAACAGGCTATTCGTCAACTGCCGGACACCCTGCGGCCGCAATCCGGGAAAAAGCTGCTTCAAACGCTTAAAATCCGTCGGGGCTGGCTGCTGGATAAGGGGCTGGAATACTACCGGTTCATCAGCCGATCGGTTGACATACCCGGCTCTGACAAGACCGAACTATTCCGAATCGAGCACCTCGACGATGATCATCTGGCCATATCGGTTTTCAAGGTAGCTAAAAATGGGTCGGTGGCGCAGCGGCTGTACAGACGTGTGTTCGATGCATCGGTGACCCACGAAGTTCGGCTGTACGGGCAGAAAGGCGACGACCGGTTTGAGGTCAGTGGCCGCAGCAGCGCCATCACCGTTCGGCTCATTGGTGGCAAAGGGGCCGATGTGTTCAGCGTAGACGGTAGCCCCCGAAAACCGATTATCTACGATCTGAGCACAGAAGCCAACATATTACCCGGCCCGCACCAGGCGCAGCTGCGTCTGTCGGCCGACAAGGCCGTGAACCAGTATGACCCCCACGCCTTCAGGTACAACCGGGTAGCGCCCCTGGCCACCGCCGGGTACAATCTGGATGACGGCATCCTGCTCGGAGCCGGCGTACAGTGGACGAAACAGGGATTTCGAAAGCAGCCCTATGCCGCCATGAACCGCCTGCTCATCAGTCGGGCACTGGCTACCGAAGCGATGTCGATCAAATACGATGGTATTTTCACCGACCTGATTGGCAAGAATGATCTATGGATCAACGCCCTGTCCAAAGCGCCCGATAACGTAACCAACTTCTTCGGGGCCGGCAACGAGAGCGTTTACGACCGCAATCGACGGATTCGTTATTACCGCACCCGTTACAACCTGATAACCCTGTCGACGATGCTGAAGCGGTCGCTGGGTGCCCATATGGAAGGGTCGATCGGGCCGGTTTTTCAGCACTTTGTCCTGCACGAGGAAGAAAATAACGGTCGATTCATCAACGACTACCTGCGCCAACTTGACAACCCGGCCGACTTTAAACAACGGGAAAACTATGGAGGACTGCAGGCCGGACTTGTAATCGACAATAGAAATCGCCCGGTGCAACCCTCGCGGGGTTTTTACTGGAACACGACGCTGCTGGGGCTTCAGGGCTTCAGTGAGCAAAGCAACCAGTTTACCCAGCTACGATCGGAACTGGCTATCTACACCAGTTTCAGTCAGGCCGCCCGCTTCGTGCTGGTCAACCGCCTTGGTGGCGGGATAACCTACGGCAATCCAGCCTTCTATCAACTCCTGTACCTGGGTGGGCAGGATAACCTCCGTGGCTTTCGCACCTACCGGTTTGCCGGTAATCACCTGATCTATTACAACCTGGAAGCGCGAATTAAACTGTTTGATTTTCAGTCGTTCCTGTTTCCGGGCAGTGTCGGGCTACTGGCTTTTAACGATTTGGGGCGGGTATGGCTACGGGGCGAAAACTCCCGAACGTGGCACGATGGGTATGGCGCAGGCCTGTATGTAACTCCTGCCAGCCTGCTCGTCCTGACAGCCACAGCCGGATTTTCGACCGAAGGCGTATTGCCGTATGTATCGCTGGGTTTTCGATTTTGACTTACTTACATCCTTTATGACTACCTCCCTTTTACACCAGGTCGAAGCCCACGTTCGCCACTATTTCGACCAACATGCCCGGCCTGACCTACACTTTCATAACCTAACTCATACGGAAGAGGTAGTGCGGGCTACAGATCAGTTTGCCCGGCATTATCAACTCTCCGAAACCGACTATCTGGCGGTTATGGCCGCAGCCTGGTTTCATGATACCGGGTATCTGGTGGGGTCGCCCGAGGAGCACGAAAAACGCAGTGCCGACCTGGCCGCGACCTTTCTGAAATCGCTCGATCAACCGGCAGCGCTGGTCAAACAGGTGAAACATTGCATCCGCGCAACCCGAATGCCGCAATCGCCTACTAATCTGCTTGAAGAAATTCTGTGTGATGCCGACCTGTTCCATTTGGGCAGCACGGACTACAACAGTAAACAGAAACAGTTACGCAGCGAACAGGAAACGTTGACGGGCACCCACATTTCGGGGCGCGACTGGCGGCAGCAGAACATCGATCTGCTTAAATCCCACCCGTATTACACTGACTTTGCGCAAACACTTCTCAGCCAGGGACAGGCCAACAACCTCAATCGGCTGCTGGAGAAAAGGGCGGAGAAAGAAGCCGTGGCCAGTCCTGATGCAGAAGCCTCCTATAAAACCGTTGAACCGGCAGCGGCTCCGGAGTTCGCGGCTGGCGACGGACGAAAAGGAAAAGACACTAAAACGGAGCGGGGCGTTGAAACCATGTTCCGGACAACTTCTACCAATCACCTGCGGCTCAGCGAAATTGCCGACAGTAAGGCCAACATCATGATTTCGGTGAATTCGATCATGGTGTCGGTACTCGTGTCGATCCTACCGCGACGCATTGAGGAGAACCCCGCGTTGATGCTGCCAACCGCCCTGTTCCTGACCACGTCGATGCTGACCATCATCTTCGCCATCCTGGCCACGCGGCCCAACATAACCCAGGGGACATTCAGCCACGAAGACATCCAGCAGAAGAAAGGAAATCTGCTGTTCTTTGGCAATTTTCACCAAATGAGCCTGGGCGAATTTGAGTGGGGCATTCAGGAGCTTATGAAAGATAACAGCTATCTGTATGGCAGCATGACGCGCGACATTTATTATCTCGGGTTGGTCCTGGCCAAGAAATACAAGCTACTGCGCATAACCTACAATGTGTTCATGTTTGGCTTTGTTACGTCGGTGCTGGCGTTTCTGGTCGTGTTCGTGACCTCCGAAAAATAGCTTTAATCCGGGCGTGCAAGCGCCCTATACCAATTCGAATACACGTCTCAATGCGTTTACAGAAACACGTTAAACAAGTCTTTATGTCTGCGAACTACGTCGCCGTAGTGGCCCTGCTGATTCAGTCATCTACCGTTCTTTTCGCTCAGGATTCTACCATTACTGACAAGCCCCCGGTCGTTCGGACCAGCCTGCTGAGGGGGATTGCGCGGGACGGCCTGAACACGGGCGAGACGATACTCCTGACCTATGTCCAGCCGGTACACTGGCAGAAAAGGGACTTCCTGCGGCTCGGCGGGGCGCTGGCTATTTCGGCCTCAGCGTTGCTGGTCGAAGAAAGGTTATCGACTTATCTTCAGCAGAACCATACCAGGGGTCTGGATAAACTGGAACGGGTAGGTTATTTTCTGGGGAAGCCAACAACGAACTACCCGGTTATGATGGCGCTTTGGGCCAGTGGCGTCGTGACTAAAAACGAATGGCTCCGGGATACGGGCCTGATGGTCATTGCGTCGGTTACTACCTCGGGGCTGGTTCAAACGGCAGCCAAAGAGATCGTGGGCCGGGCTCGTCCCGGTAGCCAGCTCGGCCATCTTGCCTTCGATCCGTTTTCCAACGATGCCGGTTTCCACTCCTTCCCCTCCGGTCATACCATGCTCTCTGTAGCGACATCCTGGGTCCTGGCCAGACAGGTGAAGTCGGTGCCACTGAAAGTCGTGTTTTTTGCCCTGCCCGTCATTACAGGAGGTTCACGTGTGTACGTCGGTGCCCACTGGTTGTCCGACGTGTTGCTGGGTTCAGCCCTGGGCATTGCCTGCGCGGAGAGTGTATTGCGGCTCTATCCCGCCATAAAGGCCAACCGCGCTTACTCGGTCAGTGTAGTGCCAACGGGGACCGGAGCAAGCATCGTCGTTAAGCTCTAGCCCGGTCCGGAAAGCGGACCTGAACCAAGGGCCCGACAACTACCAAACTAACCCGATCAGGCGGGGAGAAAAGGTATCATGTGTATCGGTCGAAACCCTAAGCACACAAACCCGCTTCTATATAGAAATCGAGCGGGCTGGCCTCACCCGGCCGCTGATCCGGCCAGAAATGGACCTGTATTCACTATACTCAAACGCATCATGAACGAGAAGACAGTTAAGAAAATGGCCCGGCTCATGCTGGGCGGCACCCTGGTTTTTGCGGGCATTAGCCACCTTACCGTTGGCCGGAAAGACTTCCGGGCCCAGGTTCCCGACTGGGTTCCGCTACCCATCGATGATACAGTGGTGTACTCGGGTCTGGCCGAAATTGCCCTGGGTAGCAGCCTGATCCTGGCCAGCGACCGGCATGAGCAGACCGTGGGAAAGGTAGCAGCCAGTTTTTTCACGGCTGTATTCCCCGGCAACATTTCTCAGTTTGTCAACAAACGTAGTGCCTTTGGTCTGGACACCGACCGGAAACGATTCACGCGTCTGTTTTTTCAGCCAGTGCTTATCTATTGGGCGCTGGCCAGCACCAACAACACCTAGACGGGTTTTCAACCAGCAACGTGTCCCAAATGTGGTCTGCCGGAAAAGGCAGACCTTTTTTATGTTCATCCCGGCGAGTCCTACCGACGCTGCGCTGTTTGGGCCCTAACGGGCCAAAAGAGGCTGCTTAAGCCCGAATTCAAATTACCAGTTACTAAATGATAGTACCCTTCGCTAAGCTGCCGGAACCAGTCGAAGCAAGAACCGCTAGCTTTAGCAGGCACTGACTTTGTTTGATACTACCCCGGTATCCGGGTATTTACTATCTCTTCGCGCAATCCAACCCTTAACGACTCTTCGTATTCACTCATGAATAACAGCGACAAAAAGGATCAGGCTATCGTCATTGGAAGTAGTATGGCAGGCCTCATTACCGCCCGGGTTCTCTCCGGGCACTTTAACCGGGTTATCCTTATAGAGAAAGACCAGCTGGTCGATACCCCAAAACCCCGCAAAGGTGTCCCCCAGGGCTATCACCTCCACGGCTTACTCGCTCAGGGACGAACTACCCTGGAAGCCTATTACCCCGGCATTAGTGAGGAACTCGTTGCCGACGGAGCCTTGGCTGGCGATATGGGGGAAACCATGCGCTGGTATCATTTTGGCGGGTACAAAAAGAAATTTACCAGCGGACTGAATGGCCTTTTGATGAGCCGCCCTTTGCTGGAGACGCACGTACGTCGGCGTACCCTGCAGCTGCCTGCTGTTACGTTGCGGGCGGGCTGTTTGGTGCGGGGGCTGATAAGCGACGCGTCAGGCCGTTGTATTACGGGCGTTGACCTGGAGACCGGAACGCAGGATGGTCAGCGGGAACAGCTCATGGCCGACCTTATCGTTGATGCCAGCGGACGGGGTTCCGCATCCCTGCGCTGGCTAACGACCTTAGGGTATGCTAAACCCCCGGAAGAAGAAGTAAAGATCGACCTCAGCTATGCCACCCGCCTGTATCAACGAAAGCCCGCTCCGGCTAACGAGACGGAGATCATCATGATCGCCCCCCAACCACCGCACGACAGGCGGGCGGGCGCGATGTTCCCCATCGAAGACGACCGCTGGATCGTTACCTTATCAGGTTTGCTAAAAGATACGTGTCCCACCGATGAAGCCGGGTTCATCGAATTTTCAAAAAGCCTGTGCGCCCCCGACATTTTTAATATGATTGATCAGTGCGAGCCGGTATCTGATATTGTTCCCTACAAATTTGCCGCCAGCCAGCGCCGGCACTTTGAACGGCTTAGGGCCTTTCCTGCCAACTACCTGGTGGTGGGCGATGCGGTCTGTAGCTTCAATCCTATTTTCGGACAGGGTATGACTTCGGCTGTTCTGCAGGCCCAGGCCATGGATGAGTGCTTGCAAAAAGCCGACACACTGGATAACTTATGGAAACCCTATTTCAACCGCATAGCCGACGTAGTGGCCATTCCCTGGCAGGCCGCAACCGGGGAAGACTTTCGGTATCCAGGGGTTCAGGGGAAAAGACCCCCCGGTATCGGTCTGGTGAACCGGTACGTGAAAGCCGTACACCGCACGACACATCGGGACACCGTAGTTTACCGCGCTTTTTTAGACGTGATGAACCTGATACGTGGCCCTCAGTCTCTGATGAGGCCGGCCATTGTGTGGCGGGTGATCAGGGATGTCATGAAACACCAGTTATCCCCACAGCGGTAGACCAGTATCCCTGACCTCGTCGCGGAACCTGTTTCAGCCAAAAACCTGGTCGCCCACCAACGCCAGCGATCAATTGCGAATGGTAAACGAGTAGGTGCCCGAACCCAGCGAAATCATAACCTGACCGTTTGCCTGACGAACGCCTTTCCATTGCGCAATCGGCTTGCCGTTCTCATTGATCTGCGACAGACGTTGAGCGGGCAAATACAGGGTGGCGGTCGTGTTGGGCGGCAGGCTTGTTTTATAGTTCCAGCCGGTACCCTCCCATTTCCACTCGCTGTTGATTCGGCCATACACCGACTCATAGTACCCTTTGGCAAAGGTCATTTTTTTTGTTGGGTCGGGGGTTGGCTTCAGAACGATTTCCTTGAACGCAGCCGTTTCCGGATGCCGCTGTATCCCCAGCGAATAGTTATACATCCAGGCAGCAACGGCTCCAAACGAATAGTGATTGAAGGAGTTCATACTGTTGTTACCTCCAAATCCATTCTCGACCGTATACGAGTTCAGGCGTTCCCAGATGGACGTTGCCCCGTTCACGACCGAGTACAGCCAGGATGGGTAGTCCTGCTGTTGCAGGAGCCGGTAAGCTGTAGCCGGATTACCGTTTTCAGACAGCGCTTCGGTGATGGACGCTGTTCCGATAAAGCCGGTCATCAGCGAATAATCGGGTTGCTCCACGCCCTGATCATCGGTGTTTTTTCGCGTAATCGTTTCGTTTAGGTACCGGACGGCAAAGGGTTTATTATCATCGCTGAACAGACCCAGTGCCAGCGGAATCGCATACGATGCCTGCGTATCGATCACCTGGCCTTTGTCGGATTTCTGGTCCTGCTGCTGCTGGTTCGGCGGCCCCATAAAGCCGGTCTTTACACCCGATTTTATCGTTTTGTGCGTGGCCTTGTCTACGTAGATAGTGTTCCACGCAGCTTTGATCTCGTTCTGTCGTTTTACGAACTGAGCTGCATCCTCAGGTTTACCCAGCAACGTAGCGACCTTGTTCATCAACTCAAGGTCATAAGCGTAATAGGCCATCCAGAATAAGGTATTATCGTTTTTGTTGCCCTCGGGACTCAGCCAGTCGCCCAGCGGGCCTTCGTTAAGTATGCCCGTTTCCTTGTCGACCTTTGTTTCCAGGAACTGAACGTACCGCTTCATGGCGTCATAATGCTCACGTAACAGCGCCACGTCGCCGTACTGCCGGTACGTTTCCCAGGCAACCACGATACCGGCACTTCCCCAAAGGGTACCGCCAAACCCACCCCCCATCGGAGCCACATCGGTAAATCGACCGCTCTCGGCCTGCACGTCGCGCATGGCCAGCAGGTGCCGGCGCAGGAACAGGTCGGCGTTGGTGAGGTAGGTAGCACTTCTCGAAAACACCGATATATCTCCGCTCCAGCCCATGCGTTCGTTGCGGGCGGGAGTGTCGGTAGGGATGGAGAGGAAGTTGCTGCGCAGCGACCAGGTAATGTTTTGCCATAGTTTGTTGACCAGCGCATTCGACGTTTCGTACTGCGACGAAAGGGCCGTTATGGAACTGATCACCAGCCCGTCGACATCGGCAATTGGAATAGCCTGGTCCAGGCCGGTCAGTTCCAGATACCGGTAGCCGTGAAAAGTAAAGCGGGGCTGTATGGTTTCCTGGCCCCCTTTCAGGATATAGGTGTCCTGCGTGAGGGCTGCCCGGATATTTTCCATCATGACCATACCCGTATTCTCCTTGTATTCGGGCAGGTCAGGGTATTTAACTTCGGCATAACGCATGGTAATGACCTGCCCTTTTTTGCCGTTTTTGATCAATATACGCGGGAAACCTACCATGTTCTGCCCCATATCATACACGAACACCCCGGGACGAACTTCAGCCACGGCGAGCGCAGGCATTGTTTTTACCAGAGTAGCGTTGTCGCCCATCTGTCCAACAAGCTTGAAATTGCTATACTCCATTGATGATTTTCTGCCCATAAAATCGGTGAAGGTCCCCTGATAGGCAGTGCCTTCGAGGGGTACGTCCACGGCAGATTTCCAGGCGGCATCGGCATAGGCGGGCGTCGACCAGTTCCTGACCAGCTCGTCTTTGGTCGCGTCGTATACTTCCCCCTGAAAGAAGGAGCCGTACCGAACCGGGCCATCGGCAAAGAATTTCCAGGTGTCAGGTTGGGAAGTGACGACCTGCTCGGTTCCGTCGGCATAGGTAATCACCAGCTTGCTCAACAGCGATTGCCGGTCGCCGAAGTAATTCCAGCTTTCGCCACTGTAGGTGATATTACCGCTCCACCAGCCTTCGCTCAACCAGGCCCCCAGCGCATTTTTCTGGCCCGTTTTTACTGCACCCGTAATGTCGTATGTCTGGTACATGTGGTGCTTGTTGTACTGCGTCAGGCCCGGATTGAAATAGTCGGTACCTACCCGGCTTCCGTTCAGATAAAGCTCATATATGCCCCGCGCCGTCACATACAGCCGGGCTTTGGCAATGGGCTTGGCCTGGGTAGTGAAGGTATTGCGGAGCATGGGAGCCGCATTCCGACTCGGGTTAGCCACAACCAGCGGCCCGCCCTTAACCGTATACCGACCATCGCCAACGGTCAGGTTGGCCGCCTTAAAAATGCCTGCATAAGGCTGCCTGCTCAGGTTTTCGGTAAACAACGGGTTGGACGGATAACGAAAATTACGAATTTCCACCCCGGAGAAATGCGCCTGCTGGTTCTGGGGCACTCTGAAACCGATATCGGCCACCATCGGAAAACTGATGAAGTTATTTCCGCTACCCACGGGATTGAGGTTAACACCACGGGCAGCAAAGGGAGACGATGGACCGGCGGCTTTATCGGTGAGTTTGTTGGCCTCCTCCCGCCCATCGACGAAGAATTCAAACAGGCCAAAATTGCAATCGGCAAAAATGGTATGCTTGTCGTATTTGTTGGTGTTGTTAATCAGATTCTTCGGAATGTCGAGAGTTTTAAACGGTACATCGGGTTTGTCGGTTTTCGAGTAACCAACCCGGTACATAGTGAGTTTGGCCAGCCCGGTCGGTGAGTCGGTCACCGCCGAAATATCAAGTTCAACGGCTATGTAGCTTTGATCCAGTTTATTTTCTACCCCCATGATATTCCCGTTTCTATCCATGAGCCGACGGTCGTTGGCACCGAATACAAACGCAGCCCTGGTCGAGCGGGTCGCCTGATCCAGCTGAATGCCGAACTGGAGCTTAAAAACCGATACGTAATGGGAATAGAAAACCAGATCGTCGGTACCCCCGCCAATCCAGCGGGCACCCGACCAGGCAGCGATATCCGGATTCATCAAGCCCGTTTCGAACCAGGATGCGTTGGTTGCCAACTGGCCCCTGTTATCCCAGACCGTTACTTTCCACTGATAGCGTGTTGTTGGCTGAAGTGCCTTGCCGGCATATTCGATCCCGTTCGAATTACCGGAGTCCACTTTTTTTGAATCCCAGACAACCTGATTTTTTGCATCTGTTACGATGAGTTGGTAAGCTTGCTGCGCATATCCCCGCTTACTGTCCAGGGCTTTCATCTGCCACGAGAAATGGGGCGTTGGCTGGTCGATGCCTAGCGGGGTTGACTGATAATCGACACGCAGCACGTCGACAGAAACAGCCGCGAAGCCTGAACTCACAACGGAAAGCAGCAGCAGGAACGGGAGAAAAAAGGTTTTCATTCTTGGTCTATCAAAGGGTTCAGTAGAGAAAATAAGCGCGGATGGCTCATTATATCGTTCTGATACAATGATAGTGCAAGAATATGAGTCCTCAAATTTATTATTATATCATTTTGATATGAAGCGAAAAAGGTGGCTTATTCGTTGTAACTAGATCGCTCCGTTATCAAATTTACCAATCATGCTTCGTCAGAACGATCCCAGAGAAATTAGTCCGCATGGAGAAGGTTTAGTCAAAGGAGTTGCGGTAGATCCGGTGATCTTTGGTTTTCACGAGGGCCGGTTGAAAGTGCTGATCATTGAACATACCAATACAGGCCTTTATGCGCTGCCCGGTGGTTATATTCAGGAAAAAGAAGATCTGGATGAAGCTGCTAAACGCATCCTGACCATGCGCACGGGTTTATCGGCGGTCTACCTCGAACAATTTCATGTCTTCGGCAAGTATGATCGCAATGATGCCGGGGTTGTCAGGCAGATCCTGATTGGCCAGGGATTCAGTCCGGCGGAAGAACACTGGAGCCTGCAGCGTTTTATCTCGGTTGGTTATTATGCGCTGGTCGATTATACCCGGATCGAACTCACGCCCGACCCAACGACAGGCCGTTGTGAATGGTTTGAGTTCGATCAGATACCTCCGCTGATTCTCGATCACCGGCTCATAATCGATAAAGCGTTGGCCACACTGCGAATCAATCTCGATCAGTTGCTGATTGGCTTTAATCTCCTGCCAGAACTCTTTACGATGGGGGACTTGCACACGCTGTATGAGACGATCCTGGACAAAAAGCTTTTGAGCACAAACTTCCAGCGTAAAATGCTGAGCCTGGGCATTCTGGAGCGAATCGAAAAAAAGAAGACCGGAAAAGCACACAAAGCACCCTACCTGTACCGCTTCAAGTCGACCACATAAGTTTCGGTTATAAACCGGTCAATAGCGGGCCAGGATGGGTTTATTACCAGCCACGATCAGCGTCCGCAGGCCCATCGTAAACGCAGCATCGGCATTGAACCGTTTCGGTCGGCTTTACCTTCGGGTACCCATTAGTTGAACGAAATCCGAAATTCTAACGGGGAGACGTTGGTTTTACTCTTGAATAACTTACTGAACGACTGCGAATGCTCAAACCCCAGGGCATAGGCAATTTCATTCACGGTCAGATCGGTCGTGGACAGTTTTTCTTTCGCCTTCTCGATCACTTTATCGTGAATATGCTGCTGGGTGCTTTGACCCGTCAGCATCTTTAACAGGGAGCTTAAATAGTTAGGCGATACGTTCAGGGCATTGGCAATGTACTGGACCGTCGGCAAGCCTTTTTCGGCTACGGCATCGCTGCTGAAATAGTCTGCCAGCAGATCCTCCAACCGATTGAGGAGTTTGTGGTTGGTGATTTTCCGGGTAATGAACTGACGGTGGTAAAACCGGTCAGCATATGTCAGCAGTAACTCTAGCTGCGCAATCAGTACGTCCTGACTGAAGGTGTCGATGTTAGCGCGGTATTCCTGATCCAGGTTCTGGATAATGTCCGTAATAATCGTTTCCTCTCTTTCTGACAGATGCAGGGCTTCATGGACGGCATAACTGAAGTACTCGTATTGCTTTATCTTTTTGGCTACCGGCGTATTCCACAGAAAATCGGGATGGATCAGCAACAGCCACCCCGTATGGGTCAATTCATTATCAGCTTCGATGGTAAAAACCTGACCGGGCGAAATGAAGATCAGCAGGCCTTCGTCGAAGTCATATGCCTGCTGACCATATTTCATCTTGCCATTGAAATTGCGCTTAAGCGCAATGGTATAAAAATCCTGAATGATACTGGTCGACTTATCACAGGAAAGTCGTTTAATCGATTCAAAACGCACAACGCTGATCAGCGGATGCTCCGGCTTTGGCAGGTTCCTGAGTTGATGGTACTCCGTGATGGTTTTAATCCGAAGCGGCTGGAGATTTTTCATTGGCGAATGAACAAACGTCGTTTAGTAGCCTGGACGGCCACGTCCGGGTAAGCAGATAACCCTTTTACGCCCGGACGTGGCCGTCCAGGCTACGGCTGGTAATTTCAAATAGGTTCGTTGTCTAGAGAACGGCCGCCGACGCATTACGCAGCAATCTCACCCAAGATTATAAAGTCCTTTTAACCCTTCCCTGAGCGATGCAGGCTTTCGCCCGAGCAGATTTTCCAGATCAGGGTACACGTCATCTTCCTGACCATTTTTTATGTCGGTCAAAAACCTGATCACCCGCTGAACAATCACGTCGGGCACACCACGTCCTGCCAGTTGCGTTTCAAAGACCGATGGTTCTGCCGGTGTATATTTTACGCGTTTGCCGGATAAGTCGGTCAATACAGCCGCCACATCGGCAAACGAATACCCCTCGCTCCCGGTGAAGTTGTAGATCGCACTGCCGCTACTGTCGGCTGCCAGTACATTCGCCATAGCTTCGCCCATTTCGTCTCTCAGGGCAAAGGGCACTTTCCCCTCACCGGCTGGCAGATGAATACCCGTCTCGAAAACGCTGGCCCCCACAAACTGCGGAATAACGTCCATATACAGCACGTTCCGAAACAGGGCATACGTCAGCCCACTCGCTATGATGTAGTCTTCCGTCTGGAAATGGCCTTCCATTAACAGGTTGGCCATTGTGCTTCTATCTTTCAGCGTGCGACTGGTATACGCAATAAACGGAACGCCCGCTTTTTTGGCGGCATCTACTACGTTTTTATGTTGCTGAACACGGTTTTCTTCATCGGTCCCGGCGATTAGCAAGACCTTTTCTACGCCCTGCATCGCCCGGTCGAGCGAGGCCGTATCATCGTAATGACCTACCCGGATAGTGACTCCGCGTTCGGTCAGAGCAGCCGCTTTATCCGCATCACGGACAAGAGCAGCCACCTGGGAAGCGGGCATTTTTTTCAGCAGAAAATGTATGGTGGCAGCGCCGAGATGGCCCGTTGCACCGGTGACAAGAATCATAGTTGTTGTGTTTAACGTGGACATTTAGGAAGCCGGTTGGCTCAGGATAATCAGCCTTTATAAACTGATGCAAACTCCTTCGCAAAATCGTCCAGCTTCACGCTACCCAGCGCCGTTGGCGGGTGCCGGTAATAATTCCGCGACAGGTCACCGTTCCGAACGCTGGCAAACATGTCCACAAAATCAGCAGCCAGTTGTGGCGGTACACCATTTGCTTCCATACCACGTTGCATCTGCTCGTCCGGAATAACGGTCCACGTTAAGTCCGGTTTACCAATGGCTTCGCCTAGAACGCGGGCAATGTCGGTCCCCGTTCGTTCATCACTGGCAATGTAGCGCACGGTATGGCCCGTCGTTTCTATTGTCAGTTCTTCGGCAGCCACGGCGGCAATATCGGCGGGAGCAACCATAACCAGTTTGTCAGTCCCCCCATAGTTGGCTGCAATCAGGCCCGCTCCTTTTATCATATCGACAAAGGCATACAGGTTGTAATAAAAGTAGGTGGGGCGCAGGTAGGTAATGGCCACGTCGGCCAGCACGCTCAGGATGCCTTCCACGTCCTGCGCACCGAGGATGAGCCCAATACCGGTATCCAGATCGGCACCGTAGCTGCTGAGGTAAACCACACGCCGGATGCCCGCCTGCTGGATAGCCTGGGCATAGTTGCGGCCAACTCGTGCGTAGTAGGCTCGTATACTGGCTTCGGCAAAGTTGGGGGGTACCATCGTATACACGGCGTCGGCCCCGGTAAAGGTAGCCGTCAGGAAATCGACGTCTTCCAGCGAGCCGATAGCTGCTATCGCGCCGATGGCTTCAATGTCTTTTTGTTTTTCGGGCTTGCTACTGATCACCGTAACGGCATGTCCTTTTTGCACTAACTCAATGGCCAGTGGCTGGCTGATGTGTCCTAACGAACCGGTTACTACAATATTCATCGTTCTGTTTTTTTACAAAGGTCCGCAGCCACCCGGAACCCAATGTAATCGAATCTATGGTTGTTGTAGTCAAAACCTGAATTTGCGCATCGACCGGCCTTTTTAATGCAGGCGGCTGTACTGTTTCGGCTTGGTCCCGATATGGTCGTAGAAGACTCTCGAAAAATGACTTAGGTTCGTAAAGCCCAGTTGGTTACCCACTTCTGAAACCGTCAACGTGCCCGCTGTCAATAAACGGGCGGCTTCTTTCATCCTGAATGCCTGATAATAGCTGAAAATGCTGTTGCCAAAGATTTGCCGGAACAGCCGTTTCAGTTTGGATGGACTCATATTGGCTGTAACGGCTAGTTCGTTGATCACTGGCGGCATGTCCAGATGGTCGAGCATTTGTTCTTTTACTTTGTAAATGATGTCAATATCCTGACGATTTAAGGAGTATAGCTGTTTTTCATCCCGCCTTTCCAATGCCATCAATAATCGGCAAATCAGTTCTTCTGCCTTTACCCTCAAAAAGAATAGTTTGAAGGGTGCATCTACTGACTCCGTCATAAGTTGATCCACGATGTCCTGTAAAGACGGAAACATCTGTTCTTCGAAAAGCAAGGGCTGCGTATTGTCGAATAGACTTTGCAAAACCGGCGATTTTCCCGACAGGTCAACCAATTCCTTTAGGTAATTCGCATCCACTTCTACATTGAGAATCGCCCTATTAGTATGAATTGGAATAAGAGTATGTTTGGGACTATTATTTGGCCAGCCTATTGAGCAGGATTGAAATAAAGCCAATTCGTAGCATAGCCTCCGAACTTTCTATGGTTTTGTCTACGTCTCGGAATAA
>NZ_VFIA01000015.1 GCF_014282275.1 Spirosoma utsteinense
TCGAGCGTGTGTTTAAATCCGTTCGTCAGCAATTAAAACATCGGGTATTTTCGAGTTTGACAGAGGCACAAGCTCGAATTCAAGCGATTGTAGAAGACTTATTTGCTGATTCAGGCAAAGTCATCGCGTTAAGTTGTTTTCCGTACATCAAAAATACGTCATCATCAATCTGATTTAGTATAAGATCAGCATTCGGACAAAGGCTTGGCTGGCCTAATATCACTGCGGCTACAATTAACGGTAATTTGTCATGCTCAAAATAGTTGCCATCTTTTTTAGTAACCGAACCCAATATTTCATCCCAAATAATAGCGAATAGAACGCAAGACATTTGTTCATGTTCGACTTTGAGCTTAGAAGACCCATCCAATAAATCTGCTAACTGAATTATTTGATTAAGCTTTGGATCTTCTCGGATGATTTTCGCAATCTGCTTACAAAGTGGGGCGAATTTATCAAAAGTATGGGAAAAAGGTCCATGGCCTACATCATGAACCAAAGCAGCAATTCGAGCTATTCTTAGTAAATCATCAATTATTTTTTGGTCCAATTCATGGAAAGGTACAGCTTTGCCAACATTTTTCAGGGAGTTTTCTTTTGTGCTAATTGCATCTTTTTCGACAGCCCTTTGAGAGTTCCTTAGCAGACTTTCGTATATCATGTCTACTATGTGAACAACACCAAGGCTGTGCTCAAACCTTGTGTGTGAAGCACATGGAAATATAAAATATAAAAGGCTATTCTGGCGAATGTGATGAAGTCTAAAAAACAGAGAATGGTTGATGATAGCAAACTCTTCGTCAGTAAGCCGAATGTTACCATGAACAGAATCTCTTAACGAATGTGGATAGTATACAGTTTTCAAAAGAGGATTGTTTTAATAAGTCTTACGGTGTAACAACCTTGTCAAGGTACAAACAAATGAAACTTTAATAATATTTTCCAGCTATAATTTATCTAACGAAAAATATTGGGCATAATTTAAACCTTCAACTAGAACAACCATGCCAGAGTATGTATAAGAATATCAGTAGCCCATAATACTCACTATGTAGGCTATTTTTGCCACATAGAGAGTATCATGGGCTACTGATATTAAATTCATTGCACAACGCACAAAAAAAGCACCTAACATTTCTGCTAAGTGCTTGATTATAAATGCTCCCGAAGCTGGGCTCGAACCAGCGACCCTCTGATTAACAGTCAGATGCTCTAACCGACTGAGCTATTCGGGAGTGTGTCGATTATTGTGGTGCAAAAGTAGCACCTCAGCGATTACGGTGCAAGTACTGGCCCGGAAAAAATTAATGCCGAAACCCGGATGGGGCGCTACAATGGCCGCTTTCCAGCAATGTCGGCCGCATCCCGGCACGGTAACCGATTGCTAATCAGCTTAACGCAGCATGTCGGGCCGGTTGTTGGGCACGTTTTGTAAAATCAGTTCTTTAATCCGGCGGGCGTCGCCTTTCGTGAAATTGTTGATCACAATCTCGGGCCGGGCGCGGGGAATGATGCGTACCGTGGAGAAAAACAGGCCGTTGTCGATCTCAACACCCGAGATGTCGGAGTAGAAAACGAAGTTATCAGTACCGCCAATCAGTTTGCGCACACGGAACGTAACACCCTTGTCGGTGAACTCAACCTCGTCGCGGTTGATAGGGTCTTTGAAGCTGCTGGAATGGAATTTTTCTGCCATGGGGTGTTTAGTTAGGGAGTTGGTCAGTTGATTAGTTGATTAGTTAGTGAGTCGGTGAGTTAGTTAGTTGGTTACTGCTGATCGACTGACTAACTCACCGACTGACCGACTCACTAACTGATTGACTGACCAACTACTTCTTGGGTATGTAAATTACTTTTTTAGTGTCGAAAAAGGGTTCATCAAAATAGTCCGAGAGGTCATAGACGCGGTAGCGGTCCGGGACTTCGGCCAGTTCTTCGGCCAGATCGCCCCCTTTGAGGTACAGAACACCGTTGGGGCGGTCGTTGTTGCCGCTTTTGTGAATCTTGTAGCGCATCCAGCCCAGAAACGGTTTCAATCGGGTAACGGCCCGGCTTACCACAAAATCATAGGTCGTCGTCAACTGCTCCACGCGGGCCTGTTCGGCTTTGACGTTGGTCAGCCCCAGCGCGTCGGATACTTCCTGCACGACCTTGATCTTCTTGCCGATGCTGTCGACCAGGTGAAAATCGGCCATGGGGAACAGGATGGCCAGCGGGATACCCGGAAAGCCGCCCCCGGTGCCTACGTCCAGCACTTCGGTGCCGGCTTTGAACTGCACCACTTTGGCAATCCCCAGCGAGTGCAGGATGTGCTTCTCGTAGAGGGCGTCGATGTCCTGCCGGGAGATGACGTTGATCTTCGCGTTCCAGTCGCGGTAGAGCCCGTCGAGCGCGGCAAAGCGTTCCTGCTGTTCGGCGGTCAGGTTGGGGAAATATTTAAGAAGCAGATCGATATTCATTCACTAAGCTGGACTGGTTGATGCACGGGGCATTAATGGAACCGTTCGGGCTGGCTGCGTGCCATGAGTTACGGGCGTTACCGCCAGTAGTAGCGTTTGTTGCGTTGGCGGAAGAGCGTTTTGATGCCAGCCAGCCCGTAATACAGGGCCAGCATCCCGTCCATAACCGGCATCAGCAGCCAGTGAACGGTATGGGCCAGCCGATGGCTGATTCGCCCGACGATGCCCCAGAACGCCAGCAGCCGACACCCGAAGACCCCCGTTGCGCTCAGCAAAAGTAACCATTCGGTTTGGGTAAACGAATGGGCGGTCAGTTCCATCACCAAAACCAGCAGGCCAACGGCCAGGCCCAGCACCCAGGTCAGGACGTGGGAGCCGGTTAGCAGACCGAGCCGGAATTTATTACCAGTGGTGTAGTATTTGCCCACGTTGAGGTGTCGCCGTTTCTGAATGCGCCAGTCGGCCCAGGTTTCTTTGGGTTTCGACCAGGTAAACGTTTCCGGATCGAGGCAAACGGCGGTATTGCGGCCGGTTGCCACTTCGTTGATGAACAGGTCGTCGTCACCACCCAGCACATTCTTATGGGTATAAAATCCTTTGTTGGCAAAGAACGTGCTGGTTCGGTAAGCGAGGTTGCGGCCCACGCCCATGTAGGGTCGACCGGCCAGCGCCAGCGACAGGTACTGCACGGCGGTGAACAACGTTTCGGAGCGGATAAGCAGGTTGAGCAGGCCGGGCCGGTATTCGTAGGGGGAGAAGCCCAGGACGATCTCCCTGTCGGTGTCGGCCAGGGGATCTGCCATGCCCGCCAGCCAGTTGGCCGAGGCCGGGCGGCAGTCGGCGTCGGTGAGCAGAACGGTCGGGTAGGTCGCTTTTTTGAGCGCAATTGTCAGCGCGTACTTTTTGGGTGTAACGTGCCCATGTTCCTTGTCGATCCGGATAAACCGGACACGGGAGAGATCGGTCAGGCCGTTTTCCAGATACGCCTGGGTACCGTCGGTGGAGCGGTCGTCCATGACCAGTATCTCAAAAACGGGGTACTGCTGGGCCTGGAGCAGTGGCAGTAATTCGGTCAGGTTTTCCCGTTCGTTATGGGCGCAGACGATGATGGTAACGGGGCGTTTCGAATCGGGGGCAGGCACTGCGGGCTGCGGGGAAAAAGCGGTTCTGGAAAATATAAAGAGGACGTATAAAAGCTGAATGCCGACCACGATCAGCCAGCTTATCAGAAGTACTGTAATCACAAAGAGAGGAGAGATGTGCTCGTTAGGTGGATGGTAAGCGCAAAGGTAAACAAAAGGCAGGAAAGGCAGGAGGGGAGGAGCGGGCGTCAGCACCCCTTTCCTGTACCTCCTCCCTTCTCCGTTCTCACCTTCCCCCTTATCTTTGCAGCATGACATTCTCAATTACTGCCCACGATCTGCAGTCCAATGCCCGGACGGGTACGCTGACAACCGATCACGGGCCTATTCAAACGCCTATATTCATGCCCGTTGGCACGGCCGGGACCGTAAAGGCTGTTCACCAGCGCGAGCTGGAAACCGATATCGATGCTGAAATTATTCTGGGAAATACCTATCACCTCTACCTGCGGCCGGGCCTCGATGTGATGAAGGCGGCTGGTGGGCTACATGGCTTCAATGGCTGGAAACGCCCCATCCTTACCGACTCGGGCGGGTATCAGGTCTATTCGCTGTCCAATACCCGTAAGATCAAAGAAGAAGGCGTCACCTTCAAGTCGCATATCGACGGGTCGGGCCACCACTTCTCGCCGGAGGGTGTCATGGATATTCAGCGGATCATCGGTGCCGATATCATGATGGCCTTCGATGAATGTACGCCCTATCCCTGCGATTATGAATACGCCCGGAAATCGATGGAAATGACCCACCGCTGGCTCGACCGCTGTATCGGCCGTTTCGACAGCACCGAGGGGTTATATGGTTATGAGCAGACGCTGTTTCCTATCGTGCAGGGTAGCACCTACCCGGATCTGCGTCGCCAGTCGGCCGAGGTGATCGCGTCGAAAGAGCGACCCGGTAATGCCATCGGCGGGTTGGCGGTAGGCGAACCAGCGGAGGAGATGTATGCCATGATCGAACTGGTGAACGATATTCTGCCAGCCGACAAACCCCGCTACCTGATGGGCGTGGGAACACCTGCCAACATTCTGGAGGCCATTGCGCGGGGTGTCGACATGTTCGACTGCGTGATGCCTACCCGTAACGCCCGCCACGGTTTGCTGTTTACGACCCAGGGGATCATGAACATCAAGAACGAAAAATGGAGCCGCGATTTCAGTCCCATCGATGCGGAGCTGGGCGGATATGCCAGCACGTTCTATTCCAAAGCCTACCTGCGCCACCTCTTCAAGGCGGAAGAATTGCTGGGCGGGCAGATCGCCAGCCTCCACAATCTGACCTTCTACCTATGGCTGGTGCGTCAGGCCCGCGCTCATATCACGGCGGGGGATTTCGTCTCGTGGAAAGATGAAATGGTCGTGCGGCTCATGCAGCGTATGTAAGCGTAGTCCGTTAGGGGTGGCGTTCAGAGGCCCCTAACGGACCAGTATTTTTGGTAAGGCAACAAGACATTCACCGCCAGCGTGCGTCTCAAGGCAAATACCGTAACTGCCTTTACGTGCTGTGATGTCAATTGAACGATACGCTTTCCAGCCTTCAGCGCTGGCTATACGGCTACTGCTCGCCTGCTTCCTATGGACACAACTGACTCATGCTCAGTCCGTCGAAACACTTACCGATGCTCAATTAAAGGAATTTGTCCGGCAGGCGCAGGCTGGTGGTATGACCGATGTACAGATCGAAGCGCTGGCCAGGACGCGCGGCTTCCCGGCGGTCGATATCGAGAAGGTTCGGCAGCGGGTTGGTACCCTTGTTGGCGGAGCGGCTAAACCGGCTGCTGCGGCAGCGGCCCGGACCAGCGTGGTCAGGGAGCAACCACCCACCCCGGCTCCGCCCGCTCCACAGCCTCCTTCTGCCGTATTCGGGGCCTCCCTCTTCAGTAACGCCAGCCTGACGTTCGAGCCGGATCTGCGCATAGCTACCCCCCGTCATTATATTGTCGGGCCGGACGACGAACTCATCATCGATGTATACGGAAACGCACAACAGACCTACCGCCCCAGGGTTAGCCCCGAGGGAAGCATCCGCGTCGAAAACCTGAGCCCGATTCAGGTGAGTGGCCTCACCATTGAACAGGCTGAGCAGCGCATCGTTGGTCGGCTGAAAACCTTATACCAGGGATTGAATGCCGCTGGCGGGGGTGTTATGGCGCAGGTGACGCTCGGCAGCGTACGCAGTATCAAGGTGACGATGCTGGGTCAGGTTGTCAGGCCGGGGACCTATACGCTGTCTTCGCTGGCAACGGTTTTCAACGCGCTGTACGCATCGGGCGGGCCGATGCCGGAGCGGGGGTCGTTCCGCGATGTGCGGGTCTACCGCAACAACCGGCTGGTGCGCCGACTCGATATGTACGATTTCCTGCTTCGGGCCGATCAGAAAGACAACATCCGGCTAAACGATCAGGACGTTATTTTCGTCGATCATTACCGTACCCGAATCGAGCTGGCGGGCGAGGTGAAACAGCCGGGCTTGTATGAAGTGCGGCCGGGCGAGACGATCCAGACTGTACTGGCCTTTAGCGGGGGCTTCTCCGACCGGGCGTATACCGCGTCGATCAGCCTGCGCCGGAACACCCCGACGGAGCAGCAACTCATCACCATCCCGACAGCCGTGTTGCCTGAGTTTATACCGCAGGCGGGCGACCGATACCTGGTTGGGGCTATTCTGGATCGTATCGACAACAAGGTCAGTATCGAAGGGGCTGTGTTTCGGCCGGGCACGTATGAACACCTGAAGAACCTGACCCTGCGTCAGCTGGTGCGCACGGCCGAAGGCCTGCGGGAGGATGCCTTCCTGAACCGGGCTACTATTCACCGGCTGCGCGAAAACATTGACCCCGAACTTATATCGGTAGACCTCGGCAAGGTCATGCGTCAGGAACAGCCCGACGTGCCCCTGCGGCCCAACGACCGGGTGCAGATCAGTGCGCTCAACGACCTGCGCGAACAACGCACGGTGTCTGTGCTGGGGGCTGTCAACCGGGGCGGAACGTTCGCGTTTACTGATAGTATGACGGTGGCCAGCCTGGTGCTGCTGGCGGGTGGGTTTACGGATGCGGCTATCGCATCGCGGATGGAAATTGCCCGCCGTATCCGGAACGACACGGCGGGACTGACCGCCGATCAGACAATCCGGCTGCTGTCGTTCGCCATTGACCGGGATTTGCGGCTCCGTCCAATCGATGCCCGGCTAACGCTTCAGCCCTTCGATCAGGTTTATGTCCGGGCTTCGCCCCGCTACGAAACCCAGCAGGGGGCCATGCTGGCGGGTGAGGTCCTTTATCCGGGCCCCTACGCCATTCGTGCCAAAAGCGACAGGATCAGTGACCTCATCGCCCGCGCCGGTGGTCTCTCGTCCGAAGCCTACCCGTCGGCGGCCCGCTTCATGCGCCAGGGCGAACGCGTCTCGGTCGATCTGAATACAATTCTTGACGATCCGGCGTTGGCCGGAAATCTGCTGTTGCAGGACGGCGACGTACTGACCATTCCACGGCGGCCGGAACTGATCCGGATTCAGGGCGAGGTGCTGAACCCTGCCACGGTGGCCTTCGAGCCATCGAAATCGCTGCGTGATTATATCGATGAAGCGGGCGGGTTTACGAGTAAGGCCATGAAGCGGAAGATTTATGCCGTGGCTGCCAGCGGAAAAATCCGGCGTACCCGGTCATGGTGCTGGGTGCCTGCGTTTCCCAGACCTGAGCGGGGCATGGACATCGTTGTGCCGGCGAAACGATCCAAAGACCAGCCCCGCCTGTCAGCATCGGAACGGATTACGGTGTTGACCGTGATCGTGTCGGCGTCGGCTTTGCTGGTAACGGCACTGCGGGCGGTAACAGCTTTATAACCAGCCATTACGAACAAAAATGAACACGACAACAGCGCCTGCGGCTACACGGGTAAAGCCCCTCCACTGGTCTGACTTCACGGCAGAAAAACTGGTTCGGCTCGTCTGGCAGGGGCGGGCCCTGCTGCTGTACACGATCGCTTTGTTTGCGGGCGCAGGTGTTGGCATAGCGCTAGTCATTCAGCCCGAATTCAGGGCTGAGGGCCGCATCATGCCCGAACTGGCGGGTGGACAGGGCGACCTCTTCAAGCGGCTGGCGTCGGTAGCGGGATTGGGCGGTATCGACATAGACGACAACGAAGCAGCCGACGCTATCCGGCCGGATCTGTATCCCAGTGTGTTGCAAAGTACCCCGTTCATGCTGTACCTGGTCGACCAGTCAGTAACAACCGGCAAGGGCCAGCGAATGACACTGGGCCAGTTTCTGGCACCCGAACCGGACAGCGGCTGGTCATTGGCGGCCTGGTTCGGAACCGATAAAGAAAGCCGCAATGTCCAACGTAAACCGCAGGCTGGCCAGCCGTTACACCTGTCTGGCTGGCAGCAGGAACTGGTCAGGGAGATTGGCGAGCGGGTGACTGCCCGGCTCGATACCCGATCGGGCGTAATTGGTATTTCGGCTACCATGCCCGATGCTCGGGTGGCGGCTGTGGTGGCTCAGCGGGCGCTGGATTACCTTACCCGGTATGTGACTAACTACCGCACGGAAAAAGCCCGACTCGACCTGCGTTTTTATACGCAGCGGTTAACCGAAGCCCGCCGTCGGTATGAAACGGCGCAGTTTAACGTTTTCCAGTACAACGACCGCCACAAATATCAGGTAGTGCAGACGGCTACCATGGAAAAACAACGCCTGGAAGCTGAACTGACCATTGCCCAGACGGTGTATACAGAGTTGGCGAGGCAGTTTGAACAGGCTACCATCAAGGTACAGGAACGGACGCCCGTTTTCAAGGTACTGGAGCCGGTACAGATACCGCTGGAACGGGTCTCGCCCCGGCGAACGCTGCTTGTGTTCCTGTGGATGCTGGCTGGCTGCTTCGTGGGGGTCATTTACCTGCTGGCACGCCAGATCGATGCCGTTGGCCGATTGCAGGCCATGGTGGCCTGATGAGATGAGAAGTGTAGGGGAGTGGAGAATGTGGTGTCGGGTTCTGGAGCGCCAGCCCGGTCAAACCCGCCACCACGCCACTCCCCCTGAAACAACACCAGGAAAAAACAGGTGTTGTTTATAAAAAGGGACACCATAGAGAGAGTCATCGAATGCTCAATGCACTACGCACTAAAGAAAAAGTAATTGCCGTCCTGGGGCTGGGCTATGTCGGGTTGCCACTGGCGCTCGAATTTGCCCGACAGTTTCGGGTCATTGGCTACGACATACAGGCCGACCGGGTAGCTATGATGCAGCGGGCTGAAGACCCGTCGCGTCAGATGACGCCCGACGCCTTCGCCAACGCCGACATCACGTTCACCGCCGACCCCGCCGATTTGCGGCAGGCGCATTTTTTTGTAATAGCCGTACCGACGCCCGTCGACGATTACAAAGTGCCCGATCTGAAACCCCTGCAACAGGCCTCCGAAGCAGTTGGACGGGCGCTTAAACAGGGCGATTACGTCGTTTATGAGTCGACCGTTTATCCGGGCTGTACCGAGGGGGATTGTTTGCCCCTGCTGGAACATTATGCCGGGCTAACGCTGGGTACCGATTTCAAGATCGGTTACTCGCCGGAACGCATCAACCCCGGCGACAAGGTCCGGACGCTGACAACCATCCTCAAAATTGTGTCGGGCAGCGATCCCGAAGCTGCCCGGACAATCGCCGATGTGTATGGCAGCATCATTACCGCCGGTATCTATACGGCCCCAACCATTAAAGTGGCCGAAGCGGCCAAGGTCATTGAAAACACGCAGCGCGACCTGAATATCTCGCTCATGAACGAACTGGCCATTATGTTCGACAAGATGGGCGTCGATACGCAGGAGGTGTTGAAAGCAGCCGCGACGAAGTGGAATTTTTTGCCGTTCACTCCCGGTCTGGTCGGTGGCCATTGCATCGGGATCGACCCGTATTACCTGCTTTATAAATCACGGCAACTGGGCTACGACCCACAGGTGATCCACTCCGGTCGGCGTATCAACGACGGAATGCCCGCCTTCATCGCCACCAAACTGCTGCAAAAGCTACTGCAAACGGCCAAAAATCCGAGCCAGACGAAAGTGCTGGTCATGGGCCTGACCTTCAAAGAGAATATAGCCGATATCCGCAATTCGAAAGTGGCCGATCTGGTGCGTGAGCTGATGAACTACTCCATCAACGTACACCTGGTCGATCCGCACGCGTCGCCGAACGAGGTGGCCCAGGCATACCGGCTAACCTTGATGGATGAACCTGCCAGCGACTACGATGCTGTTATCGTGGCCGTGGGGCATGACGAATACCGGGCGCTCGACCTGCCGTATTTCAAGACGCTGATGAACGGCAGCCCGATTCTGCTGGATCTCAAAGGGCTGTATACCGTAAACGCCGAAGATGGCGTAGATTACTGGCGCCTGTGACCCGTTACCCGCCTGCCGCTTACCGTCTATAGAGCATTCCACCGCCGAATGCTATGACCGTCGCTGTTGCTCAGCTGGGTGCCCGAATGAATTACGCCGTACCCCGCATTGCTGCGCAGTACGATCTCCTGCACACCTGCTACACTGATTTTTATAGCGGTAACGTGCCGTTCAACTGGCTTGGGTATGTGCCGGGGCTGGATCGGTTACCCCTGCATAGACTCACAACGCGCCATCATCCGTTACTGCCCTCCCGGAAGGTAGTCCACTTTCCTTCTTTTGGACTGACGTATCCCTACCGCCAACATCGCAGCCGGACGCAGGAAGAACGGTTGATGCATTTCATTGATGGCGGTCGCTATTTCAATCACCAGATCATACGCCATTTGCAGAAACGGCCCTTACCCGATACCCTGTATACGTTTAACTCTGCGGGGCTGGAACTGATCCGTTTTGCGAAAGAAAACGGTATGCGAACCATTCATGAGCAGACCATCGTCAATCATCGTGTCGAGCGCGAACTGATCCGTCAGGAGCAGAAGCGGTTTCCTGTCTGGCAGGAGGGTGGTCTGTTCGGGCCGTATTCCGACGCCTATGCCGAGCGCGAAGAAGCTGAGCAGCAACTGGCCGATGAACTGATCTGTGGCTCCACGTTTGTCCAGCAGCATACCCTGCGTCCCAACCAGACGCACCTTGTTCCCTACGGTGTCGAAGGTGGACCCGTACTGGATAGGCCACGCCCCCGCCGAAGTCCACACGGTTCGTTGCGGGTGCTGGTCGTGGGAAGTGTAGACCTTCGCAAAGGGTGTATGTACACGCTGGAAGCCGCCCGTCAGCTGCGGGGACGGGCCAAATTCTGCCTCGTTGGCGATTATAGCAGGGCTCCCCAACTGGTCGTGGACCAGCTGCGCCAGCATGTCGAACTGGTTGGTGTCGTACCCCGCTATCAGGTCGCCGACTACTATTGCCGGGCCGATGTCTGCCTGCTGCCCTCCGTTTGTGAAGGGTCGGCAACGGTAACCTATGAAGCGCTGCAACAGGGCTTGCCGCAGATTGTCACGGCCAGTACGGGTTCGCTGATCGAGCACGGGCGCGAAGGATTCATCGTGCCGGCGGGCAAGGTGTCGGCTATCGTATCGGCCATCGACCAGCTGGCCAGCGACGAGCCGGTGCGGCTGGCTATGGCGGGACAGGCGCTGAAAACAGCCCGCGAAGCTCGTATAGAAGCTTATGCGGCCCGGCTTATCCATTATCTACGGGCCGGGCAATGAAACAGAAACTTACATTTTACACGAATATACCCACGCCCTATCAGACCGATTTTTTCGAGGCTCTGGCCGCTCATGTCGACCTGACCGTTGTTTATTATGCCCCTACTGAACGGGGGCGGCAGTGGGTCGCTGAGGGTCGGCCGGCCGGTTATCAGGCCGTTTACCTGCGGGATAGCCGGATGGCCCGCTTCGTCCAGCGGTGGCTGGTCGACTGGCATTTTAGCTGGTCGATATTTGGTACTCTCCGGCGCGATCAGGCCTGTTATGTCATTGTCAGTGGCGGATACTGGGTGCCCAATACCCTGGCTGTTCTGCTCATGACCCGATGGCGGGGCGCTAAACAAGCCTTTTTCGGTGAACGGCTCAGGCCCTCATCGGGTATGAAAACAACCGTTAAACGACTGCTGCTCCAACTGGTTGACTATACCTGTGTTCGGGTGTTTGCGGTCGGGCAGGAAGCCGCCGATACCTATGCCGCCTTTGGCGTAAGCCTTCCCAGGACGGTAGTTGCCTACGCCCTGCAACCCGATACGTTTCGGGAACGGCCTGCTTCCGTTGAGCGCAGCGGTCCAGATCGCCCGCTGGTGTTGTTTTCGGCGGGTGCCCTGATTCCCCGGAAAGGCATGGATACGCTGATTCGGGCGTTCCGGCAACTGGATCGCAGCTATTATGCGCACCTGCGACTCCGGATCGCGGGCGAAGGACCGGAAGGGCCGACGTTGCATCGGCTGGCGGCCGGCGATCCGCGGATCGAATTTCTCGGTTTCTGTACCGCCGATACCTTACCCCGGCACTTCGCCTGTGCCGATATCTTTGTATTGGCCTCTCGCTACGATGGCTGGGGCGTGGTTATCAACGAAGCCATTGCCGCCGGGTTGCCCATCATCAGCAGCAACACGGTAGGCGCAGCCCGCTCCTGGATACAGGAAAGCGTCAACGGCCTTCTGTGTTCGCCCGACGATACTGACGCGTTTGCCAGCTCCATGCGCCGTCTGGTCGACGATGCAGACCTGCGTCGGCGGCAGGCCTGTTACAACCGCTCGTTTCGGTCGTTGACCAGTGCCAGCTACTACGCTGCCCGGGTTTACCAAACCATCTTAAACGATCTGGCGGCATGATCTGGCTCTACGCTCTTGTCAATGGTCTGGCCCTGCTGTGGGGGGCGCGTTATGCCTGGCGGGTGGGTCTCCGGACGGTCATTCCCTTTGCTATGTGCCTGGCACTGCTGTCGGTTTATTGCCTGCTCACACCCGTTTGCTTTTACCTGATGGGTCGGGAAACGGTTACCGGCGACGCTGGCTACTTTCGGTATGTGGGCAAAAATATAGCCGCTTATTACGAAACCGGCCTGTTTGCCTACATGGTCGCCAACCTGTGTTTTGTGGGTGGGTTTGTGGCCCATCACAAACCGGAGGAGACCGTTTCGCAGGTTTTGCCGGCCTCCTGTCTGCCTGCGTTGCGTCGGTTCGTCGTGCTCCTGTACGGGTTGTTCATGGCGATTGTGCTCGTCGACATACGCCTGAGTGGGGTTAGCCTGGTCGATGTGTTCCTGGGAACGTCGGAGCAGGCCCTGTTTTCGGCTCCGTCGGTCTCGAACACCTACTATTTCAGGGCGTTCGCGGACTCGATCATCACGACCCTTGTTTTATACGCCTATCTCGGCGGCAGGCGAAGCCGTCTGATCGCCCTGGTGGTGCCTGCTTTTGTCCTGTTCGCACTGCTTGGCTTTCGGTACCGGTTAATCCTGACGGTATTGGGGCTGCTGCTGGTCTACCTCTTTCGGCCGGGCAGGCGCATCAACGGCTGGCGATGGGCCTGGGTCAGTGTAACGCTGATTTATTTTCTGCTGATGATCACCTATAACCGCTGGTTCGTGATCACGGGGCTTTACGACCGAATTCGACTCAATCCTGTGGCGTATGACTACGCTGTATTGCTGGAACAGACGCGGGGTTCTCTGGCCGACTTCAACCTGCTGCGCTATTATGCCGAAAATCCTGAAACGGCTCATGATTACGGACTGTCCATGTTTGGCTATGTGGTCGTTCAGATCGTACCTCGCCACCTGTTTCCGGGCGGTGAGAAACCTTATCCATCGCCGTTTATCGATGTGCTCGATAAATCGCTGGAGCTGCCCGTTACGTGGGCACGTATTGGCGAGGCCAGCCTGCATTACGGCGCATTTTACGCGGGCTTCGGCTGGATGGGTTTTGTGGTACTTCCCGGCCTGATGGGCTGGTGGATCAGTACGGCTATTCGCCGAAATCCCGGCAGGGTACCCCTTGGGTTTTTGGGGCAGGTTGGGTTCTCACTGGCCCTGTTCCAGTTCATCACGCGCGGCTACTTCCCCCAGTTTGTCGACCACTTTGTGTATCTGTTCATTCCACTCTGGCTAATCGGCAGCCGTATCCGGAAGGCCGCTGAACCTCAATCAACGATTCACCCTTTGCATGAAGCTGTTCATTAATGCCATCAACCTGTCGTCGGCGGGCGGGCTCAGCGTGGCGCTCAATTTTCTGAAGGGGCTGAACGAGTGCCAGCCCGCCGACCTGACAATCTACGTAGCGGCTCCACGCCATTGTGGGTACGAAGAGCTGGCAACACCGGCCATGCACCTGATCTGGTTGCCGGACGGGGCCACCTCCTGGCTGGCCCGGCTTTTCACCGATTATGTCTGGCTGCCGTCCCTCCTTAGAAGGCTCAGCCCGCATGTCGTCTTCACCATGGGCAACCTGGCTACGCCCACCTCCCTGCCGCAGCTTGTATTACTCCACTACCCGCACCCGGCCTACCCCAACGATCGGGAGATCTGGAGCCGTCTCGACTGGCTCGACGTGATCACGGTACGGCTTCGTAATTACGCTTTTGATCGGCGACTACGCTACGCATCCGTATTGCTCGTACAAACCGAAGCCATGCGTGAACGTGTCCGGGCCCTGTATTCAACCGGGCCACAAGTTCAGCTACTACCCAATGCGTATACAAAGCTGGCGGGTCAGCTTCCCTACGATCTGCCGGTCGGGAAGCAGGCCGGTTTGCGGTATCTGGTATGCCTTTCGCGCTATTATGCGCACAAAAACATGGAAATACTGGTAGCGGTAGCCCAGCTGATCCGGGATCGTACTCTTCCGTATCGCATCCTGCTCACCATCGACCCCTCGCATCATCGGAAGGCCCGGCGGCTACTCGATCGTATCCGGCAGGAGAAGCTGACCGATCTGCTCATCAATATTGGTACCGTACCGGCAACGGGTCTCCTGTCGCTGCATCAGCAGATCGATGGGCTGGTACTGCCCACGCTGCTGGAGTCGTTCTCGGCCACCTATGCCGATGCGATGCACCTGGGCGTTCCCATCTTCACCTCGCGCCGGGATTTTGCCGAAACGGTTTGCGGCCCCTGTGCGTACTATTTCGACCCACTCTCGGCTACGTCCATTGTCGATGCGATCTGTCTTGGTTTTGATCAGCCGGAGCGTCTGCAACAAACGATAGCGCAGGCGCAGCTACGGTCGGCGACCTTACCCGACTGGACGGCCATTGCCCATATGGGGCTTGCCAGCATCCGGGCGCTGGCCCACGCGTCCGTGAGTAGACCTAGCCCGCAATGAACGCCATAGAGTTCCATGACGCGATGGCCATTCAGTTCGACCGCCGGTATGAATCGTCGGTGGCATTTGGCGAGCGGGTTCGCGTCTGGACGACGTTGTTCGATCGGTATATCCGGCCGGCCGATCGGGTTATGGACCTTGGCTGCGGATCGGGCGTATTCTGCCGGTATCTGGCCGCTAAAGGCTGTCGGGTGACGGGCATCGACGGGTCGGTGGCGATGATCAGGCTGTGTGACCAGAAAAAAACAGCCGATGAGGTTTGCTTTGTGGTACAATCCTTGCCCCTTCCGGATTCAGTTGCTTACGCCGGGCAGGATGTGATCATTGCGTCGAGTCTGCTCGAATATGTAGACGATCTGGCGCTGGTTTTGCAGCAAACACAAGCTATGCTGAATACCAATGGATTGCTGATTGTATCCATGCCCAACCGGATCAGTTTGTACCGACGGGTTGAGCGGATGTTCTTCGCCATTACGGGCTATCCTCGATACTTCGCCCATCTGCGTCACGTCTCAACGGAAGCCGATTTTAATCGGCAACTGGCTACCCTTGGGTTTGAGGTTATCGAAACCGTTTTCTTTTCGAGTTACGATCCGTTGTCGCGTTGGCTGAAGTGGATCCTTCCTCCGCCGTATGTCAATAATTTATTTGTTAGTGTCTATCGGAAACGATGACACATTCTTTCGTTCACCTGAGTTCGTTTGTACCCGTCGTGAAAATCCTGAACATCGTTGGAGCCCGGCCCAACTTCATAAAAGTAGCCCCCCTGCACCGCGCCTTTCTGACGTATCCCGCGATACAGTCGAAAATTGTGCATACGGGTCAGCATGCCGATTCCCGCATGAGTGATGTGTTTTTCAAACAGCTGGCGTTGCCTCAGCCTGATTATAGCCTTGGCCCTGGACCGGCCAGCCCGTGTACGCAAACCCAGCAAACGGCGCGCATCCTGGTTGAATTCGAAGCGGTGCTGATGGCCGAACAGCCCGACTGGGTAGTGGTGGTGGGCGATGTGACGAGTACCCTGGCCTGTGGACTGGCAGCCGCCCAGGGGGGTATTCGGGTGGCACACGTGGAAGCAGGCCTTCGGTCGGGCGACCGCCGGATGCCCGAAGAGATGAACCGGATCCTGACCGACACGTTGTCGGACCTCTTATTCGTGACCGAATCGGCGGGGCTGGATAATCTCCGGCGGGAGGGTATCCCCGATGAGAAGGTCTGGTTCGTCGGCAACGTCATGATTGACTCCCTGGTACGGTACCGCCCTCAGGCAAACGAACTCGACACCGTCGGGCGGTTGAGTCTGATACCGGGGGAGTACATACTGGTAACGACCCATCGCCCTGCCAACGTGGATCATGAAGCAGGGTTGGTCAATATGGTACAGATTGTTGAAGCCGCATCTGCCCACAAGATGGTGGTGTTTCCGGTGCATCCACGCACTCAGGCTAATCTGGTCCGGTTTGGGCTAATGAGTCGGCTGATGGCCATACCGACAGTCCGGGTGCTGGAGCCGCAGGGCTATCTGGAATTTCTGAACCTGATGGAACATGCGGCCGTGGTCATCACCGATTCGGGCGGTGTTCAGGAGGAAACTACCTTTCTGCAAGTTCCCTGTCTTACCGTGCGGGCCAGCACGGAGCGACCCGTAACGGTCGACCTGGGTACCAACCAATTACTGGCTGACCTCAACCCGGCAACCGTTCGGTACCACATCGGGGAGATCCTGGCCGGGCGCATCAAAGCAGCCGCCATACCACCGCTCTGGGATGGCAGGGCTGCCGGGCGCATTGCTGATATCCTCCTGAATGAACGGACGCCCGTCTGTTCCCGGCAGGGTTTCCGGCCAGCTTAAACTCCTCGTTTAAATTATGAAGCAACTCGTACAAAACCTGAAAACCGGTGAGACCCTGCTCGACGATGTTCCTGTTCCGCAGGTAGGTCGGGGGCAGGTGCTGATTCGTACAACCCGGTCGCTGGTGTCGCCTGGGACAGAACGGATGCTGGTTGAGTTTGGTCGGGCCAGCCTGATCGCCAAGGCCCGCCAGCAGCCCGACAAGGTGAGGCAGGTGCTGGAGAAGATACGAGCCGATGGGGTGATCCCAACAGTAGAAGCGGTATTCCGTAAGCTGGGTCAGCCTATACCGCTGGGCTACTGTAATGTGGGAACGGTGCTGGCGGTAGGCGAAGGCGTCATCGATCTGCGGATCGGCGACCGTGTGACGTCCAACGGGGCACATGCCGAGGTGGTCTGTGTACCCCGCAACCTGGTTGCCCTGATTCCTGAGGGCGTCAGCGACGATGAAGCGGCCTTCACGGTCGTTGGAGCCATCGCTTTACAGGGTCTCCGGCTCCTGAACCCAACGCTCGGCGAAACCGTAGTGGTTGCTGGCCTGGGGTTGCTGGGGCTGCTGACGGCTGAGTTACTTCGGATAAACGGCTGCCACGTTATCGGTCTGGATATAGACGAAACCAGACTCGAACTGGCCCGGCAGCGGGGTGTGCTAACCCTGAACCCGACCGTCATGGATGATGTAGCAGCGGTTTTTTCATTGACAAATGGTGTTGGAGCCGATGGGGTTATCATTTCGGCATCGGCGAAACAGGATCAATTAGTGTCACAGGCTGCCCGGATGAGCCGGAAGCGGGGCCGTATCGTACTGGTTGGTGTGGTCGACCTGAATCTCAACCGGGCTGAATTTTATGAGAAAGAGTTGTCCTTTCAGGTTTCCTGTTCCTACGGGCCGGGGCGTTACGATGATGCGTATGAACAGCAGGGCCACGACTACCCGCTGCCCTTTGTCCGGTGGACAGAAAATCGCAACTTCCAGACGGTGCTGGGCCTTTTATCGACTGGCCAGCTTGCCGTAGCCTCGCTGATTACGGAGGTTGTGCCGTTCATGATGTTCAACGCGATCTACAGCAACATCAGCCAGTCGACTGCGGTTGCGTCGATGTTGCATTATGCCGAAACGGTCAGTTTACAGCCGGTCATTGCGTTTGGCGAAGCTCGTTATAGAAACGGCACAGGCACGGTTGGGCTGATTGGGGCGGGTAATTTTATGGGGGCTACCTTACTGCCTGCGCTGAAAGCGGCTGGTGCAAATCTGAAAATTATTGCCAGTGCGACCGGTTTGAAGGCAACGCTGCTGGCCCGCAAATTTGGTGTTGCCCGCAGCACGACCGACTATGCTCAGCTACTCAACGATCCGGATATAGACCTGTGCGTTATTGCCACACGCCACGATAGCCATGCCCGTTTGACGGTAGAAGCCCTTCGGGCGGGTAAGCATGTGTTTGTGGAAAAACCACTGGCCATTCATGACGGTGAACTGGCCGCTATCATCGACGCCCAACAGGTATCAGGCCGGATGGTGATGGTTGGCTTCAACCGGCGATTTTCACCCCATGTTCAGAAGATGAAGGCATTGCTGGGTGGGTCCTTATCCGGCGAGATTCCTATGAACGTCGTCATAACGGTGAATGCCGGTTCTGTTCCGGCTGGTTCCTGGGTAAACGACCGCCTGACCGGTGGTGGCCGTATTCTGGGCGAAGTATGCCATTTCGTGGACCTTATCACCTGCCTCACCGGTCGTTGCGTGGGTAGCGTGTGCCTGAATGCAATGGGAGAAAATCCGACAGAGACGACCGATTCAGCCTCGCTGCTGCTACGGTATGACAATGGGTCAACGGGCGTTATCAACTACTTCGCCAATGGCCATCGGGCGTATGCCAAAGAGCGGGTAGAGGTGTATTCGCAGGGCAGGACGCTGGTGCTTGACAACTTCAGGAAACTGACAGGCTACGGTTTCAACGGTTTTTCGAGCCTGTCGGGTCGGCAGAATAAAGGCCATGCCGAACTGATGAGCCAGTTGATCGGTCAGCTGCGGAATGAGCAGTCGGTAGCCCCACTGATTCCCTTTGCCGAGATCATCAATACGACGCAGACCACGCTGGCCGCCCTGCATAGCCTGCGCGAAAGCCGGTGGGTCAGGGTCGGTGGTATAGCTGTGACTTCTTTATCACCACCTGGATGCGAACCGGTATAACTCACATCGGTCTGGTATGGCGAACTGTGCGGCACCTGACCGCGCGGCAACTGATTTATCAGGTGCTGAACCGACTTCGCGGCCGTGGACGATTGCGCCTGCCCCCCACGGTTCCTGACGCCCATTTTCTGGTTACACCAAAACCCGATAAACCCGTTTCGTGGGTGATGGATACGTTCACCTTCCTGAACCGCTCGGTGTATATGCCCGTCGTCGACTGGAATTATGCCCGCCACGGCAAACTCTGGACCTATAACCTGAATTACTTCGATTTTCTGAATCAGGCTGATGTAAATAGGCCGGCGCTAAAGCCGGATGAGGGGTTGCGGCTGATTCGACAATTCATGCAGGCTCCCGGGTTGATCGATGGTCTGGAGTCGTATCCAACATCGTTACGGATTATGAACTGGATCTGGTTTTTGTCGAGACACCAGATTCAGGATGGTCCAATCAACCAGCACTTATACGCTCAGACGGCCTTACTGCGTCGTCGGCTGGAATATCATCTCGCGGGCAATCATCTGCTTGAAAACGGTTTCGCCTTACTGCTGGCCGCGCTTTACTTCCGACACGCTGGCTGGTTCCGACGCGCTCGCTCACTCCTCCAGGACGAACTGGCCGACCAGATCCTGGCCGATGGCGGCCATCAGGAAGCAAGTCCTGTGTACCACCAGCTTCTGCTCAACCGACTGCTCGACGTACTGCTGGCATTGAGCCATGATTCGTGGCACAGCGATAAGGCGCATGTCGCTTTTCTGGAGATCTGCGCTCGCCGGATGATTGCCTGGCTGGAGGCCGTTACATTCCGGAATGGCGATATACCCATGATGAACGATGCGGCCTGGTATCTGGCACCAACAACGGCTCAACTCCAGAGGAAAGCGGCCCTGGTGCTGAAGCCGGAACGGTCCATACAAACGGCCAAACTCAACGGCTTTCGAAAATTTACATCCCCCCGGTACGAACTCTTTGTCGACGTAGGCGCTATGGGACCCGACCACCAGCCCGGTCATGCCCATGCCGATACGTTTTCGTATGTGCTCTATGTGGATAACTGCCCGGTAGTTGTGGATAGTGGTACGTCTACTTACGAAACCGGACCACGCCGGATGTGGGAACGGGGTACGGCTGCGCATAATACGGTGAGTGTAGGAGCCGCCCATTCGTCTGAACTATGGGCGGCTTTCCGGGTCGGGCGCCGGGCGCGGGTGCAACTGCTGATCGATACGCCGGCCCTGTTGTCGGCTCGTCATGACGGGTACCGGCATATGGGTATCCATCATAAGCGAAGCTGGTCGATGGAGCCAGCCCGTATTTGCCTGACCGATCGTCTTGTCGGGGCAAAGACGACCCGTCGACCCCTGACGGGGGTTGCCCGGATTCATCTGCACCCCGATGCCCTGGTCCACCTGGTTGCCCCGAACCGGGTGAGTGGAACGGTAGACATCATGTTTTTGTCGGCCTCTGTCCCGGAAGTATACCTGACCACTTACGAGCTGGCCGACGGGTTTAATCATCGTCGGCCAGCGATCTGCATCGAAATTACCTTTACCGATTACCTGAACACGGTCTTTATACTTCCCCAATGAAAATTCTTTACCTGACGTACTATTTCGAGCCGGACCTGTGTGCGGGCTCGTTTCGGAACACCGCCATCGTCACGGAACTGGCCCGTCAGCTCGAAACCGGCGGGGTTGTTCAGGTCGTGACAACGCAGCCAAATCGCTATCAATCGTTCAGCCAGGCGGCAGCCGCCCATCAGAAGCAGGGGAACGTGCTGATCGATCGGGTCGCGGTGCCTGCTCATGCCAGTGGGATGATCGACCAGATCCGATCGTTTCTTACCTACTACCGGGCTGTTCAGCGACTAACGAAAAACCAGTCGTATGATCTGGTCGTGGCATCGTCGTCGCGGCTATTCACGGCGTTTCTCGGCGCACGCCTGGCCCGTAAACGGCGTGTTGCGCTGTTTCTGGACATTCGGGATCTGTTTCGCGAAACGATTCTGGAGATACTTCGAAATCGATGGTTTACGAAGCTACTCGCGGTTCTTGGGTTAAACCCTTTTCTCTGGTTCGTGGAGCAGTATACATTTGGATATGCTGCCCACATCAACCTGGTATCCGAAGGGTTCCGTTCTTACTTCAAACGCTTTCCGCAGGCAACCTACAGTTACTATACCAATGGGATCGATGAGGAATTCAGGGCAATTCCACCATCAAAAAACCTGATAGGTCCGGCATCGGTGAAAACGATACTCTATGCCGGAAACATTGGCGAAGGGCAGGGGTTGCATACCATTATTCCGCAGGCGGCCCGGCAACTGGGGAAGGGTTACCGATTTGTGGTTATTGGCGACGGCGGAGCGATACATAAACTGAAAAGTGCCATTGAAGAGGAGGGCGTCGATACGGTGGAGTTACGGGCTCCCATCAGCCGAAGAGCGCTGGCCGGTGCATATCAAGAGGCTGACTACCTGTTTGTGCATTTGAACGATCTGGCTGCTCTGACGCGGGTGTTACCCTCCAAACTGTTCGACTACGGGGCTACCGACAAACCCATTATTGCCGGTGTAGCGGGCTATGCCGCCGACTTTGTACGGATACATCTACCCAATAGTCTCGTGTTTGCCCCCGGCGATGTAGTAGATCTGGTGGCGCAACTACGAACAACAACGTACCGGACACAGGTACGTTCCCGTTTCCGGGCCCAATTTCAGCGTCAGGTTTTAGTGTCGGCATTGGCCAGCCAGATCCGGCAGACCATTCTGCTCGCTACAAACCCGCCTATCCCATCCGAATTTGCTACATTCGAATCCAAAAGAGGATGAATATTTTACTGACGGGTGCATCTGGATTTGTGGGGAGCCAGATTTATAATGAACTGACGCGCAACTATACCGTAACCACCCTGGGGCGGACGCCTGTTGGTGCACACCACCTGACAGGCGATCTCACCGGGTCGCTACCGTCGTTAGCCCATTTATCATTCGATTATGTTGTCAATGCTGCCGGGAAAGCGCATGCCATACCGCGCACGGCTGCCGAACGGGCTGACTATGCCAGCGTGAACAGGCAGGGTGTTGCTCGACTGCTGGCCACGCTGGAGCAGATGCCGGTTCGGCCACGGGCGTTTGTCCATCTCAGTACAGTATTGGTTTATGGTTGCCTGAACGGACAGTTGCTGGATGAGACGACCCCGCTGGCTGCTACGGATGCGTACGGGGAAAGTAAAATTCAGGCCGAACTTATCATTCGGGAGTGGGCACAACGAACGGGTATCCGCGCTACGATTTTACGGTTGCCGATGGTGGTGTCTGCGCAGCCAACGGGTAATGTAGCAGCCCTGATGAATGCCATCCGGCAAGGTTATTACGTACGCATCGGCAATGGGCTCGCTCGCCGGAGCATGGTCCGCGCCGACGACGTTGCCGCTATCATTGACCGGGCTGCGGGCGTTGGGGGTACGTTCAACGTAACGGACGGGTACCATGCCTGTGTGAGCGAACTGGAAAATGCCATAGCCCGGTATGTTGGCCACAAGCAACCGATTCGGGCAGTTCCGCTGGCGTTAGCGCGCCTGATTGCGCTGGCTGGCGACGGTATAAACACGGTTGCAGGTCGCCGATTCCCGCTCGATACCCCGGCGCTTCAGAAGCTGACCCAGTCTTTGACATTTTCCGACGGGTTGGCCCGGCAGCAGCTGGGCTGGAACCCCCGGCCCGTACTTGACCTGTTCCGATGAGTCTGGCGGGTTACCTGATAACGATACTGGCCCTCGTTGTGGCTCAGGCCGGTTACCTGCGGCTGGCGCGGTGGTTTGGCATAATCGACAGGCCCAATGCCCGTAGTGCGCATAACGACCTGACAACCATTCGCGGGGCCGGCATCTTATTTTTTCTGGCCGGGGCCGGTGGGTTCTTCTATACGGGCTTCGCCTATCCCTATTTTTTTGCCGGGCTGACGCTGGTAGCAACCGTGAGCTTTCTGGACGATCTGCGACCGCTTTCCCGGCGCTATCGACTGGCGGCTCAGGCCGTGGGTATTGCGTTACTGCTGTACGAAACCGGGCTGACATCCAATGGCGTATGGGTACTTATTGGGTTGGTCCTCGTCGGGGTCGGCGTGCTGAACGCCTGGAATTTTATGGACGGTATCAATGGTATGACTGCCTGGTACGGTATGGTCACGGTGGGTACGCTCTGGAGTTGGCAGGAGCAGTTGGGGTCACCCATGGCGGGTAGTGGATTGCCATTCGTCTTTATCGCCTTACTGATTTTCAGTACCGTCAATGCCCGTCGGCAGGCCATTTGTTTTGCGGGCGATGTAGGAAGTATATCCCTTGCTTTCGCTGTTCTGTTCTCGCTGGTTCAGGTGATTAGCCTTACGCAAACCTACCTGCCCATGCTTCTGGTAGCCGTTTATGGGGTAGATACGGGTATGACCCTTCTATACCGACTCTGCAAACGGCAGAACGTGTTTCAGGCACACCGGCTGCATCTGTTTCAGCTGCTGGTTCACAAGCGAAACTGGCCTCATTTGCGGGTGTCGGGCGTATATGCCTTGTGTCAGCTGGTCATCAATGGGTTAGTTGTGATCGCTGTAACTTGGGGATTACAGGCTCAGGGTATCCTAGCGGGTAGTGTACTGGCTTTGTTGGCTGGCCTGTATGTTGGCCTAAGACGCTGGGCTCTAAACGAGTAAACGGGCAGGAAGCCAGTCGTTGACCAGCTCCCTGCCCGTTTACTTCTGATTTTTCGGCTATTAAGGTTTTTTTACGCTCTTGCCAATGGCAATCAGGTCTTCAGGTGTTTGAAGTCCGATAATCTTTTTCAGTACATGGCCATTGCCGTCGATGTACAGCATGGTTGGGTAGGCTTCGAGCGGATAAACCTGCGAGAGGGCAGGGCCTTCTCCTTTTTCCATGTCCATTTTTACGTTGATGAACCGGGAATTATAGAAATCACCAACGGCTTTCTGCGTAAACACTTTTTTCTGGAGTGTCTTACAGGGACCGCACCAGCTGGCATAGGCATCCAGAAAAATGATTTTCTTTTCGGCTTTGGCCTTTTTCAGAATGTCTTTCCACGCAGCATCCGTAAACTGAATGCCAGTGGCTTCGGGGGCTGGTTTAGTATCACCAACCGGAATGGCTTGGGTTGTTGAGCCAAAGCCAACAAAGAGAATGGTTAAGAGCCAAATTACTTTTTTCATGCTTGAACCGGCGAACCGGCGGTCTACGTGTTTTCTTAGGGTATAACGAATAAAAAAGCCGCTTTCGTTTCTCTGGCTGGCTTCGCCGAGCAAGTTAGTCAACTGTATCACAATTCGCAATGAGCAAACCGTGTGCCATTCTCCTGAATCTTTCCGACCTTTGCACCCGCTTTAGCCAGTAATGCCATGCCCGTTAAACAAGCCGAATTTATAGTCAGTAACTCCGACCCGGCCCTTTGCCCTGCCCCCGACCGGCCGGAATATGCCTTTATTGGCCGTTCCAACGTGGGGAAGTCGTCGCTTATCAACATGCTTACAGGGCGGCACTCGCTGGCCAAAATATCGGGGAAGCCCGGAAAAACGCAGCTCATCAATCATTTTATTATCGACAACGAATGGTATCTGGTCGATTTGCCCGGTTATGGATATGCTCAGGTAAGCAAATCGGAGCGCGAAAAATTTGCCGGTTTAATTAACGGATACCTTACCAGCCGGCCGAATCTACTTTGCATCTTCGTACTGGTCGACTCGCGCATTCCCCCCCAAAAGCTTGACCTGGACTTTATGATCAACCTCGGTGACCGGGGACTTCCGTTTGTCATCGTATTTACCAAGACTGAAAAACTGGGGGTTACCAAGTTACAGGCCATGCTCGAAACCTATCGGGCCCGGCTGCTCGAAACCTGGGAAGAAGTACCGCAGTGGTTCATTACATCGGCGGTTACAGCTACGGGTCGGGAAGAGATCCTGGACTTTATCAGACCCTTGAATGATGAATTTAAAACCAATGAACGAGTGCCGATCCGGAAGTTGAAAAAGGAATAAGCATCGGCCAGTTTGGCTCGCTGCGGATTCATTCTTCCGCTATTCACTTTATCAAAGAGGCAATACGTCGGCCAAAACGGGCGTTACCTATTTACTAAGTACCTATGGAAGCATTAAAACAAATTGCCAACATCGCGGGCTACAGTGGCCTGTATCGGATTCTGAAACCCAGCCGGAATGGCGTTATCGTCGAATCGTTAGACGATAAAAAAGCCAAGACCATGATGGGCCCCACGGCCCGTGTGTCGGTGTTGAATGATATTTCTATTTATGTCGATACCGAAGAGCAGTCTGTACCCCTGGGTGATGTACTGCTGGCGGTAAACGAAAAATATGGTGAAACTCTGACCGTCGATCCGAAAGGGTCGGCCGAGGAACTGGCCGATTTTATGGCGTCGGTCGTGCCGGATTACGACCGCGACCGGGTTCGTCAGGCCGATATCAAAAAATTAATTGTGTGGTACGGCATCCTTCGCCAGCACGCGCCGGAAGCGTTTGAAAAGACAGCTGACGATGTAACGCAAACGGAAGAGACAGTGTCGGCCGAATCAGAACCATCTGCTGAAACGCCTGCCGAGTCGAAAGACGAAACGCCTGCTTAAGCAAACTCCATTTTCAGTGAGAAAAGAAAAGCCGCGATGACCATTGGTTTCGCGGCTTTTTAGTTGGTCAGTCGGTGAGTTGATCAGTCGGTGAATCGGTCAGCGAACTCACTAACTGACCGACTGATCAACTCACCGACTGATCAACTGTTTAATCTACCGTACTCAGTTTCACCGTGTTTGTCCGGCGGGATTGGGTCATCGGCATGCTGAGGGTGTTGATGAAAATATCGCCCGAGGCCAGTTTGCCTTCGCCAATCAGTGTCAGTTTGATAGCGTCAACGGTTTGATCAACGGTTAGCTCGGGGTTTGGCTCGTAGGGAAGAACCTGAACACCCCAGTAAAGGCCCAGCGTATTCCGCAGTTGTGGGTCATTGGAGAAGGCAAACAAATCGGCTTTGGGCCGGTGGTGCGATAGCCGCTCAGCCGTATAACCTGAGTTAGTAATACCAATGATAGCCTTTGCTTTCGTATCCCGGGCCAGGCGGCAGGCGCTCATCACGACGTTGTCATTGATGGCGTTCTCAGACGGACTTTCGTTGACCTGGGCGTGGTAACGGTAGTAGATACTGTCGGTATGCGATTCAACCTGAAGGATGGTGTTGGCCATGCTCTCAACGGCTAAGATCGGGTATTTGCCGGATGCCGTTTCGGCGCTCAGCATCACCGCATCGGCACCGTCCATCACAGAATTGGCAATATCGTTGATTTCGGCGCGGGTGGGGCGGGGCGCATCGATCATGCTTTCGAGCATCTGCGTAGCCACAATAACTGGCTTGGCGGCCCGGTTACACTTTTCAACCAGCATCTTCTGAATCATCGGTACTTCTTCGGCAGGGAGCTCCACGCCAAGGTCGCCCCGGGCTACCATCAGCCCGTCGGTAGCGGCAATGATCTCATCGATGTTAACAATAGCTTCGGGCTTCTCAATCTTGGCGATTACCCGGCATTTTTTGCCTTTCGACCGGATGTATTCTTTGATTTCGAGAATTTCGGACGCTTCTCGAACGAACGACAGCGCAATCCATTCCGCGTCGTTTTCGAGACCAAACTCAAGATCGGCCCAGTCTTTCTCCGTTACCGCGGGCATCGACACTTTCGTGTTGGGCAGGTTAACTCCTTTTTTGGATTTCATCAGGCCACCATACACAACTTCGGTCACGACGTCGGTACCTTCTTTACCTGTCACCCGAACTTCGAGCTTACCATCGTCCATCAGGATGCGTTCGCCCGGATGCACGTCGCGGTACATATCTTTGTAGGGAGTACTGACCCGTTCAGCGGTTCCTATGATATCGTCATTGGTGAACACGAGTCGGCTACCTGCCTCCAGCATGACGCCGTCTTTTTCGGCTACGTTGCCGATCCGGATCTTGGGGCCCTGTAAATCCTGAAGGACGCACAGGTTAAGGTTGAACTCTTTATTGATCTCGCGGATGCGGGTAAGCCGCATGAGGTGATCTTCGTGAGTACCGTGGGAAAAATTAAGACGGAAGACATTGACACCCGCTTTGGCTAATGCCAGTAATTGTTCTTTCGTTTCGGAAGCGGGGCCAATGGTGGCCACGATCTTGGTTTTCTTGGACATGAGGGACGGGAAAATTGGGCAAAAACGGCCATAGCCGATGCAAAAATAACCGGCAGTGCTAATAAACAGTGGTGTTCATTAAAATTTTACAGGACTACCAATAGCGACAAGGGCTTTGTAAAATTAGTTAAACCCACCCGCATGCCGTTTTTTTGCACCGACAAAACGGGCCGGTAGCCTGTTCGCCTGGTATGCAACTCAAAGATCTCTTTTATAAAATACCGCTTCTGGCTACGTCCGGCAGCATGAATACCGATATTACAAACCTGACCATGGACTCGCGCAAGGCAGGTCCTGGCAGCTTGTTCATCGCCGTGCGTGGTACCGTTACCGATGGGCATAGCTACATTGAAACGGCTGTGAAGCAAGGGGCTGCGGCTGTGCTCTGTGAAGAACTGCCGACCAGTACGGTCGACTCAGTTGCCTATGTACAGGTTCAGAATTCGGCCCGGGCTATGGGTTTCCTGGCAGCTGCCTTCTATCAGCAGCCATCGCACAAACTGAAACTTATTGGCGTTACGGGTACAAACGGTAAAACCTCCGTCGCTACGCTCCTGTTCCGTCTGTTTCGGGCATTGGGATACCGCTGCGGTCTGCTCTCGACGGTGCAGAACCAGATCGACGATCAGGTTATTGCCGCTACCCATACTACCCCCGACGCTATAACCACCAATCAACTGCTGACCCAGATGCTGGATCATGGCTGTACGCATGTGTTCATGGAGGTCAGTTCGCACGCGGTTGTTCAGGAGCGGGTTACAGGGCTGATCTTTGCCGGGGGAATCTTCACCAACATCACCCACGACCACCTCGACTTCCACGGTACGTTCGATAACTACATTCGCGCTAAGAAAGGATTTTTCGACCAGCTGCCGGCGTCGGCTTTTGCCCTGACCAACGTAGACGACAAACGCGGCCTGGTCATGTTGCAGAATACGGCTGCCCGCAAAGAAACCTATTCGCTGCTGACGCTGGCTACCTTCAAAGGTAAGATCATTGCCGACAGCTTGTTTGGGCTGAACATGCTGGTCGACAATCAGGAAGTGTGGTTCAAACTGATAGGTCGCTTCAACGGCTACAACCTACTCAGCGTATACGGCGCGGCTGTTCTGCTGGGCGAAGATCCGGCCGAGGTGTTAACGCTGCTGTCTGGCATTAAGCCCCCGCCGGGCCGCTTCGAGCAAGTTGTTTCGGCAACGAATATCGTTGGCATCGTCGACTATGCCCACACCCCCGACGCCCTGCAAAACGTGCTCGAAACCATCAACGGCCTGCGTCATACCGACGAGCAGGACCGTATGCCCCGGATCATTACGGTAGTTGGGTGTGGCGGAAACCGCGACGCGACCAAGCGCCCGATCATGGCTGATATTGCGTGCCGGTTCAGTGATCGGGTGATACTGACGTCGGACAATCCGCGTTTCGAAGACCCAATGGCTATTCTGGAGCAGATGCAGGCGGGTGTTTCGCCGGTTGACGTTAAAAAGGCCCAGGTAATCCAGGACCGGCGCGACGCTATCCGGCAGGCTGTTGCGATGGCTGAGCCCAACGATATCATTCTTGTAGCGGGCAAAGGCCACGAAACTTACCAGGACGTTCAGGGTGTCAAATCCGACTTCGACGATCGGGCCGTACTCCGGGACGCTTTCTTAGAACGTTGAAATCAGTAACTTTGAACCATATAAAATTTCGAATGATAGAATGATAGAATGAGTGAATAACTGCCTTGCTGTATTCATTCATTCTATCATTCTATCATTCAGTCATTCACTTTTATGCTCTATTACCTTTTCCAATTTTTAGACGAACGCTACAACTTCCCTGGTGCAGGCGTTTTTCAATACATTTCGTTTCGGGCGCTTGGAGCCGTTGTCACGTCGCTTATGGTGGCGGCTATTTTTGGTCGGCGGATTATCGATACACTGCGTAACCTTCAAATTGGCGAGTCGATCAGGGATCTGGGTCTGGAAGGGCAGATGCAAAAGCGGGGTACCCCAACGATGGGCGGTTTCATCATTCTGGCCTCCCTGCTGATTCCGGCGCTGCTGTTCGCCAAACTATCCAATGTATATGTCATATTAGCGCTCGTTTCAACTGTATGGACTGGATTGATTGGTTTCCTGGACGACTACATCAAAGTATTCAAGAAAAATAAAGAAGGGCTGGAAGGCAAGTTCAAGGTTGTTGGACAGGTGGGACTGGGCCTCATTGTTGGGCTGACGCTCTATTTCAACGATGCCGTCAAGATCCGGAAATATGCCCCCCGTTTAATGAGCACATCTAACGTGCCGGATGTGTATACCGACATTAAGTCTACGCTGACAACAGTACCGTTCGTCAAGAACAATGAGTTTGATTACAGCTCCCTGCTCTTCGGCTTCCTGCCCGACAGCTATACCTGGATCGTATATGTACTGGTCTGCATTTTTATCATTACAGCCGTTTCGAATGGAGCCAATATAACGGATGGTATCGACGGCCTGGCAGCGGGCACATCCGTTATCATCGGTCTGACAATTGGTGTACTGGCGTATCTGTCGGGCAACAAGGTGTTCTCGCAGTACCTGAATATTATGTACATCCCCAACGCGGGGGAGCTGGTGATTTTCTGTGCGGCTTTCGTTGGGGCCTGTGTGGGTTTTCTCTGGTACAATTCCTACCCGGCGCAGGTGTTCATGGGCGATACGGGTAGCCTGATGTTGGGGGGCGTTATTGCCGTGCTGTCGCTGGCCATCCGGAAAGAACTGTTGATTCCGCTCATGTGTGGTATTTTCCTGATTGAACTCGTATCGGTAATTTTACAGGTCAGCTATTTCAAATATACCAAGCGAAAATACGGCGAAGGCAGGCGTATTTTCCTGATGTCACCCCTGCACCACCATTTTCAGAAAAAAGGGTACCACGAGGCTAAACTCGTCACACGTTTCTGGATTGTAGGCATTATTCTGGCGGTATTGACGCTGGCTACGCTGAAATTACGCTAATGCTGCCCTTTTGATGTCGTCGGGCGCTTGTAGCCTGGACGGCCACGTCTGGGCAGGCCAAATGCTGATTTACTCCCGGACGTGGCCGTCCAGGCTACATCGTTGCTGGCTTCTAAGCGCACTACAGCCCCTTGAACGCGCAAAAATGGCGCTGGCGGGCTGGATAAGCGTGATCGTGCGGAAATTATCGGGTTGGGGAGCCGGTATCAACCGGCAAATTCCTGTCACATCGTTGCTTTTCAGCCATATACCCGCTATATTTGCACTCCCGTTTGAGGACGGGTGCGTCTAGGCGTAAGTAAAAAAGTGAAAATCAACTAATTAGTCTCCTTAATATAGTGAACACGCTCAGTTACAAAACCATCTCCGCCAACAAAGAAACGGTGCAGAAGGAATGGGTTGTGGTTGACGCTCAGGGTGAAGTGCTTGGTCGGCTGGCCAGCCAGATCGCAGCCCTGATTCGCGGCAAACACAAAACCAACTTCACCCCACACGTTGATTGCGGAGACAATGTGATCGTCATTAATGCCGAGAAGATTCGCTTCACGGGCAAGAAAATGACCGACAAAATCTACGTCCGCCACACGGGATATCCCGGCGGTCAGCGCTTTGCTACGCCCCGGCTGTTGCTTGAAAAGCACCCCGAGCGTATTATCGAACATGCGGTAAAAGGTATGTTGCCTAAGAACCGGCTCGGTCGGCGGTTGTTTACCAACCTGCACGTTTATACGGGAGACAATCATCCCCACGCGGCTCAACAACCCACAGTCGTTAAATTTTAAGTCACAGACGAATGGATCGTATTAATACCATTGGCCGCCGTAAAACAGCCATCTCCCGCATCTACATGTCGGTGGGCAGCGGAGCCATCACGGTAAACGGAAAAGACTACAAACAGTATTTCCCGACGGAAGTGCTGCAAATCATCCTGAACCAGCCTTTCTCTACCATTAATGGTGTAGGTGGCTACGACGTAAAAGTCAACGTTCGTGGTGGTGGCGTGGCCGGACAGGCCGAAGCAACGCGAATGGCTATTGCCCGCGCGCTTGTTGAAATGAACTCGGAGTTCCGTCCGGCCCTCAAAAAAGAAGGCTTCCTGACCCGGGATTCACGTATGGTAGAACGGAAAAAGTACGGCCGCGCGAAAGCACGTCGGCGGTTCCAGTTCTCGAAACGCTAATATCAGTCAGCCAGCTTTTCAGTTATACAGTCTTTTAGTTTTTAATCTGATCGACTCACTAACTCACCAGCTGACCGGCCCATTAGTCCAGACTGCCCTTAGATGATGCCGACGGGTGGTGCTGCGTAATTTTTACAACAATCATTTTTCAATCCGAAAATGGCACAAATCGAATACAAAGACCTTCTTGACGCTGGTGTGCACTTTGGCCACTTAACGCGCAAGTGGGACCCACGGATGGCTCCGTATATCTTCATGGAGAAGAACGGCATCCATATTATTGATCTTAATAAAACGCTGGCCTCGCTGGACGAAGCGGCCAATGCCCTGAAAGGTATTGTTCGTTCGGGCCGCAAGGTGATGTTCGTGGCTACGAAGAAGCAGGCACAGGAGATTGTTTCGGAAGAAGCACGTCGTCTGAAAATGCCTTACGTTACCGACCGCTGGCAGGGTGGTATGCTGACGAACTTCGCCACGATTCGCAAGTCGCTGAAGAAAATGCAGACGCTGGACAAGATGCTGAAAGACGAGGAGACCGTCAAAAGCATTGCCAAGCGCGAGCGTTTGACCCGCAGCCGCGATAAGGAAAAGCTGGAGCGTGTACTGGGCGGTATTGCCGACCTGACACGGTTACCAGCGGCTCTGTTCGTTGTTGACGTGAAGCGTGAGCACATCGCCGTTGCCGAAGCACACCGTCTGGGTATCCCTGTGTTTGCCATGTGTGACACAAACTCGAACCCTGAAGAAGTTGATTTCGCCATCCCAGCCAATGACGATGCTTACAAGTCGATTTCGCTGATTACGCTTGCCATTGGTAAGGCCATTGAAGAAGGTCTGATGGAGCGGAAGCAGGATAAAGATGATCAGCGCGTTCAGGAAGAAGAAGATGCCAAGCGCAGCGAAGACCTCGCTCAGGCTCGTGCGGAAGGCGAAACGGCTGCTCCGGCAGAAGCAGCAACTCCTGTAGCTGAAGTTTCTGAAGACGAGCAGGAAGCGTAAGTACATTGTAGAGGATAGGGTTAGTGGCTTGTACAGGAACTTTACTCCTTTTGCAATTATATAATTCTGAAACGATAGCCCGTAGCAGCCGCTATGGGCTATTTTGATAGATTAAATGGCTGTCTCGATATAGATGGCGATGTAAACCAATACTTAATAACTGAAACCTGTTATAAACATGGCAATCACTGCTGCTGATGTAAACAAACTTCGTCAAGAGACCGGAGCCGGTATGATGGACTGTAAAAAAGCCCTGACCGAAGCCGATGGCGATTTCGAAAAAGCGAAAGAAGTACTGCGCAAGCAGGGTCAAAAGATAGCTGACAAGCGGGCTGACAATACAACGGCTGAAGGCATCGTACTAGCTCACGTAAGTGAAGACGGTACGAGTGGTAAAGTGATTTCACTGGCTTGTGAAACCGAGCCTGTATCGAAAGTAGCTGATTTCCAGAACCTGGCGATGACCATCATCAGTACAGCTGTTGCTACCCACGCTACTGACAAAGCTACGTTGCTGGCAACCCCGCAGGCTGATGGTCGTTCCCTGCAGGATCACATCACCGACCTGATGGGTAAAATTGGCGAGAAAGTCGAAGTAGCTTCGTTCGAAACCGTAACTGGCGACAAAGTTGTGTCGTACATTCACTCGAATGGCAAACTGGGTGTTCTTGTTGGCCTGACGAATACGAATGGTACAGACGTAACGGAAGTTGGTAAAGACGTAGCAATGCAGATCGCTGCTATGAAACCCGTTGCTCTCGATAAGGATGGTGTAGACGCTACTGTTGTTGAGCGCGAAATCGAGATCGGTAAAGAGCAGGCTCGTCAGGAAGGCAAGCCTGAAGCGATGCTTGAGAAGATTGCGCTGGGTAAGCTTAACAAATTCTATAAGGAGAATACATTGTTGAATCAGGAATTTGTGAAAGACAATTCGTTGACGATTGCTCAGTTGCTGGAGAAAACCAGCAAGGGCTTGACGATATCTACATTCAAGCGTGTTGCGATTGGTTAATTTACTCTAAGTTACCTACCGTTTAGTAAATACCCGGCCCCAAAGCCGGGTATTTTTCTTTTATTTAAATCTGGCAACAAGTGAATCGTCGTATATGTAAGGAAGTGCCAACATATGTTTAGTAGTACACATTTCGCAATGAATCACTTCACGGATGAAGAATTAGTTGGCTACTACCTCGAAACGGGTCGTAATGACTATTTTGAGCAGCTATACGAGCGTTATTGTAACAAGGTTCACCAAACATGTCTGTCTTTCACTAAGGATACTATCCAGGCTGAAGATCTGACTCAGGATATATTTATACGGCTGATTGGTAAACTAGATGGATATAAGAAACAGGCTAAGTTTTCAACCTGGTTATATTCTATCACACACAACTATTGCGCTGATCAGATAAAGGCCCCCCGCCGACGTCATGAAGTAGCTACCGATGCAAATTGGGAGGGCATGCAAATCCCAACCGACGAATCGGCAGAGCAGGATGAAGCAGAAGCACAGCTGATAAGCTTGGCAATGAGTAGGTTGTCGGAAGAGGAACGCGGTATATTACGTCATAAGTATGAAGAAGATCTAAGCATTAAAGATCTGGCAGTCTATTATTCGCTTACAGAAAGTGCTGTGAAGATGCGGCTAAAACGGTCGAGAGATCGATTGAGAGATCTATACCAGGAAGTAGTTTCCCATTAATTCAGGTTAAATATTATATACTAATAGGTATAATGAATTTACTTATGAAAAAGGCCTGGCTATAAGTCAGGCCTTTTTCATAAGTAAATGTAAACTATAGTCGCTATACTGTTTTTGCGAAGGCTTGCAATTTGTACCGTTACTTCATAGGCTGTTTACTGTCTCAAGCGCTGTAGCTGTTAGAAATGAAGCAACTGTCAGATGAGGAGTTAGTCTATTTATACATTGATACGCAGCAAAATGCGTATTTCGAGCAGTTGTATGAACGATACTGTGACAAGGTATACCGCAAGTGCCTTTCATTCACCAAAGATCCAGTTCAGGCTGAAGACCTGACACACGATATCTTTTTGAAGATCGTCATGAAACTGAGCGGTTTCCGGGGACAGGCCAAATTTTCTACCTGGCTGTATTCAATCACTTACAATTACTGTACAGATCAATTACGGTCTTCTCATCTGCATCGACATGTGTACGTTGATGAAGGATGGGAGCGGATGGATATCAAAGCTGATGACGAGAATGAACTAGTCGAACTCGCTGAACTGGAAGCTCAGCAGTTACAGCGGGCTTTGAAGAAGCTTCCTGCCTTCGAGCAGACAATACTATTAATGAAATATCAGGACGACATAAGTATTCGTGAGATAGCTAATTTGAACGGGTTGACCGAGAGCGCGGTAAAGATGCGTTTGAAACGATCGCGCGAGAAACTGCGCAAATTTTACCTTGAAAGTGCCATATTCTGGTTACTACTGGCTGTTAAAGCCGCTTTTACTTTCCGCTGGCCATTTCGCTGAATTATAGGCATGGATACTTCTAACCCGTTTAAACAGTTGGAGCCGGATGGATTTTGTCCGCCTAACCTCAAAGAAGAGATTGTGTCCGAAATTGACCTGATCCGAAATTCACTGACCGTTGTCGAAGTCTATGTCGACCAGTTGTTCGGCGTGTTTCTGGCTTCGTTGACCCCACTCACCCCCAAGCCTAATGAACAAGCTTCCTAATCTGGCCGAAATTTTACAAAATACATTTCAAACCCTTATTGATCAGTTTATTGAGTTCGTCCCCCGCTTGATGGGGGGGCTGGTCATCCTGATTATCGGAATTGTAGTAGCTAAAATTGCTGCATTTGTAGTTCGGCGTATTCTCGAACGAGTTGGCTTCGATAAAATTGGTGAGCGGCTAAACGAAATAAGTGTTATCAAACAGCTGAAAACTGAGATTAAGCTAAGCGAAATAGTGGCAAAGGTTCTATACTATTTCATTCTGCTCGTATTTATCACAGCCGCCACCGAAACGCTTGGCGTAGCTGCAATTACGCAGATGGTTTCCTCTTTGGTAACGTTTATTCCCAAATTGATTGCAGCTGCTATTATGCTGCAGGTCGGTGTTTTACTAGCCGACGCACTTCGGGCTGGGGTAGTAAGCTTATGCGACTCGTTCAAGATTGCTTCGGGCCGGCTTTTAGGGACAATTGTTTTTATCTTTTTCCTGGTCATCACTATCATTAGCGCACTAGGACAGGCAGGCATCAACACCGAGCTGCTCGAATCAAGTTTCAATCTCGTTATTGGCGGTGTCATATTCGCCTTCGCCATTGGCTATGGGATTGCCTCGCGGGACGTTATGGCCAACATTCTGTCGTCGTTCTACTCCAAGAGCCAATACAAAGTAGGTCAGATTATCCAGATCGATGACGTGAAAGGCGCGATTTTAACGATCGACAGTACAACCTTGACCTTACAGACAGGGAGTACAACAACCGTGTTTCCATTACAGGCCTTGCAGACGAAAAAAGTGGAAATATTTTGACTAATCACCTTTAATTCAGTAAGTTAATTTATCTGTAACTGTGTTTAATTTATCTATAATGAAAACGTTTTTATGTGTGCTGATCTTTTGGGGAAGCCTTAGCCCTCTGCTGGCGCAGGATTCAACCGTCGTTACCAACTTCAAGGATACGGTTTCTGTGAAGCCTGATACGTCGTACTGGCAGCGGTCCTTTAGCGGTGGTGTCAACTTCAACCAGGCGTCATTTAGCAACTGGACAGGGGGCGGGGTCAATTCGGTAGCGCTGGGAGCAGTCGTGGCAGCACGGGCCTTGTACACGAAGGCCAACTGGTCGTGGGATAACACGGCAGATCTCCAACTGGGTTTCGTTACGCAGAATGGCCTGACCCGGAAGGCAGCTGATCAAATTATGCTGAATTCCGTAGCCGGTTACAAAATCAGCCCAAAAATCGATTGGTTCGGGTCAGCAACATTCAGTTCATTTTTTGCTACAGGTTACCGCTACAGCGGGTTGGCTACAGGTCAATCGTCGTTCAAGGTATCCAACTTTCTGGCCCCTGGCCAATTGACGCTGGCCTGGGGCGTCGCCTATAAGCCAAGCGATTGGTTTGCACTACGGCTTAGTCCGTTTGCACCCCGGTTCACGTTCCTAAGCGATCAGGGTGTTCGTTTTAGCGAGAATGCTGCTGGTATTCCCGTACGTAATCCTAATGCAATTGCTTATGGGGTGGCACCTGGAAAAAGTATCCGGACCGAATGGCTGGCCTTTCAATTACAGGCGTCTTTAATCCGCAACTTGAGTGAAAATGTGAATATAAATGCCAGATACCTGATGTATGCCAATTATAAAACATTGGATGCCATCGACCACCGTATCGATTTGATCCTGACCGCAAAGGTAAATCGGTACCTAAGTACAACCTTCGGTGTAATCGCGCTGTTCGATAAGGATTTTATCGACGTCTGGCAACTTCAACAAACGCTGGCCATCGGTCTGGTGTATAACGTAAGCTCTTTCCGAAAAAAATAAAGAGAGTAGGCTATTCTATCAATGGTCTCACGGTTCTCCGTGATCTCAACGCGCGCGTAGCCTGATCGTACCCTATCCTAACTTCACTATTTTAACTCTTACACACTATGTTAAGCGAATTTAAAGCCTTTATTGCCCAGGGTAATGTGCTCGATCTGGCCGTTGGTATTATTATTGGCGCTGCGTTCACTAAAATTATAAATTCATTGGTGGAGGATATTCTGAATCCAATTCTTGGGCTGGCGCTCGGTGGAGTCGACCTGACTCAATTTAAAATTGTAATTAAAGAGGCTGTTGGAACGATACCCGAAGTAGCTATCCGGTATGGTAATTTTTTGAACGCCATCCTCCAGTTTTTGATCGTTGCCGGGGTCATATTTATGATAGTAAAGGCTGCTAACCGTAGCCGTTTGTCGAAGTCAGCGGAAGCCTGATCTTAATCTGTATTTCGGAAAGTTGATAGAAAAGCCCCGTCCTTTGGTCGGGGCTTCTTCATTTATGCGTTATTTTGCTCCTGATATAGTTAATTATGGCAGCAGCAAAACTAGTAATTCTTGGTGGAGGGGAGAGTGGCGTAGGAGCGGCCTTGCTGGCAAAAGCTAAAGGCTACGATGTATTTCTCTCTGACAAAAGCGCGCTGACCGATGCCTATCGCACCAGGCTACAGTTGGCTGGTATTGCCTTCGAAGAAGGTCAGCATACCGAAGAACGTATTCTGATGGCCGCAGAAGTGGTCAAAAGTCCCGGAATTCCCGGAACTGTGCCACTGGTTCAAAAACTCAGGGCACAGGGCACGCCGGTAATCTCCGAAATTGAGTTTGCCGCCCGTTATACGAAGGCAAAGCTCATTGGCATTACGGGTAGTAACGGGAAAACTACCACCACGCTATTGATCTATCATCTGCTCAAACAGGCTGGTCTTAACGTCGGCCTGGCTGGTAACGTGGGTGATAGTTTTGCCGCACAGGTCATCGATGACACGTTTGATTATTTTGCGCTGGAGCTAAGTAGTTTTCAACTGGACGATATGTACGAAACGCATCTCAATGTGATGGTGCTGCTCAATATAACACCCGACCATCTTGACCGATACGGGTACAACTTTCAGAATTACGTGAATTCCAAATTCCGGATTCTACAAAATGCCGAGCCCAGCGATGACTTTATCTATTTTGCTGAAAGCCGCCCGATCGAACGCGAATTAACAAGGCATAACCCTGCCGTACATCACTTGCCAATTTCGCTTGAAACACCTGTTTCAGAAGGAGGCTACCTGGCTGGTGGGCTGCTACAAACCAAGCGTCGGGGAAAAGCATTCGAGATAAGGCAGGACGAAACCCCACTGCGTGGTCCCCATAATGCCATCAACATGCTGGCGGCTGTGCTGGCGGCTCAGTCGGTAGGCGTATCGAACGAAGCCCTGATGGAGGGTTTGCGCACATTTGAGAACGCGGCCCACCGGCTCGAACCCGCCGGAACGGTTGCTGGCATTCAGTTCATCAATGATTCGAAAGCGACTAATGTCGACTCAGTTTACTACGCCCTGTCGAGTATGGATGCTCCTGTTATCTGGATTGCGGGTGGACAGGATAAAGGCAATGATTACTCTCAGCTTGATGAGTTGGTAGGCCGTAAAGTAAAGACGCTGATTTGTCTGGGCATCGATAATCATAAATTGCTAGATTACTTTGGTACAAAAGTGCCGTCCATCTATGAGACACAGACGGTTCAGGATGCAGTTGCCAAAGGATTGACCTTAGGTCGGCCGGGCGATGTGGTATTACTGTCGCCCGCCTGTGCGAGTTTCGATCTGTTCAAAAATTATGAAGATCGGGGCAATCAATTCAAAGCTGCTGTGAAAAACCTACTGATGAGTGATGAATAATGAATGATGAACGATGAATGATGAGCGCGTTTATCATTCATCATTCATCATTCATCACTCATCGTTCATCACTCATCGTTCATCATTAACAAACATGTTCCTTCGCGACTGGATTCAAACGCATCTGAAAGGCGACCGCCAAATCTGGTGGATCGTGCTGTATTTATCGATCATGAGCGTACTGGTTGTTTACAGCGCGGTCGGTACGAAAGCATTTCGCGAGCTCGACGGTAATACCGAAGCGTTCCTGCTCAAACACGGCTCCCTACTACTACTGGGGTTAGCCTGTACGTATTTTGCGCACCGGGTCAACTACGTTTACTATGCCCGCTTATCGAAATTTGGGCTGTGGCTATCGATTCCGCTGTTGTTATGGGCCTTTTTCAAAGGAACAAACCTGAACGACGCTTCACGCTGGGTTACCATTCCTATCATCAACCAAACTTTCCAGCCATCAGATTTGGCAAAACTGGCGTTAATCTCAAACCTGGCGGCTATGCTGGCCAAGCGGCAGCGGTTTATGAGCGATCCCAGTGTGCTATTCAATCTGATTCTCTGGATCGGTATTATTTGTTCGCTCATTATTCTCTCGAACACGTCAACGGCCCTGCTGCTGGCTGCGACCTGCTTCTTGCTCATGTACATTGGTCGGGTACCCGTCCGGTACCTGGCCTATATGATTGGCGTGTGCGTGCTGTTCGGGGGAATGGCCCTGATGGTAGGGCAGCGTTTTGGAACGGCCACTAACCGTGTGAAAAGCTTTATGGATTCTGACACGATCCTGTACCAGGTCGAGCAGTCTTATATTGCCCTGGCTAACGGTGGCCTGCAGGGCCAGGGTCCTGGAAACAGCCACCAGCGAAATACCCTCCCCAACCCGTTCTCCGACTTTATCTATTCCATTATCGTTGAGGAATATGGGTTGATTTTTGGCGGTATTCCGGTTGTGCTGGCTTACATCCTGTTTCTTTGGCGAGGTATGAAAACGCTTCAGAAAGCGACCCGACCGTTTGGCGGACTGCTATCGGCAGGGCTGACATTCAGCATCGTTTTTCAGGCATTTGCCAGTATTTGTGTGGCTATAGGCCTGGCTCCAGTTACGGGGCAACCGCTCCCGTTGCTCAGCATGGGCGGTACATCGCTCATTTTCACGGGTATAGCTATTGGCATTGTGCTAAGTGTAAGTCGTGATGAAGTTGATGAAAGTAAAATTTAACCCTAGTGATCAGCTATACGTATGGTGGCTATCGCGTCAGTACATACCCATACTGAGCACGCAACATAATCCTGAATGCCAAAACGATTTATTATAAGCGGAGGAGGAACGGGCGGTCATATTTATCCCGCCATTGCGATTGCCAACGAACTGAAAGCACGGGACACCGCCACCGAGATCCTGTTTGTGGGTGCCGAAGGAAAGATGGAAATGGAAAAAGTGCCACGGGCAGGCTACCGTATTGTAGGACTGCCTATAGTGGGCATCAAACGCGAACTGACGTTATCAAACCTGGCTTTTCCGCTCAAATTAGGCCGAAGTCTGCTGAAAGCGCAGGAGGTTATCCGCAACTTTCGGCCCGATGCGGCTATTGGAGTAGGTGGCTACGCCAGTGGGCCGTTGCTTTTATCTGCCTCTCTTCGGGGTATCCCAACGCTTATCCAGGAACAAAACTCGTATGCTGGCCTGACCAACAAAGTGCTTGCCCGCTGGGCGAAGCGTATCTGTGTGGCCTACCCGGGTATGGATGCCTTTTTCGCAGCCGAAAAAATCAGACTGACTGGTAATCCCGTTCGCAGCGACATTCAGTTTGCCGATCAACAGGTTGAAGCAGGACAACTCTTTTTTGGATTGGAATCCAGCCGCCCTACCTTACTGGTGATTGGTGGTAGTCAGGGTGCCCGAACCCTGAATGAGAGCCTGGAGGCAGGCCTTAAGCAATTTGTCGATGCCGGTGTTCAGGTGATCTGGCAAACGGGCCCTGCTTTTATTGAGCGGGCACGAGCCGCCGTAGCCGCCGTTGATTCGCCACTGATAAGGGCCTATGACTTTATCTATGATATGGACAAAGCTTACGCCGTTGCCGATGCTGTAGTATCGCGGGCAGGTGCGCTGTCGGTGTCGGAGCTTTGTCTGGTTGGCAGACCCGCTATTCTGGTGCCATTTCCGGCGGCTGCTGAAGATCACCAGACGAAGAATGCGATGGCCCTGGTCGATCGCCAGGCTGCGCTGCTTATCACCGACCAAAACGCCCGCACCGAACTCGTTACGGCTGCACTCGACCTGCTCAATAACGCTCCGCAACGGCAACAGCTGAGCCGGGAAATCAAAACCTTTGCCAAACCCAATGCTGCCCGCGACATTGCACAGGAAGTGCTAAACCTAACGGGGCCGGGTCTGGCTTAATTTTTAAACTTCTCCAACAGGCCTACCCAAGGTCTGTACCTTTTCGTATGACATTAGATCAATTCAAATACATATATTTTCTCGGCATTGGTGGCATCGGTATGAGTGCGCTGGCTCGCTGGTTTGGCGTGAATGGATACAGCGTTGCTGGCTATGACAAGACACCCTCAGTGCTTACCGATGCGTTGGAGGCCGAGGGCATGGCTATTCATTTCACGGAAGATGTTGACCAGATACCAGCTATGTTTCGCGACAATCCGGCCGAGACGCTTGTAATCTATACACCTGCCGTTCCTAAAACCCACGCAGAATATATTTACCTGACCGAAAAAGGATTCGTTCTGCAAAAGCGGTCACAGGTGCTGGGCCTGCTGGCCGGGCAGATGAAAACAGTGGCCGTAGCCGGTACACACGGCAAGACGACGACATCTTCGATGGTGGCGCATATCCTGCGGCATGCAGGAATGAATTGTGCTGCTTTCTTAGGTGGTATTACCAATAATTATGGTACCAACTTCCTGCTTAACGAACCCGCCGATGATTTAAAGTCGGTTGTTTGCGTGGTGGAGGCCGACGAATTTGATCGGTCGTTTCTGACCCTGTTTCCACAGATTGCCGTTGTTACATCCACAGATGCTGACCATTTGGATATTTATGGAGCGCATGAGGCTGTACTGGAGTCGTTCGGCTTGTTTGTAAGCCAGATCGATTCGGAAGGCGTTTTACTGATGAAGCAAGGTTTATCGCTGGCCGAAAAAACAAAAGCAACCGTTCAGACGTATTCATTGAACGAAGGCGACTTCCATAGCCGTCAATTAAAGATAGAAGACGCTACATTTGTGTTTGATTTAGTATATGAAAGTGGTGTTATTTGCGATATCAAGTTAACTGTTCCCGGATTTCATAACGTGGAGAATGCCGTAGTTGCTGGCGCGGTTGCGCTTGAGTTGGGCGTGTCGCCAGAGGCAATTCGATTGGCCTTAAACAGCTACCGTGGTGTTCGTCGTCGATTCGAGTATGTGCTTAAGACCGATCAGGCCGTATTGATCGATGACTATGCACATCATCCAACCGAAGTGATGGCTTTCCTTTCTTCGGTGAAAGCCCTCTACCCAGACCGGGAGTTAACCGCCATATTTCAGCCGCACCTGTTTAGCCGGACGCGCGATTTTGCTGAAGGCTTTGCCGAGAGTCTATCAATAGCCGACCATGTGCTCCTGCTGGATATTTATCCGGCTCGCGAACTACCCATGGAAGGGGTTACGTCTGATTTGATTTTTCAGGACGTTCGGTCGAAAACAAAAAAACAATGTACCAAAGCCGAATTAACAGACGTTGTGCGAAGAATGAAGCCTTCTTTACTGGTAACTATCGGCGCTGGCGACATCGATAAATTGCTTCCGACATTAAAAACCGTGTTAGAAGACCAATAGATAAGAATATCTGTATGTTCACTTAGCTTATTTACAGATGTTTTCTACCTTTAAATCAGCCAGAAAATGGCTATTCGCTGTCGGAGGACTTTTAGGCTTGTTTAGTCTGATTGCATTCACTGAAATACGGCAAGGACAAAAGCACGTTCAGGGGGTAGTCGTTCGGCTCGACCAGGTGGACGGGCATCGGTTTCTTACCCGGCGTGACGTATCGGGTTACCTGACGAACGAAGGAGCTGATCCGGTTATCGGCAGGGCGTATACCGACATGGACTTGCATCGGCTGGAAGCGCGGTTACGGCAACATGGATTAGTGCAAGATTGTGAAGTGTCGCGTGACTTGTCGGGCAATTTACTCGTCACCATTGAGCAGCCGCGCCCACTGGCGCGATTACTAACCGCTGGTGATGAGATACGATCTGTTTCGGGCCAATATGTTAGTGAAAAGGGTCGGTTCTTTCCGATTTCAATGAACTACTCGGCACGGGTACCCATATTGACGGGCCGTTATTTTGCAGTGAACAGGTCACTGGCAAGTGAGCGCAACTTACCGTTGCTGACCTTGCTGAAACAGATTCAGGATGATCCGTTTTGGCGAGCGCAAATCGCCGAGTTATCGGTCGACGAGCAGGGCGATGTGACGATGTGGCCTCAGATGGGTAACCATCAAATCGAGTTTGGCCCGCCAGTTGATCTGGCAGCCAAGTTTAAAAAGTTGAAACTGTTTTATACGGACGTTTTACCGGCGAAGGGTTGGGACCGTTACAGCCGGGTAAGCGTCCAATATCGAAATCAAATCGTGTGCGAATGACGACTGTAGGTGTGGACGATAAAATTGTGGTTGGCTTAGACATCGGTAGCACGAAAGTGTGTGCGGTGGCAGGCCGGGTTGTTCGAAATAATAAAGATCAGGAAACGCTCGAAGTGTTGGGCGTGGGCGAAACACAACTGACGGATGGCGTGGCCAAAGGGTCGGTCGTGAACGTCAACAACACGGTGAGCGCCATTAAACGCGCCGTTGCTGAAGCCTCAAATCAATCGAATATCAATATTCAATTGGTCAATGTTAGTTTTAGCGGGGCACATGTTCTATCGGTCAAGGCTAGTGGTAACATTACGCGGTCCTCGTCGGGCGATGAAGTGCAAATCGAAGATATCGATCATCTGGTGAGCGATATGTACCGGAACCGCACATCGATTCCGGCCGATAAAGAGATCGTACATGCGCTGCCAATGGATTTCATGGTCGACAATGAAACCAACGTTCAGCAGCCTGTTGGTCGTAACGGAGTCAAACTAGGTGCCGACTTTCAGTTGATTACGGCCCAGTCGAATGCCACCCGCAATGTTCGGAAGTGCATTACCCGTAACAATTTACAGCAGGAAACAATGATGCTGTCCGCCCTGGCTTCGGGCCTGGCGGTATTGACAGATGAAGAAAAATACGCTGGTGTAGCTATTGTCGATATCGGTGGTGGTACGACCGAGATGGCTATTTACTACCGCAATATTCTGCGCCACGTGGCCGTATTCCCATGGGCTGGAAACAGCCTCACGGCGGATATACAGGCTGGGTGCAAGATTTTGCCCAATCAGGCTGAGCAACTGAAAAAACGCTTTGGCAGCGCTAATCCCGGTGAGTACAATCTTAACGAAGTGGTGGCTGTACCCGGTTTGAGCAATCGCAAACCGAAAGATGTGTTGCTGAAAAACGTGGCAGTCATTATGGAAGACCGTCTTCGCGAGATAGCGGCTCTGGTACAGGCCGAGATCATCCGGTCGGGCTATGAAGGTAAATTGCTGGGTGGCCTGGTGCTAACAGGTGGTACAGCCCTCGTTCCTGGTGTAGAACACATCTTCGGTCGGGTAACAGGCGTTGAAGAAGTGCGGGTAGGTTTCCCTGAACACCTGGAGCCTAACGGTCGTGCCGACTTAGTTGGCGATCCTGCTTATGCCACGGCAGTAGGGCTTGTTTGGGCTGGTTATAAAACTATCGATAACCGGATCTCGTTTATCAGTGACCCAACACGGGCTGCTTACAACGAAGAACAGCAGGCCCCGCCCGTTGTTCGCCCATCTTACTCTGCCCCGCCGGCACCCGTTCGTGAGCGGGAGAAAGTTCCTGAAAAAGAGCCGGAAGAAAGTGGCATAATGGCCTGGATACGTCGGGTTACAAAGCCGATTCGCGGTAATGAAACCGATCCCTATTAACGACCCTTCAGGGGGAGACCGGCCTCGCGCCGGTTTGATTGCATTCAGGAGTTTTTAGATAACGAACAGACACCACAGACCCATACGATGCTTAGTCAGGGCTATAGATTCGAAATACCGGACGACAATCCAACCATAATCAAGGTTGTCGGCGTGGGGGGCATGGGCGGCAATGCCGTCAAGCACATGCACAACATCAACATGAAGGATGTAAACTTCGCCGTTTGCAATACCGACCGTCAGGCGCTGATGAGTAATCCTGTTCCAACGAAATTACAGTTGGGCGATGGATTAGGCGCTGGAACCGAGGCCAAGGCGGGTGAAGATGCGGCTCGCGCCAGCATTGAAGAAATCCGAAGCCTGCTGGCTCCACCTACCAAAATGGTCTTCATTACGGCTGGTATGGGTGGAGGGACCGGTACTGGTGCCGCTCCGGTTGTAGCCGAAGTGGCCCGCGAGATGGGGTTACTAACAGTAGCGGTCGTAACGGCGCCCTACTGGTATGAAGGAACCGACAAGAAAGAACAGGCCCGCGAGGGTATTGAGAAGTTAAAGAAAAGTTGTGATACCGTACTCGTCGTGTTGAACGACAAACTGGCCGAGCTGTATAGCGAACTGACGTGGACGGAAGCATACGCCCATGCCGACGATGTACTGGCCAATGCCGTAAAAAGCATTGCCGAGATCATTACAACCCAGGGCGATATCAACGCTGACTTTGCCGACGTTAAAAAAGTGCTTGAACAGGCTGGACAGTCAGTGATGGGGTCGGCGGAAGCGGCTGGTGAAGACCGGGCGTTACGGGCTATCGAAGCCGCGCTGAACTCGCCGTTGCTGAACGATCACGATATTCGGGGAGCCAAGCGTATCCTGCTGACGATCTCGTCGAGCCGTGAACACGCCATGCGCCTGAAAGAGCAGATGGCCATTTCGGAACACGTTGCCAAAAAAATCCAGGCTGAAGCACGGATGTTTAAATTTGGTGCCATAACCGACGAAACGCTGAAAGACAATCTGCGGGTAACGATTATTGCTGCGGGTTTCGATGGTACCACTACGTTAATGGACCAGCTTAAAGGAACCATCGAGCCTGACGTCAATCTGGATATAGTTGTTGGAACGGAGTTACCCGGGAATGGACTTGGGCTGGAGGAGTCTACCGAGGAACTGGTGCCCGTTGATGCCGATGGTGACGATATGGGTATTCCGGTAGGCGTGACGGACAAGGTTCAGGAGAAAGAAACAACCATGACGGGCCCTGGTGGTATTACCATTGTCCGGCCAGACTCAATGCCGGGCATGGGCTTGCGGCCCGACTCGGACGATAACGATACGCTGGTTATGGACGACGAAGATCGCCCCAGCGATATGGACCTGATTCGGCGCACGGTGGACGCTTTTGTGAAAGGACCATACATTCCTGCTGAACTGGACCGGCCTACTTTCGAACGCAACAAAACGCTGCTCTATGCCTTGCCGATGCTACCTGAGCATGAGTTTGTACGGTCGAAATTGAACGATTAAATACCCGTCGGTTTCCTATATTGAAAAGGGCTTTCATCGCGAAAGCCCTTTTTTTTGCCATCTATGGTACTGTGCAACTCCCTTATTACAGCGTCTACTAATGACACATACCGACGTAAAAGAAGCCCTTGTCAGCCTCGAACAGCCCGAACGGGCCTCGTTTGCGGCCCGCTTTTTTAAGACAAAACCGGGGCAGTATGGTGCAGGAGACCAATTTCTGGGCCTGTCTATGCCCCAACAACATAGCATTGCCAAACAGTTTCTGGATCTTCCGTCGAGTGAGGTGGAACAGCTGCTGCATGATCCGTATCACGAATGCCGTATGACCGCCCTGCAAATCTGGTGTTATCAGATGAAGAAGGCAGGCGCTACCCAGGGTAACCTCGTGATGGAGCGGTACCTGGCCAATCGGCAATATGTGAACAACTGGGATCTTGTTGATGTAAGCTGCCCCCAGCTTGTGGGTCGCCCATTGCTGGAAGGCGACCGGTCGTTACTGTATGATCTGGCCCATGAAAATCATTTGTGGAGTCAGCGAATGGCCCTTGTGTCGACGCTGACGTTTATTCGCCGGAATCAGTTTTCCGATACGTTTGCCATTGCCGAGGTGCTACTGGCTCATCCGCACGATTTAATTCATAAAGCCATGGGCTGGATGCTGCGCGAGGTGGGCAAGCGTAACCCCGACGCGCTGGAGGAATTCCTGCATGACCATATCCGGCAGTTGCCCCGAACGGCCCTTCGCTACGCCATCGAACGGTTCGATCCGTCCAGACGACGTTATTATCTGGACCGCTGAGATGGATGGATTGGTGAACGGTCTTCGTATCTTTACAGCCCGTTTACAGAATAAGGTAACAAGCCCGCTCCGTTAACGTTTAACCGAAAACTCTTCGATAATGTCTTGGTTCGTCCGAAAAGATAAGGGCATTCAGACCCCGACCGAAATGAAACGGGAGGCCCCCGACGGTTTGTGGTATCAATGTCCGAACTGCAAAAAAGCGATGCACACGCGGGAGCACAAGCTCAATGCATATACCTGTGTTCACTGCAACTACCACGAAAAAATAGGGTCCGACGCCTACTTCTCGATCCTGTTCGATGACCACCAGTTCACCGAGCTTGATGAGAATATGACTTCGGGCGATCCGCTGAATTTCACCGACACAAAGCCCTATCCAAGCCGCGTCAAGACCACTATGGCTAAAACGGGCTTGAAAGACGCAGTCCGAACTGCCTACGGCCCCGTAAACGGATCTATCGTGACGATGGCTGTCATGGACTTCAACTTCATTGGGGGATCTATGGGGTCGGTTGTAGGGGAGAAAATCGCCCGGGCCATAGACTACGCTATTAAAAACCGGACGCCATTCCTGATGATCTCCCGGTCGGGTGGGGCACGGATGATGGAGGCTGGTTTTTCGCTTATGCAAATGGCAAAAACATCGGCTAAACTAGCGCTGCTCTCCCAGGCTAAACTGCCCTATGTTTCTTTGCTGACCGATCCGACAACGGGGGGCGTAACGGCATCCTATGCCATGCTGGGCGACTTTAATATTGCCGAGCCGGAAGCGCTTATTGGATTTGCCGGCCCGCGGGTTATCCGGGAAACAATTGGTAAAGACCTGCCTAAAGGATTCCAGAGCGCTGAATTTGTACTCGATCATGGTTTCCTCGACTTCATCGTCGACCGTAAAGATTTGAAAGATAAACTGTCCAGCTTGTTCGCTATGTTGGTGTAATGCGTCTGGTCCGCCATCCCGTTCTCTGTAATTATTACGTCACCTACCGGTGCAATGCAACCTGTAGCTTCTGTGATATCTGGGAACGGCCTTCGCCGTATGTCACGCTCGATAATGCCCGGCAAAACCTGCGTGATCTGAAACGGTTAGGCGTTCGGGTGGTGGATTTTACGGGGGGGGAGCCGCTGCTACACCGTCAGCTGCCCGATCTGCTTCGGGAGGCTAAGGAACTGGGGCTTATTACCACCGTTACAACCAACGCGCTGTTGTACCCCAAACAGGCTCAACGCCTGCGGGGTCTGGTCGATATGCTTCATTTTTCACTCGATTCGCCGGTGGCCAGTGAGCATGATGCCTCGCGGGGTGTACGGTGTTTCGATAAAGTAATGGAGTCCATCGTGCTGGCCCGGCAACTGGGCGAACGGCCCGATATCCTCTTTACCGTATTCGAACGCAATGTTCATCAGATTCGGCAAATGCATGAGGAAATATGCCTGCCCAACGATCTGATGCTGATCCTGAATCCGGTCTTCGAATACAATACCGTCGAAACTGGGGATAGACTCTCCGACGATACGCTGCAACAGATGAGTTGGTGGGGAAAGCAGAAAAACGTGTACCTCAACGACGCCTTCATTCAACTCCGGCGTGATGGCGGTAACCACATCGACGCCCCTATTTGCCGGGCGGGGAGCACCACCATTGTTATCTCTCCCGAGAATAAAATCGTACTTCCCTGTTATCATTTGGGGCTGAAAGACTTTTCGATCGACAACAACCTGTATGCGCTCTACCGCTCCGATGAGGTACAGAAGCTGGTGGCGCTGGAGGGTCGCCTGCCTGCCTGCGAAGGATGTGCGATCAACTGTTACATGCAGCCATCGTTTGCCGTTGAGGTCAACAAGTACTTCTGGCGGGCACTGCCCAGTACAATCAAGTATAATTGGGTAAAAGGGACCTGGAAACAGCTGATTTAATGGCTGGATTACCATGAATACCTGTCAACTGATGACCAGTCTCTTTACTTCTTAACCACTTTCTCTGATAGTTTCTTCCCGTTTACGTCGACCTGCACCAGATAGGTCCCAGGCGTCAGGCTATCTAAGCTAATCATTTGTTCATGCCGCCGGGCCAGGCGTTTGAACGGAAGCTCGTGCAGAAGTCGGCCGCTTACGTCCATCAACCGAATCGTTGCCCGTGTTGGGTTACTGCTCTGAACGACGACTTGCAACCGATCATCGACCGGGTTAGGAAATACCGTTAGCTGGACCGCATCGTCCCGGTAGTCGGTTAGTCCTGTTACAGGCCCATTTCCTTCCAGCGCTGGCTCATAAGGCGGTATAGTGCCGGGTAGGCCCGGCCTGTCAACGACAACCAGCGATACTTCAATCAGACTCTGGCTAATCTGGATACCGTTACGGTACTCGCTAACGGTGATGGCCAGGCTGTAATTACCTTGCTCAACGGGTGTATCCCAGGTTATAATGCCGGTACGATTCGCCAGCGTGAACGTACCCTGACGCGCTACGTCGTTTGGGTACTGATACGATTCTACCAGCTGGCGGGAGCATACGTCCGTTCCCACGGTCGTTCGTGGCCGCGTGAGACTATAGACCAGACTGTCACCTTCAGTGTCTATGGTTTCTAGCGGAAATACCAGCCGCTGATTGGTAGCTGCCTGAAAGCCGGTCTCAGGTACAGTAAGCGTTGGTGTCTGGTTACTGCCTCCCGTCGACAGCGTCGTATACAGCACGAGTGGGTACTGATCTGTGAGACCGGGTATGTTCCGGGACATTGACCGGGTCTGGAGGGCTGTTGACAACGTATAGGTGCCCGGCCCGGCAAAGGTGTGCGTAATCCGGTAGGTGTTGATGCTGATCGTTTTATCGTTCATCCATACGCGCGACGTCCTGACTACGGATTGTGTACTGCCATCGCCAAAACAAAGAGAAAGCTGATCCAGCCCAGCGGTTGCCACACTGCCCTGAACTTCGTCCAGGAACAGCCGGACGGTCACCTCATACGTTAAAGCCGTTGTTGAGGTGGAGCGAGCCTGAATATAGCCACCTCGTAAATGAGTGGCGTAGGCCGTTTGAATACTGAACAGTATCAGGCAAAACAGGGTACATGCTTTCATAACGGATCGAGGGAAGGAACAGATGAACTTATCCAGATAACTAGCTATGGATAGATTCCTGTATGCGGAGACATGAACATTTCGTAAGCGGTATTTTTGTACTTTTCGGCCATGCTCTATACCCCTGATCAAGTTGCTCGATTACCCGAAGAAGGGTTTCACTTTCTGATCGTCACGCTTGATGATCACCGGCTGACGATTACCCTCAACCGGCCCGCCAAGAAGAATGCGCTCCATCCGGCCATGCTCAATGAACTGGCGTTTGCGCTGGCTTACGCGCAGTATAATCCTGCTGTCTGGCTCATCGTGTTGGCGGCAGCGGGCGATACCTTCTGCGCTGGCATGGACCTGAAAGCATTGTCGCAGCCCAACGACGGTCTGGTCAGTGGAGTGGAGCGGGTGCCCGTGCCACCTGGCCCTGTGCGGTTGGGAGAGTTAATGGCAGCGTTGCATAAACCGTGTATCGCTCAGGTGCAGGGACCGGTATATGCCGGTGGCTTTTTGCTGGTAGGGGGGAGTACCTATGTTGTAGCTGCCGCTTCGGCTACGTTTAGCCTGCCGGAGGTCAGGCGCGGGCTGTTCCCGTTTCAGGTGCTGGCTGTGCTGCGCGACATCATGCCCGCCCGTACTGCGCTCGATCTGTGCCTGCGTGCCCGAACGCTCTCTGCGGTTGATGCGCAGGCGATTGGACTGGTAACGGATGTTGTTGAGGCCGACGATCTGGCAGATGCCGTTTTTCGTCTGGCCAGCGAACTGAAACAGTATTCGCCCACGGCGATGCAATTCGGCCTTCGTGCGGCTCAACAACTAAAAAGCCTGCCGTCGGAAGAGCAGCAGGCTTTCTTATATGAACAGTTTCAGCAACTTCAGCAAACGAAGGATGCGAAAGAAGGGATGGCCGCTTTTCTGGAAAAACGAAAACCGGAGTGGGAAGGGTAACGGGAGTCATTACTCACATTTCCGCCGGGTGTCGATAATGTTCTGAATCTTCCAGTCGCCGGCGATACGCACGAGGGTGAAGGCGTTGGCGCCACAGTGGCTTTGCTGGCCGTTAAAGTAGAAAGCGTACGGTGTCCAGGCGGTGGCGAGGTCGCCGTCTATTTTGATGTCCATACCCGATAGCCGTTCGTCCAGCGCACCGGCTTTCGCTTTACCAACCGATGCGATGAAACCGGCAATAGGATCTTCTTTTACCGAAACGGCACCCTGTTTGTTCTGTACCGTTTGCAGGCGGGCACCGGGTGCAAACAACGGCTTCATCAGCGTGGAGTCGGCTTTGCTCATGCCTTCGAACATGCGGTTGATCGTAGTCTTCACGGCAGCCTCGTCCTGTGACTGGGCAAATGACGAAGACGAGAGGAACAGGGTTCCGATGAACAGGAAAATGTGTTTCATGGTGGAAGGAGTTGAAAATACGAATGCCATACCGTCAGGATATGGCATTCGTATGGGCGCTAAATGACGGGCTAAATATACTGGTTAACAATCATCTCGTACAACTCCTGTTTGCCGCTGATTTGTTTGGGTTCGCCGTTGGTCATAGCATACTGGCGCAGGTCCTCGAGAGTCAACTCGCCTTTCTCGAACCGCGCTCCCTCTCCCGCATCGTAGCTGGCATACCGATCGGTGCGTAGTTTTTTGTAAGACGACTTGCTCAGAATGGCTTCAGCTGCGATGGCTGCCCGCGCAAACGTATCCATTCCACCAATATGGGCAATGAAAATATCATCCAGGTCGGTAGAACTCCGGCGCGTTTTGGCATCGAAATTAACCCCACCCGATTTGAAACCACCCGCTTCCAGAATGACCAGCATCGCTTCTGTCAGCTCGTACACGTCTACCGGAAACTGGTCGGTATCCCAGCCGTTCTGGTAGTCGCCCCGGTTAGCGTCTATGGTACCCAGCATGTTATTGTCGGCGGCTACCTGTAGCTCATGGGCGAAGGTGTGGCCGGCCAGGGTAGCGTGATTGGTCTCGATGTTTAGTTCGAAGTCATCCTGTAAGCCGTAACGATTGAGGAAACCAACCACCGTAGCCGCATCGAAATCATACTGGTGCTTGGTCGGTTCCATTGGCTTGGGCTCGATGTAGAACGATCCTTTGAACCCCTGTTTACGCGCGTAATCCCGGCTTATTTGCAGAAACTTACCCAGGTGTTCGGTTTCGCGCTTCATGTTGGTGTTCAACAGCGACATATATCCCTCACGACCACCCCAGAAGGTATAGCCCCGTCCGCCAAGTTCGATGGTAGCGTCGATCGCGTTTTTTACCTGCCAGCCGCCATGGGCCAGTACGTGAAAGTCAGGATTGGTGCTGGCTCCGTTCATGTAGCGCTCGTGGCTGAACAGGTTGGCTGTTCCCCACAGAAGCTGTACACCACTGGCCGCCTGTTTCTGCTTCGCGTAGTCGACAATAGCCCGAAAATTTTTCTCGAAATCAGCATTGGAGTTGCCTTCCGGGGCTACGTCCACATCGTGGAAACAGTAGTACTCCATACCGATCTTGGTGATAAACTCGAAGGCGGCATCCATTTTCTGATGAGCCGCCCCGAGGGGGTCGGTCTGGGCGTTGGCATCCCACGGAAAGTGTTTAACACCTGGTCCGAAGGGATCGGCTCCCGTACCGCAGAACGTATGCCAGTAGGCAACCGCAAACCGGAACAGGTCCTTCATGGGTTTGCCCAGGATGGTCCGGCTGGGATCATAGAATTTGAACGCCAGTGGATTGTCAGACTCACGACCTTCGTACTGGATGGGAGCTGAAACGAAGGGGAAATATTCTTTGTCGCCGAGTGTCAGATTCGTTTGAGACATAATCTATTTTTTTAAGTAAGTAAGTTTTCAGAAGCCCGGTGCTCCTGAAAACTTGTTACCTCTCGAAAGACCGATCGGCTGGTTTTCTCCCTACGGGGTTTGAATAGGAATATAAAAACTATCCGGCTTGTTGAACGACTGCTGGTAAGAATACGTACCATCCGGCTGCTGGATCGCCGTGCCTGTCAACTGCTCCAGGGGTACCACCCGTATATCCGATGCCCAAAAATCGGTGTCGATGGTAAACTCCGTTTTGAAATCCTTGTCGGTCGACAGCGTCAGGTAATTTCGAAACCTGAGTGGCGACTGGTCGGCTGCATAGGTGTAGACATTGATTAACGTCGGCTTTTTTTGGTTCGGGTTCCTTTTCGATTCCTCCTGAACGACATCCGGTTTTCCCGTCATGCGTAAGTTGCCGGATGGCACGACGACAAACTGCTTTTTCTCCAGACGGGTCCTGGGCGGGATAAAGCCAATTTGCTCGTCTTTGGTAATAGTGCCGTTAATGGAGCCAATCGAGTAGAGGGCAAAACGCCCCCCCGCGGCCGAATTCGTTAAGTCGACAGCCGCTACGTCTTGCCAGTAGCCTAGCTTATTCTGTCCGACAATGAATGCCGAGCGTTTCCAGTCGATATAGAGGGGTCGGTCCAGCTTGTTGAGCAGTGATAGTGACATTTGCCCCCGTTGGCTCGAGAAATTATAGCGCAGGGTCAGGCTGTCATTATCGAGCACCAGGCCTGCGGGGTCGGGCCTGACATTGTTGCCACGTAAGGTCACCAATTGTGCATTAGGAGAGCAGGCCGACAAGGCTGCCACACACAGGGTCAGGAGAGCTACCGGTTTCATATCGTTTTTTCGTAAATGTAAACGAATGAACGAATACTTGTATCAAGATGCTTCCAGGGCCGACAGCCAGCGCTCGTAAGCTTCCCGGTACCCCTCCTGTGCCCGCATGTCGGGTTCTATTGTCTTGGTGACGTGCAAGCCTGTGAACGCTTCCTGGGGCGTTTTATAGTAGCCCAGTCCGATGCCAGCCCCGCGGGCTGCTCCCTGTGCACCGTCGGTGTTGTAGAGTTCGATAGTCGTGCCGGTCAGGTTGGCCAGGGTATCGCGGAAGAGTGGGCTCAGGAACATATTGGCTTCGCCCGCCCGTACCGTCTGTAACCCAACACCAACGCCTTCCATCACCTTAATGCCATAGTACAGGGCGAAAACAATGCCTTCCTGCGCGGCCCGAACCAGGTGAGGCAACCCGTGGCGGGTTAGCTGAAGGCCGTGGAAAGACGCGCCCAGTTCCCGGTTCTCCAGCATCCGTTCCGCGCCGTTGCCAAAGGGCAGACACACCAGCCCATCGGCACCCACCGGCGCTTCGTGAGCCAGCACGTTCATATCGCTATAGCTGATCGATTTTTGCAATACCTGGTTACGCAGCCAGCTATTCAGAATACCCGTACCGTTCACGCACAGCAGCACACCATACCGGGGTGCTTCGATGGTATGACTCACGTGCAGGAACGTATTGACGCGTGACTTGGGGTCATAATCGGCCTGATCACTGACGCCGTACACGACACCTGACGTACCGGCCGTAGCCGCGATCTGGCCCGGCTCCAGCACATTCAGCGACAAGGCATTGTTCGGCTGGTCACCTGCCCGGTAGGTGACCGGCGTGCCGGGCGCCAGACCAAGCTCCGCTGCGGCTGCACTCGTTACCTGTCCCTGTTCGGCAAAGGTCGGTTTGATGGTCGGGATCAGGGAAGCGTCGAAGCCGAAATAGTCGAGCAGGAATTGAGCAGGCTGGTTGGCCTGAAAGTCCCAGAACGCACCCTCCGATAAACCCGAAGCGGTCGTTACGATCTCGCCCGTCATGCGGGCCGCCAGATAATCGCCGGGGAGCATGAACTTGTCGACCTGAGCGTATATATCCGGTTCATTGGCTTTCACCCAGGCCAGTTTAGCGGCCGTGAAATTACCCGGCGAGTTGAGCAGATGGCGAAGTGTGCGATCATGGCCAAGCGCATCGAAGGCGTCATTTCCATAAGGCACAGCCCGGCTGTCGCACCAGATGATCGACGGCCGTAATACAGTAAAGTCTTTATCAACGACTACCAGACCATGCATCTGGTAAGAAATTCCGATTGCTTTCACCTCGGCAGGCTGCACATTGGCCTGCGCCATAACCGCTTTGCTGGCCAGACAGGCATTTGTCCACCATTTTTCGGGTTGCTGTTCGGCGAAACCCGTTTGGGGCGATTCAATCGCCATTTCTATTTCGGGGTAAAAGGCAGAGGCTACGGCTTTACCGGTTTCAGCTTCAATCAAACACGCTTTGACGGATGAACTGCCAAGATCAAATCCAAGAAGATACATGTGGTTTTGTAAGAGTTAGGAATTAAATACGAAAGTACAACGGGAAGGGGGAAATTAGTAGACTGGTCAAAAATGTCCTTTTCCGTTCCTATCATTGCTAGTATGAAACGAGTTTTGTCAATTTTGTTTTTACTGACTGCCTGTCGGGTGGGGTTCCCCCAAACACCTGCCCCCGACTGGACCAACACGTATTGGACTGCCCACTGGATTCTGCACCCAACGGCCCCGGCCCGGCAGTATGGCATCTATCATTTTCGGAAAGCCATCGACCTGCCACAAAAGCCAGCCCGCTTCGTGGTACATGTGTCGGCCGACAACCGGTACCGGCTGTTTGTGAACGGGAAGGCGGTAGCCATCGGGCCGGCCCGCAGCGATACCCAGAACTGGAATTACGAAACACTGGATCTGGCACCCTTCATGCAGGCGGGCCGTAATGTACTGGCTGCGCAGGTCTGGAATATGGGCGAGGGTACTCCCGTGGCCCAGATGACCTACCAGACCGGCTTCGTGCTGCAGGGCGACAGCGAAGCCGAAAAAGGGGTGAACTCCGATGCAAGCTGGAAAGTGTACAAAAACCCTGCTTACTCGCCGATAAAAAATGACATTGCCAAGCTGCAAACGTACATCGTCATGGGCGATGGCGACCGCGTCGATGCGGCCCAGTATCCGTGGGGCTGGGAGCAACCGGGTTTCGACGATCGGACGTGGGTAAGCGCCAGACTGCTCAGCTTCCCGACAAAGCCGCGTGGCCTCGGTACGGATGGGAATTGGGGCCTGGTTCCGCGTCAGATCCCGATGATGGAGGAAAGTCCTGTTCGGCTGGCCGCGGTTCGACGGACCGAAAACGGAAAAATGGATGCCGGTTTTCTTCAGGGAAAAGCACCCGCCAAAGTCAGAGCCAATACCAAAGCGACGTTCCTGCTCGATCAGGGCGCAATTACTAATGCCTATCCTGAATTAACCGTTAGCGGTGGCAAAGGTGCCGTGGTGACACTAACGTACGCGGAAGCTCTGGTCGACGCCAAAAACCAGAAAGGAAACCGAAACGAGATCGACGGACGAACGATTCGGGGGTTCGACGATCAGTTTGTGGCTGACGGAAGCGCCAGGCGAACCTTCCGCCCGCTCTGGTTTCGTACGTATCGCTACCTGCAACTAACGGTCGAAACGAAAGATGATCCGCTTGTTCTGGAGGATCTGCAGGGGCAGTTTACGGGCTACCCCTTTGAGCAGAAGGCCCGGTTTGCGACTAGCGACACCACGCTGAAAGCGATTTGGGATACAGGCTGGCGAACGGCGCGGCTTTGTGCAGGCGAAACCTACTTCGACTGCCCCTACTACGAGCAGTTGCAGTATGTGGGCGACACGCGTATTCAGTCGCTGATTTCGTTGTATGTCGCGGGCGATGATCGGCTCATGCGCAAAGCGATTCTGGATTATGACCATAGCCGCTTCAATGAGGGGCTTACTCAAAGCCGCTATCCCTCCGCCGATTTTCAGGTGATCCCCACGTTCTCGCTGTTTTGGGTGTGTATGGTTCACGACTACTGGATGCACCGAACCGACGACGCCTTTGTCAAATCCATGCTGCCGGGTATTGTGGGTGTGCTGGACTGGCACGAGCAGCGGCTGGCTAAAGTCGGGCTGAACGGGCCCATGAACTGGTGGAATTTTGTGGACTGGGCCTGGCCCTGGACGGAAGAGTCGCGCATTGGGGGTGTACCGCCCGGCATAAACGGCGGGTCCAGCACGCTGACCTTACAGCAAGCCTACACGTATTTCCGGGCGGGCGACCTCCTGGCCCATTTCGGGCAGAACGAGCGGGCTGAGCACTATCGGGACCTGGGCAGGCGGCTTAACAAGGCGGTGTATAGCGAATGCTGGGATACGGGCCGCGGGCTGCTGGCTGATACCCCTGCCAGGAAAACCTTTAGCCAGCACGCTAATATACTGGCTGTTCTGACGGATGCGGTGCCCGTAGCGCAGCAGGCGGCTCTACTGCAAAAAACGATGACTGAACCTGCCAGCGGCCCCACCGCCATTACGCAGGCCACATTTTACTTTAAATTTTATCTGTTTGAGGCCCTCAAAAAGACAGGATTGGGCGACCAGCTCATCGACCAGCTTAAGCCTTGGCGTACCATGCTGGACATGGGGCTAACCACCTTCGCCGAACAACCCGAGCCCACCCGGTCCGATTGCCATGCCTGGAGTGCTTCTCCGCTCTACGAATTTTTGTCTATAACCTGCGGCATACGTCCGGCTGAGCCGGGTTTTCGGACAGTGCGCATCGAACCGTTTTTGGGTAACCTGACCACTGTAAACGGTCAGATGCCGCATCCGGCGGGCGATATTATCGTTCAGTTCCAGAAAACGCCGGCCGGTGGGCTAACGGGCACTGTTACGCTGCCGTCTACGCTAACGGGTACGCTGCGCTGGAAAGGGAAGTCGATACCGCTGAAAGCGGGAAAGCAGCCGGTAACTATGTTATAAATATATCCGTTGTTCGGCAACGGAAGAGTACGCTTGGTCGTATGGGCTGTTAATGACAGGTAAACCGTTCATTAAACCACCGAAACTATGCGTGCACTTACCCTAATGGTTGGTCTCTTTGCCAGCACACTTACCTATGCCCAGGATACAATAACTCTCCGTAACGGCGATCAGATTCCCGCTAAAGTGCCGGAAGTTGGTCGGCAAGAACTTACATACCGAAAATCGGCCAATCTTGAGGGGCCTGTTTATACCGCCCCCATTCAGGATGTATTGCTGATCAATTATGCCAACGGGACGAAAGATGTATTCGAACCCGGCCGCGCTCCGTCAGCAGATGGGATGAATCTACGCAACAGAATGGATCGCAGGCTCCTTCCCGGTCAACAAAGAGGTATGTTTGGAACGGCCAATCCACCGGTAGCGCTCGACAGACTGCGGTACCAAAGCCGGTTGCTGAACCGCCATTTTGTAGACGCGAACGGGCAGCGCGTGGACATGGCCCAAGCCGAAAACCTGTTGCGGCTTAAGCCTGATGCGATGGCTGCGTTCGATCGGGGACGTTCGCTCCGAACCTGGGCGTTTATCACCGCTGGATCGGCCGTTGCACTTGTTGGCGCTGGGGCCGGGCTCGCCTTGTCCGATCACGGGGGGCGTGGTGCCGGTCGATTTGGTGGAAGACCCGATCGATTGGGGCAGTTCGGTATCAACAATGACCCGATGAATCAAACCGACCGTCGGCGCGGACATGATCAGGCTGTTGTTGGCGCTGCCCTGGCGGGTAGTGGTATTGTACTTGGATTAACGTCGGTTTGGCTGAGCCACCGCGCCACGGTACAATTTCGCCGGGCTGCCAATCGCTATACGAATGCCTCGGCTACCTCTTTTCGGCTTTCCCCGGCCAGCCAGGGCCTGGGCCTTAGCCTGACCATGGGGCTGTAAGTTCTGGTCGAATAACCTTCGGTCATGAACCAAGCGGGTTACTGGATCCTGGCCGGGCTGGCGCACCAGCCCGGCCAGGATCCAGTAACCCGCTTGGTTCAGTAATTCCAAACAGGTTCAGAACTAGTACAAAGCACTCACAACTGTTTCGCACCAATGACCTGCCCCGTGTCGGTCCGCTGGACGTAGACCAGCACCGCTGTTCGATCGGACGTCAGACCAGCAGGTAAGGCCAGCGACACACTCCCCGATGCACCCGGCTTGTCAATCGTCTTGAACTGCCGGACTATGTTCGTATTCAGCAACGTACGACCACCGTTTTCACCATTTCCAATCGCTGTTCGGGCTTCTTTCTGGACCAGGGCTACGTTGACACGGTACGGGGCTGTTTGCCCGGACGAGGCCAGGCTGTAGGATACAGTTACCTGCTTAGCGTCGGCGGCTAAACTGCCGTCGACGTCGACAAACGCGGATGGACGTTGCTGCTGAATGGTTTTTATGGCCTGCTCGATTTTTGCTTTCTGGCTGCCAATCAATTCCTGCCGTCCATTAATGACGAGTTGGGGCGTGTAGGTCTGGCTATTCAGGATACGGTCGTACTGGCGCTGGCGATCGGTGAAGAGTTTACTGCTGAAGGGGTCCTGCCATCCCAGCCGGTTCCAGTAATCGACGTGAAACGACAGACTATATACCGCCTGTCCGGAGCGGGCGGCTTTCTGCGCAATGTCGTGCAAGGCCTGGTCGGCGGGCGGGCAACTGGAGCAACCCTGCGACGTGAACAGTTCCAGCACCACAACAGGCTGCGGTGTTGGTTTGTCGGGTTTCTCAGGCGCTGATCCAATCATCATTCCGACGAATGTCAATAGAACAGGGACGTAATTCATAACCGAATGGAGTGAGGTGTTACTCGTTTATAAGCCTACGTAGTAATCATAGCCGCGTTCGGCCCAGAAGTCGCGTGGGCGCTCATCGGAGAAAAAGATCCGGCCAATCCGCTTTAAATTCTTGACGCCGTATTTTACCGGGATAATCAGTCGGAGTGGAGCGCCATGTGGGGCCGTAATTGGCTGGCCGTTCAGCTCATAAGCCAGCAGCGTTTGCGGGTGCATCGCACTTTCCATATCGATGCCCACATAATACCCTTTGTCGGGCGTCTCGAGGCCGACGTGTTTGAACAGATCGTCGGTATTGCCGGAAGCGGGGGCATTGCCACTCCGGGTACCAAGCTTATAGGCAGCCAAAACATCGGACAGGCGTGTGCCGCCCCAGTGCTGAATCTGACTCCAGCCTTCGATGCACTTGAATTCGTACGCCAGCTCATGTCTGGGTAATGCCTTGATGTCGTCGATGGTCAGTAGCAGCGGTGGGGTACCTGTATTTCGATCGATCTGTAGTTTCCAGTCGTCCGGGATCGGCGTCTTTATGCCATCGTAGCCATTGACACGCGCCTTCTTTACCGCTTCGTTGACCGGAAATGTTGGCACCAGGTGCGTGTTGCTGAAATAGGTTTTCGCAATCTGCTCATTGGCATCAAGCACCTGGCGAAAGGGTTTCCGGGCACCCATCGATTTGGGGCTGCGGGTAATCCACTCATACACGCCGACGGGTACGGCAGCGGCCAGCGCAAACCAGCCAAATGAGGTTAGCAGTTTCCGGCGAACAGCCGATTCGGGCACATCGCTTTCCGGAAGTTTGGGCTCGCGGGACTGACTCATAGTATAGCTGGAGTAGGGGTAGGTTCCGTTGGCCGAATAGTGGTTGGCTCGGCGGGTTCGGGGCGTTGAGGGTCAATGGCCTTTACAAGTTCAAAGCCCGTTATCATCGACTGAAAATTAGGCCAGCCTGCCCGTATCACCTGCCCGATATGAACAAAGAAGAACAGGACAAAGCCAACCGTTAAGAGAAAATGCTCCAGCCGGGCGGCTTCGTATCCGCCCAGCACACCCGTGAGCCAGGAGAACTGAGTTGGTTTATAGATGGCAAATCCGGTCAGGACCGAGCCGACGCCCATGAGCATAATAAAGAAGTAAGCGATCTTCTGAGCACCATTATACTTGATGAAAGGTGGCTGGGATTTGCGCAGGCCAAATTCGTAAAGTATCACCTGAATTGCTTCCCGGAACGAGTTGCGATCGGGCACCAGGTGTCGCCATTCTCCCGACGCAAAGGTGTAGATGACATAGGCCAGCCCATTGAGCATAAACAGCCACATAAACATCCAATGCCAGGCCATACCTTCGGCCAGCCGACGCGGCACATGAAGAAAGGTGTAGAAACCGTCGGGAAAGAACGATACCAGCGTATAACCGCCAATCTGAATTTTGTAGGGATCATAGGCCCAGTAAATGAGCAGGCCGCTCCAGATCATGACGAACAGAACCGGAAAGTTGATCCAGTGAAACCACCGGATAGCAAGCGGGTGCTTGTGGATAATTCGTTTCATGAATTAGTGATTGAAGACGTGGGGAATCAAACAGCGCGAATGCCTGCCAGCATCCTGCCAATGTACAGTGTATCCTGGACGGCCACGTCCGGGCGAGAATAAAATCTATCTATACCCGGACGTGGCCGTCCAGGATACACCAACCCGGCCGGGATACACCGTGCCGCTTCCGGCAGTAATCCTAAACAGCTTCAATATAACGAAAAAAGGTAGTTGCCAGGCCATGAGAGGGTTTTCTACGAGAACGTCTGGCAGGGTAAGTTGGTGCCGGTATACGCCGGGCAGTACGCTACATTGTCAGGTACAGATTTCTACCTTTGCTCCCTAACACAGGCTATTCCATGATAATTAAATCCATTGATACCGGTCCTTTCAAACTTGACGGCGGTGCCATGTTCGGTGTCGTGCCGAAGTCCATCTGGCAGCGCACCAACCCCGCCGACGAACGCAATCTCTGCGATTGGGCGCTCCGAAACCTGCTGGTTGAAGCCACTGATGCCAACGGGCGTTCCCGGCTCCTGCTGGTCGACACTGGTGCTGGCGATAAGCAGGACGCTAAATTCTTCAGTTACTATGACCTGCCCAATGGCAAAACCCTGACCAGCGCCGTTGAACAGGCGGGTTATTCGATCAACGATGTAACCGATGTGCTGCTAACCCACCTGCACTTCGACCATGCGGGCGGGGCCGTACGCTATGCCGATTCGAGTCATACGAAGCTCGAAGCCACCTTTCCACAGGCTACCTACTGGAGCCATAGCGGGCAGTGGGAGTGGGCTACCGCGCCGAACCCCCGCGAGCGGGCTACCTACCTGAAGGAGAACTTCATGCCGCTGCATGAAAACGATCAGCTACGGTTTATTGACCGGGACGGGCTGGATATTCCTGGAATCGACTTGTTGTATATGGATGGTCATACCGAGAAAATGACTCTGCCCATGTTCCAGGTTGGCACCAGTCAGCCGCGTACGGCCGTGTTCTGCGCCGATCTGATTCCATCGGCTGCGCACATACCTATTCCGTATGTGATGGGCTATGATGTACGGCCACTGGTGACGATGGATGAAAAGACGTCTTTTCTCAACCGCGCTGTCGATGAGAACTGGCTGCTTATCTTCGATCATGACCCTACCTGCGAAGCTGCTACGGTCGAGCGTACCGAAAAAGGTATTCGTATTAAAGAGCGCGGAGCACTAGCCGAGTGGCTGTAAACCTATTCCGGGGCCCTCGTAGCCATAAGCGAACAGGCGGTCCGGAGCGGTAGTTGTTTATGATCCTAGACCCCAAGAGACGGCTTTACCGGTAAACCAATCCTTTTAACCTACCGTTGTTAAATAAGGCACCCTAACGGGAATACTATGAAAATTGGATTGGTTTTATCGGGTGGTGGAGCGAGAGGCATTGCCCATTTAGGTGTTGTGAAGGCGTTACAGGAGATGGGTATCCAGTTCGACCAGATCGCGGGTACCAGTGCAGGTGCCATAACCGGTGCACTCATCGCGCAGGGTTACTCGCCCGATGAAAGCCTGAAGATTATTGAATCATCATCCTTTGTGCGGCATTTGCGTCCTGCCTGGAACCGTATGGGCCTGCTCCGGATCGACACCGCCATCGAGTTATACCGCAAATACCTGCCCCACGATTCGTTTGAGGGACTACAAATTCCGCTGCATGTGCTGGCGGTTGACCTGAACGATGGCGAGCAGGTGGTTTTCGAGCAGGGCGAGTTGATTCGACCCGTACTGGCCTCCTGTTGTTTACCGGGTATTTTTGAGCCGATGCTAATCAACAAACGCCAGTTCGTCGATGGAGGAGTGTTGAATAACCTGCCCGTCGAAATTATCGAAAATAAGGTAGACGTTATTATTGGTTCACACTGTAACGTACTGGGGCCCCGTAAACCAGTTACGTCTATGCGGGGTGTTATCGAACGGAGCCTGGTGCTGGCTGTTCAGAGTAAGACGAGAGAGCGTTTTGCCAAATGTACGGTGTTGATCGAGCCTCCTCAGCTGGCTCAGTATGGTACAACCGATATTGGGAAAGCGCGAGAGCTTTTCCGGGTTGGTTACCAGTACACCCGCTCAATGACAGAACAAATAGAGAAAACGTTGAATCGACCGCGTGTTGAAATCGAATAAAAAGAAAGCCTGGCTACCTAGTCAGGCTTTCTTTTTGAATAATATCGTTTGCATCCGCTATTCGATCATACAGAAAGTAACAGGCTGAAAAAACGAAAGAGTAGAACTATTCAAATTTTTGCCGAATCCCTTCAGTAATTACTCATATAGACTTTGTTTTGAAAACGAGTATTTATAGGACTTGTCCCCTATATAGAGATACCTATTAAATAAGTATATACAAAATAATATTCTGAATAAATGCCAAAGAATACAATAATAGTAGGCTTTTTATAATTATAACAAAAAATTTGTAAGGCGTGCTCGTTTTGTTAGTTTTGCAGAAAGTAATGTATTTCTTAATCTAAACGTAATCTTACTATGAGTAGAATTCTACTGGTGGGTATGCTTTTTGTGTGCTCACTCTGGACTCCCGTTTGGGCCCAGGAGCGAACAATTACGGGTAAGGTAACGGCTTCCGAAGACGGAACACCTATGCCTGGTGTATCTGTCGTGATCAAAGCCACAACCAAGGGTACCAACACGGATGCCAAGGGAGCCTACTCGATCAGCGTATCGGATAAGGGAAGCCGGTTGATTTTTAGTTTCGTTGGCTCCGCTTCGCAGGAGATCGAGATTGGTAATCGCTCAGTTGTTGATGTAAAACTGATGAACGATGCCAAGCAATTGGGCGAAGTGGTTGTAACGGCACTGGGCCAGCAGCGCGACAAAAAAGCGCTCGCCTACGCCGTCTCCAATGTAAAAGGCGATATGCTCCAGCAACGGTCGGAGCCAGATCCGCTACGGGCCTTGTCAGGCAAAGTGCCGGGGGTGAATATCACGGCCGGTAACGGCGCACCCGGTGCCGGTACACGGATCACCATCCGGGGTAACAACTCATTTACGGGAAATAACCAGCCTCTGTTCGTTGTTGATGGTATCCCCTTCGATAACTCAGTAAATACGCCCCAGAACGGTAGCCAGGGGTACAACTCAAACACCGTAACGACAAACCGGGCGTACGACATCGACCCCAACAACATTGAGGCTATGACCGTACTGAAAGGTGCGGCTGCATCGGCGTTGTACGGCTCACGGGCGGCTAACGGCGTTATTGTTATCACCACCAAATCGGGTAGTAAATCGGCACGAAAAGGTCTTGAGATCAACTTCAACTCGTCGTACTCTGTCGAGAATGTATCAACGGTTCCTGATTACCAGAACACTTACACGCAGGGCTCCAACCAGACTTATAACGGTGGATTTATCGGAAACTGGGGAACCGTCTTTCCAGCCGAGGTTGACCGGGTCAACGCGGGCCTGGGTTTTGATCGCTACTCGAAAGTAATTGATCCGGATTATCCGGCCGGTACCATTCCGCACCCACTCGTTGATGCAACGGTACCGTACGGTGCTGCCCGTTTCCAGAACGCATTTCCCGAATTACTCCAGGCCAATGGCCGGGGTATTGCGGTGCCACTCGTACCGCATGATATTATTGGCGGTTTCTTCCGGCAGGGCCGGGTATTGGAGAACGGTATTCAGATCAACTCGACCGGCGACAAGACATCGCTGAACGCATCGGTTTCGCGGACCAAAAACGAGGGTATCATTCCAAACTCGTCTACGGATCGTACCACGCTGAGCTTTGGTGGTAATGCTACGCTTAACAATAGTATCAACCTGGCCGGTAGCGTGGCGTATACGAATACCAACCAGCAGAGCCCGCAGTCGGGCGCTGGTTATTACGCCGACTACGGCCCGGCTGGACAGTCTGCCGGTTCGATCTACAGCCGTTTGTTCTATCTGCCCCGTAACTATGACCTGAACGCCTATCCGTTTGAAAACCCGGTGGATGGCTCAAACGTATTCTACCGGGCGTTGGACAACCCGCTCTGGACGGCTAAGTACAACCTTTATAACTCCGCCGTGAACCGGGTGTATGGGAATATGACAATGAGCTACGATGTAACGCCCTGGCTGAACGTCACTGCCCGTGGCGGACTCAACACCTACTCAGAGACGCGTAAGAACGTTCTCCGCCCAGGTGGTTCGTTTGTTCCGTTAGGCTCGGTAACCCGGCAGGATTTGACCAAGACGGAAATTGATTTTACCTTCCTGGCGACGGCAACGCACGATTTTTCGGAAAAGATCAATGCCAAGCTGCTGGTTGGATTCAACCCGAACCAGCGTAGCTACACCGAATCAGCGATTAGTGGCGCACCCGTTATCGATCCGAACATCCTGACAATTGGCGGTACGCTGAACCAGAACGCGGCTGATTATCGGAGCCAGCGCCGGTTGTACGGACTTTTCAGTGAATTGACGGTAGGGTACGGCAACTTCCTTTTCCTGACGGGTTCCGTTCGTAATGACCACTCGTCGACGCTGCCAGCCGGTAATAACAGCTATTACTACCCGGCCGTATCCGCTTCGTTTGTATTCACCGATGTACTGAACCTGCCCAAGAACATTATCAATCTTGGTAAACTACGGGCTAACTACGCCAAGGTGGGTAAAGATGCCGATCCCTATCAGGTATTTACGGCCTACAACCTCGGTCGTACCTTCTACAATGCTGGCGCAATCTCGACGGCCAACCTGCCCAAACAGCTGAACAACATCAATCTGAAGCCTGAGTTTACGTCTGAGGTAGAGTTAGGGACTGAACTTCAGTTCTTCAACAACCGGATTGGTATTGATGCCGCCTATTTCAACCGTGTATCGACAGACCTGATCGTTACCCGGGAACTACCCCGGACATCAGGCTTTGAGACTGAGATCACAAACGCCGGTAAGATTTCCAATAAAGGTTGGGAAGTGGGCCTCACGCTGGTTCCCCTGCGGATGGCCAATGGCCTGACCTGGACTTCGTTCCTGGCGTACACGCGCATTCAGTCGAAAGTTGAAGATGCGGGTCCGGGTGGCGAAATCTTTATCGGTGGTACTGGCCTTACCTCGCTTGGAACCATTTTCCGGAACGGCTTGCCTTACGGGCAGATCATTGGTTCGAAGAATGCCCGTGATGAAAGCGGTAATCTGCTCATCAACCCGTCAACGGGCCTGCCTATTCGCGCTCCTCAGTCAGACGTAATTGGCGACCCGAATACGAAATACCAGCTAGGCTGGACCAACACGGTAAACTTCAAAAATTTCTCACTGAGCGTACTGCTCGACTACAAAGTCGGTGGTAGCCTGTTCTCAAGCACGGCCGCTTCGCTGCTGTTGCGTGGTCAACTCAAGAACTCCGAAGATCGTGAAGGTATGCGGGTAATTCCAGGTGTACTGGGTGATCCGTCTACCTACAAGCCGCTGCTGGGCGAAGATGGAAAGTCAATCAAAAACACCATCGCCATGACCGCTTTCCAGTACCACTTTACGGATGGATATGGTGCATACGGTGCTGACGAGGTAAATATCTACGACGCTACGGTGGTGCGCTTACGGGAAATTTCCCTGGGCTACAGCGTACCTAAAGCCTTCCTGCAGCGGTATGCTAAAGTGATTGGCAGCCTGCGTTTGTCGGCATCGGGTCGTAACCTGTGGTTCTATGCACCTAACATGCTGAAAGGGCTGAACTTCGACCCCGAAGTGCTGTCAAACTTCGCCGATTCGAACATTCAGGGCTTTGACCTGGGTGCTTCGCCATCAACGCGTCGTTTCGGGATTAACCTCAATGCTTCATTCTAACTACGATCAGGGAGGTCTATCGATCTATTAAACAGATCTGCCTCATTAATAAAATCTAACTAAGCAGTTACGATGATCAATAATAAAAACATTGTCAGGACACTGGCACTGGCTGGAATCATCAGCATAGTCAGTTCGTGTAATTACACCGATCTGGACATCAACAAAGATCCCAACAAACCCGCAACCGGTTCGCTGGGTCTGCTGTTGCCTGTAGCCGAAAATGCAGCTCGTGACGCGTTCACAACTGTGAATAGCAGCGCTATGGGTTTTGCGGGTCTCTGGAATTCCAACGATGCCTATAACTTAAGCAACACCAGCTTCCAGGGAACCTGGAATGATGGTTTTCGGACTCTGCAGAGCATGGAAGAGATGCTGCGGGCTACGGAAGACGGTAAGAATCCCCGCTACCGGGGTATCGCTTTGGTACTCAAAGCATACGCGATGGGTAACTACGTAGATATGTTTGGCGATATGCCGTACTCGGAAGCCTGGAAAGGCAACGCGGCAACCCCCAACACATCCCCTGTATTCGATAAGGACGCAGCTATTTACGAGGACTTGCTCAAACTATGCGATCAGGCCGTTGTAGAACTGGCTAAACCGCAGCCTGTTGCCGTAATCAATGACTACATGGGTGGCGGTAACGCAACAACCTGGACGCGGATTGCCAAAACGGTGAAGCTGCGCCTGTTGCTTACCTCGCGCAAGGGCCGCACGAATGGAAATGCTGAACTAAAGGCGGCTTTCGATGCAGGTGGGTTTATTACAACTCCTGCGCAGAACTGGTCTTACCTGTATTCCAAGCAGATTTCACCGGAGCGCAACACACACCCCTGGTTTCTTACGTACACCGGTACGTCAGATCCTACCTATATCAACCACCAGTTGATGGGCGAAATGATGCTGAACAAAGATCCACGTTTGCCTTTCTACTTCTACCGGCAAACGTCACGGATTCTGGACCAGAATAACCCAACAGACCGCGGTACTACGCCTTTTGGTGGATCGTACCTGCCGCTTCGGGCTTCGTTCCTGGATGATTATAAAAAGGCATTTGGTATCACCGGCGCTATTCCGGCTACGGATCTGGCTTATATAGCCGGTTACTTCGGACGGGACCGGGCCGATGTATCGGGTGCGGCTGCCGATGGTCCCCTGCGGACGGCCCCCGGTACCTATCCGGCAGGTGGTGTTTACTCGGACCGGACCACGCCTGCTGTAGCCCTCACCGGCCAGGCAGCGCTCAACTTCGGTGGTGACGGGCTGTGGCCGCTGATCCATAGCTGGAACACGAAATATTATCAGGTCGAAGCGATTCTGGACGGAACGGGCGTAACAGGTGATCCTAAAGCTCTTTTTGACGCTGCCATGCGTGAGCAGATCGCCGTAGTGGTGGCCCAGGGTCTTAAATCAGATCCCACCAGAGCAAAAGCTCCCGCGCAGGCCGAGGTTGATGCCTACGTGAAAGCGTGGCTGGACCTGTACGATGCAGCTACGACCCCCCAGTCCAAACTGAACGTAGTGGCCAAGCAAATCTGGTTCTCTTCGTGGGGGCAGGGCATGGACATGTGGAACCTGCAACGCCGGACCGGCTACCCTATTCAAAGCCAGTTCAAGCAGTTCTCCGTGGGTATTCAGGCACCCATCTCGAAGCCACCCCGTCAGTATGCGCTGCGGTTACCGTATCCGCAGTCTGAAGGTGCTTTGAACCCCAACGCGTCGAAGTATATCACCGATGTGATTTTCGACCGGGATCCAATCTTCTGGGATAAAGTAAAGACTAAGTGGGAGTTCTAAGAAAATCATAGCTGCTGATTACGCACTGTCAAACGTGCGTAATCAGCGGGTTAACCAGATAATGACAGCAATGAAACAACTCTTTTTATATTCGTTAACAGTGGCGGTTATGCTGCTGGTGGGTTGCCAGGATGAGTCACTCAACCCAAACAAACCGTGGGAGTCAGGTGTGCACGCCCTCGGTGTTTTTGAGGGGATAGCCGAAACCGGTAAAGCCAATTTTGCTTCCAACGCAAAAAACTTTCCGCTTACGGGGCAGGATGCTTCGAAAATTGACTTCAAAATCCGGTGGGTATCGCTCGATAACAAGCTGACAGTTAGTAAAGTAGTTATCAAAGTAGATATGATCGAGTCGTATACTGATCCTGACGGAAACCCCAAAACGGTATCGCTGGGTAACGGAGGAAAAGTAGTGAAAACGATTGATGCACCAGCGGCCAACCGCCAGTGGAATTCGTTCAGCCTAGCTCCCGCCGACGTTTACGCGCTTTATAAGGATGCTACGGTTAAGTACGATAAGGTAAACGCAGTAAAGGTGTTTGAAAACCCGGCGCGGCCTCGTCCGGCGGGTACCCGTCTGCAGGGTGCGCAGGTGGTAGGTGGCAAAACCGTTGCCAGCGCCGATGCGTTTGTGGTTACCTGGGAGCTTACTACCTCCGATGGGTTGGTATTCAAAGTGTGGAATGAAGAGAGCATCTGCCTCGATCCAACGCCGGTATCACAGGCTAACTCCAATTGCCGCCTGAGCTTCACCGTGAAGTAATAGCATTAACAGTTTTTTGACTGGCAGCAGCGGGTTATCCCGTTGCTGCTTTTTTGTATATTGAGCTATTATGAAAAGGGGGCAACTTGGGTTCTTGGTGTGTTTGCTATTTGTTGCGCCCATGATACGGGCTCAGATACCAACCTACACCGCCGATATCCAGCCTATCTTTGCTTTGCATTGTTCAACCTGTCACCAGCCGGGTGGGGTAGGGCCGTTCAGTCTGCTTACCTATCAGGATGTTGTCAAACGAAGCAAGTTCATTGCCAAAGTTACGCAGATCCGGTATATGCCTCCCTTCCCGGCCGATCGGCAATTTCAGCATTACGCCAACGAGCGCGGGTTGTCAGAATCAGAGATCAATACCATTCAGAGCTGGGTGAAAGGTGGAATGGCAGAAGGCGAAAAGCCGAAAGCAGGAATGGGAAAAGCACAGGTCGAGTCAAGTGAGCCCAGGAAACCTGACCTCATCCTGAAAATGAAACCGTATACGGTTCATGGCGATGGGCGTGAAGATTTTCGGTACTTCCATGTGCCTATGAATCTCAGTGAAGACGTATGGGTCGATGCTATTGAGTTTGTTCCCGGTAATCGTAAACTGGTTCACCATAGCCGGTTGATGGTCGACTCGACAGGGACGATGGCCGGTATTGATGGAATTGCCGAGGATGATCCACACCTGCGTGATTTTCAGAAAACTCCCCTTGCCGATGAGTTTATGTATGGCTGGGTGCCGGGTAACGACCGCGTGACGTTTCCCGTTGGCGCGGCCAAACGTATCCGGGCGGGCAGCGACCTCATCCTGAACGTGCATTATGCACCCTCAGCCAAAGCTGACCAGGACCAGTCGGAGGTGCGGCTATACTTTGCCAAAGTACCCGTAGCGCGCGTAGTGAAGACGTTATCGCTCACCGAGAATAACGTAACGAATCAGCCGTTTCAGCTCCCGGCCAACACCCGGCCCGCCTTTTACATGAATTATGGCCCAATACCGGATACGATCCGGCTCCTGTCTGTGATGCCCCACATGCATCGGTTGGGTCGATCGATGAAGGCGTTTGCCATTACGCCCGATGGTGATGCCATTAATCTGATCAGTATTGCCGATTGGGATTACAACTGGCAACTAACCTATTTCTTCCGGCAAATGCTTGTACTTCCTAAGGGGTCGACCATTATCGCCGAAGCGCACTACGACAATACCGATCAAAATCCGCTCAATCCAAACCATCCCGCCCGAACAGTGGGATATGGCTGGAACTCAACCGACGAGATGATGAATCTGGTTTTTTACTACGTGAAATAGCGCGTAGCCTGTGGTTCCTTACTGAGGAAAATATACTACTCCTTTCTAGCCCTGTCTGTCGTAGAGTCTTCCATTTTTGGGGTGGCTCCTTATATCCCTTTGATAGGCCCAAAACGCAGTAATTGACACTACAGAGCATAGGCAGGTTGGAAAATTACAAGTCTATCATTGATTCGTGATTGTATGTGAATGGTCGTATACAAATGACCAGCTACGGCCAATATTCGGCATACGTGAATACTCATAAAAATGATAGGTAATTTTACTTAATAGTAATTTTTGTATTATTCTAATAATTAGCAATTTACATGCAGAATATACTTAGCCAAACATTGTCTATAAGCCTCGTCTGAAAGAATAAATAAACCCTGTAAATCTTGTAGTAAAAGAAGGTACATGTGGTATAAAGCAAAATTATATTTTGAAATAAGCTGATCTATGGAAATTAATGAGTGTGATATAAAATTTGCACAAAAAATTTGCAATGTCTGATTGATGACATAGTTTTGCAGAAAGTGTGCATGCATTTAACCTAGACAAAAAGCGACATGAGGAGAATTTTATTAGTGAGTTTCCTATTGGTTTGCTCACTCTGTGCCAACGTGTGGGCTCAGGAACGGAAGGTAACCGGCAAGGTAACATCTGCCGAAGATGGGAATGCCATTCCTGGGGTATCGATCGTGCTGAAAGGGTCGAGCCGGGGTGCCAATACCGATGCCGAAGGAAACTATGCTATTTCATTACCCGCCAGCGGAGGGACACTGGTGGTAAGTTTTGTAGGAACAACGACGCAGGAAATTGCCGTAGGAAATCGCTCGGTTATCGACGTCAAACTGGTTACCGACAGTCGGCAATTGACGGAGGTAGTCGTAACGGGCGTTGGCGTAGCGACCGATAAACGGAAGCTGGGTATTGCCGTCGAATCGGTGTCGTCCAAAAACCTGCCACAAACGCCAACCGCTTCGATCGATCAGGCGCTGGTTGGTAAAATTGCCGGTGCTCAGATCTCGAGTGGAAATGGTACCCCCGGTGCGCCAGTCAACATCGTGTTGCGCGGGATCAACACCATCAACCGGGGTACAGCCCCCATCCTGATCATCGACGGTGTGCAGGTCGATGCGTCCAGTTATGACTCGAACGGTAACTTTAACAGTAACCCAACCGCTATCCTAAGCTCAATCGACCCGAATACGATCGAACGGGTTGAAGTTGTTCAGGGCGCTGCGGCTGCCACGCTGTATGGAGCGCAGGGAGCCAACGGGGTTATTCAGGTGTTTACCAAACGGGGAAAATCCGGAAAACTTCAGATCGATATCTCGTCAGGTATCACACGCAACACATACCTGAACGTGGGGGGTGTAGCCAAGTCGCAGTTCAATGGCTTTGTTACCGATGCCCAGAATAACGTAATCGGTACGTCGGGAAAGCCGCTGACGTTTGATCCGAACACGCTGATCTACAGCGAGAACGTTCAGTATAACCCACTCGACGTTAACAACAAGGCTGACAAGCCCTATACGGCGAATCTGAAATACATCGATCACTACGACTACTTCTTCAAGCCCTCTACGACCTACAACAACAGCATTTCGCTGTCGGGTGGTCGCGATAAGTTCGACTTTGCCGTATCGGCCTCGAACAACCAGCAGGAAAGCAACATCATCAACAACGGAGGCTATCAGCGCAGTAACATTGTCACCAACATCGGGGCTGAACTGGCGAAAGGACTGACGTTCCGGACAACGACGCAGCTGATCTATACCAAGAATACGATCAAGTCGAACGACCGGAATATCCTGTATACAGTGAATAACGCCCGGCCTTTCGCTGATTTTTCGGCGCTAGATCCTGACGGAAATCCGGGTATCTACTACGGTGATGCGGTGGGGGTAAACCACAACAACCCGAGCTACTGGCAGCGGTATACCAATAACAATGACAATAAAATAGACATTATCCAGAACCTGAACCTGAACTATAAACTGAACAAGTTCATAGACCTGGATGCTAAATACGGTATTAACTACTCGCGTCAGGAGATCATTACGACCTACCCGAACCAGACAGAAAATCGCAACGTGCAAGCCTACAGCGGCAGTAACTTCTGGGGTAACTACGCTACCGATGCAAAGGGAGAGATCGATAACTTAAGCCTGAACTCGACGTATCAGAACTTCCTGGCGTCGGCGTTTTTCAACACTGATTTTCAGAACGATTTCAAGTTGAACATCCCGATTCGGACCTCGACGCAGATCGCATTTGACTATCGGAACCGGAAATCGAAGGAGTACAATACCTATAGCTTATCGCTGCCTACCTATGAGCCTTTTACGGCAGCTCAGGCATCTTCCTTCAAAACCTTCCGGGATTATACCGAGCCCTTTATTACCTACGGTTACCTGGTGAACCAGCGGATCGATTTTGGTGATCTGGCCGGGGTATCGGGTGGTTTTCGTACCGACTTCTCGTCGGCCTTCGGTCAGGCGTCCAAGCCGTTCACGTTCCCACGGGGCGACGCTTATTTCCGGATATCTGCGTTGAAATTCTGGGAAAACAGCCCGATTTCGGGGATTTTTCCTGAATTTAAATTCCGGGCAGCTTACGGTCAGGCCGGTATTCAGCCAAGACCGTTCGACCGCTATCAGGTGCTGAACACCCGGACGCTGGGTAACGCCAACTCGTTCTATACACCAGCCAGCCAGCCAAACCCGGACCTGAATGTAGAGGTATCGTCGGAGCTTGAAATTGGTACCGATCTGGCCCTGACACCGTTCAAAAGTTCCAACTGGCTGAGCAGCATACGCTTGTCGGCTACCTACTGGAACCGGTCGACAGACAACGCTATTTATGACATCAATGCGGCTCCATCGTCGGGAATCAACTCCATCAAAGACAATGCGTTCTCATTGGGGTCGCACGGTTTTCAGGCTTCGCTGAATGCCAACATCTTCCGGACGCCTACCTTCTCCTGGAATCTGACAACCAACTTCGGTCGTCAGACATCCGAAATCACGGCGGTAAAAGGCGGTGCTGAAGTTGTTGTCCTGTCGAACGCCGGTAGCACCAACTACGTCCTGAAAGCGGGTGAGAAAATCGGTCAGTTGTATGGCAATGTATCCATCAGCCAGGTCGATGCCAGAGACGTGAATGGTCAGCTTTACATCCCCGCCGATCAGCAGGCCAATTACACGGTAGCCAGCAACGGGTATGTTGTCAGCAAAGCAACCAAGCAGCCATTTTTCTCGGCTAACAAATACAGCTTTGGCGATCCTAACCCGCTGTTCAACATGTCGTTCATCAACGAATTCACGTTCAAAAACTTCCTTTCGTTTGGCTTCCAGTTCGACTGGGTACAGGGTAGCCACGTCTATAACCAGACAAAGGAATGGATGTATCGCGATGGTATCCATGCTGACTATGCCAAGCCTTTCACCATCGAAGGCCAGACGGGTGCCTGGACGGCGTTCTACCGGGGTGTTTATGCACAGCGGGCTGCCAACGGAACAAAAGACTACTTCTACGAAGATGCTTCGTTCGTTCGGTTACGTAACGTTCAGGTGGGTGTCGACTTCAGTAAAATTGCCAACATACCGGTTCTGCGTCGTGCTCAACTCGTCCTGTCGGGCCGTAACCTGCTGACCTTCACGAAGTATACGGGCTACGATCCTGAAATCAGCTCCGGTTCGGGTAACTCGGCATGGGACCGTGGAACAGACCACAACACGATGCCAAACGTTCGTTCGTACCAGGCTACGCTAAACATCGGTTTCTAACTTAACTGGCGCTAGCTACCGGCAGGCTTCCAGGGGAGCCCCACGGGTAGCCGGCCCGCTATACCTTTCAATGATTCGTCGATGAAAAAGATACAAGTTTTAGTAGCGGTGATGCTGCTTGGTTTCGCTACCTCCTGCAAGGAGCAGCTTGACGTTAAAAACCCGAACCAGCCAACGGTAAGTAGTGCCAACACCGAGTCGGGCATTATCAACTTCGCCCAGGGGGGCGTTTACGTAAACGGATTCCGTGAAATAAAAGCGGATTTATACGATGGTATTCCCGGTTATTTCTGGTCGGGTGCCATTGGGGTCCATGAACTGATGGGCGATGTGATCAGTGAAGAGGCTGCCAACCAGTTCGGTAACCAGATTGGTGCTCCGGATTATGTGATTCTCGACGATGGTTCGCGCGTGTTGAATCCAAACGCACCAAACACGCAAATTGCGCTGATCCGTCAGGTTAACGTCAATGCTAACCAGGGAGCCAATCCGCTGTTTCATGAATGGTGGTACATGTATTCGATGAACAGCCAGATGAATAAAGTGCTGGAGTTATCGGAGCAGGTTGCGTTCGCCGGCGATGCGGCTACCAAGAAAGCCGTTATTCAGGCATGGGTCTACTGGTGGAAAGGATTTGCCTATTCGCGGATTGGATCGATGTACTACGCGGGTATCATCAACAGTGCCACTAACGGTACGAACGGAAATTTCGTGTCCAAAGAGAAGATGATCGAAGAGGCTAATGCCAATCTGGATAAAGCGGCTGCCCTGCTTACTACCATCGGAACGGCTGCTGACTATGCTCCCATGATGGCCAGAATCATCCCCGATGTGAATCAGGTTGGTAAAGGAGTGGTACCCACGACAGCCATGTGGAAGCGTAACATCAATACGTTGAAAGCCCGGAATCTGCTGGTAAACACCACCACCAAAGCTATGACAGCCGCGCAGTGGACGCAGGTGCTTACCCTGACGAACGATGGGGTTACTGCTTCGGACTATGTCTTTACGGCCCGGTCAAACACCAATGGTGATGTTCTGGCACCGCTAACGGGTACCGTAGCCGCCAAGGCGACTGGTGATCCATCGGGTGGAGCTACCTACAAAATCAGTGAGCGGTTGATTCAGGATTACAGAACGGGCGATCAGCGGTTAGCCAACAATTTCACCCAGCGGGCTACCCCCTGGATCGGCGAAAGCAGCCGGGGCAATGCGTTCAATACGCGTTGGGCACTGGTAGACGGCGGCAAGAAACTACCCGGCGTCATTACGTTGTCTGACCGGACGGCGGGTGCAACGGAGCTGTATCTGGTTGGTAGCTACGAAGAAAATGAGCTGATGAAAGCCGAAGCGCTTATTAACACGGGTAAAATCGAAGACGGTCTCAAATCGGTCGACGCTGTCCGGACGGCGCAGGGCGCTGGACTGGCGGCTGTATCCGGCAAAGGGCTTACGCTCGATCAGGCTAAAGAAGAACTACGTCGGGAGCGCCGGGTTGGGCTTGCCTTCCGGGGACTTTCGTTCTACGATGCTCGCCGTTGGGGTGTAATTGATCCGGTAGCCAGTGGCGGTGGCCGCAAAGGGGCTGTTGTGCTCGATAGAGCTGGTAAAGTAAACACTAACGCAACCATCGAATACAACTTCCTGGATTATTGGGATGTGCCCGATAACGAGCTGAAGTATAATACGGCTGCGTCAGGTAGTGCTCCGACCATGAATCCAAAAACAAAATAATCAGTATAGTTACTATTGATATGGAAAAGTCCCTGCCGCTGGTAGGGACTTTTTTGTGATTCTCTTCCTTCGGCTCTGCCGTTGCCGTAGGACCTGATCGCAAACTTTTTGACTACATATACCTGCTTATTGCATAATTTTTTGAATATTGTTCTGCTGAAAAACAGAATAACCGACTTGTCATCGTTAGTAGTACGATTGTCTGAGGATTGACCAAGCCGGTTGCACCATACAAACTTCTCAACGACCTGACCTGCAACCGGATTCGCCTGATTTCAGGAACAAGCAACGCCTTTTACCCACTATATGAGGAACCACTACAATACGGTCATTTTCGGAGTCTTCTTTATCCTGCTCTCAGGCGGGCTCCTGGCGCAGGGACTTCGCATTTCGGGACGCATCACGTCGGTGAGCGACGGTCAGGCGCTGCCCGGTGTAAACGTGCTGGTCAAGGGCACCACCAACGGTGTTAGCACCGATGCCAACGGGAACTACAGCCTCACAATTCCGAACGGATCGGTTACGCTGTTGCTTACCTCCATCGGGATCGTAACGCAGGAGGTAGCCGTTGGTAACCGAACGGTCATTAACGTTCAGATGGTTGAAGCCATCAACGAACTGAGCCAGGTAGTTGTGACAGGCTACAATACCACCCAGCGAAAGGACATTACCGGCTCAATTACGTCGGTTTCGCCCGAGAAATTCAAAAACATCCCCATTACCAGCTTCGACCAGGCGCTTCAGGGCCAGGCCGCCGGGGTGCAGGTGACGCAGTCGTCGGGCACACCGGGCGGTGGTATCAACGTTCGGGTACGGGGCAGCACCTCCATTTCGGCTTCCAACCGCCCGCTGTTTGTAGTCGATGGCGTACCGGTAGAAGACGGACAACTGACGAACCGGGAGTTTGGTGGCCAGCAGGATAACGCCTTCGCTCTGTTCAATCCAAACGATATCGAGAGCATCGATGTGCTGAAAGATGCCTCAGCCAAAGCTATCTACGGGTCGCGGGCGGCCAACGGGGTGGTGTTGATCACGACAAAAAAAGGCCGGTCCGGTCAGAAAACAACCTTCAGCGCCGATGTGCAGCGGGGTATGATCGACATGGTTCGGCGTCCCGACCTGCTCAACGCGTCGGAGCTGCTCGAACTACAGCGCGAAGCCGTTACCAATGCCGGCCAGGACCCCGACAAGCAGGGTCTGGTGCGCGGGGTGACCGATGGTGTCGATACCGACTGGGTCAAAGCCACCACCCGGCGCGCCATCTACCAGCAATACCAGCTTTCGAGCCAGGGAGGTAATGATAAGACGCAGTTTTACCTGAGCGGCAGTTACCGCAATGAGGAAGGCGTTCAACTCAACAACGAGTTTGGTCGCTACACCGGCCAGTTCAAATTTGACCACAAGGCCACCTCACAACTGTCGTTCGGGACCAACATAACATTGTCGCGGGCCAAAAATAAGCGGGTCAAAGGCGATAATTTTCTGGATGGAGTCTACTCCGGTGCCGTAAAGAGCCTGCCGTATTACTCGCCCTACGACGAATTTGGCCGACTTTATGGGCCAAACGATGACAACTACGCGGGCTTCCCCAACTTCAACCCGGTTGGTCAGGCGGTGCTGCCCCGTTTTGAAACGTACACGGCTAAACTCCTGGGCGGGCTATATGCAGAATATGAGTTCATTCCGAACCTGCGGCTGCGCTCGAAGATAAGCATCGACTACAACAACGTTACCGAAGATAACTTCGAACCCTCGACGACGGCCATCGGCGGTTTCCTGACCAGTGTGGGCGGGCAGGGGTATGGCGACTTCAGCAATTCAACGTTCTCGACGCTGATCAATACCAGCACCCTGACCTATAATTTCCGGCTGGCCAGCAAGCACAAATTCAATACCATGGCTGGTTTCGAAGCGTTGCAGCGGCAGCAACGCAGCGGAAACCTACAGGGGCGGCTATTTCCGAGTGATGATTTTACGTATATCAGATCGGCCGGCATTGTCGATCAGGGGGATTCCTACCGCGTCAACAGTGGCCTGATCTCTACTTTTGGCGAGGTTCGCTACGACTATGACGAAAAGTACCTGGCTACGATCACGGCCCGCTACGATGGCTCGTCACGCTTTGGGCAGGACAAGCAGTTTGGGATATTCCCGTCGGCGTCGCTGGCCTGGCGCATCTCGTCGGAGCCGTTCATGCAACGCTTCCGGTTCCTGAGCGACCTGAAGCTGCGAACCAGTTTTGGGTTTACGGGTAATGAACGCATCGGCGACTTCCAGTTTCTGGGTACCTGGGCATCCACTACCTACAGCGGTTCGACGGGCGTAGGGCCGCGCGCCCTGACAAACCCCCAGTTGCAGTGGGAGCGTACGCGTGAAGCCAACGTAGGACTGGATGCTTCCTTATTCAGCGGGCGGCTCAACGTGACCGTCGACGCCTACAGCAACCTGACCGATAAACTTCTGTTTGCCCAGCCAATTCCGCAGACGACCGGCTTCAGTACCGTGCAGGGGAACATTGGGAAGGTATCCAACAAGGGCATCGAACTTACCATTTCGACCGTCAACATCGACCGGGGGGGCGTTCGCTGGAGTACCGACCTCAACCTGTCGCGGAATGACAATAAAGTGGTTGAACTGGTTAGCAGCGAGCCTATTTTCAGGGGCTATACGGCCAACGGCGTCAGCAATACGAACGTGATCCTGCCCGGCCAGCCGCTGGGTACCTTCTGGGGATTGAAATTCCTGGGTGTCGATCCGGCCACGGGCAACGCTATCTACGATGACAAGAACGGCGATGGCCGCATCACGCCCGATGATGGGCAGGTGATCGGCAACGCCCAACCCAAACTGTTTGGCGGTTTCACCAACCGGGTTACCTGGAAAGGTTTCGAGCTGAGCGGTTTCTTTCAGTTTTCGTATGGCAACAGCATCATGAATCTCACCAACCAGACGCTGCTGAACTCAGGGGCTGATCTGGAAAATAACCAGTCGCGGAAGGCGCTCCAGCGCTGGCGGAAAGAGGGCGATATCACCAGCGTACCCAAGTATGTGTCCAAGAGTACGTATAATAACTTCCTGAGCAGTCGGTATGTGGAAGACGGTTCGTATGTCCGGTTGAAAAACGTGTCGCTGGGTTATAACCTGCCCAAGCAATGGATAACGCGGTATAAACTGTCGAACCTGCGGGTTTACGCGTCGGGAACCAACTTATGGACCCTGACCCAGTATTCCGGCCCCGACCCGGAGGTCAGCACGCTCGATGGCTCAACAACCGCCCAGGGTATCGACTTCTTTACCTTCCCCCAGGTCAAAACGGTCATTGTGGGGTTGTCGGTAAATTTCTAACCCATCATTCATTCTGTCGATTGACGAACACCCTGCTATGATCCGTCTTATTCGCTATAGTCTTTTCTTCGTCTTGTTGGGCCTCAGCGCCTGTAATGAGGTGCTGGAACCTAAACCCGTCGACCTGCTGGTCGATGAGCTGGTTCTCAATGAACCCAACGACGTTCAGCCCGTTCGGCTCGGTATGTACAGCTCCCTGCGCGGAGCAGCCGCGCCGATCATTATTGCCGGTGATTTTACCGCCGACTATATCCAGTTCAACGGCACATTCAACGATTATCGTGAATTGGGTACCAAGCAGATTACGGCGGCCAACGGGGCAGTCGAAGCCTTGTGGAGCAATCTGTATCGTACGGTGTATGTCGCTAATTTCATGCTCGAAACGCTGCCGAAGGTCGCGGGTGTGCCCGAAGCGACCCGCAAGCAGGTACTGGCCGAAGCCCGGTTTCTACGCGGCTTTGCCAACTTTATCGGGACCTACACCTACGGCGACATTCCGCAGGTAACCTCCACAGAACAGGCCGCCAACCGGGTTATTGGCCGGACGCCCCGGGCTACTATACTGGCGTCGGTACTGGCCGATTATGAAGCGGCTTTGACAGACTTGCCAGCCATAGCCGCTGGCTCAACCAACATTACTACCAACGCCACCTACCTGAACAAAACAACTTGCCGGGCGGCTATGGCTCGCTTCTACCTGTACCAGAAAAACTGGGCAAAGGCCGAAGAAATGGCCTCGGCAGTGATCAATTCGGGAGTGTATACCCTGGAGCCTAATTATATTGATCTGGTAACAAGGGATTTTACAGGAGAGGCCATTCTGGAAGTGGGCTACAACCTCTCCGACGATCCAGGAACGGATCAAAATGCCTTTGGATTGAACAATATTCTGGCTGGCCGGCGGGAGGTCATTCCGTCGAACCAGCTGGTGCTGTCGCTGGTATCTACCGAGGCCGGGCTGCGTCAGTCAACTATCGATTTCGATACCCAGGATCTGGGCGGCAGCGATAACGGCTGGACGGTAGCCAAGTATGGCACGGCTTCGGAAGACAATAACAACATCGTCCTGATCCGGCTCGCCGAGATGTATTTGATCCGGGCCGAAGCGCGGGCTCAGTTGGGTCGTCAAACGGGCGCTACGGGTGCCGTTGCCGACTTGAACATACTGCGTAACCGGGCCAAAGCCCCGGCCATCACGACGACGGTTCAGGCCGATGTACTGCTGGCAGTGGAGCGCGAGCGGGTCTACGAACTGGCATTCGAAGGACATCGCTGGTATGACCTGGTGCGTACGGGTCGGGCCCAGGCTGTCATGTCGTCGTTCTCGCCCAACTGGAATAGCCGCTATGAACTGTGGCCCATCCCGCAGCGGGAAGTTCAGCAAAATCCTACCCTAAGAGCACAGCAGAATCCGGGGTACTAAAGCGAGATCGAATGCAGCAGTACGTTAATGAGTTGGAAGTAATTGATCCGTGCGCATGTTGTGATCAATGATGACATTGCTTACCGCCACGACATGAAACAGAGAGACATAAGTACTCAAGTATAAATAGCTTAGGTTATTGTGAAAAAGCGTTTTTGTCATGCTGACGAAGGAAGCATCTTCGGTAGCTGGATAAATCACCTCACCCGAAGATGCTTCCTTCGTCAGCATGACAAAAAAATACTCTAATGTATTTTAGATGACCTACTTACCATGAATAAAATACTACCTAATAAACGACCACAAACGGGATGGGTGGGGCTGCTCATCGCTGTGGCGTTGGGCTGGGCCGCCGTCAGCTGCGAAGAACAGGATCTGGACCGCACCTTCGAAGGGCCTTACTTCGTGCGTTTCAGCGACTCGACACTTACCTTTAAAGAGAGCCGTACCCAGCCGGTTGTCATTCGGGTGCATAACGCGGGACCGGTGCTGAGTCAGCCCATTCGGGTCAACTATACCGTAACCGGGTCGGCGCGCGAAGGAAGGGACTACACCTTGCCCGACACTAAAGGCACGGTTATCATTCCGGCCAATAAAAGTTTTGGCGAGATTCCGCTGAAGCTGATCAATAACGCGAATAATATCCTGGAATCGCAGTCACTCACCTTTACGCTCACCAGCGTTGAGCCCAGTTCGTTACAGGTTGGGTTCGGGAAAGACAATGCAGTTGGTCGGAAGTTTACGCTGACCATTCAGGATGACTGCCTGTTTGGCGGATTATATACCGGTACGCAGCGGTTTGGCACGCAAACGGCGTCTGTTCCCAACATAGAGATTACGAGTACTGACTGCAAACAATATACCCTGAGCAACTGGAATATCAATAGCCCATTATTCAACTTCAATGCCGTTAAACCAACGCTCCAGTTTATCGACAATGGCGATAATACGCTGACCATTCCACCGCAGGCGAGTTCAGAACTTGGCTCGACCGATACCTTACGGGGAAACGGCGCCTGGAACCCCCGCGACCGCCGGATTACGCTGAACCTTCAGGCAAAAATTGTGCTGAGCGCTACCCGTGATACGACGCTTATTTTCACGCAGACTTATATACCGCAATGATGCGAACACTTCTACGCTTCCTGCTGATCCCTGTCCTGTTCGGTGGGCTTTTCAGCCGGTGTACCGAAAAAATCGAACCCAAACCGATCACCTATAGCCAGTTGCTTACCGGGACCGAGAAAAAAACCTGGCGGATTGTATCACTCCAGGTTTTTGATGAGGGGCAGGGGAGTGGGGCGATACCTATTGCCCAGAGTGGAGTAGATCCCTGCATTTACGATGATTTATGTACATTTTATGCCGATGACGAACGCAAGTTTGAGGCCAGTGAGGGAGCCAGCAAATGTAATGCTGCTGACCCCGATATATATCTTACGGATACCTGGACGCTTGTTAATGCCAACGCATCACTGGAGTTTTACCTGCCTGTTTTGAATGGCAAATTCCCTTGGACAATAAAGAATCTGACCGCTTCGGTACTAACGATCGAGTACTATTTTGCAGATATCGACGCCAGTTACCGCTTTACGTTAAACGCAGTTGCTACGAAATAGGCCATGATCAAAACTATACTCAGCGTATGCCTGCTCATTGGGCTACAGGCCGGTGTGCTGGCCCAGACCGTTCGGACTCCCCAGCAGTGTGCCACGATGGAGATGGACAGCCTGCTCCGCGCCAGAAATCCGGAGTTGGGTAGCTTGAACGACTTTGAGCGGGAACTTCAGCTAAAAGTGCTCGACATCAAGAAGAAGATGCAGTCGGGTCGTCTGGCGGCCACGGTTATCACTATCCCCGTCATTGTCCATATCGTGCACAATGGCGAAGCAGTAGGCGCAGGTCGTAACCTGAGTGCGGCTCAGGTAAGAGCCCAGATCGAAACGCTGAACGAAGATTTTCGCCGGAAACCCAGTACGCGCGGGTTCAATACAAATCCGGTGGGTGCCGATATCGAAATCGAATTCTGCCAGGCTGTTGTCGACCGTCAGGGCCGGGCAATGGCTGAGCCGGGTATCGACCGGATCAACGGTAGCCGCGCCAACTGGGACCGCGACGCGATCGAGGGAGTGCTCAAACCCACTACCTACTGGGACCCCAATAAATATTTCAATATATGGGTGCTGGAGTTCAACAGCGCTGACCGGCTGCTGGGGTATGCCCAATTCCCGGGTCGCTCCAATCTGCCGGGTATTCCAACCGACAGCCCCGCTAGTACCGATGGTGTTGTGATCAACTACAGCTCATTTGGTAATGCTGAGAAGGGCACTTTTCCAACCATGCAGGCCCCGTATAACCTGGGCCGGACACTTACCCATGAAACCGGCCACTGGCTGGGGCTGCGCCATATCTGGGGCGACACCAACTGTGGCGATGATTTTTGCAGTGACACTCCCCCACAGGCCTCTGAAAGCCGGGGCTGTCAGGTGGGGCGGGTGAGCTGTGGAAACGCCAACATGGTGCAGAACTACATGGACTACTCGGACGACGGTTGTTTCAACATATTTACGCTCGATCAGAAAGCCCGTATGCGGGCCGTTATGGACATTAGCCCGCGTCGGGCCAGCCTGCTTACAGCTAATGTGTGCGGTACGCAGGTCGTTAGCAGGCCATCCGCCAATTTCCGGGCCGAAACCCAGCGTGTACTGTTGGGCGGTCAGGTGCGGTTTACCGATCTGTCGGCTAATTTCCCCACCCGCTGGGAGTGGACGTTTGAGGGCGGTACCCCGTCTACCTCCACCGAGCAAAACCCAACCGTTGTGTATAATACGCCGGGTAAGTTCAAAGTAACGCTACAGGTGTTCAACACCATCGGGCCATCAGATCCAATTATTCGTACCGCCTATATCGAGGTGCTCAATGTGGGACTTTGTGCCGAGCTGACTAATTTCAACGGTACCCCGACCGTGTTGCGTGAGCCCGGTGGTACCGGCTATGTAGCCGGACAGAACAGCAAACGCAGTCAGGCCGTATCGGAATTCTTCCAGAATGAACTTGGCTATAGTAACCTGGCGGGTACCGCCCTGCGTTTCGGCGTGGCTAAAGCCGCCCGTGGAGCCGCCACCGAGTCGGTCGTGACCGTGACTGTCTGGAATGGCCGGGGTTTCCAGAATGGACCTGGTGCCATACTGGAGCAAAAAGACGTGCCGTTGCGGGTGATCCTGGACGATGTCGCCAATAACCGCCCTACCACCGTCACCTTCGAGCGTAATGTGCCCCTGAGTGGTTTGCCGTTCCATATTGGCGTTATATTCCCGTATGCAACGGGCGACAGCATTGCCGTAGTGACGACCCAGAATGGCCAATCGACCTTCGCTACCTCGTGGCGGCAAAACCGCCAGGGCAACTGGCTGCGTTATGCCGATAGTCTGGGGTTGAACGTAGCACATAACATTACGGCTCGAATCGGGATGAAATCATCCGTGCAGGTCGCCACGTCGGCGCTGTTTATCAACCCTGGCGAGACTGTTACGCTCAATGCCCGTGGAGCCAGCGTATTCTCCTGGTCTGGTTCGGGACTAAGTTCAACACTTGGCCCGCAGGTAGTAGCGCAGCCCACACAAACGACATCGTATACGGTTTCGGGTACCGGAACAGACTTGTGCAGCACGTCGGCGGTGGTTACCGTGAACGTGCGGGCGGGCACCGTTACCGCCATCGCCGAACCGGTTGAGCCAGCGCTGACCGTAACACCCAACCCCAGCGACGGCCCGCTGATGGTATCGCTCAACAGTCCGCAGCGGGGCGTACTCACGGTATCGGTTCGTAGTATGACCGGGGCCGAACTGATCCGGCAGAAATACCAGAAGACAGCCGATGTGTTCCAGCAATCGCTCGATCTGCGAACGGCACCGACAGGCCTGTATATTCTGGATGTGCAGGTCGACGGGGTCACGTTCAGGCGAAAGCTGCTGAAGCAATAAGCAGCAGCTTTAGCAGCACAAAAAAGGCGAATCACAACCGTGATTCGCCCTTTTTTATATTTACCGGTTACCGGCTACCAACGCTGCGCTGTTAAGGCCCTACGGGCCGGTGGTCTGTGGGGCCTTAATTTATGTAGCCGGGGTTTTGCGCGAGCTGCTTATTGGTATCGATTTCGCGCTGCGGAATCGGCAGCACCAGGTTGTTGGCGTTGTAGGGCGTTGTGCCAACAGCGGTACCGGTACGCTTCAGATCGGCGATTTGCTGACCTTCAAAAGCGAGTTCCAGCCGCCGTTCGAGCAGTACGTCGGCTACGGTAACGGCGGTGAACTGGGTAGCTCCGGCGCGGGTCCGGATGGCGTTTATATCAGCCAGTGGCGTTGCGCCGACACTGGTGTTTAACCGCAAGTTGGCTTCGGCGCGAACGAGGTACATTTCAGCCAGCCGGATTACCACCACATCGCCAAACAGGTCATTGAATTTACTCGTAAAGACGTTGTTGTTGACAGTCGTAAAGAACTGCCCGCGTACGTCGCCGGCACCGAATAACTGCCGGAACTTGGTCTGAACCCGGATATCGCCCCGGCCTGAGTTGCGGGTCGATGCAAAGTACGTATTGAGGGCATTCGTACCCGTAATACCATCCTGATCTGTTACAACGATCTTAAAAATAGATTCGGGTGAAACATCGGAGAAAGCACCGGCAACGTCGCTGGCCAGGGTGTACGTTCCGCTTGTGATTACGCGGTTAGCTGCGTCGCGGGCTGCGGCAAAGTTCTGCTGCTGCAGGTAAACACGGGCCAGCATCGCCTGCGCTGCACCCTTTGTAGCTACGCCGGAGTTACCCACAAGGGCCGTGGCGAAGGTGCCGGTCGGGCTCGTCGCAAGGAGCTGTTCGGCTTTTGTCAGGTCGTCGATTACCTGTGCATATACTTCGGCCACGCTGTTCCGAACGCGGTTGTCCACGTCGCCAACGGCACCGGTTGGGGTCAACACCAGCGGCACACCAGGGTTGCTTGCGGGCGTACCATCGTTATAGCTCTTGCCAAAAAGTTTTATCAGCTCGAAGTACATCGCGCCCCGGATAAAGCGGGCCTGGCCTTCGTAACTGGTACGGTTGTCCTCACTCACCTTTTCCAGATTGGCCAGTACATTGTTTGTTCGGTTGATGACGTTGTAGCTGTCGAGCCACGTATCCCGAACGTCGGTGTTGGTGGTTGTGATCGTTTTACGCCACAACTCGTCCAGGGCGGTAAACGTACCCCCGAATACGACATCACGATTGTCGCCCAGCAGTTCACCGATATACTGGAAACCTCCGCCGTATAGGTTGCCATCGCTAAGACCATCATAAGCACCGGTGAGTGTAATACGAACGTCCTGTTCGTTGCTCAGCGCCTGGGTAACATCAATGCTTTGTGTGGGTTGCACGGTTAGCCGGTCGTTGCAGGCCGTCACCAGCATAAGGTTTAACCCAATCAGCAATCCGTTTTTGATATATACATTCATAAGTGAAATCCGTTTGTCGATTGCTTAAAAACCAATATTGATACCGCCGGTGATGGTACGAGCCTGAGGGGCCGTATAGAAATCGTAGCCCTGTGCAATGTTCGTTACAACATCGTCGGCGTTGACTTCGGGGTCCCAGCCCGCATACTTCGTGAAGGTGAGCAGGTTCAACCCGGTCACAAACACCCGCACGGTGTTCAGCTTAACGCGGTTGATCAGTGTCTTGGGCAGGTTATAAGCCAGTGTGGCGTTCCGCAGGCGGACAAACGAGCCGTCCAGAATGAAGCGGCTCGATGGCTGCGCTCCGTTGTTGAAAAATAAACGCGCTTCCGGCACATCGGTATTCGTGTTCTGAGCGGTCCAGGCAGCCAGCTGATTGACTGTCTGGTTATCCTCGAAACGACCATTGGCCGATGAGAAGCGACCTACGCCGTAGAAATTGATGTCATTGCCAAACACGCCGGTGAAGAATACGCTCAGGCTGAAGCCTTTGTAGCTGAAGGTGTTCGTGACACCACCTGTCCACTTGGGTAGCGGGCTTCCCACAACGACACGCTGGGCTTCGTTGTATACGTTGGTAGTAGCGCGGTCGATGCTGCCATCGGTGTTGGTCGCGTTTTTGTACCAGAGCGCGTCACCGTTGGCCGCGTCTACGCCCGCATACTCGGGGGTGAAGAATACGCCCAGCGGCTGGCCTTCAACGGCCCGGCTCATGGCGTTCAGGCCGCCTTCGATGATCTGCCCCTGCAAATTCTTGATCCGGTTCCGGTTGGTAGCTGCGTTGAGACTGGTTGTCCAGCGGAAGGCACCGGTTGTGTTTTCGGTATTCAGCACGAACTCGAAGCCTTTGTTCTCCAGCGAACCAACGTTCCGGAACTGCGTCGCAAAGCCAGTTGAACCGGGTACGTTCACATTGAGCAACAGACCCGTCGTTTGCTTGTTGTAATAGTCGATCTCGCCGTTCAGCCGGTTATTGAGGAATCCGAAGTCAAGCCCGATATCGGCCTGGTCGGTGGTTTCCCATTTCAGGCTGGGATTGGCTAGTTGTGTAGGACGCTGGCCCGGTAAGCCGGCATAACTGGCATCGCCCGTAAAGAGACCCAGTTGGGGGAAGTTGTCGATCTCGGCGTTTCCTGTCCGGCCATAGCTGGCGCGAAGTTTCAGGAAGCTGATACCCCGCGTGTTCTTCAGGAAACTTTCTTCGGTCAGTACCCAACCCGCCGAAACGGCCGGGAAGAAACCATACCGGCTGTCCTGCCCGAATCGTGACGAGCCGTCGACACGCGCGCTCAGACCCAGTAAATAACGATCGGTAAACTTGTAGTTAGCCCGTACAAAGTAGGACAGGAAACTGTAGTTGGATTGGGTCGAGGTGGCGTTGGTCTTGCGGGCTGCGCTGATAATCATCCGGTAGGCATCCGACGGGAAATCCTGCCCTTCTGCCAGACTGCTGCGCTGCTCGGCCTGCTGGTACGACATACCCAGCACGCCATCGAGGCCATGGCGACCAACGGTGGTATTGTAGTTGAAGAAGTTGTTCGTCGTGTAATTTTCAACCCGCACCGTCCGGAACTGGCCCAGACCGCCCGGATAGCCGGTGTTACGCTGCGTTTTGCTGTTATAATACCGCTCTTCCTGCTGGTTCAGCACGTCCAGACCAAACTCAGTCCGGAAGGTCAGCCCTTTCACGATACCCAGTTGACCATATACGTTACTGATATTGCGGTAAACGGTGGTGTTGAAGATGGAGTTCTGAAGGTTGATGATCGGGTTGTAGTAACTCGGAATGCTGATATCGCCAGGGGGTGTTCCTACCGGCAAGCCCGTGGTGGGGTCTGTCGATGGCGTCATTGGCGGCAGGGCTACCATCTGAACCGGGTTATCGAACTGACGGTCGCCCGACAGACGCTTGTTCAGCGTGCGGCTCAGGCCCGTATTGAAGCCTACCCGGAAACGATCGGAGATTTTATGGTCGAGGTTGATCCGGCCAGAATAGCGGGTCAGCGCATTGCCGATCAGAATGCCTTTCTGGTCGAGAAGCTGGCCCGACAGGTAGAACGTCGTTTTGTCGTTACCCCCGTTGATGTTCATGTCGTACTGCTGGAACGGAGCCGCCTGATAACCCAGATCGCCCCAGTTCGTATTGGCCTGCTGTGGTGTGCCGAACGTGCCAAGCCCCTGCGTCTGGAAGAAATTTTCCATGTAGGTAGTGTACGAGTCGGGGTCGTTGGTAGCCAGTCCATCGATCCGGTCGGAGTTAGCAGCCGCCTGCCGGTAAAAATCGACGTACTGGTTGGTGTTCAGAAACTCCAGCTTACGCGTGGGTGTGCTCGAACCGGCCTGAATGCCGAAGGTTACGTTGGTGCGTCCCGAACGCCCTTTTTTTGTCGTGATCAGTACCACACCATTGGCCGCCCGCGACCCGTAGATAGCGCCCGCCGAAGCATCTTTCAGGATTTCGATCGATTCGATGTCCTGTGGGTTGATGTCGGACAGTGGGTTGGTGGTGGCGTCGTTGATCGAGAGGTCATCCGTCGTAACCGGTGTGCCGTCCACTACATACAGCGGTTGGTTCGACGCCGATACCGACGACTGGCCCCGAACGCGTACCTGAATGCCCTGCCCCAGTTTACCACTCCCCGAATTCACCTGAACCCCGGCGGCCTTGCCCTGAAGAGCCTGGTCGAAGGTGGTTACGGGCTGGTCCTGAATGTCGGACGAGCGAATCTTGGCGATGTTGCCGGTCAGTTCCCGTTTGATCTGCTGGCCATATCCCGTTACCACCACCTCGTTCAAATTGCGGACGTCAGCCTGTAGCTTCACGTTGATGACCGAGCGGTTGCCAACCCGTTCTTCAACAGACGAAAAACCAATGAAACTGAACACAAGCGTAGCATCGCTACCCACGTTGAGGGTGAAGTTACCGGTGGCATCTGTTTGTGTACCAAGGGTGCGACCTTTCACGCTCACCGAAACACCCGGTAGTCCGGCGTTATCATCCGAGGACGTGACGCGACCAGTAATTGCCTGCGTTTGTGCATAGCTCATCTGCGCAAGTAGAAAGAGCAATGGAAGAATAATTCGTATGTGTTTACTCATAGCGCTTTATTGGTTTATTGATAAAGACTACAAAAGTACTAGTTGCTTGTTGATTAAAAAACGGTTAAGCTGATGGTTGTTTTTCCATATATCAGAAGAATACTATATAAATACTTGATTATGCAAAATTTTATAAATAAACGGGATTTTTAGGGCTATGAGTAGAAACCCAGTTTCGATAATACTTCCTTCCAGCCTTATATTGCCCAATGAAGCGATTCGAGTTAAGAAGTTTGCTTGTCTGGATAGGCTGTCTAGTGGTCCTCACTGATATAATGGCTCAGTCATTAGCTCCAGGTCCAGCAAACAGGACGTACACGTCCTGGATAGCAGGGGATACCGCCGATGTGAAAACTCAGCCCATCGGTGGAGTTGTACTGGCAGGCGGAAGTACCGATGTTGCCGGGGCCATGCGCTGGTTACTGCGCCGGGCCAACGGGGGCGATGTGGTCATTATCCGGGCATCGGGCAGCGATGGCTACAACGCTTATCTGTACAGTCAGTTGGGCGAGCGCGTCAATTCTGTCGAAACACTATTGGTCAATACCCGCGAACTGGCCAGTCATCCCGATATTGTACGGAAAGTACGTCAGGCCGAAGCGATCTTCTTTGCCGGGGGCGATCAGGCTAATTATATCAACTTCTATCAGAAAACGCCCCTTATCGACGCCGTCAATGACCGCATCCGCGATGGCGTTGTTCTGGGTGGTACCAGCGCGGGCTGTGCCATTCTGGGACAACTGTATTTCTCGGCCAAAGAAGGGTCGGTTACGTCTGAGGAAGCCCTGGCCGATCCCTTCGACAAGCGGGTTACTATTGGCAGCCGTGATTTTCTGATGCACCCGTTGCTGGCCAATATCCTGACCGATCAGCATTACACGGCCCGTAACCGGCAGGGCCGGCATCTGGTCTTTCTGGCCCGCGCCCGTGCCGACTGGAACGTAGGGGCGAGGGGTATTGGCGTTGATGAGAAAACGGCCGTCTGTGTATCACCCGATGGCACCGCCCTTGTGTTTGGCCAGGGTAACGCCTATTTCCTGACGCCTGCTTCTGCTAAACCTGAGCGCTTGCAAACAGGCCAGCCATTGACCTGGCACGGTACCGGGCAGGCTGTCCATATAACGGTGGTGCCGGGGTCGGCAACGGGTGCTGCCGGCTTCAACGTGGAAACGTTTCGTGGAGTCGACAGCCTGAAGACCGAATATTGGTCGGTGGAAAATGGCGTGTTTAAAACAGCGCCCGCCCACTGACCGACCGCCAGTCGGCCTATTGTAAGCACAGCGACCGCCAGTGGATTAAACCCTAAACTACAGGGCTGGTCTAATCGTTAAAGGGGGTGCACCCTCTTGTAAACAACGACCATGAAACGCCACTTACTTACCTGTCTTGTGTTCCTGCTCTGGTCACCCTGTCTCTGGGCGCAGCGGGTACAATATACTACCGAGCGCCCCCGTGTGGAGGATGTCAACGATGAGGATGTTACTATTCAGCGGGTCGAACTGACGGAGCAGTACACGATCATATACATGAAATTTCGCGGGTCGGGTAGTCGTCTCGGCCAGCGCTTAGGGCCTAATCTGGGCGGCACCAATAATATTGGTTTTCAGCCGAGTTCCCGTCTGTATGTCAATCAGGGGGAGCGGTCGTTCAAACTGGTTCGGGCAGAGAATATTCCAGCTGAAATGCGTCGGCGGGTTGATCCTGGCGAGGAAGTGGATTTTGTCGCTTATTTCGAGCGTATCACGCCCGGCTATACCGTTTTCGACTTGTTCGAATGCAAAGACTATGTTGAAAGGGGAGACAGAATTATCTGTTTCAATTTCTGGGGCGTTCACATTACCAATCCGGAGCGTAAGCCCAAGGATACGTACGCCCAGCGAACCCCGAGGCCCAGGCCATTGCCGCCCGTTCAGTCCAAACCGAACCCGCAGCCCCGCTACCAACCCCGCAATACACCCGGCCTGGACGAAACGCCTGCCAAACCGGACGTTGGTGTTGCCCCCGTTGCGGTAGCGATCAACGGCCTGACACGTGATGCGAAGACCAGGCGTCCTGTAGCGGCTACCCTTACCTACCGGCTTATTTCGGGTGCCGAAGCTGCTGGCGATAGTCCGGCAGATTCGGTTCGGAGCACGTTGCCCGGCGGGAATTACAAAATTCCGATCGAGACGCGGGGTGTTTATGCCGTAACCGCTTCGGCAAAAGGGTATTTCAGTCAGAGCGATACGCTGGCTACCAACCGGACTGCCGTAACGCGTGATTTCGATCTGGTGCCGATAGCGGCTGGGTCTAAAATCACCCTGCGCGCCGTGTATTTCAATGTTTCCAAATACGATCTCAAACCGGAGTCATTCCCCGAACTGGACCGGCTGGTGGGCGTGATGCAGGAAAACCCAACGCTGACCATCAAGCTCGAAGGCCATACCGATACCGTCGGTGATTTCGATGCGAACGTCGAACTATCGCGGAACCGGGTCGATGAAGTAAAGCGGTATCTGGTGTCGAAAGGCATCAATGCAAACCGGATCGAAACCATCGGCTACGGCCCTTCACGGCCCATCAACACCAACAAAAGCCTGAAGGAGCGTCCCGAAAACCGACGGGTAGAAATGGTTGTCGTGAACGTATAGGACGGGGAGTGTATAACGGGAACCGGGTTGGCAACGGCGGCTTCAGCTTTTTTTTAGTCTGCGCCGTGACAACTCGGTTTTCGCCGTGTTTACCCCTTTATGAAACCCAACTTCGATCTTAACGTCGTCCTCTCCCGTATTGACGAGGCTATTCGCCCGTATCCGAAAGCCGCCATGTTCGAACTGGCAGAGCGCGGCTACAGCAGTCTGTTCGAACAACTGATCTCCTGCATCGTCTCGATCCGTACGCTCGATGAAACGACCATACCCGTTTCGCTGTGTCTGTTCGATGTCGCCCGAACGCCTGAACAACTCCTGGCACTCGATATTCCCACGCTGACAGACCTGCTTTACGGCACCACCTATCCCGATCAAAAAGCCTACACCATGCAGGGTATTGCCGATCGGATCGTGAACGAGTTCGGGGGTGAACTACCCGCCGATTTCGCCACCCTTACCTCGCTGAAAGGGGTTGGACCAAAGTGTGCCAATCTGGCTCTTGGCGTGGCAACAGGGCTGGCCGCTATCAGTGTCGATGTTCATGTGCACCGGGTGGTGAACCGATGGGGCTACGTGCAGACAAAGCAACCCGAGCAGACGCTGAAGGTGCTGGAAGGGCAGGTGCCGCGCGACCAGTGGCGCGACATAAACCGGCTGCTGATGCCGTTTGGAAAACACATCTGTACGGGTACGCTACCCCGCTGTTCAACCTGTCCGGTGCTGGCGTACTGCGAACAGGTAGGGGTAGAGCGGCACCGCTAACGATGTTCTTTTCAGGGTTTCGCTGGTGTTGCTGCTGTCATCGACTGCTTCAGGCTGGCTAACGTAGCGCGGCACAATTGATCGATCTGGCGGTATAGCTCCGCCTGATTGGCCGCTATCTGCTGAACCAGCACCTTATTCTTGGTGGTCCCATTCGCAGCCCGCTCAATCTCTTCGACCGTAGAACTGACGGGGCGAACCGGCTGGGCAAGTCCCCCTTTTTGTTCGGCGACCAGATCGGTTATGGTGGCCCGGTAGCGGCCAATACGCGCTTCGACCGTGAGTGTATACCGGACCGTCTGATCATCGGAGGGGAACAGCGACCGGACAAAGACAATACCATGCTGCTCATCGAACTGAAGTTCAGCTTCATTTTTAGGGTAATGCTCCTCGGTCCATAGCCGCAGCTGGTTGAACACCTGCCTGGCTGGCCCTTTGCCATCACCGATCCGTACAATCTCCTGATACTGAACCTGACCGGTCTCATTCGCCGGGAGTTTTATCTGGGCTACGGCCGGCACGGCAATTAAAGCGAAAAATAAGAGTACTGCTTTCATGATGACTGGTGGCCCCTGCTGAACCACCGATTAGTTAATTCGAATTAATGGCACTGTGTTTAAACGTAGCCGATAGCTTGAATCGGTGGCTATCTACTATTTTTTCTTTGCGAGTAACCGTCTCCCAGTAGCAACGCCGTAGCCGGTGATTGGGTTTGGCGGCACGCTGAGCCTGCAAAGTTAATGGTATACTCGTCCTGATGCTGATCAGGGTGATTTGGCAAAACGCGTCAGTTTCGGGACTGATGATACTAGTAGACTCGTCGGGAAAATCTACTTTAGGAGTCATCACTAAACTCGTTCGACTATGACCCCATCGGTCACTGAATTGGCGGCATCGACGGCCTGTGGCCAGTTGGGCATCCTGCACCTGAAACGATACTGGGCCAAAGCAATGGCCAGCCGGCTGGGGCAGCTACCGGGCGATTCGTTGGAAGACGAAGGAAGTCTGGATACGGCCCTGTTGAATGCGTTAGGGCTGGGACTTGAACCAACGATTCAGTACCTCTACCAGCACACGCCAGGCTTTCAGGCGTTTGAGGAGTGGATTCAAACCGTCACTGGCGGGCTGCCCAACGCCGACAAGGTTGCTGCTTTCAACGCTCAGATTCTGGGCACGTCATTGACGAAGCCCCGGAAAGAGGACGCTTCGCCGGTTCTTTCGGCCGACGATCTCGCACACTGGGATACGTATGGCTATGTGATCGTTAAAGAAGCCATCTCCCGGCAGGACTGCGATCAAACGATTGAGTTGATCTGTAACTTTTTGCAGATGGAACGGTATCAGCCACACACCTGGTACGCCCCTCATCCGGGCAAGCAGGGGATCATGGTCCAGTTGTTTCAACATACGCTCCTGACCAGTAACCGGGAATCTCCCCGTATCCGGGCCGCTTACGAGCAGTTATGGAACCGGACAGATTTATGGGTCACCACCGACCGGGTAGGCTTCAGCCCACCGCAGACAACAAAATGGCCTTTTCCCGGTCCCCGGCTGCACTGGGATGTTCGGTTAGACAGACCAATTCCCTACGGGCTGCAAGGCCTGCTGTACCTCTCCGATACGCAGGCCCACCAAGGAGCGTTTTCGCTGGTGCCAGCCTTTCAGCACCGGGTCGTGGACTGGCTGACTCAACTTCCCCCAAAAACCGACCCCCACACGCAAGACCTGGAGGCTTTGGGGGCTATCCCCATTCCGGGCGCTGCGGGTGATTTTATCATCTGGCATCATGCGCTGCCGCACGGTAGTAGTCCTAACAGCGCCAATGAGCCCCGTTTTGTGCAATACATCAATTACGCACCCTGAAGACAGAAACGATAACCCTCACCCGTATACTGCCGATCTGGTAATAAGCAGTAATGCAGATTTTATCATGCCATAGCACAATTAGGGATGAAGAGTTTTCGGAGTCCATAAAGAGGGCGTTTCTAAGTGAAACCGTGCCCTAACAAAATAATGCCCGTTAACTAGCTGACAGTCAACGGGTTTTTCTTCATTTGTTGTGGTCCCGACGGGAATCGAACCCATATCTAACGTTTAGGAAACGTCTATTCTATCCGTTGAACTACGGGACCAAAAGAAGAGACGCAAGGGGTTGCGTCTCTTCAACTTTCGTATTCATGCAAATTTGCCGAAAATCCGTCAACCTGCCAAACCGTCGCCGAATTCGGCCGATTCGGAGAGGGGTACGTTCACCCAGTTCGGGTAGATGTAGTAGTGCTTTTCTTTCACGAGTGAATACAGCAACTCCCGCAGTTCCACGATATTCTCACCCGTCTGGGCCGAAATAAACACGACATGGTCGGCCTTCTGGGCGAGGTAGGTTTTCTTGAGGTATTCCAGCGCTGTCTTTTTCTGAACCGCTACCGGAACCGCTATTTCCTCCTGAATGATGCCATCAGCCCCTATCTCGTCAAACTCATCGTTGGGCTCAGCTTTTTCCAGCCATTCGTTCCGGGGCGAAAACTGGTCCATTTTATTAAACACCAGCACCATCGGCTTGTCGGCGGCTTTGATATCGGCCAATGTCGCGTTCACGACTTCGATCTGCTCTTCAAACAACGGGTGCGATACGTCTACCACGTGAACCAGAATGTCGGCCTCCCGCACTTCGTCGAGTGTCGATTTAAAGGCTTCGATCAGCATCGTCGGCAGTTTCCGGATGAATCCAACGGTATCGGTTAGCAAGAACGGGATGTTGCCCAGCGTCACTTTCCGAACCGTCGAGTCGACGGTAGCGAAGAGCTTGTTCTCGGCAAAAACATCGGTCTTGGCCATCGTTCGCATCAGCGTCGACTTCCCAACGTTGGTGTATCCAACCAGCGCTACCCGAACGAGCCGGTCGCGCTCCTTCCGGCGCGTCTGGCTCTGCCGGTCGATCTTTTCCAGTTTATCCTTCAGAAACGCGATGCGGTCTTTTACGATCCGGCGGTCGGTTTCAAGCTCTTTCTCCCCCGGTCCACGCATACCCACACCACCCTTCTGGCTGGTCAAGTGACTCCACATGCGCGTCAGACGGGGATACATGTACTGGTATTGGGCCAGCTCGACCTGCACCCGCGACTGGGCCGTTTGCGCCCGCATCGAGAAGATGTTCAGGATAAGCAGACTCCGGTCGAGCACCTTGATGTCGACCAGTTCATCTTCCAGGTTTCGAACCTGCGACGGGCTGAGGTCATCGTCGAAGATGACCATATCGACCGGATTGGCACGGATATAGGTCTGAATCTCTTCCAGCTTGCCTTTTCCTACATACGTGCGGATGTCGGGGCGTTCGAGCTTCTGGGTAAACGAATGTTTGGTAATGACGCCCGATGTTTCGGCCAGAAATGCCAGTTCATCGAGGTATTCCTTGGTCTGTTCGGCGGTTTGCCTTTGCGAGATCATCGCGACCAGAACGGCGGTTTCGGGTTCTTTATGTGTGTCGTTCATGAATCTTTTTCTGAGTGGTTATCGGGTTATCGTTTGGCTGAGTTGTGGGCTTACACCCGGATTCAATGTTGCCAAACACAGGCCGAAGCCTGGTTACAGTAATAGAACGGGCTGATTTTGGTAAAAGTTTCGGCAGTCGACCAGCCTGAATCGACGCCCTTCCGGTCAGACCTGTACTGTTTTCCAGTGCCCGCGACGGAATACCCATACGGCCATAACGGCCAGTAACGTTTCGCTGGTGGCTACGGCCCAGAACACGCCCGATGGGCCCCAATCCAGCGTATCAGCCAGGGTGTAGGCCAGCGGAATCTCGATCATCCAGAAACAGACGATGTTGATCAGCGTTGGCGTTCGGGTGTCGCCTGCTCCGTTAAACGCCTGACTGACAACCATACCATAAGCGAACGCTACATAGCCAACGCAGAATATCCGAATGCACTGTACCGCTATCTCGACTACGCGGGGTGTATGGTCGAACAGCCAGACAACACGGTGAGCCCCTACATAGAACAGCACCCCAATCAACAACAGGAAGATCATATTGCATAGCGCTGCCCGCCAGACTGAGGTTTCGGCCCGGTCGGGTTGGCCCGCACCCAGATTTTGCCCTACCAGTGTGGCGGCTGCGTTGGCCATACCCCAGGAGGGCAGGATCGTGAAAATCAGAATCCGGATAGCAATGGTATAACCTGCTACCACCTCACTGCCGAAGGTCGACACGAGCCGCGTCAGGAATACCCAGCTGGCCGATCCAATCAGGTATTGCCCCGTTCCGCCTACTGCCACCGTCAGCAGGTTACGAATGACGCCGGGTTCGGGCGTGAGGTCGGCTCGCAGTACCTGCAACGCCCCACTCCGGCGCGTGAGGGCATAAAGCTGGTATAAAACCCCCACCGTCCGACCCATTGTTGTCGCCACGGCCGAACCCATAACCCCCAGTTCGGGAAAGGGACCCAGGCCGAAGATGAATACCGGACAGAGCACGATGTTGACGCCGTTAGCCAGCCAGAGCGACCGCATGGCGACCGACGCGTCGCCCGAACCACGCAGACAGCCGCTCAGGACATGCAACAGGATGATAGCTGGCGCACTGGCGAAGATCATGCGGGTGAACCCTGTTCCGTTGGCGACGAGCTGTGGACTGCCGCCCATCAATCGTAATATAGACTCCGCGAATATCACACCCGGCAGGCCCAGTACCAGCGCTACCACCACTGCTACAAGGATCGCCTGGCCCACTGTTCTACCCGCTTCGCGTGGGTTGCTTTCGCCTATCCGCCGGGATACCATGGCGGCTGCGGCTGTACTGAGGCCAATGGCTACGGAGTAAACCAGCGTGAGCACCGATTCCGTCAGGCCCACCGTTGCAACCGCTTCGGAACCAATTCGGGCGACAAAAAAGATATCGACAACGGCAAACAGGGATTCCATGACCATTTCGAGAATCATGGGAACCGACAGTAAAAAGATGGCCCGGTTGATACTGCCGGACGTAAAATTGGTTTCCGAACCGCGCAGGGCAGCCAAAAACAACCGAATAAATTTGGTCATTGAGACAACAGATAGACCCACAGCCTAACTGGCTAGCAGTAACCTATGGATAATGAGAAATGGATGAAAATAGCTATCCGCAAAGCGGAGCAGCGAGGTACTGAGGAGGAGGAAAACGAAGACCTGCGTAGGGTCTTATCCGAGGAAAATCATGGGCCTGTAGCTCTTTGAGAACACAAACCTATTGAAATATAATGGAATACACCAAACTTGTTCGATTAAACGGTCAGGTTAATCGCTGGGAAATAAATAGTTACGGGCTTATTGTCAGGCAAGCGTGTCCTGGCTGACGAGGCTGTAGGTTGACTGCACGAGGCCGGTTTCGAAGGATTCGGTGCGTACGGCTGCCCACTGGGTTTCTACAGCATGGCTGCCAAACAGGGGAATACCCGTACCCAGAACGATGGGTGCTACCGTAATGATCAATTCATCGATCAGGCGGGCATTGAGCAGGTGTGTATTCAGCTGGCCACCGCCCACCAGCCAGATAGTTCCTCCGTTGCTGCTCTTTAGCGACTGAACGAACGCAACCGGATCACTGGTAATATACCTGACGAAAGTGGTATTGGCCTGTTCCGACCGACTGAAGACGTAGTTGATCTTATCGGCATACGGAAATTCGCCTCCGAAGCTCAAAATCGTCTTGTACGTGTTGTTTCCCATGAGCGTCGTATCGATCGAGGCCAGAAAAGCGTCGTATCCGTAATCGAGCTGGTTTGGGTTTGGGACGTTGTCGAGCCAGTCGACGCGGCCATCAGAACGGGCAATGAACCCATCGAGAGAGATAGCGATGTAGAGACTGAGTTTGCGCATGACTAAACCAAAGCAGTATCCGGCGGTTGTAAAAAGATGAACGACCAGGCGGTTTTACTCAGCGCAATCACTGCTTTTCTTGGCGAAAAATTTAGCGTCGATCGCTATCCCGAGCGTGAACAGGGTGGTGTGTACTATCCTTCAAAACGTCCCGTCCGGAGGCTTGGTCTGGCGCTGGAGCCGTTTTCCGGCCTGGCAGGCTGGATTGCTGCGAACCGGCCCGACGCTCTATGGCTACACCGTCCCTGGAAACTCGACCTGAACGCGTTACCGCCTGATACCGGCATTATATACCATCACCTGCCGTTCGACGAGTACCTGACAATGGGATATAACCCCCGGCTGGCCGAACGGTTGCAGGTGACCGGCCCGCTCGAACCGCTGGGTTATAAGCAGGACACCTCCGAAACCGGCGCTCCCTTGCCCCAACGGCCTATTGGTATGCTATTCGACGCACCACCCAAGCCTGTATCGGGTTGGATTGGCCAGCTGGAATCACTTTTTGGGGGCTACGATCAAGTCGATCCCGGACGACAGACAGTTGTTGGGCGGGTCGCCGTAGTTGGGGCAATGAACGACCGGCTTGTTCGGGAAGCCGCCAACGCGGGTGCGGGCTTGTATCTGACAGGTCAATACCGTCCGTCGGCGCAGGAAGCCGTGACAGAACGCGGGATAGCGGTCGTCGCCCTGGGACATCGCCGAACCGAGGCCTGGGGGCTACAGGCGTTAGCTGATCTGCTGCGTGAGCAGTGGCCGGATCTGGAAGTTATTGTCGCGGGGCCTTAACGCTGATCCTTGTACCAATAAGCGTGGTGAACCTGCGTGTGTGCAAGTTCACCACGAAACGAGTTAAGCAATCGAGCAGACTTAAACGGCACTTTGTTTGTCATGGCTCCGGCCACCCGGTCCGAGGAACGAGGAATCTTCGGAGATGGTCAGTAAAACCAGACTTATCCGAAGATTCCTCGTTCCTCGGACCGGGTGGCCGGAGCCATGACAAACTGCTCATCAAAAATAAGTCAATCTAATTCTGCGTGACTACTTACACTCGGCCAGCAACTTCTGGTTGTTAAGGACATACGCGTCGTCGCCTGCTTTCTTCGCCAGTTCCAGCGACTGTAGCGCATCGGATTTGGCCAGTTTACAATCGCCCGTTTTGGCTGCGATTTTAGCCCGCAGGTAATATGTCCAGTACATTTTTTCGGACTCTACCACTTTGTTGGCCCACACCAGCGCCTGTTTCATATCGCGGTTGGTGTCGTAATAATAGTTGGCTGCGGCCGAAAATACGCCTGGTTTCGCGTCTGCTTTCGCTGTCTGTTCCGCAATCTGGGCCATGATTTTTTCGTCGGGGTCGTTGGTAATCGGCAGTTTGACCCGGAGACTCTCCCAGCGCATGGTCAGACTTGCCGAGGTCGGCGTAAAGTCGGTAAATTCAAATGTCAGGGCTTCGGTGAGTGTCGTTGCTTTTTCGGGTTTCACCGTAATGCGCATCAGGTCGTTGGCCTCTTTATAGGTGTAAGCGCCCCAGTTGTTGGCGTCTTTGTTTAAAATGAAGGTAAAATCAGCTGCGGTTGGCAAGGCGTACAGACCGTAGCGACCGGCGGGGACTTTTTTGCCATCGACGAGCATTGCTTCCGACAGAACCAGGTTGGTAATCTTGTTAGCGCCCGTGCGCCATACTTTGCCATAGGGAACGCGATCGCCGAACATGGTACGGCCTTTGAGCGAGGGGCGGGCATACTCGATGGTAACGGTACCCAGGCCTACCTGCTGGGAAACGGTAGCGGCTGGACTGGCAGCCGGTAAGTCGATCTGGGCGAAGCTGGTAACCGCAAAGCCGGCGACCAGGGCAAGTGTAAGTAACGGTGATTTCATGAGGGGAAACAAGTGAATGATAGGCGCAAGTTTACGCATCGGGCGGCTACGGACCAACTTTCAGCTTTGGGAGCGCGCAGTCAAGACACCATAACCTGCGCCAAATGCACTAAAAGACCAGTTTGAAGGTGCTGCCCTGGCCGGGTTTGGACTCGGCCGTAAGCTGGCCCCCGTGGAGCTGCATGATCTGGCGCGACAAGCTCAACCCAATACCTGAACCGGTCTTCTTGGTCGTATAAAACGGAATGAAAATCTGCTCCAGCGCTTCCGGCTCTATGCCCGGGCCGTTATCCGACACCCGAATGATTACGTAGGGCCCATCTGCTTCCGCTTCGATCTGAATGGATGGACTGGCCGTTTTCTCCAGACTCTCCACCGCGTTTTTGACCAGGTTCAGCAACACCATTTCAATCTGAGCCGTGTCGGCCCGGATAGCCAGGTTAGGCGATGTGGTTGTGATGGTGACCCGGTTTTTCTGTACCTCAGGCTGGAACAGCTGGACTACGTTCCGCAATAGATTCTCGACCGGTACATCGGCAAAAATGGGCTGTGGAATGGTGGTGAAGTGCCGGTAGGCATCCACAAACTGCATGACACCCGCGCCCCGCTGCTCAATGGTCGTCAGCGCATCGCGCAGATCGGTGAGGGATGCGGCTACAGAAAACGAAGGAGCCATTGTCGACGCGTCGGGCCCCAGTGCCGGCACCAGGTCCATCTCAACAATGTCGCGCATGGTACCTGCCAGCGATACGATGGGTGTGATGGAGTTCATAATCTCATGGCGAAGCACCTTTGTTAGGTTCTGCCACGCATCGAGTTCGCGTTGCTGCAACTCGGTGCGGATATTCTGCAGCGAGGCCACCGTAACCAACCGTCCGCGGAGCCGCACCGCCGTACACCGCACCGATAACTCACCATCGGTGCCGGTCTGGTAAGCCACCGGGGCCGATGCGTTGGTAGCCGACTGGAGGAGTCCGGCCAGGTCCGGGTGGGTTGCGTTGAGGTCGGTAAGGGTGCGGAGCCGGTAGATGCCCAGCAGCCGCAGCGCCGTTTGGTTAACCAGTTCGACCTGACCGCTGGCATCGAAGGTGAGCAACCCAACGCTAACGTGCTGAACAATGGTGTTGACGTAGTGGAGGTTGGCTTCTTTCTCCGCCCGCGCCTGCCGGAAGGCATCTAGTACTTCGTTGAACTGATCGTTGAGGCCGCGAAACGAGGGACCAAAATTATTGTCGGCCCGGAAGGCAACGGTAAAATCCGAATAACGCACCGACTCCAGAAAACGGGTCAGTTTGCGATTGAGACCTGTAACGTACTGGTATAGATTGAGGGATAAGACGCCTGTGACGATTAAGGCAACGACAAGCCATAGCTTATTTGACTGGCTGGCATACAGCGCCACCACCGCGCCCGTAAGGATAACGATGGTGGCGATACGCCAGCTAAGGCCAACCGCAAAGCGATTCATGGATTTAGCCGGGTTCTCATGCAATCCAGCTGAACGGATATTCCAGCGTAGGCACTTTTGTCCGGTCGGCAACCCGGCGCAGGCGGTTGGGTAGCGCCATCAGGTAGTCGCGGGCGCGCTGTCCGGCATCGTTCAGGTCGTTTACGGCCGCAATGTTCCAGTCGGCCAGCAGTGTATCGGCAATCTCGATATAGTCCTGGGTGGTATATACGCCTAACCGCTGGGCCGCATCGGAGAAATGACTGAATGTCTGCCCCATTTTAACCCCTGTTTCGCGCAGGAAGTGAGCCGGCATCACAATCTTTTTGCGCATCATGTCTTCAAACGCCAGCATCATTTCGGAGGGGTCTACTTCAAAGATCTGACCCACAAACGCTTTGTACGCTTTGGCATGGCGCATCTCGTCGGATGCAATGACTCCGCATATTTTCGACAGCTGCGGACAGCCTGCCTGTTTCGCCAGCGTGGCGGTCCGGCGGTGCGAAACGTTCGTGGCCAGCTCCTGAAACGAGGTATAGATGAAGTTGCGGTATGGGTCGCGGCCCGTACCAATGTCGAACCCATCGGCAATAAGGTATTGCGTCGATACTTCCATAGCCCGCATGTTCACCCGGCCCGACAGGTAGAGGAACTTGTTGAGCAGATCGCCGTGGCGGTTTTCTTCGGCTGTCCAGCTCCGTATCCATCGGCTCCATCCGTTGCCATTTTCCTGGTCAACGCCTTCCATATCCATCAGCCACGATTCGTAGGTAGGCAGGGCTTCTTCGGTAATGGTGTCGCCGATCAGTACGGCCACATAGTCATAAGGAAGCTCCTGAACACTCTCGCGCAGCAGCTTTACCTCGTCCAGAAAATTGTCCTGCGTCGAATCGGGCAGCAGGTCAGTGGGTTGCCAGTTCGTTTCAATTGGCCGTAAGTATTCGGCCATTAACGCATCTATTTTTTCGCCGACGAAGCGCATTACGTCCAAACGGCTGCCTGATAAACTCATGTCAAACTATATAAAAGATAAACGATCGATTTCTATTTCCTGGCAAGTTACGGTTAAAACAAAGGGCAGATTTAGCCAGCTTTACCTTTTTCTACCTAATGAAAACGACTGATTGCTATTTTTGAGAAAAAATCAGTAGCTACGGTGCCAGTCTGCACTGGACCCGCTTGTATGAAGAAACTTCTAGATTACGTGCTGAGCAGTATCTACCTGCTTTACTTTGGCCTGGTACTGCTTGTGTTTCATGCGCTTCAGGTTGGCGCGTTTCATCTGTTCGGTAAAGACGCCCATAAGAAAACAGTAGACGTTATGAACGGGTTCATCGCCTACGGCTGGTATCTGACAGGTAGTACGATTCAATACCGTCATCTCGCCCCTGAGCTACCCACCGACCGACCGATCGTCTTTGTCGCCAACCACCAGAGTATGTTCGATATTTCGCCTGTCATCTGGTTCCTGCGACGACATACGCCCATTTTCGTGTCTAAAATCGAGCTGTCGCACGGCATTCCGGGCATTTCGTATAACCTCCGCAAAAGCGGTGCGGCCCTCATCGACCGAAAAGACGCCAAGCAGGCCATCGCTGAAATTGCGCGGCTGGGCAAACACATTCAGCTGAAGAAACACTCGGCTGTTATTTTCCCCGAAGGAACCCGCTCAGCCACCGGACAGATGCGTCCGTTTGCAACGGGCGGGCTGGCGGTGCTGCTCAAACGGGCACCAACGGCGCTTGTCGTACCCGTTGTCATTGGGGGAACAGGGCACTTCAACCCGAAAGGTATTTTTCCGTTGCGGTCTTTCTCGCGGATGTCATGGACCGTGCTGCCCGGTATCGAACCCGCCGGACAAACCCCCGAAGAGATCGTCCGGCTGGCGCAGGAAGCGATTGCTGCCGAGCTAGCAAAACCCGTTTAGCGCTGGAATAACTCAGAATACCCGTTTAATCCAGGTGAAACACCCGTTCGAGGGGTTCAACCCTCGGGGAAGAGTCGGGATTTGTCTCCATAAGGTCGGCCATGTAAGCCCACCAGCGCTGCATGACGGGCTGGGTTGGCAAGGCATCGGCGGTATGGCCCGGCAACCGTTTCTGCACGGCAAACAGCGTGCCCGTCGGCCGGTCGAGGTAGATGGAGTAGTCGTAAATACCCGCGTCGGTGAGGGCAGCCGAAAGCTCAGGCCACAGTTCATCGTGCCGCCGTTGGTATTCGGATGCCACGCCTGGCTTCAGCTTCATTGTAAACGCAATTTCTTCCATTGTAGGGTTTTGGATTCAGGGGTATGTGGTATCAGACAGGCAACTATTTGGGTGCTTTCGCTAGCACATACTGGTTCAATGGGCAGTTCCCCAATTGCTGTATACCCTCCATCACGGTAGCCGCGTTGAGTCGGGCACCGGCTGCATTGGTATGGGTGTGATCGCTGACGAAATAGGTTGTCTGTAGCGTTGCCGAATCGCCAAGCGCGTCGTATTTCGCAGCTACGCGCCCATTCAGATCGATATAATAAGCGCCCTGTTTTTTGGCTACATCAGCTGCCCAGGTACTGTAGTTACCCGTGGCCCGCTCCACTTTTCCGTTCTTCCAGGCATTCCGCGGCACCAGCGACAACACAATCGGCAGGGCACCTTTGGCCTGCGCATCGGTTATGTACTTCCGCAGGTACCAGCCGTAGCTGTGTACGAGCTCATGTTTCTTCGTGATGAGGTTGTCGATTTCTTCCGTTTCATCGCCAATACCTTTGATGGAGCCACGGGCGCGGATGGTATCGTTGACAGGCCCGGCGTCGTTATGCCCGAACTGCATCATCACAAAATCGCCGGGTTTCAGCGTAGCCATAATACGGTCCCAGCGCCCTTCGGCGAGAAAGGTACGGCTGCTGCGGCCACCCATGGCGTGGTTCTCGACCTGCAGACGCGATGTGTCGAGGTGAGCCGCAATAAAATGCCCCCAGCCCCACATACCGCCCTCGCCTTTGTCGCTGGAGTTCTTTACCGTCGAGTCGCCGATCAGGTAAAGGGTCGGCCGCCGGGGTGGACTGATCGCCAGCAGGATGAAGGCGACCGAAACGATCAGGGTAGCAGTCAGGAAGTTGTGCTTCATACATGTATACACAAAACGGGTTGGACTGACGATGTACGAATGGTACACCACCATGCCAACCCGAAAGCGGTACAAAGCCTTGTTTTTACCCGTGCTGTTCGCTTCGTTTATGGTGGAGCGTTACAAGCCGAACTTCTCCAGCCGACGATAAAGCGCTTGTCGGGACAAGCCCAGTTCACGCGCTACATCGGTAATGCTGCCCCGGTATTTTTGCATCGTTTGCTGGATCAGCTGGCGTTCCATCGCTTCCAGTTGGAGCGTTTCGTTTACGGGCGATGTGGCCGATGCCGTGTCTTTTCGGAACACAAAATCGGCAGGTTCGAGCGTCTTGCCCTGCGACAGAATGACGGCGCGCTCAACGGCATGCTGCAATTCACGGACGTTACCCGGCCAGCGGTACTGCTTCATTTCGGTCAGCAGCGCCGGACTGATACTGGCTACCGGCCGGTTATACTGCTTGGCGTATTTTTTAGCGAAGTGGTCGGCCAGCGGGCCAATATCGGTAGGGCGTTCGCGCAGGGGCGGAAGGGTAAGCTCGATGGTGTTGATCCGGTAGAGCAGATCCTGCCGGAAGCGCATCGGCGAACCCGTTTGTTCAGACAGGTCGGCGTTGGTGGCGCAGATAAGGCGCACGTCTACCAGCCGGGCTTTGTTGCTGCCTACCCGCGTCACCTGCCGTTGTTGCAGCACGGTGAGCAGGCGGGCCTGCTGATTGGGCGTCAGGTTGCCGATCTCGTCCAGGAAGATCGTGCCGCCATGGGCTTCTTCGAACCGGCCGGCCCGGTCGTCGCGCGCATCGGTGAAGGCCCCTTTGACGTGGCCGAAGAGCTCGCTTTCAAACAGACTCTCGGTCAGCGCGCCTACGTCGACGCTTACGAAGGGGCCGGTTCGCCGGTTCGAGTGCTCGTGGATAGCCCGCGCAATCAGGTCCTTACCCGTCCCGTTTTCGCCCAGAATAAGCACGTTCGCATCGGTGGGCGCTACGCGTTCAACGGTATCCAGAACAGGACGCATGGCGTTCCCGATGATGGCGTTCGGTTTGGACGTCCGGGCGGTTCCGCGGTCCGGCGTCGTTTGTTTGCCCGGCTCCGGGGCCTGCCCGTTACCGTCCGGTTTATGGATGGCGCTCCGGATGGTTTCCAGAAACTTATCGTTCTGCCAGGGTTTGAGGACAAAATCGGCAGCACCGGCTTTGATGGCGCGAACGGCCATTTCGACGTCGCCATAGGCCGTAAACAGGATAACGCGAGCACTGGGATCTATGTCGAGGATACGGTCGAGCCAGGCGAATCCTTCGCGTCCGCTGCTAACGTCGCGCTGAAAATTCATATCAAGGACAATCGCGTCATACCGGTTGTTATTGAGCAGAAAAGGGAGTTTTTCAGGATTCTTCTCAATGTCTACCGTAGCCACGTGCCGTTTAAGCAACAGGCGGGCAGCCAACAGAACATCGGGATCGTCGTCAACGAGTAGTAGTTTTGCTTGTTGCATAGGTCAAAGATAGACGAGGAGGGTTAAATGTTGCACGTCATATGGGTTCAACGGCAGATTGAGCTTTTCTTACGTACTTTGGCCTCTATTGAACGGTCGCTTTGCGTTTTCGAGTCAATGAAATGAACGGTTATTATCACTTATTCAGTACGCATGCCCGCCCCTCAGCAACGCACCCTTTCGCCGTCCATTCCTGACTCTTGGTTTTATGCGCTTGTCGCTGCTGGCCTCGTCCTGAATGCTACCGGTCTTTTCCCGCCCATTCAGGAACCCGATGGTGCTTTGTATGCCAACATCGCCAAAGTTATGGCCCAGTCGGGCGACTTTGTCAACCTCTACGCCGTTGGTACCGACTGGCTCGACAAACCCCATTTCCCGTTCTGGGTAACGGCCGTGAGTTTCCGTATTTTTGGAGTCAACACGGTTGGGTACAAGTTGCCGGCCCTGCTTTTTTTTGCGGCCAGCGTTGGCTACACCTACCGCTTCACCCGTTCGGTTTACCCGAAAATTGTAGCACAGGTAGCCACACTGGTACTGCTGACGGCCTTTCATGGCGTGCTTTCCAACTTCGACGTCCGTGCCGAGCCTTATCTGATGGGGTTGATCATGGGGGCGGTATACCATTTCTGGCGGGTTTATGCCGGTGATTCCGGTGAGGGCAGGGCCCCCGTTCTCACTGCACCTGTACACCTGCTCCTGGGCTCTTTACTGACAGGCTGCGCGCTGATGACGAAGGGTGTGTTTGTGCTGGTACCGATCGGGGCGGGGCTGGTGTTTCACTGGCTCGTAACGGGGCAGTGGCGCGAACTGCTCAAACTACGCTGGTATGTGGCTGTTGCGCTGTCGTTCCTGTTCACGGCTCCTGAAATTTACTGCCTGTATCAGCAGTTCGATCTGCATCCGGAGAAGGTTATTTTTGGTGACACGGGGGTATCGGGCGTGCGTTTTTTCTTCTGGGACAGCCAGTTCGGCCGCTTCTTCAATACAGGTCCTATCAAAGGGGCGGGTGACAAGTTTTTCTTTTTCCATACCCTGCTCTGGGCGTTTCTGCCCTGGTCGCTACCGTTCTACGCCGGCGTGGGCCGGTCGATAGCCGGGTTGGTGAAGCGCCAGCACCCGGCACCCGAGTATGTATCCCTGGGGGCGGGGCTGGCCACGTTTGCGCTGTTTTCGCTGTCGGCTTTCCAGCTGCCACACTACATGAATATCGTGTTTCCTTTCTTTGCCATCCTTACCGCCCGGTTTCTGGTTAGTCTGTCGCCCGTGGCGCTACGCTGGTGGACCCTTGGGCAAACCGTTCTTGGTGTAGTCCTGATGGCCTTGTCGATAGGTCTGTTATACATCGTGCAACCAGATCAGTCGGCTCTGGCGATGGGTTGGGTGGGGGCTGTCACGCTGCTGATATTTCTGTTGTTTCGCGGTAGCACGCTGCTCACGCTGGCGGGTCGAATGGTGGGCACGATGCTGGTGCTGGCGGGCGTTCTCAACCTGTTTATTTACCCAACGCTGATGCCGTATCAGGCGGGTATGACCGCTGCCCATTACGCCAATGAGCAACCGGGTTCGGCGCAGCGCCCAACGCTTTTATACATGCCCGGCGTCGGGGTTGGCGGGGGGAGCTACTGGACGTATGAGTTCTATGCCAACCACCCAACGCGCTATGTTCGGTCTGACTCGGCCCTGCGCCATCAGCTACAGAGGGGTCCACAGCCTGTTTTCACCAGTGCTGAAGAGGCCGATTCGCTGGCCGCGCGACACTTCAGCGTTCGGACCGTGGCCGTGTTTCCTTATTACCACGTCAGTAAACTATCGTATGATTTCCTGAATCGGGACAGCCGGGCCCGAACGCTGTCGCCCTATGTGCTGGTGTCGATTGGTGACGAAGGAAATTAAGAAAAAAACAGCCGAAAGGGCGACGGTACAGGCGCGTTTGAAAGCGGACAGTTTTTGTCCGAAAGCGGACAACCTTTGGGAAGAGGTATGGTATAATAGCTTAACTGACAGGTATTTATCAAAAGTGGCACGGCGTTGGCTCCATTTAAGGAAAACGGAGGAGTTCAAGATACCTGTTTGCTCTTTCACGCTGTAACATTTCACCTTTTATTAAAATGGATCGCACCTTACCCAAACGCTTCTGGACGAGCCAGCGCCTGATACTTTCCGGCGGCAGTGCGTTGCTTATCGGTCTGCTCGCCTATACCTTTTTCTTTGCCGACCGTCGCTCGAAACTGAACGTTGAAAAAGACAAAATCACCATTTCGAACGTGTCAACGGGTCCATTTGAGGATTTCATTGCCGTTACGGGCGTGGTGCAGCCGCTCAAAACCATTCGGCTCGATGCCATCGCTGGTGGGTATGTGACCCAGAAACTGGTAGAAGGGGGTAGCATGGTAAAACAGGGTGAAATATTGCTCCGTCTCGAAAACCAGAATCTTAAGCTTACCTTCCTGCAACAGGAAACCGAAGCCAGCCGACTCGTCAACGACCTGCAGAACACCCGGCAGCGGCTGAAAGTAGAACGGTACCAGCTCCGCCGGACGCTTTCTGAACTCGACTATCAACTCGAACAGTTAAAAGACACCTACGACCGGCAGGCCAAACTCTTCGCCGATAAGGTGATCTCAGAACAGGATTACCTGAAAGCGAAACGCGATTATGAAGGGCTCAACGAGCGCCGTAAAATTGAAATCGAATCGCAGAAGTACCAGGACGAAAACGCCAAAACGCAGATCCGGCAACTTGAAGAAACCCTTTTCCGTACGCAGAAAAACGTATCTCTCTGGCAGCAAACGCTTGAAAATCTGGTCGTGAAAGCGCCCGTCTCGGGTATGCTCAGCACCATGGACGTGGAGGTTGGTTCGAACATCAATCAGGGCCAGAACATTGGCCAGATCGATGACCTGAATGGATTCAAGATGCGCGTTGGTGTCGATGAACACTACATCAGCCGGGTGTTTCCGGGTCTGAAAGGGTCGTTTGAATTCAATGGAAAAACACACGAACTGGAAATCAAACGGGTTTATCCGGAGGTGAAAAGCGGTCGGTTCGAGGTAGATATGACATTTCCCACTGGTACGCCGGAAGGCATCAAGCGCGGCCAGTCGTCGCCTATTCAGCTGGAATTGGGTAAAGCGGCCAAAGCCACCCTGATTCCCGTTGGCGGCTTCTTCTCCGACACGGGCGGCAACTGGGTCTATGTCGTAGACAAGTCATCGGGCAAGCGGGCCGTCAAGCGAAACATAACGCTGGGCCGTAAAAACCCGGAATTTTATGAGGTCCTGGAGGGCCTGCAACCCGGCGAGCAGGTCATCACAAGCAGTTACGAGAATTTCGGGGACAATGAGGTGTTGGAGTTTTGAGAGGGGAGGGGAGTAGAGGGACGAAAGGGAGGAGGGGAGGAAAGGAGGAAGGAGTAGAGGAGGAAGGAGTAGAGGAGGAAGGAGTAGTGGTGGATTCAGTTATCTTGATTTCTCTTTTCTCCAGTTATTTCAGCTAAACTTCTCTAGTCTTACCTTGATCAAATTTTGAAGCATGGAGGAAATCAGGCGGCTTTTATCCAGTAACTCCTGGCCAGTCACAGCATCAATAATATTGACTGCAATGGCTAAATGGATCTGAGTTCGTAGTTCGCCATTAGACCCTTTGGCAATACGCAGGTAACGTATAAACTCTTTGTTTGTGTGTCGCTCATAGCCTTCGGCAACATTTGAAGGGACTGAAACGGAACAGCGTCTCATTTGATCTCTTAACCCATAATCAGTGCAAGTCGCTAATAACTTATACATATTGATTGCCTGGGCAAGTCCTTCTTGCCAGACAAAGAGGTCTTCAAACTTTTCAATTTTTGCCATAATCTGGAGGTAGTAAACGGTGGTTTCGAAGCTAAAGTAGTGAATTTCTTTACTCCTTTTCTGCCTTCCTCCTTCTCTCCTTAAAGACAGACAATGATCCAGACAATTAACCTTCAAAAGCTCTTCTCGACCGAAGAAGTAGAGACCACCGCCCTCAATGGCATCAACATGGATGTTAAAGACGGGGAATTTGTCGCCATCATGGGGCCGTCGGGCTGCGGTAAATCCACCCTGCTCAACATCCTCGGCCTGCTCGACAATCCCAGCGATGGAGATTACAACTTCTACGGTACCGAAGTGGCCCGGATGACCGAGCGGCAGCGGGCACAGCTTCGCAAAGGCTCCATCGGGTTCGTGTTTCAGAGCTTCAACCTGATCGACGAACTGACGGTGTACGAAAACGTAGAGCTGCCGTTGCTGTACCTGAAAACACCCCCCGAGGAGCGTAAAAAGCGGGTAGAAGAAGCTCTGGAACGGATGAGCATCATGCACCGGCGCAATCACTTCCCGCAGCAGCTGTCAGGCGGTCAGCAGCAACGGACGGCCATTGCCCGGGCCGTTGTGGCCAAACCCAAGCTGATCCTGGCCGATGAACCGACGGGTAACCTCGACTCGAAGAATGGCGAGGAAGTAATGAAACTGCTGGGTGAACTGAACGACGAAGGCACCACCATCATCATGGTTACACACTCACCCTACGACGCCGGTTTCGCGCATCGTATCGTGAATCTGTTCGACGGTAAAGTAGTAACCGAGAATTTTCACGTGTAATTGAAGAGGAAGGAGGAAAGGGAAGAGATGGAGGAAAGGAGGAAAGGGATTGCTGACGCCAGTTCCCTCTTCCCTTCCCTTTCCTCCTTCCTCCCCCTCTTCCCCCCCTCATCTATGTTTCGCAACTACCTCAAAATCGCGTTTCGGAGTTTGATGAAGAACAAACTCTACTCGTCTATCAACGTTTTTGGGCTGGCGTTGGGCATGGCGTGCAGCTTGCTGATTGGCCTTTGGGTGAAAGATGAACTGAGCTATGATCGCTTCCTGAAGGACGCGGAGAGCATCCATTATGTGCGGGTCAATTTTCCCTACAATGGCGAAACGGTTACCAACAACATTACCCCCGGACCACTGCAGGAAGCCATTGCGAAAGACGTACCGGAGGTAGCGGCTGTAACGAAATTTAACTGGGGCGATGAACGCTTGATTAAGGTAGGCGAAACAGCTGCAAAAGAAAAAGGGCATTTTGCCACCGACGATTTTTTCGGTGTCTTCGATCTGCCGGTTCTGGCGGGCAAACCTAAAGCCGCTTTAGCACAGCCCAACCAGATTATTGTTACCCGGAAATTAGCGGAGAAATACTTTCCGGCTACGGCTGGTCAGTATCAGCTGGTCCTCGGCAAAACCCTACAGCTCAATAACGACAAGTTTTATGTAGTTGGGGCAGTTCTGGAGAATTTGCCGACCAATTCCACGCTCCAGTTCGATTGGCTGGTGAACTGGAAAGAGCAGGAACAGGACTGGATGAAAACCTGGGGAAACACCTCGTTCAGTACGTACGTCCGTCTGAAGCCAAAGACAACCCTAGCGCAGGCTGAAATGGCGATGAAGGATATTTATCCGCGTTTAGCCGGGAAGAATTTCGAAACGGGTGTACCTGTTCTTCAACCCATCACCGATCTGCACCTGTACGCCGATTACAAAAATGGTCAATCTGTAGGCGGGCGAATCGAGTATGTGCGGATTTTTGCCATCGTCGCGCTGTTTATTCTGCTGATTGCCTGCATCAACTTCATGAACCTGGCCACAGCACAGTCGGCGATGCGGGCGAAGGAGGTAGGTGTCCGGAAAGTGGTTGGTGCGTTGCGCTCATCTTTAATCGGGCAGTTCCTGAGCGAGTCAATCCTAACGAGTTTACTGGCCGTTGTGCTGGCTCTCGGTCTGGTCTGGTGTGTATTGCCCACCTTCAACGAGGTATTCGGGAAGCAACTAACGCTCAACCTCGCCGAGCCAATGCTCTGGCTCATTATGTTGGTTCTGGTTCTGATAACAGGCTTTCTGTCGGGAAGTTACCCAGCACTGTTCCTGTCCTCGCTTCAGCCCATAAAAATTCTGAAAGGCGTCCGGCTACAGTTCGGTTCCGGGCCGGCCCTGTTCCGGCGGACGTTGGTAGTCTTTCAGTTTTCACTCTCAATTTTCCTGATTGTAGGCATGCTGGCGGTGGGTCGGCAGATGAATTACCTGCGTACGAAGAATCTTGGTCTGGACCGCGAAAATGTGGTGTATATCCCCCTGGAAGGTGAAATTGCAAACCCCAAAAAGCTAGAGACATTCCGGCAGGAAGTTATGCGCCAGCCAACCATTGTGTCGGCAACAACGACCATGGCCCTACCGGTCAATGTACAGGGCTCGTCGGGCGATCTGAGCTGGCCGGGTAAAGACCCGAACCTGCAAACCAATGTGTCGTGCATGTTCGTTGGGGGTGACTTTACTAAAACGATGAACATCAAGCTGGTCGATGGACGCGATTTCAACCTGGACAGCCCCGCCGACTCATCAAATTACATCATCAATGAAACGGCGGCCAAACTAATGCAGATGAAAGACCCCGTTGGCAAGGAGGTGAATTTCTGGATGGGTACCGGCCGGATTATAGGGGTCATGAAAGACTTTCACCTGAACTCGCTGCATCAGGCCATTACTCCCCTGATCCTGTGTTTCGACGGTCGCAACACCAGCTACCTGCTCGTAAAAACCCGGGCCGGACAAACGCAGCAGGCCGTTGCCGACCTCAACCAGTTATCGAAGCAGTTCAATCCCAATTACCCGTTTACGTACCATTTTATCGATGAAGAATACGAGAGTTTGTACCGAAGCGAGCAGCAGGTGCATACGCTGGTCAACTATTTCGGTATGCTGGCCATTTTGATCTCCTGCCTGGGCTTATTCGGACTGGCTGCGTTCACTGCCGAGCAGCGCACCAAAGAAATTGGCGTGCGTAAAGTGCTGGGGGCCAGCGTGTCGAACATCGTTGGCCTGTTATCGATAGATTTCCTGAAACTGGTGTTGATTGCGCTTGTGCTGGCTACCCCGCTAGCCTGGTGGGCCATGAGCAAATGGCTGGGAACCTTCGCGTATCGGGAAGACCTGAGCTGGTGGATTTTCGGGGTAGCCGGTACACTGGCCATCCTGATTGCCTTCCTGACAGTAAGTTACCAAAGCATAAAAGCCGCCCTGATGAACCCCGTAACCAGCCTCCGAAGCGAATAACGTAGAGACCGGTCCGTCGCGGGTGACCCCTGGCGTCTCGGCATCCGAATGGCGTCTAAACTAAAAAATCATTCAGATCGAGAGCCAGAATATCGGTGAATGACGACTCGGTGGTCAGGCCACCATCGCCGAAGCGATACCGAAGCCATGTACTGGTGTGATAATCATAGATGAATCCTTCACGGATACCGTACAGGTCATCATCTATAAGCTGAATTACTTTTCTAAGGTCGCCTTTTAGCCCGGCGGTATGGCATATTTCAATAATAACAGGTGTTTGAGCGGCCTGATTATCTCGTAGCGATATGTCTGGTACCTGGCTGGCTTTGCCTTCGTCAAGCATTGTTTCGGGCAGGGGTTCCAGATGAATTGCCTTTTCGCGATAGAAAAGTACGCCCAGCCCCGTAGTGAGTTTGGCGATAATGCGCTGGTGATCAGCCGGAGCCCAGACACCCTGGTCTTCACCGGCAATGAAAGGGTCATTTACAGCAGGGAAGTACATATCCATCAGATTTACACAAACTTACCATAATCATTCATGTTCCGCAATTACCTGAAAGTCGCCTTTAGAACGCTCTGGAAACACCGCTCGCATACGTTTATCAACGTCGTGGGCCTATCGGTGGCGTTCGGAACGTGCGTGTTGTTGTTCCTGACGGCTACCTTTGAGCTATCGTACGATACCTTTCATACGGACGCCGACCGCATCTTCCGGCTAAACTTCCTGGCCTCGGAACGTGACGGAACATCCAGTCGAAGCGGCACCATGCCGTACGTAATTTCGCCCGCGCTCAAAGCCGAGTTTCCCGAACTGGAAGGCGTTTCCCGATTCTTCGACCGAACCTCCAGTGTCCGGCGAAAGGAGCAAACCTCCAACCAGGATGTCCGGCTGGTCGATGCTGATTTTCTGCACATGTTCAGCTTCCCGCTGCTGAAAGGGAATCCTAAAACGGCCCTGAACAGCCTGAGCGACATTGTCATCAGTGAGAAGATGGCCCAGGATGTGTTTGGCAAGGAAGATCCCATTGGCAAGCCGCTCGAACTGCGTATGATCGGCGCCTGGCAAACCTTTACCGTTACGGCCATTGTGAGTAATGCTCCCCGTAATTCTACGCTTACCTACAATGCGTTCATTCGGAGTGAAAACTCGGCTGATTATCAGGCTAACAAGAGCCGCTGGGATTTTGGTAACCATGATGTGTACGTAAAGCTGAAGGCCGGTACCGACCCGCAAACGCTGCAACGGCGCACGCAGGCCTTCATGGAGAAGTACTTCGCCAAGGATATCAAGCAACAGAAAGAGCAGGGCTATCCAGTCAATGAACTGGGCTTTCAGCGGAGTCTGTTGCTGATACCCATGCGCGAAGTCCACTATGATACAGAAACCATGAACGGGGAGGCCATCAGCCGGGCTTATATCTACACGCTGATGCTGGTTGGGTTGTTTATTCTGGCCATTGCCTGCATCAATTTCATTAACCTGACCATTGCCCAGTCGATCACGCGGGCGCGGGAAGTGGGCGTCCGGAAGTCGCTGGGGGCGCAGCGGAGTCAGCTGTTTGGCCAGATCTGGGGCGAAACGCTGTTACTTTGTGTGGCGGCTCTACTCATCGGATTGGGACTGGCCTATGCCGTTCTGCCTACCTTCAACCGCCTGTTCCAGAGCCAGCTGACGATCGATAGTTTCCTGACACCCGGCACCTTGCTGGTAACGGGGCTGGGTTTTCTGCTTATCTCGCTGGTAGCCGGGGGCTATCCATCCTGGTTCGTGACGCGCTTCAACGCCGTGGAGGTTCTGAAGGGGAGCGTGAAAATGAGCCGCCCGGGGCTGCTGCGCAATTCGCTCATCGTAACCCAGTTCACCATTGCCTGCCTGCTCATTGTCTGTACGATGATCATTCACCAGCAGATCACTTACCTGCAGCAAAAACCGATGGGGCTCGACAAGGATCAGGTAATCAGCGTACCCGTAGGCAACGAACTCAACGGCACTACCGTGCTGAAAGCCATGCGCGACAGACTGGCCAATCAGCCGACCATTGCTGCCGTGTCGGGGTCGGCGGTAAATATTGGTGCGGGTCTGGATGGTAGTTCGTCGCGGATGATGTTCGGCTTTCAATACGGCAAACGCGACGTTAGCTGCGACTGGTTGCGGATCGACACCGATTACCTGAAAACGATGGGGGTGAAGCTGATTCAGGGACGCGACTTTAGCCCGGCGTTCAGCACCGATTCCAGTTCATCCGTGCTCATTACGCAGAGTATGGCCAAAGCATTGGGTGAAACAAACCCGGTCGGGAAGTACATCAAACCCGACGATAAGGCCTACCAGATCGTGGGTGTCGTGTCGGACTTCAACCTGTATTCCTTGCATGAGGAAGCCAAGCCCATTACGCTCCAGATGCAGTCAAACCACCCCATTATGTACGTGCTGGTTCGGGTGAATCCCCAGAATCTGGTCGGCGCGATGGAAGCGGTAAAAGCCGCCTGGAAAACGATAGCGCCGAAGCAGGAATTCATCGGCTCGTTTCTGGATGAAAACACCGAGCGCTGGTACCGCAAAGAGCAGCGGCTGGCCACCATTTTCACGTCGGCGGCTGTCATAGCCATCCTGTTGTCGTGCATGGGTCTGTTTTCCATCGCCCTGATCTCGATTCAGCAGCGGACCAAAGAAATTGGCGTGCGCAAAGTGCTGGGGGCCAGTGTGCCCAGTATCGTTGGACTGCTCTCCAAAGATTTCCTCAAACTGGTGGTGATCGGCATCTTCATTGCGAGTCCCATTGCGTGGTGGGCCATGAACAAATGGCTACAGGATTTTGCCTACAAGATCGACGTGGAGTGGTGGGTATTCGTGCTGGCGGGGGTACTGGCCATTGGGATTGCGCTGGCCACGGTAAGCCTTCAGAGCATTCGGGCCGCGTTGATGAATCCCGTAAAGAGCTTACGAAGTGAATAAGTAATACATTATTAATGGAACATCAGAAATGCACACGGGCGGTCCTGTGTGCATTTTTTGTTCTTAACATTTTTTAAATGAACGGTTTATGGTGTCGGTTGTACCTTGCCTATTCAAAAAAATAGCGCCAGTAAGCCAATACGTCATGCTCGAAAATTACATAAAGATCTCCCTGCGTAACCTTGCCCGAAGGCGGTTCTACGCGCTTGTGACCCTGCTTGGGCTAACGGTTGGGATTACGTTTCTGTTGCTGATTGCCAGCTACATTCAGGGCGAACTGGCCGTGAACAAAACACTCCGGCATGCAAACCGGCAATACCTGCTTCAGAGCCGCTGGAAAGTGCCCGACATGGGCAGTGAGATGGGGTCGCCGGCACCTATGGGGCCAACGCTTAAGCAGCTGTACCCCAATCTGATAGCTGGCTATTACCGCACCTATGGCGTGACAACCATCGTATCCAGTGGGCAGAACCACTTTCGGGAGTCGATGCAGATCGGTGACTCGACCTTGCTGTCTATGTTTGGTTTTCCACTGGCATACGGCGATCCAAAAACGGCGCTCAGTGAACCGAATACGGTAGTTATTACAACCGCGTTGGCCCAAAAGTATTTTACTGAAACGAATGTGCTTCGGCGGCAACTGACCATACAAACGCCGGGTGCAGGCAAACAGGTTTTTACCATTACGGGGGTATTGCGTGATCAGGATCAACCCGACAATAGCGTCACGCATTTATTCGAGCAGCGGGAGCAGTTGTTTGTTTCCATGCGAAACTTCGGCTACTTCTCCGACGCAAGCGGTCTGAACGCCTGGGAAAACCGGAGCATCATCACCTACCTGGAACTACAACCAGGCACTTCGGCAGAACAACTAAAGCAGCCCTTCGTCCAAACGCTGAAGACGCACGCACCCCCCGATATTCGGGCAAATTTACAGCCTTACCTGAGTCCGCTGAGTAGCTATCATCTGAAAGCGAACAAGGGTCTGGTCGAAAAAATGCTGCTGACGCTGTCCATTATCGCGTTGTTTATTCTGCTGATGGCCGTAGTTAATTTCGTCAATATCACTATCGGTATGTCGGCAACACGGCTTCGGGAAATTGGCGTTCGGAAGGTATTGGGTGGCTTTCAGAAACAGGTGATTGCTCAGTTTCTGATCGAGGCCCTGTTATTAACCGCCGGTGCCACCTTGCTGGCGTTGGGCTGTTACGAACTCGTTCGGTCAACGTTCGCTACGTTGCTGGATAAACCGGTACCGTCGCTGCTGGATTGGTCGCCCTATGCTTTTCTGGCTCTGGCGGGCCTGGTATTGATCATTGGTTTACTGGCGGGCAGTTATCCGGCTTTTGTGCTGTCGAGTATGCCTTCGGTAGAATCGCTTAAAGGACGGGCCGCGTTCGGAAAGCTAGCGGCATCGTTGCAACAAGGAATTGGCTTTCGTCGGGCGTTGATCGTCTTTCAGTTCACGGTGGCCATTCTGGTGTTTGTGGGCGCAGTCGTTATCAATGGCCAGGTTACGTACTTTTTTAGTAAGAATCTAGGTTATCAAAAAGACCAGATATTGGCTATAAAGTCCGTTCCCCGCGACTGGTCGCCTGCGGGTGTGCAACGAATGGAAGGCATACGAAACCAACTGGCGCGTATTTCGGGTGTGGATGGCGTGAGCCTGTCGTTCGAGATTCCGGATGGTGCAAGCAGCGGGAGTGTCAGTCTGTTTGCGCAGGGACAGGACAGCACACAGTCCATCACGGCAAATTCAGTCACCACCGACGAACGGTATGCCCAAACGTATGGGTTGACGCTGAAAGCAGGTCAGTTTTTCCATGCCAACGGTGGAAGTTATGACTCCCTGGCAGTCGTGTTGAACGAATCAGCAACGAAAGCACTGGGCTATGCCAGCCCGGAAAAGGCATTGGGGCAGCAGGTTCTGTTTCGTGGCGGCACCTTTCGAGTTGGTGGCGTCCTGACCGATTTTCACTTCGGCTCGCTGCGGGAAACCATCAGGCCACTGGTCTTCATTCCGGTCAGAAAAGACCCTATTTACCGGTATTTATCTATTAAAATTGCTCCCGGCAGGCAGGCAGGCGGAAGCTTACCCGAAACGGTAGCCGCCATTGGTGATGAGTGGGCGCGGTTGTTTCCCGATGCGCCCTTCGACTATTCGTTCATGGACGACACGCTCCAGAAGCTGTACAAAACCGAAATTCAGCTTCAACGGGCTTCCCGGCTGGCGACCACGCTGGCCCTGATCATCGTTTTGCTTGGCGTGTTGGGGCTAGTCTCGCTGAACGTGACCCACCGGACCAAAGAGATCGGGATTCGGAAAGTGCTGGGCTCCTCGACGTTCGGCATTGTCAATCTATTCATGACCGAATTTGCCCTCATCCTGGTGATTGCCAACGTCATTGCCTGGCCCGTAGCCTATTACCTGCTCAGCGACTGGCTAACTCAATTTGCCTACCGAACCGATTTGTCGTGGTGGCCTTTTGCGCTGGTAGCCATTTGTTTAGCGCTACTAACGGGATTGATCGTCAGTACGCAAACGATCAAAGCGGCCTTGGCGAATCCAGTGAAATCGTTGCGAAGTGAGTAGAGACGTAACCCTTTGCGTCTCCTGACCAGATGGCGGGGGATGTGTTTTACCTGGCCCTGAACTATAACCAGATCAACGGTACCTTCAACCGCTACGAGTCGGGCGCGACCCCGGGGGCCCCATTGGCCGGATGCGGGGGCGCAACCGGGACTACTTCTTTGGCCGGGTGTACGCCTACGGCTACGACGGGGCGGGCCGCTTGAGTGGTTCGGAGTACACGGGCAACACGGGCGAGGACTACAAAGTGAGCAACCTCACTTACGAGTCGGACGCGACCCCGGAAGAGCGGCAACCTGCTGACCCTCAGGCGGGGCGTGAGCGGGGGCATCGACCAGTTAAGCTACAGCTACGGGTCGGGCAACAGCCTGTTGAGCGTGAGTGATGCGAGCGCTAACACGGCGGGCTTTTCGGATGGCAACAAGAGTGGCAACGACTACACCTACTGGCCTGACGGGAGCCTGAAGAGTGATCTGAACCGAGGCATCAGCCAGATACAATACAACCTCCTGAAGCTGCCCAGCCAGCTCAGTTTCAGTAGTGGCAAGGTAGTCACGATACGTTACGATGCCCAGGGCACCAAGCTCAGCATGAGCAGCACCGTAGCGGGAGCCACCACCCATCGGGACTACGTAGCGGGAGTGTACCAGTACCAGACCTTGCCGGACGCTGGCCGAGATCGCCCACGAGGAGGGGCGCTACCATTTTTAAATGAGATACTCCCCTGAATTCGGGGTCGTCATTGGCGTGGCAGGGATTCAACAGCGAAATGTGAGTAGCTTCTCTATGATGTTTTACCTCCCCTGGTAAACAGCAAATTATTCATGTAGATTTATGCCAGCGCTGCCATATGCTCTCTTGTCGGTCTTTTCATGCCATTGAGCGGACCATTATTGAGCATCTACTTGCCCTGCTTATACCCGGATTGGTTGGCTACTTCTGTCAGAATGCGCCAACTCCCTCTCAACGTACTATATAAATCAGTATCTGTTGCCGACCCTCGGCTAACAGCGTTTTGTTATATCCACCCCTTCCTGTATGAAAGCAAACTACCTGCTTATTCCCCTGCTTGCCTGGGCCACGCTCTCTATTACGACGGCACAGAACCGCCCGGCCCGATCCACCGGGGCTGTACTCGACCTGGGAATCCGACTGCAAAATTCCGTCAATCTATACGCCGAAAACGGTATCACGGCCCAGTACACGCACCCGAAACTGGCGTCGAAACGACTCTACATCGGTCTTAGCTACGTTACCTCCCGGCTGGGAACGGCCTTGAACTCGAACGCCATTAAACAGGACAACTTCCTGGCGTCGGCTTCCTACTACTTCCGGCCGAACTGGCTGGTCCGGCCGGTTGCCAGGGTCAATGTAGGCTATTTTGCTGCCGATTATGGGAGCAGCCTATTCGATGTGTTGCCGAAGACATCCCTGCTGGCCTCGCCCGAATTTGGCCTGTGCTACTGCCCGAATTTTCCGCTTAAAATCAACGCGTCTATCGGCTATAACGTCATTACGGGTGATGGCCTGACGGGCCCCGGCACGCTGTATCCCGTTTTCATACAGACCAGTGTTACCTGGAACATTCTCAAAAGCGCTAAAAACTGATATGAAAACAATCATCAGCCTGGTGGTTCTGGTCGTCGCCGGTCTGGCCTGCTCATCCGAACCAACCATTACCAAAGACATGCTGGACGGCGGTACGCTGTTCGACCCCTCGCTTTACAACCCCGGAAAATACCTGGTTTCAAAAGCCACGCCCAACCCTACTGCCGAGCAGGCACGAAAACCAGTTATTATCGCCTGTCACGGCTACTCGGCGACAACGTTCGAGTGGGATGAATTCCGGACCTGGGCCAACGGCCGGACCGATTTTCAGCTGTCGCAGGTGCTGCTGGGTGGGCACGGTCGTAGTTACGAAGACTTTAAGAAGTCGACCTGGCAGGACTGGCAACTGGCGATCAAGGACGAGTATGAGCAACTGGTAAAGGCAGGGTATACCAATATCAGCCTGCTAGGCTCGTCGACCAGTGGTGCGCTCCTGCTGGAACTCGTCAGTTCGGGTTATTTCAATAACCGGCTGGTGCCGCGTAATCTGTTGCTGGTCGACCCTATTGTCATTCCGTCCGACAAAACGCTATCGCTCATTGGTGTGGTTGGGCCTATGCTGGGCTATATTGAAACCGAGCAATCGGCCGAAGAAGACAAAGTATATTACCACTTCCGGCCGCAGGAGACGTTACAGCAACTGCAAAAACTGCTGACCGTTGTCCGTCAGGATCTGGAGAGCGGCATAAGGATACCGCCCGCCTGTACCCTGAAAGTGTATAAGTCGAAGAAAGACCCGACGGCCGATCCGGTGAGTGCGGTCCTGATTGATAAAGGCACGAAAACAGCCGACGGCAAACCGATTGATGTTGCGCTGATCGATTCAGATCTGCACGTGTATACCCGATTGACATTGCGGAGTCAGGTGACGCCCAAAGACCAGCAAAACCAGACAGAAACCTTTGCCGACATTGTAGGCCGGGTAGTACGGTGATTACACGGGTCAGTAAATTTTAAATTATTTTAATTACTTAACACAGCACCCGGATTTTTAACAGAATGATGGAGTAGATTTTCATAAGAGACTGATTTTCTTGGCGCTATAAGCTTTTGCCAATCAGCTGCTTATTGTGAAATTGTTAAAAGTAATTTTTGCTTTTGCTACGTAGTTCCTGGTCTGGTAATATCGCCCCTTAATCAATTAATCTGTCCCCGTATGGCTTATATATACACGTCATCCCCACCCTTAAAATTTCTGATTTCCCTGAGCCTGCTGATCGTATCGATCGGGCAGGTAACCCCGTTGTTCGCCCGCGGGCCGATGGCAATAGGTCAAAAAACGGCCGATATTACCGTTAGCGGACGGATTACCGATGCCGCGACCAACGAAGCGCTGGCGGGCTGTACGGTTGTGGTGAAGGGTACCCAGCGTGGTACTACTACCGATGCGAACGGTAATTTTCAGCTAACTGTCCCCACCGAAAACAGCGTACTGGTGTTCGGCTTTATTGGGTTCATTTCGCAGGAGATCGTCGTTGGAAACAGCAGCACCATCAACGTAGCGCTCAAGGCAGCGGCCTCGGAGTTGAACCAGGTCGTTGTGATCGGATACGGCAGCACCACGAAAAAAGACATGACCGGCTCGGTGAAATCGGTCAAGAGCACCGAATTCAACCGGGGTGTGATCAACTCCCCCGAGCAACTCTTGCAGGGCAAAGTAGCCGGCGTAAACGTAACCGCCGTTAGCGGTGAGCCGGGTGCACGGCAAACGATTACCGTACGCGGCCCTGGTGGCGTTCGAACGGGCAGTACCCCCCTCTTCGTACTGGATGGTATTCCGCTCGACAACTCGAGCACCGGTGGAGCGACCAACCCCCTCAACTTTCTGAATCCGCAGGATATTGAAGCCATGGACGTGTTGAAAGATGCGTCGGCAACGGCAATCTATGGTGCCCGCGGAGCCAACGGCGTCATTCTGATCACAACCAAAAAAGGAAAAGCCGGTTCCAACAACCTGACGCTTTCGACAAACCTGGGCATCTCCAATGTGGCGCGGCCTTTTCCGCTGTTCGGCGCCGACGAATACCGCCGGCAGGTGGCGGCTGCGGGTGGCGTTGTCGATGACCAGAAAGCGTCGACCGACTGGCAGCGTGAAATCAGCCGACAGGCCACGACGAGGGAATACAACCTGGGTTTTAGTGGCGGGGCCGATAAGCTGACGTTCTACGGATCGCTGGGTGTGCAAAATCAGGAGGGTGTCCTGAAAAACAGTAAGTTGAACCGCTATACCGGCCGTTTCAACGCGTCGCAGAAGTTTATGGACGACCGGCTGACGCTCGATGTCAACCTGACGGCGTCGCAAACGGTTAACGAACGGCCACCGATCGAGAATATCGTTGGAGCCGCTTTATCGGCCAACCCGACCTACCCCGCCTATGATGCCAGTGGCGTACCGGTTCGGTATCAGGCGTTCACCAATCCGCTTGTTTCCCTTCAGCTTCAGAAGGATATAACCACCATAAACCGGGTTGTTGCGAGCGTATCGCCCTCGTTCAAGATCACGAAGGATCTGGTATACAAACTCAACCTGGGTATCGACAATGCCACGTCGACCCGCGATCAGCAGTCGCTGGCCAGCACGGTGCCGCAGCAGGACGGGCGGCTCGAAAGTGCCTACGGGACCAATCGCAACGTGCTGATCGAGAATTACTTCACCTACAATCGGGGCTGGAACAACCACAACCTGACGGCCCTGGCGGGTCATTCCTACCAGAAATTCTATATTCAAAACCGGGGCTGGAGCATTAATAAATTTCCGATCACGCCCATTGAGCCAATCTATAATCCCGGTTTGGGGCAGGACCTGACGCTGGCTAATAATCGGCCCACCGGGGATGCGCTTGAGAACGAGTTGCAATCGTTTTTCTCGCGGGTCAACTACCAGTACCGAAACCGCTATCTGGTAACGGCTACGGTCCGGGCCGACGGGTCGAGCAAGTTCGGGGCTAACAACAAATACGGCGTTTTCCCCTCGTTCTCGGCTGGCTGGCGGCTTTCTGAAGAGTCGTTCCTGCAATCGGGGCCGTTCTCGGACCTGAAACTGAGGCTGGGCTGGGGCCAGACCGGGAACCAGGAAATTCCGTCCAAGATCACCCAGGCCCTGTTTACGTCGAACGTTTCGGCTACGACCAGTTACCCGCTCGATGGTACGACAACCTACCCGGCCGGTACAACCTACACCCGGCTTGCCAACCCGGACATTCAGTGGGAGCTATCGAGTCAAACCGACCTGGGTCTGGATTTTGGCTTGTTCAACGGAGCGCTGACGGGTACGGTGGATCTGTTTCGCAAAGTGTCGGGCAAAATTCTGCTGGAAGTTATTCCATCCGACCCCATTCAGCCAGCCGCTACCTACTGGACGAATGTTCCCAACATGACCATTACCAACCAGGGACTTGAGCTGGATCTAAATTACCGTTACGTGAGCCAGGGTGGCTTTCGCTTCGATCTGGGCGGTAATATCACGTTCATTAAAAACGTAGTGAATAATTCGCCCTACTCGGTGATCACGTCTGGATCGGCAACGGGATCGGGGCTGACCTCGGCCACGGTCAACGGCTACGTCAACGACCAGCCGATCGGTACGTTCTTCCTGCGCGAATACGTCGGTATTGATGAGAAAGGCGTGAGCAAGTACCGCGACCTCGACGGCGATGGGGTGGCAGGCACCGATAAAGACCGGATTGCCGCTGGCAGTGCGTTGCCAACGCGGCAGTTCAACATTAACGGAAACGTGGCCTACAAAGGGTTTGACCTGGCGGCCAATTTCAACGGTGTATCGGGCAACAAGATCTACGACAACACGGCCAATGCCTTTTTCTATAAGGCACGTCTGGTGAAAGGGCTGAACGGTCCCCTGGAAGCCATCGGCGAACCAAACGAGTCGATCAACAACTCGGCTCCGGTATCGACCCGATTCCTGAAAGATGGCGCTTTCTTCCGGCTGAACAACCTCACGCTGGGCTACAGCCTGGACCCCAAACGGATTGGTCTGAACCGGTGGATTACCGGCATCCGGCTATCGGCGACGGGCCAGAACCTGTTCGTCATCACCAAGTATAACGGGTTCGATCCGGAGGTCAACACCGACCGGGCCGTCAACGGCATCTCGTCCTATGGTATCGACTACCTGAGCTATCCCAGGGCGCGCTCGTTTATATTTGGTTTGAACCTGACCTTCTAAAATAAGCTATGTAACGCGGGTTACCACAATGTCGGCAACCGGCGTTCTTCCCTCTCATTATTTATGAAAAAGATAGTTATCTCAACCCTGTTACTTTCGGGTCTGCTGTTTCTGAACGGCTGTACGAACCTGGAGGAGAACGTACTGGACGAAGCGTCGGCTGCGGGCCTGACCGACAAACAGGCTGCCGACGGTAACCTGGCACCGGTATATGCTCGTTTGCCCGACCTGTTCACACACACCAACTACTTTACCATTCAGGAAATATCGACCGATGAAGCTATTCTGCCGTATCGGGGCGGCACCGACTGGGGCGACAACGGTATTTACACGGCCCTGCATCAGCATACGCCCACCAGCACCGACCCGAACATTCGGAATACCTGGTTAATACTGGCGCAGGGTATTTCGCGCTCCATTACGGCTATCAATACCCTGCCAACCATCAACGACCCCAACGCGAAAACGTACATCGCTGAAGCGCGGGGTATGCGGGCGTATTACAACATGATGATGCTCGACCTGTTTGGACTGGTATTCGCCAAAGACGACCCACAGGGCGTTTCGGAGGTCCTGCGGGGCACAGCAGCCCTGGAGTACGTGAAAAGTGAATTCCTGGCCGTAGAGCCGGAACTCCTCACTACCGTTGGTCCGGGTCGGCTTACCAAAGGGGCAGTATGGGGTTTGCTGGCTCGCCTGTACCTGAATGCCCCCGTTTACCGGGAGCCTTATGCCGCCCAGTTTACATTCAAACCGGAAGATCTGGACAAAGTGGTGGAGTACAGCGACAAGATTATTTCGTCGGGTCAATACCAGCTGTCGCCGGATTATTTCTCGATCTTCAACTCCGACAATCATACCAACAAGGAGTTGGTCTTCGCCGTCGATCAGCGGGCCGAACTCAACGGACATAACCGGCTGGCCTACTTCTCTATATCGGGCGACCAGTTTCCGCTGATCGCCTTCCCGGCGGCCAACGGCACCGATGGACCCGCCATCACCTCTGATTTCTACCAGACCTGGGCCACGGCCTATGCCCCCCGCGACCCGGCGGGTACCGATCCCCGGTTCTTCAAACAGAACGCGACGATACCGGCCGACTCCTGCGTTTCCGACTTTACCATGAACCGGGGTATTCTGCGCGGCCAACAGTACGGGTTGTTGCGGGTAGCCGGTGCCTATGCGCGCTGTGGTGCCAACTACAAGGTTGGAAAGCTCTTCTATGTAACGCGTAACCGGCCTACCCTGGCCGTGAACTTCACCGAGCAGGTCGACTTCAGCGTAGTGGGCAGCAACTACAACACGGGCTACCGGGTGCTGAAATATGAGTTCAGTAAAAAGTCGGCGTCGGGTCGTAACCTGGGTGATGCCGATATTTCCATTGTTCGCCTGGCCGATGTGTACCTGATGCGGGCCGAGGCCAAACTCCGTAAGGGAGATGCCGCCAGCGCATTAGCCGATGTGAACCTGATTCGGGCAGCCCGGACGTCCGGCACGCCCGCGCCTGCCCTCGCCAGCATGAACCTCGACCTGCTGCTGCGGGAGCGCGGGTTTGAACTGTACTGGGAGATGGTCCGCCGTACCGACCTGATCCGGTTTGGCAAGTATGAAGGAACATGGACCGAAAAAACCAACACCGACAAGCTGAAACGGCTGTTCCCTATTCCGCAAACGGCCATTGATGGTGCGTCGAACCTGCCGGGTTATCTCAAGCAAAATGATGGTTATTAACGATCGCCTGATTGCCGGCGACGCAGGCCCGTTGTTGCCGGTAATCAGGGTAGACAAACGTGAATTCGGGATTAAGCTGCCTTTGTTTTGGCCCGTTAGGGCGTTTACTGCGCAGCGTCGGTAGGACTAAACCCCGTTCATTATCGGACGAACAGGTGTCCGATTCCGGACGATGTGATACGCGATAAAGCCGTTCCAGATGCTGGGGCGGCTTTTTTTAGGTATGGCACGACAGTTGGTATAGTCTTGTAAACAGCTAGTTTTAACCTTATGAAATCGCTCCTAACCCTGGTTTTGCTCAGTATGGGCACTGTGGCGCTGGCCCAGACGTCGCGCCAGTCAACGACCAGTACCACGATCAACGACGACGGTAAAATTCTGTCTGTTCAGGTCGACGGTCAGGTTGACAGCCGATCGGTGGAGTACCGGCGTACGTTCGACGTAGCGCGGTTGAGCAATCGGGCAAAAGACGACCTCAAACACCGTATTTTCGATTCGCTCGGTATTGGTCAGCCTACCCAGCCCTTAAGCCCGCCCGCTCCGCCAGCGCCCCCCGCACCACCCAGGGGCGGTGTTTATTACACGGAGTCGGCCGAGTCGGTACGTAATGATTCCGAAACGGTTGAAGAGTCGAACGTAACGCTCCAGTGTGCGTCCTGCACGGGTAAGATCAAACTGGCCATTACGCGCTCCACGGACGACTACTCGGTGGAACGCGATGCCAAAGCCGATAGCCAGAAGCGTTTCTTTCCCTACGAACTACCTCTGCCACCGGGCGAATACCGGCTGAAATACTACCAGAACGACGTATTACAGATTCAGTCGACGTTTACCGTAACGCCGGGTAAAGAGAGTACGGTCGTTATTAAATAAGCGGATTCGGGTAAATCGTTCTATAAAACAGGCGTCATCCCGAATTTTAACGATTCGTTAAAACATTGGAAAACCCTATCCAAAAAACAGCCTGGTTCCGGCACATCTGCGGGGGGGGGCGTCAGGTCAAGGGACGTATAGTCTGTGTATATCTCTGGCATTGGCCACTTAGCCCTGTAAGGGCGACCTGTCAATAGTTACTAGCGTTCCTACCTTGTCTAAAGCGCCGTAGGTGCGACCTGAATGAACTACATCAGGTCGCACCTACGGCGCTTTACAGGCTACCCTTGCTTTCTTTTCTATTGACAGGTCGCCCCTACAGGGCTTTTCAGTAAGCAAAAAAGACGTGTATACCCCGTAGGTCAAGGGACCTGACACCAAGCGATATACCCTTGTTTTCATTCTGGACCCTAAAAAGATACCGACTTTTAAAAATCCGGGATGACGCCTGTTTTATGAGGTATCCTGTCAGGATATTTATTCTAATCTGTTTCTAACCGAGCGCTAATTCGGCTCTAAAAGCGGGAAATCAAATTTGTGTCAACAAAGCTGGTACGAATGGGCCAGATGCCGTACTGGGTTGCGATTCCGCTACCTGTCTTTGGACACACTGTATAAACGCTGTTATTGTATGAAACGCTCGCTATATCCCGCCCTGCTACTGGCACTGGTGGGGCTAACCAGTTGTACCGTCATTCGCCAGGGCGAAGTAGGTGTTAAACGCACGCTGGGTAAAATCAAACCGGGAACGCTGCCGGAAGGGGTCCAGATTTTCAACCCTCTGCTGACGCGCATAATAAAACTGCCAACCCGTACGGTCAATCTCGAAGTACGTGCTCCGCTGCCCTCCAAAGAAGGACTTACCGTGCAGTCAGATATTTCCATCCTTTACCGGGTGGAGGGTAGCTATGCCCCCCGCATTGTGGAGCAGATTGGTCCCAGCTACGCCGATGTGCTTATTCTGCCCGTGTTTCGTTCCGCAGTCACCGATGTGTCTTCGCGCTATTTCGCCAAGGATATGCACACAGGGCAGCGGGCTGAGATCGAACGATCGATCCGGGACGTTATGACCAACCAGCTCAAAGACCGGGGTTTCGTAATTGAATCGGTCCTGCTCAAAAGCATTTCGCTCCCGGCCGGCCTTACCAAAGCAATAGAGGATAAACTGGCTGCTGAACAGGACGCCCAGCGGATGCAGTTTGTCCTGGACAAAGAACGGCAGGAAGCGCAGCGCCGGATTATTGAGGCCGAGGGAACGCGCGACGCACAGAAGATCATCAGCGAAGGACTGACGCCCATGCTGATTCGGTTCAAGACCGTTGAAGCGTTTAACCGGTTGTCGACGTCGCCAAACAGCAAGGTTATCATCACCAACGGCGATTCACCCCTGATGCTGAATGCCGACCGCCTGGACTAATAAACCGACCTGCCTCACTCCGATGACTAGTTCCAATCTGACGACGGCTCCCGACGAGCCGGGCGACGAAACCACCGATCTGTATAGCGGGCTGGGGAGTGTCGTCTATGCACTCGCTCACGTGGATAAACAGGTGCATTTTGACAACCTTCAGACGGTCAGAGACCTGTTGACCGGTATTCCCAACGGTAATCTGGCACTGTCTGCGTATTTCCAGCGGGATCATTGTAACGAAACGGCTGAGGAAGCCTACGCGCTCGCTTTAAACCGGTTTGCCAGTAATCGAAAAACGTTGAATGCCATCATCCGGGCGCAGTTCGTCAATATTCTGTTACAGATCGCTGACGCAAACGGAAACGTTTCCCCGAAGCAACAAGAGCTGATCAACCGGTTCCGGCGCGATCTCCGGCGGCTGTCATCAGCGTAGTACCAATCCAATGAACAATCTGTAAAAAATAAATCCATGAAAACGATCCGAATCAGCATGCTGCTGGCGTTTCTGTCCAGCCCCATTTTTATTTTTTCCAATTTCAAACCGCAGTCGTATCAGCCCGTCCAGACATCGGTGCAGGCCGACGCAGCCCAGAATCGGCTACAGATCGTAGCAGACCGCCACCCGCCCGTACCGCTCATGATCCGGTTTACGGATGAGAGCGATGGTCAGCTGATCCACGAGCAGTTGGTTCCGGCAGGCTCAGCAACGGTACAGGTCAATCTGAACCTGAATGCCCTCCCGGCTGGCCATTACCGGGTTGAGGTTAGCGACCACAGCCGAATACAGGCTAGTTTGATTCGTCTGTCCCCATCAGTGAATCCTTCGCTTAATCGTCAGATCGACGTTTTGCCTATTGACTAAATAACCGGCCACCTTGTTCGTTTTAATGCTAGTTGTGCACCAGAACCCGTCCCGACAGTTGTCGGCGGGTTCTGGTGTTGCGGTGAACGATCATCGTTAGGCAGGTTTGTTTGGGGATGATCAGCCCAGTCGGCGAACGAGCAGGCTGTTCACCAGTTCGAAGAGGGCGGCTGGCTTGAGGGTCCGCCAGTTGGCAATGTCGAGCGTACCCCCAAAATTGATGTAGTAGTCGAGCCGATATTTCTTCCACTCCCGTTCGATGAAGTCGGGCGAGTGAATAGCCGCTATCCAGCCATCTTCCACGTCTTCGAACCACTCTTCGTAGTAACTGTCGTCGGAGCCGTGGAAGTTGAATATATTCTCGCTGATGAGGATGAAGTACTTGATACCCCGGTTAACGAGTACGTCGACGACCTGCCGTTTGAGGTACATGATGTCGTTGTGAAGCGTGTCGTTCCATTCACCGAAGAGTTCGATGACGACAAACTGCCGGTCGTAGTTCGTGAATAAAATCTTGCAATAGAGCGTTTCGGAGCCAATCTCATCCCAGAGGGGGTGGATGTAGTAGCCGTAAATGTCATTCTCATACCGCTGCATGTTGTACTCACGCTCGTAGAACGGCGACCGCTCGTCTTCCGACGCATTGTAGTACTTTTCCCAGCCGTAGAACGGTTCAATATCCTGCATGATTCATAGATGTCGGCCCGGTGGTTTTGGGCTGGCCGACCAATAGGATAACGTCAAATTTTAGGCGTTTGTTGAGCTGTGGGCCGGTCAGTCATGTCATATCCTGAAGATATACCATAACTTGGCTGTCATGAAACCCGTCTCCAGAAATATCCTCATCACCGGCGCGTCGACTGGTATCGGCTACGGTGCTGCCCGGCAGTTTACCCGGAAGGGTTATACCGTATACGGAAGCGTTCGCTCCCAACCAGACGCCGATCGGCTACAGGCCGAACTGGGCACCAATTTTGTGCCGCTGCTGTTCGACGTGACCGATGCTGACGCTGTCGACGCTGCGGCCCGAACCCTCACCGGGCTGCTGGCGGGCAGTGGCCTCGGCGGGCTGATCAACAACGCAGGTATTGCCATTGGCGGGCCCCTGCAACACCAGCCGCTGGACATTGTCCGGCAGCATTTCGAGGTGAATGTGCTGGGGTTGCTGCGCGTCACGCAGGCGTTTCTCCCGCTGCTGGGCGCTCACGAAAATCACCCCGTTCAGCCGGGCCGGATTCAGAATATCAGCTCCGTGAACGGGCAGGTGGCCATTCCGTTTATGGGAGCCTATGTGGGGTCCAAACATGCCGTCGAAGGGCTGTCGCACAGTTTACGCCGGGAGCTGATTTTATATGGCATCGAGGTGGTTATTGTTGGGCCGGGGGCGGTAAAAACGCCGATATGGGGAAAAGGAACGGCTATCGATGCGTACAAACCTACGGCCTATTACCCGGCCATGCAGGGGTTTCTGAAACAGGTCCAGGCGGCAGAGAGTCGGGGATTATCCGTCGATTACCTGGGCGAACGGATCGTTCAGATCCATGAAACGCCGAATCCCCGCATCCGCTACGCCATTGTGCCGCAGAAACTGATCGGCTGGACGCTGCCCCGGCTGCTGCCCGCCCGAACGTTGGACTGGGTACTGGGGCGAATCACCGGCCTACGGAAACCCGTCGACTGAACCCGATAGAACCGTCATGCTCAAACCTGCTTTCCAAAAAGACGAGGCCCTGCTGGCCGACATCGAAAAGGCTGTTCAAGCCCCCGACAAACTGCACGTCTGGTGGCTGGGCCAGAGTGGATTCCTGCTTCAGTACGCGGGTAGGCGTCTGCTGGTCGACCCGTACCTGTCCGACTCGCTGCCCCGCAAATATGCCGTGACCGACAAACCCCACGTTCGCGTGTCGGAACTGGTTATTGACCCGTCTCAACTCGACATGATAGACGTCGTAACATCGAGCCACAACCATACCGACCACCTCGACGCCGATACGTTGTTGCCCCTGATTGCGGCTAATCCGGCCGTGCAGTTCGTCATTCCCGAAGCGAACCGGGCCTTTGTGTCCGACCGGCTTCATACCGATCCGGCCTGGCCGTTGGGTCTGACCGATGGCGGGACAGTTACGGTGGGTGATATTGTCATTCATGGTGTGCCAGCCGCGCACAATGAACGCGAACGCGACGAGTGGGGCTTCGATAAATTCATGGGCTTTGTGTTCGAACTAGGTCCGTACACGGTTTACCATTCCGGTGATACGCTTTGGTACGACGGCATGGTGGATGTGTTGCGCCCTTTTCCGGTCGATGTGGCGTTCCTGCCGATCAATGGCAACAAGCCCGAACGGCGCGTAGCGGGCAACCTCGACCCCGACGAAGCCGCCCGGCTTGGCCGCGACATCGGCGCGAAACTCGTTATTCCGCATCACTACGACCTGTTTGCCTTCAACACCGCCGACCCCGCCGATTTTGTCCGGGCCTGTGAACGCTACGGTACGCCCTATCGTGTGATGCAGTTGGGGGAGGGAATAACCCTGCCCAACCCTGCCAGTGGTCCGGCAGGACCCTGGTAGTGGTTGAATCTGACCCGCAAATCCCTGGTAGTGGTTGACTTCAAATCGATACGCCTATCGCTCAGCCACTACCAGAGCTTTCAGCCACTGGCAGGGTGTAGTAGTATGCACCTGTCGCGGCCTTATTATCCTGCTAAAACTGCCCAACTATGAGACTTTTTCTTTTCTTTCTCCTGAGCCCGTTACTTAGCCTGGCTCAGACCCCAAAACCCAGGTTTACTACCCAGGTTGTCGATAACCAGATCGATATTGGGTATGGCTTAGCCATCGGCGACGTCGACGGTGACCGGCACCCTGATATTTTGCTGGCCGACCAGAAGCAGTTTGTCTGGTATAAGAACCCGGCTACGAAAACAGGAACCTGGAAACGGTATGTGATGGCCGAGAACCTGACGCCACAGGATAATGTCTGCATAGCTGCCCGCGACCTCGATGGCGACGGGCGTGTAGAGGTTGCTGTAGGGGCAGGCTGGAGTCCCGCCGAGACCAGCGACAGCACGAAGTCGGGCGCCGTTTTCTACTTGATCGCTCCCAGAGACCCGACCCAGCGCTGGGAAGCCGTGCGCCTGCCTCATGAGGTGACGACCCACCGGATGCGCTGGGCCAAAACCGGCTCGACCTATCAACTGATCGTTGTGCCTTTGCATGGGCTGGGCAACAAAGGCGGGGAGGGGCGGGGCGTCCGGGTGTGGGGCTATGAATTTCCGAAAAACCCGCGTGGCCCCTGGAAACGTTACCTGGTCGATTCCACGCTTCACCTGACCCATAATTTCGAGATCTGGGAAGACGGCCCGATCACGGGGGTAATCGTAGCCGGAAAAGAAGGGGGTAAAATACTGGAATGGCAGTCGGGTCAGTGGCGCTACCAGCCCGAAGAGGCCGCCCGAAACGCCCTGCCGTTGATGACTAATAATACCGACGGAATCGGCGAAATCAGACGGTTCGACAAGGGTGCCGGTATTGCTACCATTCAGCCTATGCACGGCAATGTGTTACAGATCGAAAATGGCTACTATTCCACCAAACGACCCCGGGCTGATGTTTCCGAAAAGGAAATAAACGTGCTTACCGACGGACTTAGTCAGGGCCATGCGCTGGTATGTGGCGATTTTCTGGGTACGGGCCACGACCAGATCGTGGTGGGCTGGCGCAATCCGGACAAGAACGGGAAAGTTGGTGTGCGGCTGTTCGTGCCGCAGGAGAACGACAACTTCGATGGCTATATACTCGACGATACCGTTCGGATGGCGTGCGAAGACCTGCAGGCTGTCGACCTCGACGGGGACGGTGATCTGGACCTGATTGCATCGGGCCGGGCGACGCTGAACGTACTCATCTACTGGAATCAGCAGAAGCCGTAATTTTTCTGATAAGGTTTCTTTCTGACAGGATTGACTGGACGAACATGATTTTTATTTCGCACCAATCCTGTTCATCCTGTCAGAAAGAAACTAGCTCTCCCGGGTCCAGACGATGAAATCGGTTACCGGCGGTTCGGTCACCAGCGGCCGGATGAGTTGTACTACCTGCCCGCGGTGGTAGGCGGCATGGTGGCTCATATGGGTCAGGATGTCGAGGAGCGTACTTTGATACGGTTCCTGCTTCGAGTTGGCATAGTCGATGGGATTAGTCAGGTCCGTTTCAGGCAGCGTGTTCAGGTAGCTCACGATCTTGCGGTGCTGGCGCTCGGCCGTTTCGTTCATCCAGGCTACCGGGGTATCTTCCCAGATAGAAATAAATGTTGTTTCGTTGAGTGCGCGGCCGAGCCATACCTGCTGAGCCGATAAAATATGACCCATCACGGCAATAGCGCGTGCGGGGGGATTATCCAGCGTCTCAAGTGCGCCGATAACCCGTTGATTAGCCCAGAGTTCGTAGTTAAGCAGGTGGATCAGGTAGTTTTTCATTAGATACCGCGTTTGATAGCCTGGTATAGTGCTTCGGCGACATAGGTTCGGGTATTCAACGAGCTGATTTTGTTATTGTTTCGGGTGGGATACACGCGGTTGGCCAGAAATACATAGGTCAGGTTGTAAGCAGGGTCCGGATCGACCCAGGTAAAGGTGCCCGTAAAGCCCGAGTGACCGAAGCTGTCTTTGGTAGCCGACCGGGGGGCGTTACCCGTATAGGCAAACGACGGCTTCTCAAAGCCCAGACCACGCCGGTTGCCCAGTTCCGGAAACTGATAGCGGGTAAATTCAGCGATGGTCTTAGCTGAAATGTACTGTTGTCCGGCATAACTGCCCTTCTGCCGGTACATCTCGAACACCTTCATCAAATCGTTGGCCGATCCGAACAGACCTGCATGTCCTGACAAACCACCGAGCATGGCGGCCCCTTCGTCGTGAACGCGGCCCCAGATGAGCGTCTTCCTGAATAATGAGTCATACTCGGTGGGAACAATACGATCGAGCTTATAGAAACGGCGTGGGTTATACGTCAGTGTAGCTGCGCCCAGTGGCTTATAAAAAGTCGTCTTCAGGAAGTCTTCGAACGGTACGCCCGTGATGCGTTTCACGATCTGCGGATAGAGAATGAACGACAGATCGGAGTACACATATTCTTTCTTGGCGTTCAGGGGCGAATCGCGGATTTGCTCAAAAATGGTTTTCGAGTAGTTCTTGAACAGATATAGGCTGTCGGTTATTTCAATCGGGTAACGGGCGCTGCGTTCAGCCTTGAAGGTTTTAGGTTTCCAACTGCCGTCTTCCTCCCGGGTATCCATCCAGAACGGAATCCAGGCTCTCAGCCGGGCCTGGTGCGTCAGTACGTCGCGCCAGACGATGTCGGCCTTGTTCGACTTTTTGAAGCTGGGGAGATAGTCGCTCATTTTGCCGTCGACGTTGAATTTGCCTTCGTCCACCAGCCGCATCAGGGCGGGCGTCGACGTACTGACCTTCGTGACCGAGGCCATATCGTACAGATCGTCTAGCTGAACCGTTTTTGGTTCGGCACCCAGCGATGCGTCGTAAGTATGTTTGCCATAGGCCTTGCGAAAAATAACCTTTCCATTTCTGGCCATCTGAACTACACATCCCGGAAACGCCTTTTGCTCCAGACCGACGTTCACCAGCGAATCGACCTGCCGGGTCAGAAACCGGCTGTCGATGCCCACCTCTTCGGGAATCGTGTATTTGAGTCGGCCGATGGCGTTGATGGCAATCCCGTCGCCCAGCCGGAACCGCTGGTTCACCGTTACGGGGAGCTTACCCGATGCGCCAATAGCGCCGAAAATCAATTGGGCCGATAGTTCTTCGGTGTAGTCGGTCAATTGATAGGGCATGACAATGGCCCGGGCCTGCTCAATGGTGCGTCCGGGCCGGGCGGAGTCAGCAGGCACATTCAGCCTGTCGAGCGAGTAGACATTCCCGAACACCGTAACAACCGCTTTTCCGGTCGCGACCAGATCACCAACCAGCGTTGCCGTTTTTGCCTGCATGCCGTAGCGGGTGCCGGGCCGAATGTTGTTCAGGTGGACATCGACCAGCAGCAGGTTATACGCCTGCAATGAATCCAGCACCTTCGCCACCGTCGAGTCGGCCATTTTTGACGTCAGCCGGAAATGGTCCACCTGCGTATAATTTCCGGCCATCTGCTGAAACGCCGTCACCTTTTCGCTTTCAATCGCCACAGAAGCAATACGGAGCGTATCCAGATGCTGTAGGGGTAGCAGGTTCTTGTCGTTCTTCAGAACCGTCAGGCTGGCTTCGGTAAACTGACGGTTGAGCAGCACATCCTGCACCGGGTTCAGGTCGCTGACGAGGTTGTCGAGTACAACGGGTTTGTACTTGTCCAGCCCGACCCAGGCTTTGGCGCGCAGTACTTTCAGGCAGCGGGCGTCCAGCGATTGCTGGGTGATACGACCATCGGCAATAGCCTGTTTGATCAGGGCCAGGGCGGCCGGTACGTCTTCGGTAAACTCCAGCACGTCCATACCTGCTTCAATGCCCAGCTCATCGGCCTGCCCTGACGGGAAGTATTTGGTAACGCCTTTCATATTCATGGCGTCGGAAAATACGAGTCCCTGGAAACCCAGTTCATCTTTGAGCAGGTTCGTTACGATGTTAGGCGATAAGGTCGAGGGGCGGTTGCGGGTCGTGTCCAGCGCCGGAATGCTCAGGTGGGCGATCATCACACCCGACGCCCCGGCGTTGATTAACTGGCGAAAGGGATACAGCTCGAGGGAGTCGAGTTCGACCCGGCTTTTGCTGATCAGCGGCAGGTCGTAGTGCGAATCGGTGCCGGTGTCGCCGTGGCCGGGAAAGTGTTTGATGCTGGTCAGGAGCTGGTTGTCTTCCATGCCGCGGACGTAGGCCAGCGCTTTGCGGGTTACGGCATATTTATCTTCGCCAAACGAGCGGAAGTTGATGACGGGGTTGTTGGGGTTGTTGTTGATGTCGACCGATGGCGCGAAATTGACGTGCATACCCAGCCGACGTGCCTGCTTCGCCAGATTGGCACCCATCCGGTAGATAAGCGAATCGCTGCCCGGCATGGCTCCCAGCGTCATTTGATAGGGATACCGGACGGTGCTATCCAGACGCATGGCCAGTCCCCACTCGGCGTCCATCGCAATCAGCAACGGTACGGTAGAAAGCGCCTGAAGCCGGTTGGTGAGCTTGGCCTGCCGGATGGGCCCACCCTGAAAGAAAACCACCCCGCCCAGTTTATTGGTCCGAACCAGCGTTACCAGCGAATCTTCGTAGCCCGGCTTCCGGTTCGAATACCCCGCCACCATGATCAGCTGACTGATGCGCTCATCGGGCGTCAGCGTCGCCAAAACGGAGTCGGCCCAGCGGTTTACGCGTGGCCCGCCATAGCGGTTCGTTGGTTGTAAAAAGGAGGGTAGGGTAGTTTGAGCGAACGCAGCAACGGAGAAAAGAACGCTAAGCAGGGTAACCAACAGGGACCGGCAAGAGGTCATGGGCGAATGAATTGGGTCGTGAAGTCTCAAAAATACGAAAAGGACAGCGTTCATCCCTACATTGCCGGTGCTTACCTGTTCTCAACATGACTTCGTTGATTTCCCGAGTTAGTAAATTGGATACGCACCACCGGGTACTTATTGCGCTCGGTGCAGCTTTTCTGGCGTTCATCGGCATATACCAGAATTCGGACCTGCCCGTTCGGCTGACCTTCATCTGGGTGGCGTTCGCCTTTACAATGTTAGCATTGATGTGGATCAGTATCGTCAATGCCCATCCGCGCGAGTTGCTTCGGCTGTCGCGTTTGCAGGATTCCAGCCGGCTCTTGATTCTTGCCTTTGTGGTGGTGGCAGCCGTAGCCAGCCTGTTTGCTGTGGTAGCCCTGCTTGACTCCATAACGCCGGACAACCGTATACTCCATACTACATTGGCTATTCTGGCCGTTGCGGGTGCCTGGGGGCTGGTCCATACGATCTTCACACTCCGGTATGCTCACCTCTACTACGGCGACCCCCGGAAACAAACCGAACCACCGGGGGGGCTTGACTTCCCGCACGAGACCGAACCGGACTACCTGGATTTCGCTTACTTCTCGTTCGTCATCGGTATGACCAGCCAGACGGCCGACGTGTCGATCGGGTCGAAACGGATGCGCCGTACCGTACTGGTGCATGGTATACTCGCGTTCAGCTTCAACGCGAGTATTATCGCCCTGACGATCAGTGGCCTCTCCGGGGTGCTGTCGAACGAGTCTCCGGCAAGCTCTGCCGCTTGTTCTTATCCTGCTGATCGCGTTCGTATTCTTCACGCTGCCGTTTGTCGGACAGCAGATTCCGGTACAGGCCATTGAGTACATAAATGTCATCGACCTCGTCGATGAGCCGGTGTAAATGTTCGCGGACTTGGGTGATATTCATTCAGGGTAGTTTTGTCGAATCGCTGTTATGTTAGCCTGACGGGGCTACCCTGACAACACAAATGAGTCTGGTTTTGCTCAATGAAAGAAGAAATATCCCAACGCAATACCGGCAATGACGCCCATTAAATCGGCGAACAGACCAAATGGGATGGCATATCGCGAATTACGAATCCCGACCGAGCCAAAGTACAGAGCCACAATGTAGAACGTGGTATCGGCCGCGCCCTGGAACATACAGGACAGGCGACCAACGAACGAATCGGGGCCGAACTGCTTCATGGCGTCGATCATCAGCGCCCGTGACCCCGAGCCACTCAGCGGCCGCATAAGGGCTACGGGCAGGGCATCGGTAAACTCCGTGTTCAGGCCCGTCAGGCTGAACAGGAACTTGAGCCCGTCGATCACGTAGTCCATAGCTCCCGAGTTCCGGAAGGCTCCGATGGCCACGAGCATACCCACCAGATATGGAATGATGCGTACGGAGGTTTCGAAACCCCCTTTCGCGCCTTCGATGAAGGCGTCGAAAATGTCTACTTTCTTGCGCATTGCCCCCAGCAGAAACGAGACCACGATGAGCATCAAAACAAGGTTACCCGTTACCTTGGAAATGACCTCGATCTCATCCTTCGTTTTGGTCGACAGAAACCAGAGCGCCAGGGCAATCAGGCTGGTGATGCCGCCCAGCCAGCCCAGCACGGTGCTGTTGATCAGGTTGATGCGCTGCTTTATGGCCACGGCAATCATACTCACGACCGTGGCAACGTAGGTGGCAATCAGGCAGGGAATGAAAATGTCCGATGGGTCTTTAGCCCCTAGTATGGCCCGCTGCGCCATGATGCTGAGCGGGATAATGGTCAGGCCGGATGTGTGCAATACCAGAAACATGATCTGGGCATTGGAGGCTGTCTCTTTCGTGGGATTCAACTCCTGCAAACTCGCCATGGCCCGTAGCCCGAAGGGTGTCGCGGCATTGTCCAGCCCCAGCATGTTGGCCGAGAAGTTCATGATCATCTGGCCGTTGGCGGGGTGGTTTTCCGGTACTTCAGGGAAGAGTTTATGGAAAAACGGGCCGATGATCCGGGCCAGGAAATTGATGGCACCCGCTTTCTCGCCGATGTTGAGCAGCCCCAGAAAAAACGTCATCACCCCCGCCAGCGGCAGGGCGATATCCATAACGGCGACCTTCGACGAATCGAACAGCCCTTCCACAATGAGTTTAAAGATTTCGGTGTCGCCGAGGAAGATAAGCTTGGCGAGAGCAACCAGAAAGGCAATGATGAAAAAGGCAACCCAGATGTAGTTTAAGGCCATGTACGGGCAGGTTTAGCAGGCAAAGTACCGCGTTTTGGCTTTATTTGCGCCATGGTAGATGAAAAAGTTATGACACAGCGACCCCCGGAGAAAGAACAGAGACGCACAAAGAATCGTCACGTTATCGCCGTGTATCTCTGGGTTATCGCCGTGCATTTATGTGCCACAAGCCTGCACGCGCAATCCTTCGAGACCGCTATGCAGAAACAGGGTCTTGTCGATGTGCAGCAAGTAGACCCCACCATTCTGGTCGATCTCAAATACTCGACTACGGATAATTTCGTGGGTAAAGATGTGTACGGCGATCTGACCCGCGCCTACATGCAGCCCATGGCGGCCCGCAAACTCGCCAGCGCCAGTAAGTACCTAAAGGCGCACCACCCTAACTTGCGGTTACTGGTCTATGATGCCGCCCGTCCCCGCAAAGCCCAGTGGAACCTCTGGAATGCGTTGCCCAACATGCCTGAACGCGAACGCCAGAAGTACGTGGCTGACCCCCGCAAGGGGTCTATTCACAACTACGGCTGTGCGGTCGATCTGACGCTTGCTACCGTGGATGGTCGGTCGGGCGCGCCGGAACCGCTGGACATGGGCACCAAATATGATTTTTTTGGGGAACTGGCTTATCCCAAGCTGGAAAGCAGTTTATTGAAATCGGGTAAGCTGACGAAGCAGCAGATCGCGAACCGAACCATGTTGCGTACGGCCATGCGCCAGGGCGGCTTCACGTCTATTGAGTTCGAGTGGTGGCACTTCAACGCCATTTCACGGGCGAAGGCGAAGGAAACATTCCGGATTGTGGACTAGGGTGGATTGCTGCTAAAGTAGTCTGCTTACTCACCCACCATCCGCTACCGACCTGCCCTGACCAGTATGGCATACAGAAACAGTCTGTTCAGCCCGATGAATACCAACACGAATACCAGCATCACTTCGAGGTTAACCGCCCCGGGTAGGGCCATCGTCGATGACCTCAGGGTTGATACGTGTAGTTATCCTGCTGGAAATGCAAACGGTTATATCCGTTAGCCTTCATCCTTAAACTCCAGAATATCACCCGGCTGACAGTCCAATGCGTTGCAAATCGCGTCGAGGGTACTAAATCGAATGGCTTTTGCCTTGCCTGTTTTCAGAATCGACAGGTTGGATAGCGTCAAATCAACCTTAGCGGAAAGCTCATTCAGTGACATCTTCCGTTTGGCCATCATCACGTCCAGGTTTACAATTATGGGCATGGCTTATACGGTGAGGTCGTTTTCGGTTTGCAGTTCGGTGCCTTTCTTGAAGACGATGGCGATGATGTAGATCACCCCCGCAAAGAACAAAATCTCACTCGCACCCCAGTTGTCAGGCACGTCGATGCCCCGCTTCGTGATCCAGCCGCTGGTTCCGCTGGCAATAATGGCTAAAATGCCCGTTTCGAGGGCCACATGGCTAATGGTTGTGATCAGCGCGGTGATGTCGTGGTTAAAAGGTTTGGCGAGGTCAAACTTCGTGAAGATTTTGACCACCAGATAGGCGATGTAGGCTTTCAGGCCAGTCAGTACGATAACCAGCGATGCCACAGGGACGTAGTACGGCAGGCTGTAGTTATACAGTTTGGAGAGGTTCAGGCCCATGTAGAGGTCTTTCGCTCCAGCAGGATTCACGAAGATGCTAACGAAGAATGAGATCAGGAGGGCACCCGTCTTGATGCAGAGGCCAATGAAGATGATCCAGAAAAGCAAATTCATGATCTTCAAGACCGTTGTGTTTGTGGTTGTCATTTGCGTATGTGTTTAGCTCATAGGACAAATAACAATAATTATTTATTGATTATCAATAAAATTTTAACCATTACCAAAAATAATCTTCATCATAGGCTGTCGGGTATGTCACGCAGGGTGATGGCACGTTGCAGTATATCCCGAATTAGGTCGACGGGCAGGTCCTGCGTTGGCTCAATCAGCAGCAGTTTCATCTGGGTACGTTTTCCCTGTGTGAGTGCCGGATGGTCTATGTTGGCACCGTTGGTAATGCCGATATACGGGAGCTTCAACGCCTTATCAATCCACAGATAGAACAGATAGCGTCCTTTGTAATCGAAAAATGGTGTGTTCCATTTCCAGGCCGGGGTCAGGTGTTCGCTTTGGGCCAGAATCAGGTCGCGCAGGGCGAGCAAACAGCTTTGGGTAGGTTCGGGCTGGGTGAGGTAATAAGTATCAAGGGCGTTCATCAGACTCGGTTCGTTACGATCAACTACGTGGACTGGTCAGGTACGTTTCTCCGCTGCTGTCACGACCAGAAAAGCCACGACCAATATAAAGCTATATTCGCTTCTGCCCGTGTCATGTTCGCCCACAGACCAGCCCAACGATCTGTGGATGAGCCGGATGCGCTCCTAACCGCAGCACGGGCACGGCCGCTAAAACTTAACGCCGAAATGCAGCCCCGACTCGAACAAAAAGTAGTTGTTCCACCTCTGCTCCAGGCGGGCAAACGACTCCGGTACGTTCGTGTTGATGAGCCAGTGCGTTACGGCTACCGAGGGCTCGACGAAGAACTACTAAGCCATCTACGCTGCTTATTGTCAGAAATAAGGCACGGTAGCCGTCGCGTTCGCTCAAAACACGACGTTGTCGATCAGGCGCACCTTGCCTGAATGTGCAGGGGACTAGAACCAGATATTCATCACGTCTCGATTTAATTCGACAACATGAGCTGTTTCTAAAATATGGAGCAAGGACTTAAATTGAGATCGGAAAAGATCGAGCAAGTCCCTGTTTTTGAGGTTTCCAGTAGTAATGTATACCAGTTTGTAAGGCTGCTTCTTAATGAGATAGGTGTTCAGGAAGTCGACGTCTTTCGATATAACCACCCGCTTCTCGATCATGCTCCGCTCGCCAATGTATCCGTCCGGTATGCGCGTGTTGGTAAGCAGGGCCGAGACATGAACCGCGTCATGACCTTTAGTGCATAACCACTCGGCCAGTAGAGCAGGTAATTGCTCATCTACAAGAAACATCATGCAGCTAGCGGCTGTGTGCGAAAATGCGCCAGTTGAATGGCGTATTCCAGACAGGCTTTGATGTCGTCAGGTTCAAGAGTTGGATAGTCGTCCATAATCTCATCCCATGTCATACCGCCGGCTAGCAATTCCAGAATGGTGGTGACTAACAGACGCGACCCACGAATAGTCGGTTTGCCGTGGCATATATCCGGGTCAATTGTGATTTTCGACAGCATACTATTCTTTTTCTGTAAAGTTACTCAAAACACGACGTTGTCGATCAGGCGCACCTTGCCCAGATGCACCGCCAGACAGATAGCCGTCTGGCCCGGTGCCAGCACCTCGCCGGCGGGTTGGAGCGTGTCGGCATTGGCAATATCGACGTACTCCAGCCGGAAATTGGGGTTATTGCTGAAAAAGCCTGTTACAGCCGCTTTAGCCTGAGCCGTGCTCTGGCCTTCGCTTAACAAATCGTGGGCCAGGGTCAGCGCTTCATGAAGGGCCGGAGCCAGCTCACGCTCCTCAGGTGTGAGGTTGCGGTTGCGTGAGGACATCGCCAGTCCGTTGGGTTCGCGGACGGTGGGGCACCGGACCAGTTCGACGGGGAAACTCAGCTCCCGGATCAGTTGCCGGATCACCGCCACCTGTTGCAGATCTTTCTGGCCGAAATAGGCCCGCTGCGGCTGGACGATGTTGAAGAGTTTGGCCACCACAATACCAACGCCGTTGAAATGACCGGGCCGGTGCGCTCCTTCCATAACCGTCTCCAGATCCCCAAAGCTCAGCCGCATAGCAGGCGGGTTGGGATACATCTCCGTTACCGACGGGGCAAATACAATATCGCAGCCAGCCGCTTCGAGCATCCGGCAGTCCTCTTCCAGGGTACGGGGGTAGCGGGCTAGGTCGTCGGGGTTGTTGAACTGGACCGGATTGACAAAAATGCTGGCAACGACCAGGTCACCTGCCTGCCGGGCTGTTTCGATGAGCGTCAAGTGACCTTCATGTAGCGCTCCCATGGTAGGGACGAGGCCAACAGGGCGGTCAGTAGGGAGCGAATCGAGGTGTTGACGAAGGGCGGTGATGGTGTCGAAACGGTTCATAACGGTTAGCTTGATTTGCGGCTGCAATGATACGGGATCGGTATCTTTTTTGGACAAAATGTATTGAAATGTGGGAAAAAATTGCCTAATTTTGTAAGTTTTTTAGGTCACTCAAACAGCACACTCCGCCCGTTTCTATGAGCAAACTACGTATTCTCTACGTTGCCAGTGAGATCAACCCTTTCCTGAAAACGTCAGACGTCGCCGATTTCGTCCGTAAACTGCCTCAGGCGATGCAGGAGCGGGGCATGGAAATCCGCATTCTAGTGCCGCGTTTCGGATTGATCAACGAGCGTAAAAACCGGTTGCATGAAGTGGTACGCTTGTCGGGCATCAACATCGCTGTGGGCGACGAAGAGAAACCCCTGATTATCAAAGTAGCCTCCATTCCAACGGCTAAACTACAGGTCTATTTTATTGATAACGAAGACTATTTCCAGCGTAAGTACGTTTTCCATGACAAAGAGAATCGGTTCTACGACGACAATGACGAGCGGGCCATTTTCTTTTGCAAAGGCGTACTCGAAACAGTGAAAAAACTCGGCTGGGCACCGGATATCGTTCACTGCAATGACTGGATGACAGCGTTGATTCCACTGTACCTCAAGACAACCTACAAGAACGACCCGATGTTTAAAGACGCCAAGTCGGTCTTTACAGTCTATAACAACTCATTCGAGCATCGGTTTGAAGGCGATATCATCGAGAAAGCCCGGATGATGGATATCGACGATTCCATGCTCAACGAGCTGAAAACAGCTGATTTTCCCGGTTTCATCCGTATCGGCTGCACCTACGCCGATGCTGTTGTGCGGGCGGAAGAAGAGTCGAGTGAGAGTCTCAATGCCATTTTAACTGATTTACCCGAACACAAATTTGATGCTGCCGAAGATGAAGATGTCGCAGAACGCTATTACAACCTCTACACGCAACTGGCTGGGTAGACTCTGTCTGCTAGCGGGGGCTGTAGCGGGCGTGCTGGCCTGCGAAGAACCCAAAGAAATAGGCTTACCACCCTCCACACCGGTCGATATTGCCTACAGCGATACGCTCCAGGCCGTTCGCTCAACAGTATTACTGGATTCTGTTCGTACCTATAACACCAGTCAGCTACTCACTGGCAGCTATACAGACCCTGAACTGGGTAAAGTAAAAGCCTCGGCCTACGCTCAGTTAACACTGTCGGGTATTCCATTCACCATTCAGGGTACCGATAGCAAGGATATTCCGACGGCCAGGATCATCTATGATTCAACACGGCTGATTACGGGCTATTCCGGGTACTTCTATGGCGACACGCTGAAAACGCAGGAGCTGCAGGTCTACCGGATTACGGAAGCCATTGAAGCGGCCAAGAATTATGACATCAATAGCTCAGTGGCCCACGAGAGTGTGCCTTTACTGCGGGCTATGATTCAGCCGAGACCCATCACGCAGGATTCGACGCGGGGCTTGCGGCTTCGGTTACCCGATACCTTTGGTCGCGAACTGCTGGCGCTGGCCAACACCGATACCGGTAGAACCTTGGCGCTGTTTCAGGCGAAGATGAAAGGGCTGGCTTTTAAAACGGCCCAGACCGCTAATGCAGCTCTGTTCGGTATTGTCCCTAACTCGTTCGTTGGTGTCTATTACCATATCGAAGGCGAAACGTCAGCACGGCTTAAGGACTTTAGTTTCGATGGCGGCCGGTTCAACCAGGTGCAGAATGACCGGACCGGCACGGCGCTGGCCGGGCTTACTACCGGTTCGGGCCTGTCGGCAACGGCACTCAAGGGAAAGTCGTATGTTCTGTCGACGGCAGGCGTTACCACGAAACTTACGTTTCCGGGGCTGGACGAAATTCGTAAGAACAGCCGGGTAGCGATTAACCGGGCTGACCTGATCATAACGCCAAAAATTACAACAGGTACGCTCTATACGTTGCCATACTACCTGACGCTGGCTGAAGTAACGACGCAAAACCGGATCCTGCGAACCACCCCAACTCGTTTGCTGCAGTTGGTGCCGCTGCCACAAACGCTCTTCGATCGGGCCGAGGTTTCGTTCAATTCTCCGCAAGCGGTAGCTTATAACACCCGGACAAGATCCTATACATTCGAATTGAGCGGTTATTTTCAGTCCATCCTGGCTGGTAAGACGCCCAACAACGGCCTTGCCATTTTAACCGCCAGTACAGGCCAGCTGGGCTTGTCGCAGAGTAGCCCGTCGCCGGATTACTACATGACCGATCGGTTATTTCAGGCGGTACTGGAGGGAGATGCCAGTGTGAAACTAGTGGTGTTTTATACCACCTCAAAATAGGTTTACCCACCTTGTATATGCGGAAAAAGCCGGAATCTCCGGCTTTTTCTATTTACTTTACCCGCCGAAGAGTACAACAGTTGTTAATAGAAAAACCGTAAACTGTCAATAAAATCATGTGTGGAATAGTAGCCTATGTCGGGCATCGCGAAGCGTGTCCAATCGTAATAAAAGGGTTGAAACGGCTCGAATACCGGGGTTATGACAGTGCCGGTATTGCGCTGATGAATGGCAGTGGTCTGAGCGTTTACAAAAAAAAGGGAAAGGTTGTTTCGCTGGAGGGTGAACTGGCCGGCCGCGACCTCCAGTCTACTATCGGTATGGGCCACACCCGCTGGGCTACCCACGGCGAGCCCAACGATGTGAATGCCCACCCGCATTATTCGTTTCACCGGAAGCTGGCCATCATCCATAACGGGATTATCGAGAACTACGCAGCCATCAAGCAGGCGCTGCTCAAGAAAGGGCATACCTTCCAGAGTGAAACTGATACCGAAGTGCTGGGGCAGTTTATTGAAGATATCTGGGAGAACAACGGCGGGACGCTCGAAGACGCGGTGCGCCTGGCCTTGCAGGAAGTGGTGGGTGCTTATGCCATCGTGATCATGAGCGAGGCCGATCCCACCCAACTCATTGCGGCCCGTAAAGGCTCGCCTTTGGTGATTGGGGTGGGAGAGGACGAGTTCTTTCTGGCGTCGGATGCTACGCCCATCGTGGAATACACCAAAGACGTGATCTACCTGAACGATCTGGAGATCGCTATCATTAAAAACGGTGAACTCACGGTTGTCACGCTCGATAATACCACCACTACGCCCTATGTCCAAACCATTGAAATGGAACTGGCGGCTATTGAAAAAGGTGGATTCGACCACTTCATGCTCAAGGAAATTTTTGAGCAGCCGCGCTCTATTGCCGACTCCATGCGCGGGCGCGTCAACGCCGACGACGCCATGGTACAGCTGGGTGGCCTACGCGATTACGTGGATAAACTGGCCAAGTCGAAGCGGATCGTTATCGTTGGCTGCGGTACCTCATGGCACGCGGGTCTGGTGGCTGAATACATTTTCGAGGAATTAGCCCGAATTCCGGTCGAGGTCGAGTACGCGTCGGAGTTCCGGTACCGCAACCCGATCATTAAAGAAGGTGATATCGTCATTGCCATCTCGCAGTCGGGCGAAACAGCCGATACGCTGGCCGCTATCGAACTGGCGAAGTCGAAAGGCGCGACTATCTTCGGCGTTTGTAACGTCGTTGGGTCGTCCATTGCCCGGGCCACCCACGCGGGGGCCTATACCCACGCTGGGCCGGAAATTGGGGTAGCCAGCACGAAAGCCTTTACGGCGCAGGTGACGGTACTGACGCTAATGGCGCTGGCCGCGGCTAAAAAGAAAGGCACCATCTCCGACTCGCTGTTCCGGCAGTTGCTGGTGGAGTTGGAAAGCATTCCCGCCAAGATCGAACGGGTACTGCAATCGGCCGACAAGATCAAGGAGATTGCCTATATCTTTACCTACGCCCGTAACTTCATCTACCTGGGCCGGGGGCTGAACTTCCCCGTTGCGCTGGAAGGAGCCCTGAAACTGAAAGAGATCAGCTACATCCACGCGGAGGGCTACCCGGCTGCCGAGATGAAACACGGTCCCATCGCGCTCATCGACGAAGACATGCCCGTTGTGGTCATTGCCACGAAAGACTCATCGTACGAGAAAGTCGTCTCTAATATTCAGGAAGTGAAAGCCCGCAAAGGCCGCGTCATTGCCATCACGACTGAGGGCGACACGAACCTGCCGGGGATGGTCGATTTCACGATCGAGATCCCGAACGTTCACGAGATTCTGATGCCGTTGATTTCGGTAGTGCCGCTCCAACTGCTGGCCTACGACATCGCCGTGATGCGTGGCCGCAATGTCGACCAGCCGCGGAACCTGGCGAAGTCGGTGACGGTGGAGTAGGGGTAAAGAGTGAACGAGATAATGAGATAACGAATGCCGTTGCCGTCCAGGGAGCGGCATTCTTTTTTTAGCGTCAGGCAACCCTTTCGCCAGATCCGGCATTTCTGTACTTGAAACGACCACGACTTTAAACCACGCATGCATCAGCTCGTCGAACAGTGTCAGCGGGGTAACGCCTTCGCCCAAAAACGGCTGTTCGATCAGTTTGCGAACCGGTTGTTTCGCGTGAGCCTGCGCTACGTCCGGAATGAACCTGAAGCCGAGGAAGTGTTGATGAACGGTTTTCTGAAAATATTCCGGGCGATCGGCGATTTCACGTACCGGGACGAAAACGGGCTGGACGCCTGGCTCCGGCGAATTATCGTCAACGAAGCTTTGCAGTACCTGCGTGCCAACCGACGACTGCCGTTGTTTCAGGCGCATGAACTGGCCGATACGCAACCTGATCCACAGTCGCTTCCTGATGAGGGGTTGGATGCCGAACGGATCTACGCGCTGATTTGTGAACTTCCAACCGGCTACCGGACGGTATTTAATCTGTACGCCATCGAAGGCTATACGCATCGTGAGATAGGTGATCAACTGGGCATATCGGAGAACACGTCAAAATCACAGCTAAGCAAAGCGCGGGCTTTATTGCAGGAATGGTTAACCAAAAACGGTTATGAACGGGAAACCCGACGAACATCTTGATCAATGGGTACGGCAGTCGCTCAACCGGCTTCCCGACGCCCCTCCGCCCGGCACGGCATTCGATAAGGAACGGTTATGGGTGCAACTGCGTCCGGAACTACAACCCTCCGCCAACCCCCGCCGGCGGTCCTGGGCGTGGTGGGCGGCAGCCGCTTGTCTGGCAGGTGTAGTGTTGGCCTGGCTGGTCCTGAATCAGCCACAACCGGAACAGCGCGTTACGGTTGCTCAGGAAAAAGGCCCGGATGCGCAGATTCTGATCGATCAGAAGTCAAAGGCCGAAATCGAACCTGAGCGGGTTGCCGGGGTGGTTTCTACCACAAGTCGCCCGTTTGTAAAAAGGAAGATTTTAGGAACGGCTCCGGTGCCTGCCCCATCCGGTGGAGGAACCGCGCCAACGGTAGCCCTGTCCTCTGAATCAACAGTAGACACGCGCACTGATTCAGCGGTGTCAACCGCACCCGCCAGGGCCAGCACGGTTGTCGTCAGTGTGCCCAGACGACGATTCCGGGTCGTACACCTCAACGAGTTACAGGCTGAAGAAGAGATTCGTCCTGGTTCGTATCGTACCGAACGTTTTGTTCGGCTCGGCATGGGCAATAGGGGGACACCTGTACCGGAAACCAGCCATCCGTCCATTTCGCTCCCCATCAACAGTAAATCAAACCAGTAGCTATGCGTATTACACAGATTGCCATGCTTGTTTTGAGCATGGCCGGGACAACCATGGCCCAGTCAGCAGGACCGCACCTCCTGATTCCGGGTCAACGGAACAAATTCAGCGGGTTGAGCCATATCGAAGTTGAACTGGGTCAGCGAAACACGCTGCTGGTTGGCTTTGACCGCTATGCTCAGGTTCAGGCACGGCAGAATGTAGACTCGGTACTGCGCCTGTTCGTGAACGACTACCGGAAAATAGCTGATACAACCCAATCCCCGACAAGGGCCATCCACGCTCAGTTTCGACTAAACGAAGCCGACCGGGCGCTCGACCTGCGCTTCACCCCACAGCCAACGTCGTCGTTCCGTTTCCGAAGGGATAATCCGCCCCTCGACGTGAAAACCCAGCAGGATACGCTGCATATCGTTTGGGCATCGGATTCCAGAACGGCAATGGTGGGTAGAAAATCCGTTGCGCCCGATGCTTACGGTGTCTACCTGCTCGTCAATAGCTTCGCCGACCTGGAGGACAGGCTCAACGCAGGTGGTATCAATGGTGCGCTAAAAACGGCCTTCGAATCGGTGCGTTCCTACAAAGGCCACGACCTGACCGATGCAAAGATGGCATTTAACATGGTGCAGGGAACCGATAAACGGGCGCAGTTTATTGAGCCGGGTCTGGCAAAAGCGCCATTCCTCAGCCTTCAGCCCGGTATCGGCGTCGGCCTGATTCGCAACCAGTGGGTCCCGTCGCTCAACTTCGATATTCAGTTTATTCCCAACCGCCGTCGGAGCGTTGGCTACAGTATTGGGTACACGTCTACGTTTTTCTTCGCTCAGGCACCCGATAACGGGTCGTTTCAGGCGTTCCGAAATGACTTCCTGAGCCTGGGCGTCGCTTTTTATAATTCCGACAAGGGCGATAAAGCGACGTCGTTCAGCCGCCAGATAGCTTCTTTTTCGGTGGGAATGCTGGTGAAACGAAGCGGGCCTTATTTCGAGCGTAACACTATCCGGCTGAGTGGTACGGTTTACCAGAAAGGGCCGTTTAAAGTACAGCCTGAATTGTACATGAATGGATTTTTCAAGAAAGTCAATCCCGGTCTGCGTCTGGTCGTCGGATTTTAATGACGCTTCACATGCCCAATCGGCGGCTTCATCCCATAATCCTACTTCCCCTCTTTTACTGGCGTTTTGCCTATAAAAAGAGGGGAAGTAGGATTATGACTATGGTGTTTACTTCCGGTAGTCCAGCGCCGGTTTTCGATCGCCCAGCAAGGCTTCGTATTTGAAGTTGGCTCCGCGTTTCTGCGTCCATTCGGCGCGGGCTTTCTCGATCAGGGCGGGCGTTTTGTAGAGGTCGAGCGCGGTCAGGGCCAGCGTTTTGGCCGCTACGATCATGCCTTTCTGGCCAATGGTCATGCCACTCGCGGCCGTCGACTGCCAGCTATGGGCCGACGAGCCCGGTACCCAGGTGGCGGTTTGCAGGCCCACCGTGGGCACGGTCCAGCTTACGTCCCCTACATCGGTAGAGCCGCCACTCGTCGCACTCTCCGACGCATCGCGGAAGTCTTTAATCAAGGCTGCGTTAGTGATGGGTACCTTCTGGCCCTCGCCGAAGGTCTCGCTGATCTTCTCGGCAAAAGCCGTTTCCTCGGGGGTGTAGGTAATGCCGCCCACCGTTTTGAGGTTCTGGTGCATCGCTTCTGCCAGCGTTACGTTGGGCAACAGGTTGAACACACCGCCCAGCACTTCCCAGTCTACTTTGGTCCCGGTACCTTTGGCCGCGCCCTCGGCCGCGTTCTCGATCCGTTTCCAGACACTCTGGAGAATGTCGCGGTCTTTATGGCGGGCGTAGTAGTACACCTCCGCAAAAGCCGGGACTACGTTAGGCGCGTCGCCCCCTTTGGTGATGACGTAGTGAATCCGGGTATCCTGCGGTACGTGCTCGCGCATCATGTTGACCATGTAGTCCATGGCTTCGACGCCGTCCAGACCCGACCGGCCGCGCTCGGGTGAGGCTGCCGCGTGGGCCGCAATCCCCCGAAAGCGAAACTTGGCGTTCTTGTTGGCCAGCGATGTACCCGCGTCGGCGGCATTCTGCGAACCGGGGTGCCAGTGGAGAACCACGTCGACATCGTTGAACAGGCCCTCGCGGACCATATACACTTTACCGGCTCCGCCTTCTTCGGCCGGACATCCGTAGATCTTCACCGTACCCGCGTGGCCCGACGACTTGAGCCAGTTTTTCACCTCGACCGCTGCCGCCACCGACGCTGTTCCGAAGAGGTTATGGCCGCAGCCGTGACCGCCTTTCTGACCGGCGATGGGCGTAAACTCCGGTTTGCTTTCCGTTGCCAGACCCGGCAGCGCGTCATATTCGCCCAGGATACCGATGACCGGCTTACCAGCGCCGTAGGTAGCGACAAAAGCCGTTGGTATACCCGCTACACCCGCTGTTACGGTAAAGCCTTCTTTTTTGAGTTGCTCCTGCAGCAGGAGGGAGCTTTTCTCTTCCTGGTAGCCCAGTTCGGCAAAGTCCCAGATCTGTTTCGAGATGCCTGCATACTCAGTAAACCGCTTGTCGAGGTCGGCAATGATCGTTTGCTTGTCGCGGTCGACAGCCGGGCTTTTAGCGGTTTTTTTTGACTGTCCAAAGGCCAGAGCGGGCAGGAGCAGGGCCGTAGCAAGGAGTTGTTTGTTCATCGGGTATCGTATAGAGTAGGTTGTAATTGGCTAAAAATAACTAAAAATGGCGTGTCGGAGGCCGCAACCTCCGATCTAAGTGGAGGTCCGGGACGAAATAGAGCCGAATCGGTTGTAGATACTACCTGGTCCTGACCGGGTCAAGGTCATTGTCGTTTGTATTGAGCATACCGTATGAGCATCTTCATTGGTACATCGGGTTGGAGTTACGACCACTGGCAGGGCGTTCTATATCCGGAAAAGACGCCCGTGGGCAAGCGCCTGGGCTATTACCTGCAACGCTTCGATACGGTGGAGCTGAACACCAGCTTCTACCGCTGGCCAAAAAACGAAACCTTTGCGGGCTGGCGCGAGAAGCTACCCGACGGGTTCCGGCTGAGCCTGAAAGCCCCCCGCTGGCTCACCCACTATGGCAACCTCTCAAATCCCGAACGCTGGCTGGACAAAGTCAAAGAAGGCTGGCATGAATTGGGTGACCGCCGGGCTATTTTGCTGGTACAGCTGTCGCCCCGTTTCGCCTGCAACTACGACCGGCTGGCCCGTTTCCTGGATCTGCTGCCCGATTGGATGCCCACCGTCGTCGAATTCCGACACCCGAGCTGGCATCAGGACGCTATTTATGACCTGCTCGAAAGCCGACGGGTGGGGTACTGTATTATGAGCGGAGCTGGCCTGCCGTGTGTGTTACGGGCAACGGCCCCTTTCGTCTACATCCGCCTGCACGGACCCGACTGGCACTCGCTCTACGGCGGCTCCTACTCCGACGACGATTTACGCTGGTGGGCCGACCGTATCCGGGAATGGACCGCTCAAGGCAAAGACGTGTATGCTTATTTCAACAACGACATCGGTGGCCATGCCGTCTGGAACGCGCTGACATTGCGGGCATTAGTCCAGTAAGCAGGATGATACCCGCCTGCTGTTTTTAGCACAGGTACGGATTCATGTTTTCTGGACCTACTTTTTCCCTGTACCGCACCCTAAAATTCGACATCTTTGTAAAATCGCTAGCCGACAGAAGTTTACTTTTTCGCCTAATTGTCCTACTTTCGTCAACCTCACCACCGTTATGTCTCTCAAACTCCCGTTTATAGAAGCCGAAATTACGGACCAGTACCTTTATGACGAGAACCCACGTCCGTGGATCATCGGCTTTAGTGGTGGTAAAGATTCCACTATGCTGTTGCAGGTGGTTTGGCGAGCCCTGATGAAAATCCCGGCTGAGCTACGGAATCGCCGAATCTATGTGGTTTGTAACGATACGCTGGTTGAGAATCCCAAAATCGTCTCGTTCATCAATCGGACGCTGACCTTGTTACGCAAATCGGCAACGCAGCAGGGGTTACCCATCAGCGTACACCGCACAACACCCCGCCTTGAAGATACATTCTGGGTGAACCTCATTGGTAAAGGCTATCCGGCCCCTACCAACTCGTTCCGCTGGTGTACCGAACGGCTTAAAATTAACCCAACCACGCGTTTTATTCAGGAGAAAATCAGTGAGTCGGGCGAGGCTATTATCCTGCTCGGTACGCGCTCCGACGAAAGCCAAAGCCGCGCCCGGTCCATGAAACGGCACGAACTGAAAGGGCAGCGGTTGCGTAAACACATACTACCCAACGCGTTTGTATACGCGCCCATCCGGGATATTGAAACCGGTGAACTCTGGCAATACATGATGCAGGTATCGCCACCCTGGGGCGGTACGCACAAGGAATTGGTGACGCTCTACCGGAACGCCAACTCCGGTGACTGCCCGCTGGTGATTGACGACACAACACCATCCTGCGGCAATAGCCGGTTTGGTTGCTGGGTTTGTACTGTGGTGAGCCGCGATAAAAGTATGGAAGGACTCATAAGCAATGGCGACGACTGGATGGAGCCACTTATGGAACTTCGCAACAAGATTCTGGTAGAGCGCTCGAACCGGGAATCGCGCGAAAAACGTCGACGTACCGAGAGCGCCTACAAAGAAGAAGACGAAAATACCTGGGGGCCATATACCCCCAAAATTCGGGCTGAGTTTCTGACGATGCTGCTGGAAGCCCAAAAGGAAATTCAGGACTCGCAGGGCGACATGATGGAGCTGATTACCCATCAGGAACTCGTAGCCATTCAACTAACCTGGTTCCGCGATGGTGTATTTAGTCCTAAAGTAGCTGATATTTATAACCGCATCTATGAGACCGAAATCGATATGAGCAAGCACGTTGAAAAACTCCGCCGGGAAGAAGACTTACTCCGTCAGACCTGCACGAATGAGCCAGAGCACGTTGAACTGATTCAGGGATTACTCGATCTTCAAAAGAAAAAAGCCCTGAAACTCAATAAGCGTGGCTTACAACAGGATATTGAAAAGCAGTTAGAGAATTTTCTGGCTGAAAAAGGGCGTAAAGCAGAACCGCAATGAGCCGTGGGCGTATTTTATATTACGAACGGTACGACGGTTTTGGTGTTCTTATCTATCCGTACGGCCCGTTTAATCTGGCTGTTGTTTGGAGTGGTAAAAATGTATTTGCCAGGCCGATTATCGAACTACCAAACGGCGAGTGTTATTTCCTGTATCAAGGCAAGAAGTTAAACCCTTACCTTTTCGAGCTTCACCCTGATGAGCTTGATCCTGATTGGACACAAGAATGGATCAGTAGTGTCCTATATGGAGAAGAAATAAAAATAGATTTAAGCAATCTTTCAGACGAACATTTGCTGGATTTTAAGTCCATGCTTGAACGTAAAAGCGAAAAGTTGAAACAATGGTTATTAGTAGAATAGAACTCTGTAATTTTAGAATTTATCAGGGTTTAAATATAGTTGATCTTACACCCGACAAATCGAAAAATATTTTCATTGTTAGTGGTAAAAACGGGTTTGGAAAGACCACGTTTCTTATGTCTTTAGTTTGGTGTTTATATGGACGCCAAATGATCGATGTGGACGATATTTATGAAAAAGAGATAAAGGAGCAAGGTGGATATGGTTCCTATGTTAAGAGCAGTTTGAATCGCCAAGCGCAAGCTAAAGGGGATACCTCTTTTCACGTGGCTATAACAATTACAGGTACGGTGATTCCTGAATTGCCTGCTAAAGAGATTGTCATAAAGCGCTCTTACAGTACCGTAAAGGGTATTGATACGCTACAAATATTGGTAGATGGAGAAGAGACAGATCTTATAAAAGAAGAGTTGCGTGATAAAGAAATTGCGGGTGAGGAAATGTTTATCCGTGAGTTTATTATGCCTATCGAAATTGCAAAATTCTTCTTATTTGATGCTGAGAAAATTGTTAATCTGGCGGAGAATACTAGTTTAGAACAACGAAAAAAATTAAGTATTGCTTACTCTGAAATTTTAGGTATAAAAAAATATGAAGATATAAAGGGAGAAATTGAAACGTTACGAGATCGTTTAAAACAATCTTCAGCCAATCCTAAGGATAAACAACTTCTGAATACATTGAAAACAGAGGTTGAAAATATTGAAGTAGAAGTAGATAGTGCTAATAAAGAAATTGTTCTTTTGAAGGAGACAAAAGCACAGTTATCTTATCAGTCCGAACAACTTCGCGACAAGTTGGTGAGAGCTGGAAATACAGTTACGGAGGAAGGGTATCAAGCGCTAAAGAAAGAGGCTAAAGACACTTCCGATGCACTTGAATTATTGCAAAACGATTTCCGGGATTCGTTTGAAAAAATTCCGTTTGCCATAGCGGGTGGACGCTTGTTGGAAGTCGCTCAGCAGGTAGAAGATGAAACCAGTTACAAAAGCGCACAACAAGGTCAGGAACAAGTCGATCAGCGAACCGATCTAGTATTGACCGATCTATTGTCAGCCGAACGTACCCTGAAAGAAGTCTTACCAGCATCGGTGCATCGCTTCTACCACGACACGGTCAAGACTTTGATTAAGAAGCACTTTTTTGCCGAGACCCCTGACTTGCCTGAAGATTTTAAGCTACTGCATGATTTTTCCTTATCAGATACTTAACTGTTGAACAGTTTTCTGACAGATTTGAAACAGGATTTCAGGCTTTCGTTCCGAAGGCTTAATGAACGCCGTGCCCAGTTGCAGAGCCAGTTAGCAGCAGTTAGAAAACGGTTGGCGGCCGCAGATTCCAATCAGGAAGATCCGGTGCTGGCAGCAGACCGGCTTAAACGCGATGATCTGAATCTGCGTATCGTTAAGATAGACGAACAGATTGCCGACCACTACAAAGCCATTGGCAGGTGCGACGACCAGAGAGCCAATTCCGAAAAGCAGATCAGTGAAATCACGAAAAAGATTAAAATCGGGGAGGAGCACCGGGGTAAATACGAGGAATCAGAAAAGCTGATTATTGAGTTGCAGCAGTTTATCGCCCGATTCAAAACCGATAAGAAGCAATCCCTCGAAACGCAGATATTAAAGGGTCTGGATCAGTTGATGCACAAAAAAGACTTTATCAAGCGCGTCGATGTGAACATTTACGGTGAAGACATTGAAATTGATTTGTACAATAAGGCCGGCCTGAAAATCCGGAAAGATTCGCTTTCTAAAGGTGAACAGCAGATGTATGCGACAGCGCTGCTGCGTGGTCTGGTCGAAGAATCGCAGATCGAGTTTCCTGTATTTATCGACTCGCCCATGCAGAAGTTCGATGAGGAACACGCCGAAAATATCATCAAGTTCTTTTACCCAAACATTGCCGATCAGGTCATTCTGTTCCCGCTCATCAACAAGGAGATGACCAAGCGGGAATACAAAATGCTGCTGCCCCGCGTGGCGAAGGCATACCTGATCCACAACCTTAATCCTGACCGTTCGGAGTTTCGTGCCTGCGAACCAAAGGCACTTATAGATACGTATTCGCTACTCTACGCCAGTAATGCAGATCAATATTAAAACGTCGGAGGCCAACCGGCAGCGTGTTACCGACTTAACCAACCGAATTGGCGGCTCCACCCGCCTGAGCGAAAACGTGGTAGCCCGTATGGCTTTGACCTATTCGCTTTCCAAAGGCAACCGGCTCAGCCTGGAAACCGACCTTCAGGATAGTAAGGGTAAGGAATACACCGATCAGATTTTGCTGGGCAAAAACCGGTCGCTCTATATCGCCCTCGTTTGCCAGCACTACCGGATTTCCAGCACAGACGGTAATCTGGCCAGGTACATCAAAATGCACTTGGATGATGGTCTTGATATGATGGACAAGCTATTCCAGCAAAACAAGACCTACACCGGGCTCGACTTTCTGTTTGACGAAGTGGAGAAAGGTATTGAAGCGCTCGAAGATGCCGACGTACCCCTTACATCGGTTGCCAATAACAATCAGACCATCAAAAAAGGGTACTTTGCCGGGCGACTGGGCGTTACGGTTGGCTACGACATTGAGTCGGGCGAGCAGCTAACGGCGATTATGAACGACGTGCAGTTACACACGAACGCACACGTAGCGGTGGCGGGTGAGTCGGGAAGTGGTAAAACGCAGTTTGCCCTTAGCCTGCTGCAACAGATTGTGGCCGTATCGAACGGAGCCGTTAACTTCATTTATTTCGACTTCAAAGGAATGCAGCCCGGCGACCGGCCGCGTCGGCAACCGTTCTTCGATGCCACAAGGGCCACGTATATCGACGTACCTCAAACACCGTTTCCGTTCAATCCCCTGTCGTTCATCGACAATGTGAACAGCAAGAACAAGATCCAGGGAATCAGCAAGTTTGTTGACATTGTGATGAAATATGCATCGCGCATGGGGCCGGTGCAACAGCAGCAATTAAAGGAAGCCACGAAAGCCGCTTTCGACGCCAAAAAGAACGGCGAATACCCATCGCTGTCCGACATAAACGACGAGTTGCGTACTGTTACGGGTGGGCGGCCCGGCACGTTGACGCAAATCATGGACAGTCTTAGTGAACTGGACATGTTTGCCCCGGCCACCGATGTCAAAAACAGCTTTCTGAACCAGAATTATTACATCAGTTTAGGCTCCGGCCTGGACGACTCGGTACGGTTTACGGCTACGTTCCTGATGATTAACTATATCCACAACACGTTCATGAACATGGACGACGCACCCGTGGAGGTAGATGATTTTGGCAACCCCCTGCAAGCCATCCGGTACGTCTTCCTGATTGACGAGGCCCATAATATTTTCAGGGAGCCCAAGTCACGCGCCATTCTGGATACCATGCTCCGCGAAATCCGCTCAAAGGGTGTGATGGTGGTGCTGGTATCGCAGCAAATCGAAGAGTTCATTCAGGCCGACATGGATTTTTCGGCCAACTGCGCCAACGTTTTCCTGCTCAACATCAAGAACCGCAACCTGAAACTCATGAGCCGTTTCCTGGGCTACAGCGAGAAAGAAGGTTTAGTATTGGCCCGCAGCATGGAGAAAATCGAAAACGGCCAGGCCGTGACGAGTTTAAAGGAATTTAAAAGAGGGGAGTTGATGAAATTGGAACGGTTTAATAAGTAATATCTCTATGAGCCTTTTGAATGAAATACTAGATAGATTTAAAAAACCATGGACGTCATCATTTGTCGCATATTTAATCATTGTGATGATGTCAGGCTTTGTAGGAGTTTTCTTTACAATGAAAGAAGTCTATGATAGTTGTGAGAGTGATTCATACAAAGTCGCTGAAGGATTAGCAACTTTCTTTATTTCGGTTATAGCAACTTCATTTATAGATCTCAATATATCGCCAAAACTACAGAATAAAAAATCCATTATGATGTGGTCTTTTATTCTGTACGCTTTAGCTGTTTTTTTAATGTGGTGGACTTATGAGTGTAAATCTTTTTGGGCCTTCGTCCCTGCTATTTTGGGTACATTCTTCTCTGTGTCATCTTGGATATTAGCGAATGCTGATAATGAAAATATAATTAATGAAACTTTTTTTGATGACATGCGTGGAAGGGATGTAGGTCATGGAAATAGTTGGAGCCAATAAGTTATATGGAATTAAATGTAAATAATCAGATTATAGGTATACCTGTAATGCAAAATCAGCAAGATTTTGTGGTCAGTGTATTTACTATTGAACAAATTCTTCGGTTTACAAAGTATACAAAAAGATTAATTGTTGGATATGATGAACAGAATGAGCCCATATATAATAACTCAATTCAGCGGGATGTGGAAAGCTCTCGTGTAGAGAAAATAGCAGATTTTTTAATTGAAGATCCCGAAGCTACATTTCCCACTAATATAGTTTTATCAATTCCTAATCAAGTAATTGATAAACAGCGGAAACATTTATCGACTATAGAAATTTTTTTACAAGAACGTGTATATAAAGAATTAGCTAAAGATAAGAATAATGCAGATACTGGGCATGTATTTATAACCATAATTGATGGTCAACATAGAATTAGAGGTATCGAAGTCGCTATTGAACGGCTTAGAGAACACATAAATTCTCTAAATAAAACCTTAGTAAAAAGTCCTGATAGCGCTGGCTTACAATCAAAGCTAAAATATTATAGCCAACGACTCAAAGACTTATTAGGTATACAGTTAGTGGTGTCATTTTTTATAGATAAGACGCTTGAGTATCAGGCAATGATATTCTCTACTATTAATAGGACCCAGAAGAGGGTCTCAGAAAGTTTAGTTTATAGTTTATTTGGATTAACGACCAAAGACTCTCCACAAAAAACGGCGTTACAAATTGTGCTTGCATTAAATGCTCATGAAAAGTCCCCATTCTTTAACCGAATCAAGTTGTACGGTGGGGATTATGATAGTAATCAAAGCCCACCATTGTCTCAAGCAACAATGGTGAAATCAATTATTGATCTGATGGTCGTGCCTTAAAAGTGGATATTAAGCTTGAAAAAGAGATGGTTAATCAGCAACCCAATCACCGTGTCGTGCATTAAAACCGACTTGGAAAAACAGATGGTGCGACGCGC